>CAMNUE010000025.1 GCA_946560065.1 uncultured bacterium | reverse complement strand
AGGTGGTTTATTTTTTATTATACACGGATCTTCTGTGACCAAATTCCAAAGCCAAGATAATCATTATGTCATCTTGAATATCACATATAAGGCGGTAGTCGCCAATTCTATATCTCCATTCACGAGCATGGTTTCCAGTCAAACCTTTACCATGTATGCGTGGATCAGATACGCCTTCAAGATTTTTATCTATCCAGGCAAATAGCAACCGTTGAATTTGTCTATCTAATTTCTTGATTTGTTTTTGTGCTCTTTTTGAGTATTCAACATGGTATTCTTTCAAAAACCTAACTCCTTTTTAAAGTCAGCATGTGAGATAGTTACTGGATCTTGCTGATACTCTTTATATGCTTCTTTGTATACCTGAAGATCGTATTCATCATCAATGCTTTTTTTAAGAGCTTCTTTGAAGAGAGTAGACAAGTTTTCTCCAGTAAGTTCTGCATATCCTTTAAAAAGTTCTTCTTCTTGTTGGTTTAGCCTGATACTAATAGTAGCCATTTTTAACCCCTCACTTTCTATAAATATTTTACCACGTTCGTGTTACATTGTGTTACTTTTGTTTTGTATATAACTAGATACATTTATAAGTTAATCAATATAAAGTGTATATGATAATAGTATATTTTTTCTCGATTCGATGAGTTCTTATCTATGTTATTATACATATGTAATAATGAACTAGAACCGAGGTAATATAATTATAAAATTTTATATAATTTAAGGGATAGTGAAAAATTATAGCAAGAAAATCCACTTATAATGTTCAGCCTTTTAGATCAGAAACAGAGATCGATGATTTTTTATTTTTTTTACGGAGAACCAAAAATTCGAAAAGAGATGTTTTTCTATTTTTGTTTGGATTAAATATAGGCTTGCGCATGTCAGATATTGTCAAACTTAAGGTGGGAGCCTAGATGTACATGGTCGATTTAGCTTTAGTGGGTACATAAAATGCAATGATGACTTTAGTGGTGTTTATCTAGGATTTGATACTGTTCATGATGTAGATAAGATCCCAGGTAGTGCTACTTGGACTGTAAAAGATGTTCAACTTGAATGTATACACGTAGCTGAACAGCTTAGAGAATTAAAGAGAAAGTTGGAATAATAGTGATAGAGAGTAATCGAGATTTAGAATATTATCGTGAAACTGTACGTGATAATGCGGATATTAGGATGAAAAGATGATTCATTTAAAAAAGATATAGATTCATTAAATTGCGAATCTACATCTTTTTATAGTTGATAGGGTATACATAAATTGACAAACTTAATTAGGCACACATTACAATCCACTTGCTGGATTAAGAACTAATTTTGAGAGTATTATTCGAATTAAAAGATAACCCGTATCAACCAACACAGTCATTTGAAAATTTATATCTTATACACAAGGGATTATGCTTAAGAAGATTAATAGACAATATTTTATAAAAATTACTTCATAGTCCAATTTATAAGCTCATCAATATCTTCATTAATTCTTCCTTCTCCTTTTTTGTAAGATCATTTATTTTTTCATTATGCGTGAAAACTGTCCCTACGTGTGTAAGGGTCTCTTTTCTCAAATTTATTGAAATTACAAATGGCACAGTCAGATTATCCTCGTAATAATCTGAATATATTTTTTGCAATCTATATTGATCATTTTTAGAAAAAGACTTACTATGCGTATTTAACGAGTATATTTTTTCAGAGCGTGGGAGTCTCGAAACTAAAATCGGTACTAATTCTTTACACCAAGGAAATTCAGGGAAACCTATATAATATAATCCTTGTTCTTTTTTTCTATCTTATCTAGTGTTTTTGAAGTAGTTAATGTAACTATTTTATTACTATCCTGAATTGTCAAATCAAGTCATATATTACTGTAGGAATTAAATAACTTGAAAAATAAAGTTTTGGTTTATAGCCAAAGACTATAGCAAGAGCGTAATGAAAGATCCCATGTATCACAATGCTAGAAATTATAAGTAAAGCAATTGCTAACGCTGTGCCCATTATTTCTTAGTCCTAGATACTATCAAGGCTCCTCCATAACAAATAATAATTGTAATTACATACCAAAAAAGAATACCAATAGTGATACCTATGCTAGTAGTGAGTTCTTTACTAGTCATGTGTGTAATTATTTTTATTCCCAAGAAGGTAACGACCGTTCCACTTTCATTTATTTGAAATAACTCAATAATAAAATCCACGATAAGTAAAGCTATAAACAAAAATGAACCGTTGACGAAACTTTTCTTTAAAATCTCTTTATTCATTCCAACATCTTTCCTTCCGTAAGATTGCTAATAAGATACACAATAGAATAATAATTATTGGGAGAAATAAAGTCCGATAAATCAATAATTGGTAAATAATGAGTCCACATATCATTGATAGTGATATAGCAAATATTTCATTTAAGCTTCCGTTGGATTTAGGAAATAGAAAACCGAAAATAACACTTATTAAAAAGAAAGAATAATTGATCAGTAAATTATCCCAAGATGTATTTGAACATAACGTCAATATTAATAATGGGAGTGATAGGATTACTGAACTTATAACTAAAGACACTCCTTCGTAAATGATACTTATTCTATAGAAATCATAAAACTTCCTAAAGTTAGATGTTGCACTAGCATAGTTGATACCAGAAATATTGATCAAAAAATAAAACGATGCAAATACTTTCAGGGCATCTGTAATACCATTTTGTATGCCTGTAATATATACTATAAGGATAAAAGTCATTATAGTATATAGAAAATTTTTCTGCCTGGTTAATGCAAATAAACTGTAAATTATCGGAATTTTAAGACTAGATACTCTATATAGAAAGAATCTTCTTTTTACTTGCATGGGTGTATAAAAATC
>CAMNUE010000024.1 GCA_946560065.1 uncultured bacterium | reverse complement strand
CTTTTTTATAATCGGCCATCTCTCCAAACTTACGTTGTTCCCAAAAAAAAGTAGACCAAATTATTGATCTACTTATTACTTAGAGAATCCAAATCAAATCCATTATCTAAAATAAATTTTCTTAATATTTCATGAACTTGAATATTAACTTCATATTCTTTATATTGTTTATTATAAATTTTTTCTAATGTATTTTTAGATTTAACTAAATTTATTGTTTTTAGCAATTCATCAAATCTACCATACTCATTTATATTAGAATCAGTAACTGGGGAACTCATAATATTTCTTAATTTATTTTCATCAAGCCCAAAAGCGTTAGATAATTTTCGTATTTGGTCATTTTCAGCATTTTTTTCATATTCTGTAACATAATCCATAAATGATTTATTATCTTCTATTATTAAATCTCCACTTTCTATATCGTGTATTAGCATATTTGCATATTTTTGCTTTTCTTGTGATAAACTTGCAAATGACTTATGTAAGCTATTTAAAGCTTTTTCCAATTCTTCTGGAGAGTAGTTTGGCTGATTTAATACCTTTAAAAATTTAGTAAATCTGCTATTCATATAATCAGAATCAATTTTTCCATTATCAATTTCTATTAAACTACCATCAATATCATAACCAATATCATCTGGATTATTTTTATGTTCTCTATCTAAATCAATATATCTTTGCTTTATTGCATTAATATTTGATTTTGTAATAGGACTATTTAATATTAACTGCTCCATATATATGTTATTGCATAATTTAATTTCTTCATCTTTACCTAAATCTTTAGATAATACAACATCTTCTATATTATTTTGTTCTTCAACAGTATCATCATCTTTAGGAATATATCCTTGAATTATTGCAGCACTTAAATAATTATTAAACTCATTATATAATTTAACAAATTTTCTTTTTGTTTCTTTATCATCTGGTAATACCGAAAAGTCTTCAACACCATCAGACTTAAATAATTCTTCGATTTCACTATAAATTTTGTTCATCATACTGATATTTTCTTCTAATTTTGGAACAAATAATTGAAATGGTTTATCACCTGAATACAATCTTATTGCTTTTTCTATATTTTTTTCCATCGTATATGGTTTTCTATAATATTTTATTATTCCAAATGGTTTAGTAGTTGCATTATAAACTCTATTAGTTCTTGAAAATGCCTGAATAATATTTTCAAATTTAATTACTTTATCTAAATACAATACATTTAACCATTTAGAATCAAAACCTGTTAATAATTGATCAACAACTATTAACAAACCAATCTTGTCTTTGTCTTGTATGTGTGTATATGGTTTTTTATGTGCAAGTCGATTTTGAATATCTTTTTTTAGACTTTTGCTACTGCTTAGAGAAAACTTCTGATCAAATATATTGTTATAATCTTCAATAACTTCAACTAATCCATCTTCTTTAAAGATAGCACCATCATTATTATCAATATTAGGATCAACTAATAAAGTAAAGTTAAATAAATCTCCAGCATTTTTAGATTTTAATAATCTATAGTATTCTATTGCTTCTGGTATACTATTTGTTGCTAATATTCCACTAAATTCATTATTATGACTGATTATCTTCCAATTAGAAAGAATACTTTTTACAACTTCTTCCCTATGCACATTATTATTGTATTGGTTTGATTTTAAATAATCTTCTATTCCCCTTTGATAATTACCATTCTCATCTAAATCTCCAGCCATGTCCACATCTTGCATATATTTATAAAAAATTTCACTCTTTGCAGGATCTGATATTGCTTCTTCTTCGGTTTGAGATTTAGATTTTTCCAAAGCAATAGCTTTTCTTAAATCGTTATCTTTGTAAGTAGGGCATTTATATACATCAAAACCCAAAACATTGTGATCTCTAATACCATCTGCTATAGCATAACGATGTAACTCATTTCCAAATACATCAGCAGTAACACTAAATTTCTTTTTATTTTCATCTAACACTGGTGTTCCTGTGAACCCAAAGAAAATAGCTTTTGGAAAGGTTTCTTTAATAGATGCCATCATTGTTCCAAAGGTATCTCTATGACACTCATCAATTATAAACACTATTCTTTTTTTATTTATAGTTTCTAAATCATGTGTATATATTCCTAAAAGGTCTTTTATTAGACTCATTTTTTGAATAGATGTAACAATTAAAACCTTATAATCATCTTTTAATTGAGTTATAAGATCCCTAGTATCATCTGTTCCTGATACATCATCTTTGTTATCGGCAAAACCTTGATAGTCATCCAAAGATTGCGTTCCTAACTCGATTCTATCCATTAAGAATATTACTTTATCAGCATCTTTTGAATTAGCAATTAATTGTGCAGACTTAAATGATGTCATAGTTTTACCAGAGCCTGTTGTATGCCAAATATATCCTCCTCTAGTATTAGGATTAGTCCAGTCTGTTTTTGAAACAACATCACTTATTTTATTTGCTGCATAATATTGATAACTTCTCATTACTTTTAGAACATTATCTGTATCATCTGCAACTGTATAAAAACCTATTAGTTGATGAGCCATAGGTATTGATAATAATTTGCTGGTGATTTCCTTCCAATTATTTACTATTTCATTATTGAAATTTTCCCAATGAAAATAGAAAGAAGGATTAAATGTACCTGTAGGTCCTGGATTTGAAAAATATACTGTTTCTTCTGGTGTCATGGCAACAAAAATTTGCACTAATTGATATATCCCACTATTATATATTCCTTCATGGGCATACTTTTCTATTTGATTGGTAGCTTGTTTGATTGAAATATTACTCTTTTTTAATTCAATATGAAATAAAGGCATCCCATTTATAAGAAGCATGACATCTCCTCTTCTATTATTTAAAACAGAAGACTTTTTATTAAAGATAGGTTGTTCTGCAATTTGATATCGTGATTGTCCTGCAGCAATCTCTTGTCTATCATAGATTTTTAGACTTACTTCTTTTCCAAAATGTACTTTGTCTTCTTCATTATCTCTAGTAATACTAATTGTACTGCCATTAATAAAACTATTTAATTTGATAGGAAATTTCAACTCATTTATTTGTTCAATGATTTGTTGCATTTCACCATCAGTTAATGGAAAATCATTAAGTCGATCTACTTGTCTATTATTTTCAAATAAAATTTTTGACCAATTATTTAATAAATCTTTTTCAGTAGGATTTTTCAACACTCCATCTGTCCATCCATTTTCTTGCAAAGATTTTATAAAATCATGTTCAAATTGCAATTCATCATTATACATTTCGCCTCTCCTTCCTATATAAACATTTTATTTAACATTGATGTTTTAATATTTTTCAATTTTTCTAACTTACGTTGATGAAGAGTGATAAGGTTATCTATTT
>CAMNUE010000023.1 GCA_946560065.1 uncultured bacterium | reverse complement strand
ACATAAAAAATGTAAACACATCTTTTTTCGTGTCTACATTTATTTTATCAGTTTATGATGTTCATTCTTTTTTGATGTATAATAAATTATAGGTGGAGGTAAAGTATGTTTATTGATACACATTGTCACTTATCTAATGAAGATTATGATGACATTGATTTAATTGTAAAAGAGAATTTAGAAAATAATATTGAAAAAATTATAATATCTGGTTGTACTAGAGAGTCTATTTTAGAGTCTCTTGAATTATCAAAGAAATACGATGGGGTGTATGTTACTATTGGTTATCATCCTAGTGAAGCAAAGATTACAACTATAGAAGATATAAGTTTGTTAGAGAAACAGATAATGGAAGCTAAAGTAGTTGGAATAGGGGAGATGGGACTGGATTATCACTATGGTAAAGAGGATATTGATTTACAGCAAAAATTATTTAGAGAACAAATGAGGCTAGCTTCTAAATATAATTTGCCTGTGGTAATTCATAGTCGTGATGCAACTGAAGATACAATAAAGATATTAAAAGAATTCCCAGAAGTTGTAGGAGATATTCATTGTTTTAGTGGTAGTATCGAAACAGCTAAAATTTATATCAAGATGGGGTATAAGATAGGAATTGGAGGAGTTGTTACTTTTAAAAATAGTAATTTATATAAAGTTGTTCAAGAAATTGGAATTGAAAACATACTTTTAGAAACAGATAGCCCTTATCTTGCACCTGTTCCTTTTAGAGGAAAGATTAATAGTTCAAAATATATTCCTATTATCGCAGCCAAGCTAGCTGAAATACTAGATATTTCTGTAGAGGATGTTTCAAATGTTACTCTTTCTAATACTTATGCTTTGTTTGACTTGAAATGATTTTTATGGTATCTTTAAGATGATAAGGGGCTGGAGGAGTGAGTGATGAAAAATAATAAGGATCAATTGTATACAGCTTTGTTGATTGTTCTAAGTTTATTTATTTTATCTTTTATTCTTTTCTTTTTATTTAAGAATGTTATTATAGGTGAAAGTTCTAAAAAAAATCAAAATGTTTTGGAAGTTATTTTTTCAAAAGATGATAAGGTTTCTATAAATAATACATTACCTGTTTCTGATCAATTAGGAAAAACTTTTACTGGGGATGGAGTTGCTGAAGGTATACAAGGATATAATGAATTTTCTATTAAGAATACTTCTAAAGATGAAATTGGGTATGAAATATATTTGACTAAAAATGAAAGTGATGATAAAGAGTTGTCAGAAAGATATGTCAAACTTTATTTGACAGATGATAATGATTTAGCATTTAAAAGTTTTGATTGTAATAAATTGCCTGTTTTTTCTTCTTTGACAGTTCTAAATGATATGCCAGGAGGTTTTCTATTGTTTAGAGGAACTTTAAATTCAAAAGAAGAAAAGAATTTTAGATTACGTGTTTGGTTAGCAGATTCTTATGCTATTTCTAAAGATATGGAAAAATTTAGTTTTACTATAAATGCTAGAGTTGTTTAGGAGGAAGTATGGATAAAGAGAATAAAAAGGAAAAAGGGTTGTCAAAGAATTTTTGGTTAATTTTAATTAGTATATGTTTTATATTGATTATTTTAGTAGTAATTGGTTTAATAGTTTTTTTTAATCAAGATAAGAAAATAGTTGAAGAAACTAAGAATGGTGGAAATGTTACTTTAAATTATTCAACTAATGTAAATGGTTTAAGTATTGTAAATGCCGTTCCTACTACTAATGCTATTGGGATGGTTAATGCAGATGAATCACAATATTTTGATTTTTCTGTAGATGTAGATTTGGATGAGGCTGATAGTGTTGAGTATGAGATTTTTATTAAAAAGAGTCCTAATAATACAATATCAGATGATGATATAAGAATTTATCTAGAGCAAGAGAAAAGTGGTACTTATGTTAAAGTTTCCGACCCAGTAAGTTTTAAAGCTATCAAAGAAGATTCCAAATTGGGAACTAAAAAAGGAAATATGATTTTGACTAAGTGTAAGAAAACTAATTCTGGTACAGATAATTATAGATTAAGAATGTGGTTGGCAGATAGCAGTTTAACACCAGTTGGAAATTATAGTATTGAACTTAATATAGTTGGAAAAGCAAAGTAGAGAACTGTAAAGTTACTACTTTTTTTTTGATATTTATAGTTTTTTGATTTTTTGAGTATTATAATAGTAAGTAAGATAGGCTGAATTGAGGTGATTATAAATGGACGTTGAAGTTTTATCTCTAGAAGAAGAAAAAGAGACTCATTTCTTTAAAGATTTAAAATATTTATCGCATTTTATTACTCGTTCATTTTTAATTGCTGTTATATGTTTTATTGTAATTTTTGTTCTTTTATTTATAATTTATTGTGTTGATTTATTCATTAATACAAAGAATGGAAATAATAAAAATCCTTTGTTTAATGCTTATGTAATAGTTTCTCCTAGTATGGTTCCAACTATTAAGATTAATGATGCTGTTGTTATAAAAAGAATTGATGGTAATTATAAGATTGGTGATATTGTTACTTTTCTTTCTTCAGATATTAACTATGACGGTTTAACTATAACTCATAGAATAGTTGATAAAGGAAAAACGAATGGTAATAAGTTGTTTTATACGACTAAGGGAGATAATAACGCAGTTAATGATGCTACACCAGTATTTAATGAAGCAATTTATGGTAAGGTTATTTTTAAGATCCCTAAGATAGGTTATATTCATAGTTTTTTATCAAAACCATCTAATTTCTTTTTATGCATTTTAATTCCTACAACGATTATAATTATTTATGATTTACTTCGAATAGTAAAAATGATGACTAGAACAGAAGAAATAATTTAAATGTTTTAAATTACTTTCTTTTTTTTTTCTTGTGTTTTATAATAAAGGCGTTGGTGATTTTGTGGAAAAGTATGAAGTTAAATTTAAGAAAAAATTTGGGCAAAATTTTTTAAAAGATAAAAATTTGGTTAAGAGAATAGTAGATATTAGTGATATAACAAAAGATTCATTGGTAATTGAAGTAGGTCCCGGTGGCGCTATAATGACTAGAGAACTTGCTAGTGTTGCTAAGAATGTTTTGGCTTATGAAATAGATAGAGATTTATCTTTAGAACTTAGTAAACGACTAGAAGGACTAGATAATGTCGATGTTTTGTTTCAAGATTTTTTAGAATCTGATTTAGTTATGGATGTAAAAAATTATAAATATGATAAACTTTTTTTTGTAAGTAATGTTCCATATTATATAACAACACCAATAATTTTGAAGTTAATTTCTAGTGGATTGAAATTTGATAAGATAGTTATGATGGTTCAAAAAGAAGTAGGAGATAGGTTTACAACTCTTCCAGGAAATAGAGAGTATGGTTCTATTACTGTTTTACTTAATTATTTCTATAAAGTAAAAAAAGAATTATTTGTTTCTAGAAAACAGTTTGTTCCAGAACCTAATGTTGATAGTGTGGTTGTTTCTTTTGAAGAGAAAAAAGATAGGCTTTTTCTTAAAAACTTTTCTTTCTTTGAAAGATTAGTTAGAGATAGTTTTCAGTTTAAAAGAAAAAATATTAGAAATAATCTTAAGAATTATAATTTAGATATTGTATCTGGGATACTTGAAAAATATGGTTATGATATGAGTGTAAGAGCCGAAAATTTGGATGTTTCTATCTTTGTTGATATAGCAAATGCTTTATGTGATAAGTAAAATTTTTACTTATTTTTTTTATTTTATATCTTTAAAAAAAAGTATATATTTTGTATAATTATTATGAGAATAGATAGGGTTAATTATATAAAAAGTTTTTTAAAGGAAGTATTTTATATGAATAGCAATGATTACGCGACAAATTATAGCTTAAAAGAAATATGTAGTTTAGAAAATGGAAAGAAATACCTTGTGACGTTAGAGCTTCCATTAAGTTATGGATGGTATAGTGACGTTAATTTTGTTGTAAAAAAAGGAAATGAAGCTTTGTATTTTCCACTACAGCATAAGAAAAATGAGGATAATAAGTGTTATTTTGAAGGGGAAGTATGCCTTGATACAAGGGCTATCTATCATTATTATTTTACTTGTAAGGTAAATGGCTTTTTGAGAAATGTAGTAAATAATCAAATAAGAGAGAGTAAAGATTTAAGTTTAAGTGATATGGAAAAGCTAAGTGTTAATTTTGAGACACCAGATTGGGCAAAGGGTAAAACGATGTATCATATTTTTGTTGATAGATTCCGAAGAGGTAGTGATGAAGCAATACCAGAAATGCCTAGAAGGTCGGTTTATAAATCTTTTGATGAAGATATGATAGTTGGACCCGATAAAAATGGTATTTGGAATGCCGATTTTTATGGTGGAGATTTAAAAGGTATTGAGAAATCTCTGAATTATCTTTATTCATTAGGTGTTAGTATCATTTATTTAAGTCCAATTGTCTGGAGTCAGTCTAATCATCGTTACGATGCAGCTGATTATTTGAATGTTGATCCTTATGCTGGTTGTAATGATGATTTAAGAAGTTTATGTGATGCAGCTCACAGAAGAGGGATGAAGGTTGTTTTAGATTCGGTATTTAATCATACAGGTAATGATAGTAAATATTTCAATGAGTATGGAACATTTGATAATATTGGTGCTTTTCAAAGTGAGGATTCTATATATTCTAAATTTTATAAAAAGCATTCAGATAATGGGCAGGTTTATTATGATTACTGGTGGGGAATGAAAAATCTTCCTGTTTGTGATGGTAATTCTTTAGAATGGAGAGAATTTATTACTGGAGAAGGCGGAGTTATAGACAAGTGGTTTGAATTGGGTATTGATGGTTTGAGACTTGATGTTGCTGATGAACTTACTGATGAGTTTATTGAATTAATTAGGAAGGCTGTTAAACGAAATAAGGAAGACGGTTTTATTTTAGGAGAAGTTTGGAAGAATCCTATGCGTATGGGTAGAGGATATATTGAATCTGGTAAGGGAATGGATTCTGTAATGAACTATTCTTTGGTCGATGCTTTGATAAGATATTTTAAATATAATGATATTGATAAACTTGCTCGAATTATTAGGGAAATTAAAGAAGAATATCCTGATGATACAATTAATACTTTAATGAATTTTACTTCAACTCACGATATTTCTAGAATTATTAATATACTTTCAGCGTATGATTTTCAAGAATATGGAGAGTGGGCTTGGAATCCTATTGATGATGATAGAAATTGGCAAAAAAATTATCAACTAACTCCTGAACAATATAAGCATGGTAGAGATATGTATGAGGCTTATTGTTTTATTCTTAATTTTATGCCCGGGATTTTATCTATTTTTTATGGTGATGAGATTGGAATGCAAGGAATGGGAAATTTGCCTAATAGAAGACCTTTTACATGGAACTATATGGATAAAAAATTGCTTAGATTTTTTAAAGAATTAGGAAAAATAAGAAGAAATGAAGAATTTTTAGAGACTGCTGGACTTAATATTTTGGATATTAACGATAGTTATTTTATGTTTGAGAGAATATTGAATGATGAAAAAATGCTAATTACTGTTAATAAAACTGATAGGGAATTTGATTATTTAGTACCTAGTGAATATGAAAAAAGTGATGGTGGAGTTTACACTTTGAAAAAATCTTTAGTTGGGCATTTGAATCCATATGGAGGAGTTGCTGTTAAAAGTAAAAAATAATAGTGATATAATTTATATTGATTAGTGAAATAAAGGGAAAATAAGAATAATTTCTCTTTTTTTATTCTATTTTTTATTTAACTTACATATAAATTAAAGGGAGATGATTAATTGAACTTTAAAATAGGTGATATTGTAAGTCGAATATCACATAATCATGATATAGTTTTTAAAATTACAAATATTTCTGCTAGTACTGTATATTTAAAAGGTCTTGATTTTAGACTTTATGCTGATGCAAGTATTGATGATATTGTAGTAGTATCTAATCTTTCTCATAGTGACGATGAGGAAATAATAAAAAAAAACGTGAGAGATTTAAAAATTGATAGGAGCAACTATTTTTATTTACCTGGTAGAGTTCTTCATATTGATGGTGATGGTGAATATCTAGATAGATGCATGAAGTTTTATAATAATATGGGGATTCAAGCTAACGGTATTGCCTTATCAGAAGCTATTATTTCATCAAAAATATATAATTTAATAAAAGAATTTCGACCAGACATTGTTGTGATTACTGGACATGATGCCTATTATTCCAAAAAAAATAATAAAAATGATATTGAAAATTATGAAAATACAGGTAATTTTATTTCTGCAATCAAAGAAGCACGTAAATATGAAAAGAGTCAGGATAAATTAATAATTATTGCAGGGGCGTGTCAATCTAACTATGAAGAATTAATTAAAGCAGGTGCTAATTTTGCTTCGAGTCCAAAAAGAATTAATATTCATGCTTTAGATCCAGCGATAATTGCAAGCTCTATTGCTTTTGCAGATAAAAATCAAAGCATTGATTTGATTAGTATGATTGATAAAACTAAATATGGGAGTGATGGGATTGGTGGAATTATTACTAATGGTACAATGTATGTGGGGTATCCAAGATGAATATTGATGTTGCAAAGAGAGTTGTTAAAAGTAATTTGTTAGTTAGAAATAGATTTTTGTATAAAGGTAATAGAAATCAGAATGAAGAGTTTATTGGTACTATAAGTAAAATGTTCCCAGCTATATTTATAATTGAACTTGATAATTCAGTAATTAAATCATTTTCTTATAGTGATTTATTAGTAGGAAATTTGAAAATAATAGATGAAAAATAAATCTATTGATTTTTCAGAAATAATATTATAAAATATTTTTATAAAGTGGTAGCGCTTTAAGAGGGAGGAATACAGTTATGAAAATCACATCTGTAAATGTACGTAAAATTGAAAAAGAAGGATCTCGTATGAAGGGAATTGCATCTGTATTATTAGATGATAGTTTTGCAGT
>CAMNUE010000022.1 GCA_946560065.1 uncultured bacterium | reverse complement strand
AAGGATCTCGTATGAAGGGAATTGCATCTGTATTATTAGATGATAGTTTTGCAGTACATGATATTAGAATTATTGAAGGAGATAACGGACTATTTATAGCAATGCCAAGCCGAAAGACTGCTACAGGTGGTTATCGTGATATAGCTCATCCAATTAATCCAGAAGTACGTTCTATGTTTGAAGAAGCAATTATTGAAGCATATAATAATGCTGAAGATGCTCCTGAAACAGAAGAGGAATAAGATTTTAGAGACACTTATTAAAGTGTCTTTTTACATTTTTTTACCTTTTTAATTTATTAGCTAGTATCTTTTTTATATGATTAATTAAAATTAGCAATATTCAGCATAAAATCTCGTCTATTTTTTTTTATTCTTCATATAGTATAGTAAGGAGGCTAATATGGATAAGGATACTGTTGGAATTAATAATTATAATCATAGTATAAGTTTATTAGAAAGAAAGACTTTAGTTATAACAGGTGTAAAGAAAATAGATAACTTTGACAATTTGCATTTTATATTAGAGACTACAATGGGATTTATGGTAATTAAAGGAGAAGATTTAGAGCTTATAAAACTTGATACTCTAGCGGGAAATGTTTCAATAAAAGGGACAATTAATTCAGTGGAGTATTTACAAGAAAATAATAAAAAGAATAAAGAAGAAAGTGTTTTTACTAGGCTATTTAAATAGATGGAATTAAAAGTCCAATTACTGAGTTTGTTTGTTTCTTTTTTATTTGGTATTTTCCTTTTTTTAATGTTTAAGTTAAATTATAAGTATTTATTTTTGAGTTCTAATAAAAAGAAAATATTTTTTAATTTTATATTTTGTTTCGACTTATCTCTTCTTTACTTTTTGATATTATATTATTTAAATAATGGATCTTTGCATTTATATTTTTTACTCTTGATAGTTTTTGGTTTTTTATTATCGTATAATTTTACAAAGAAATGATGTAAAATTATGTAAATTCTATATATTGTATTGTTTCTATTTATTTAAGAGATGTATAATATATGGTGAAAAGGTAGGTGAATGTTGTGGCTAAAAAAAAGGGGAAAGTTAAGGCAAAGAGAAGAATGCTTGTTTTAGGTTTTACTTCTATTTTTGTTATTGTAGCAATGACATTTACTATTGGGAAATATTGGGTAGAAATATTCGAAAAATATCAAGAAAAGCAAAATTTGGATAAAGAGTTAACTAGTTTGAAAGAAAAAGAAGAAGAATTAAAAGTTGATGCGAATAAGTTACAGAATCCCGATTATATAGCAAGATATGCTAGAGAGAAATATCTTTATTCTAAGGATGGGGAATTTATCTTACAAATTCCAGAAGAATAAGCAGATATTTTCTTTTTTTCGTGTAATTGTGATATAATATTTCCTGGTTATATGGAGGAGATCTAATGATTAAAATAGATGATAAATTTAAGTTTAACGTTGGAGATAAAATTGTTGTTGGATGTTCTACGGGACCTGATTCAATGGCTTTAGTTGATATGTTATTAAAAGTTAGAGATAAATATGATTTGTTTTTGATAATTGCACATGTTAATCACAATGTTAGAGAAGAGAGTTATGAAGAAGCTGAATTTTTAAAGAATTACTGTCTTGAGAATAGGCTTATTTTTGAGAGTATGATAATTGAAGAGTATGGTGATGATAACTTCCATAATGAGGCTCGAAATATTCGTTATAATTTTTTTGAGAATTTGGTTCATAGGTATGATGCTGATTATTTAATGACTGCTCATCATGGCGATGATTTAGTGGAAACTGTTATGATGAGGATTGTAAGGGGTTCTAATTTAGGTGGTTATGCAGGATTTAAGAGTATAATAGATATGGATGGTTATAAGATAATTAGACCTCTTATAAGTTATACAAAAAAAGAGTTAGAGGAATATGATCGAGAAAATGAAGTAAAATATTATATAGATAGTTCTAATGATAAGGATAAATATACCAGAAATAGATATCGAAAAAATGTATTACCTTTCTTAAAAGAGGAAGAAAAAGATGTTCATTTAAAATTTTTGAAGTTTTGTAATTCCTTGAATGAAGCTGCTAAATTTATTGATAAGGTTAGAGATAAGGTTTTAAATAGTGTTTTAAAAGATAATAAAATTGTTATTGATAAGTTCTTAGAAGAAGATGAGTTTATCCAAAAGGAAATATTATATTATTTATTAAGTGACTTTTATCAAGATGATTTAATACTTGTTAGTGATAAGCATATTGAGATTATATTGAATTTAATTACTAGTAAGAGAGCTAATGCTTTTATTAATTTACCTAATGATGTCATTGCTAGAAAAGATTATAATTATTTTGAGTTGATTAGGGAGACTGAAGTTATTTCTAGTTATGAAATTGAATTTGATAATTATGTTTTATTACCTAATAATCATTTTATAGAAAAGATAGAGGATACAAGTGATAATAGTAATAACATTTGTAGATTAGATAGTTCTGAAGTGATGCTTCCTTTGATAGTTAGGTCAAGAAGATTTGGAGATAAAATTAAGGTAAAGGGTCTTAATGGTAGTAAAAAAGTAAAGGACATTTTCATTGATAAGAAGGTTTCTTTAAGTAATAGAGATATTTGGCCTATTGTCTTAGATTCAAAAGGGAATGTTGTTTGGATTCCGGGTTTAAAAAAATCTAAATTTGATAAGAAAAAATCTGATAATTATGATATAATATTGAAATACAATTAAGGAGGGAAATCTGTGAATAATAATTTAGATAAAAAGGTTATAAAAAAAGGTTTATTACCATATTTGTTT
The DNA here is from genome assembly GCA_946560065.1 of uncultured bacterium. GTDB lineage: Bacteria > Bacillota_I > Bacilli_A > RF39 > UBA660 > UBA3789. The sequence continues at coordinate 6,334 of CAMNUE010000022.1, read as the reverse complement.
TTATTCATTATAATGCTTGGTGTTTTCTATGGTGTTAATGTTTTTAATAAAAAGGTTAACGATTTAACATATAATGAATTTATTACAAAAATAGATAGTGGTAAAGTAACTAAATTGAATTTGGTTGCGAGAGGTAGTGGATATGTTTATGAAGTGTCTGGTACTTTAAAAGGATATAAAGATGGAGAGACATTCGAGGCAATATTACCGCTTAGTGAGTCAGTAATGAAGAAGATTGTTGAAGCTAGTGATGAACAAGATTTTAAATTAGAGGTTTCACCAGACCCAGAGTCATCATCATTATTACTCATTTTAGTAAATGTGTTACCAATTGTTTTACTTGTTGCTGTAGCATTCTGGTTTTTTAATAAACAGTTAGCTGGTAATAAGAGTTCAATGGATTTTGGTAAAAGTAGAGCCCGTTTAAATTCTGATAATAACAAAGTTACATTTAAAGATGTTGCTGGTTTAAAAGAGGAAAAAGAGGAAGTTAAGGAATTAATTGATTTCTTGAAAAATCCGAAAAAATTTCAAAAATTAGGGGCGAGAATTCCTAAAGGTGTGCTATTATTTGGTCCTCCAGGTACTGGTAAAACTTTATTAGCTAAAGCGGTAGCTGGAGAAGCTAATGTTCCATTTTATTTTATAAGTGGTTCTGATTTTGTAGAATTATTTGTTGGTGTTGGAGCTAGTCGTGTTAGAGATATGTTTCAACAGGCAAAGAGAAATGCTCCATGTTTGATATTTATTGATGAGATTGATGCTGTAGGTCGTCAAAGAGGTACTGGTTTAGGTGGAGGACACGATGAACGTGAGCAAACATTGAATCAGTTACTTACAGAGATGGACGGTTTTGGAGCTAATGAAGGTATTATTATTATAGCTGCTACAAATAGACCTGATGTTTTAGATCCTGCACTTCTTAGACCAGGGAGATTTGATAGACAAGTTACAGTTAATCTTCCAGATGTTAAGGGCCGTGAGGAAATATTAGGTGTACATGCTAAGAATAAGATTTTAGCTGATGGAGTAACATTAAAAAATTTAGCAAAGAGAACTCCTGGTTTTAGTGGAGCTGATCTTGAAAATTTACTTAATGAAGCTGCTTTACTTGCAGTTCGTAGAAATAAAGATGAGATTACAATGAGTGAAGTAGATGAAGCTACTGATAGAGTTCTTATGGGACCTGCTAAGGTTAGTCATAAGTATAGTGAAAATGATAGGAAATTGGTTGCTTACCATGAGGCAGGACATGCAGTTATTGGTTTAAAATTAAGAAATGCTAGCGATGTTCAAAAAGTTACTATCATACCAAGAGGTTCTGCTGGTGGATATAATATGATGGTTCCAAGTGAAGAAAAATTATGTTCAACTAAGACTGATTTATTAGAAGAAATTACAGGTTTACTTGGCGGTAGAACAGCTGAAGAGATTGTTTTTGATGAAATTACTACTGGTGCTCATAATGACTTTGAAAAGGCTACAAAGATTGCTCGTGCTATGGTTACTGAGTATGGTATGAGTGATTTAGGACCTCTTCAATTTGAGCAACAAGCAGGTAGTGTGTTCTTAGGAAGAGATTATAATAAAAGTCAACATTTTTCTAATGAAGTTGCTAATGAAATTGATATGGAAATGAGAAAAATTATTAATGAATGTCATAAGGATGCTACTAATATCATTAAGAAAAATAGAGATTTATTAAAATTAATTGCTGAATCATTATTAGAGTATGAAACATTAACTAAAGAGCAAATTGACTATTTGGTAGAAAATGGAAAAATGCCAGAAGAAGATGAAGAAAATCTTGAGTCTATGTCAATTACTAAATTAAGAGAAATAGCTAAAGAAAAAGGAATTAAAAATGCTTCAAAAATGAATAAGGCAGAATTATTAAAGGAATTAGACGTTTAGTTTAATCCTTTTTTTTGCTATAATATATTTGATTTGGAGGTAAGTATGAGAAAAATAGATAAAAATATGAAGCAAATGAGTAAGAACAATATATCTAAAATTTCTGAAGAAGCTTCGGCATTTAAGAATTTTGTCTCACGTGGAAATGTTGTAGATATGGCTGTTGGTGTTATTGTTGGAGGTGCTTTTGGAAAGATTGTTACAAGTTTAGTTAATGATATGTTGACACCAATTATTGGAGTATTATTAGGAGGACTTAATTTTACTGATTTAAAAATTAAAATTGGTAATGCTAATGTGTTATATGGTAATTTTATTCAGTCAATAATTGATTTTTTAATTATATCTATATGTATTTTTGTAATGGTTAGATTATTTGATAAATTTAAGAAAAAAGAAGAGAAGAAAGAAGAAAAAACTTCGAAAAGTTCAGAAGTGTTACTTTTAGAAGAGATAAGAGACTTAATTAAAGAGAATAAGTGATTGTAATTCACTTTTTTCTTGTTTATAAGGCATTGCTAGTGTATAATATGCTTGATTTGAGTGGTGTTTGTGATGAACTTTACTGATGATGAGTTAGAAAGAATATACCAAAATTTATATTTTAGACAAGGAAATAGTGAAAAGTTTATCGATTATGAAGTCCTAGTTAATACGTATAAAATTTATTTGGCTTTATTTTTTGAAATATCTAGTTCGATTTATGGTGATTGTGAATTTTTGTCTTTAGTGATAGATGGTTTTTACTATTTTTATAATAGTCTTTTTGAACAAGAAGATATTGATTATGGTATAGTGACATCAACTTTATGTGAGTATGATACTGAGTTAAGACATAAAAATGAATCTGCTATTGCTACAGGTACTGATGGTGATTATACTGATGGGGATGCTGTTTTGGTTTATACTTTTAAATTAGCAATATTGTTTAAAGATATGGGGCTAGTCGAAGATTTTTATGATAAAATGCAAAGATTATTTTTTAATTCTTATGTAATTAAAGAAATGGAAAAAGAAAAAGGGTGTGAAGAGCGTGCAATGGAATATTGGAAATGTTATAATTAAAAATCAAATTGTTTTAGCACCAATGGCTGGAATTTGTAATTCTGCATATAGGCGTATTTGTAAAGAGATGGGTTGTGGTCTTATTTATGCTGAAATGGTAAGTGATAAGGCAATTACTTTTAATAATCAGAAGACTTTGGATATGCTTTATATGACTGAAGAAGAAAGGCCGATTGCTCAGCAGATATTTGGTAGTGACAAAGAATCTTTTGTGGAAGCAGCTAAGTATATTTGTCGGGAAATGAAGCCTGATATAATTGATATTAACATGGGGTGTCCTGTTCCTAAGGTAGCGGTTAGAGCACAGGCTGGCTCAGCTCTACTAAAAGATCCTGATAAGATATTTGATATTGTTTCTGCTGTTGTTAGGGCTGTCACAGTACCTGTTACTGTAAAAATTAGAAGTGGTTGGGATAATAATAGTATTAATGCTGTTTTAGTGGCAAAAGTCATTGAAAAGGCTGGAGCTAGTGCCATTTGTGTACATCCTAGAACTAGAAGTCAAGGTTATAGTGGTAAAGCAGACTGGGATATTATAAGACAAGTGAAAGAGGCAGTTTCTATTCCTGTGATTGGTAATGGAGATATTAAAAGTCCAGAAGATGCAAAAAGAATGCTTGAAGAGACTAAATGCGATGCAATTATGATAGGTAGGGGGGTTTTAGGAAATCCTTGGCTAATAAAAAATACTATTAATTATTTAGATGGTAAGGAATTAGTTTCTGTATCTATAAATGATAGAGTAGAGATGTGTTTAAAACATTTAAATTATTTACTTAGTTTAAAGAATGAAAAGTTGGCTTCCTTAGAAATTAGAAATCATATTGGTTGGTATTTTAAAGGAATAAAGGGTTCTAATGACTTGAAAAATAAAGTCTATCAAACTTCTAATATTCGTGATATAATTTCTATATTAAATGAATTTAAGGAGGTCAATAATGAAAAAAGAAAATGATAAAGATGATAAAAAATCTGATAAAGAGAGTGACAAAAAAGAAAATGAAGATTTAGATGATAAATCTGAAAATAAGAAAGCACTATTTATTCAAAGGTTAGTGGCATTTGTTTTAGATATTTTTTTGGTTTCATTTGTGGCTTCTTTAATAGCGACTCCTTTTGTTGATGTTGAAAGGTCTGATGAACTGACTAAAAAGTCTATGAATATTATGGAAAAGATTCAAACAGAGAAGTTGGATGCAAAGACTTTAAAAAGTTATACTTTTGAATATATAGATGTTACTTATAAGTTAGCTAGAAATAATGGGAGTTTATCGATTATAACTCTTGCTTTGGAAGTATTATATTTTGTAGTGTTTCAAATTTATAATAAAGGTCAAACAATTGGAAAAAAATTAATGAAAATTATAGTGGTTTCGGATACAGATGATTTGACTATGAATCAAATGATATTTAGAGCTTTAATTGCTAATTCTATATTAGTTGATTTATTAGCTTTTGCCTTTATGGTATTTGCTTCAAAAGATGTATACTTTTATTCTACTTTTGTATTTGGAACTATACAATTAGTTGTAATCGTTGCCTCAATATTTATGGTTATGTATGGAAAGGAAGGTTGTGCTATTCATGATAAATTAGCACATACTAAAGTAATTAAAATTTAATGAGAGAGGTACAGTATGAGAGAATTTACAGAACAAGAATTAGTTAGAAGAGAAAAATGTGAGAAATTAAGGGAAATGGGACTAGATCCTTTTGGACATAGATATGAAAGAAAGGATTTTGCTCAGGATATAAAAGATAAATATGAATTAGTAGAGCATGATGCTTTTGAAAATATGGATGATACAGCAACGGTTGCTGGAAGAATTATGTTTATTAGAAAAATGGGTAAAGCTTCATTTTTTACAATAAAAGATAAAACTGGTTCAATTCAAATATATATTTCTATAAACGATATTGGTGAAGATAATTATAACTTGTTTAAATCTGCTGATATTGGTGATATCGTTGGAGTTTATGGAAAAGTAATGAAAACTAAGACTGGAGAAGTTACAATTAAATGTTTGGAATATACACATTTAGTTAAGGCTTTAAAACCATTACCAGAAAAATTTCATGGTTTAACTGATATTGAAGAGAGATATAGAAGAAGATATGTTGATTTAATAATGAATGATGATTCTAAGAAAGTTGCTTTTTTAAGACCTAAAATTATTAGAGCTATTCAAAACTATATGGATAATCAAGGATTTACTGAGGTTGAAACACCAATGCTTACAACTTTGCTTACAGGAGCATCAGCAAGACCTTTTGCTACACATCATAATGCTCAAGATTTAGATATGTATTTACGTATTGCCTTAGAATTACCGCTTAAAAGGTTATTAGTTGGTGGAATGGAAGCAGTTTATGAAATTGGTAGAGTGTTTAGAAATGAAGGAATGGATACTAGACATAATCCAGAGTTTACTGAGTTAGAGGCTTACTTAGCTTATAGTGATTTAGATGGTATGATGGATTTAACAGAGGGATTGTTTCAAAATATTGCGGAAAAAGTTTTTGGTAAGATGACTTATCAATTTGGAGGATATGAAATTGATTTAACTGGTCCTTGGAAGAGAGTTAGTATGACTGATGCAATAAAGGAAAAAACTGGGATTGATTTTAAAGCGGTTGATATGGATGTTGAAAAAGCTATAAAATTAGCGGATGAGCATCATATAGAGGTTCAAGAGCATGAAAAGACTTTAGGACATATTATTAATTTATTTTTTGAGAAATACGTTGAAGAGACTTTAATTCAACCGACATTCTTGTATGGACATCCAATTGAAATTAGTCCTTTAACTAAAAAGAATCCTGATGATCCTAGGTTTGTTGATAGATTTGAATTATTTATATCTGGGAAAGAGTTTGCTAATGCATATACAGAGTTAAATGATCCTGTAGACCAATTAGAAAGATTTGAAGCTCAACTTGCAGAAAGAGATTTGGGTAATGATGAAGCTAACGATATTGATATGGACTTTGTTGAAGCGTTAGAATATGGTATGCCTCCTGCTGGTGGTATTGGTTATGGAATTGATAGACTTATGATGTTATTCTTAGAACAAGAATCAATTAGAGATGTATTATTATTTCCAACAATGAAAGAAAAAAGCAAATAAAATATTATTATTTAGAGGAATGGTTAGATTAATAACCATTTTTTTTATAAATGATATTTATGGTGGGTGTTATAAATGCTTGACTTTTTTTATAATTAATAGTATAATATGTAAACAAATCGAGGGGGTAATGGATTTATGTCAAAGAAAAAATCGTTGTTAGTGATTTTATTATTGTTTGGGCTATCTTTTGTATTTATAGGTACAGGATTAGAATTAAGCAGTTT
>CAMNUE010000021.1 GCA_946560065.1 uncultured bacterium | reverse complement strand
TTTTTTTTGTTAAAAGGAAAGAGACTATGATAGAAGTCTTTTTTTTGTTATAATTGAAATGGTGATAAAATGGAAAAAAAAGAATTTGAAGAATTTCTAAATCTTGCTATTTCAACAGGAGCAGATTTTGCAGAAATATATTATGAAAAAGCTAAAACAACTACATACAGGTTAAGTGATTCTAAACTAGATGCTATTAACAACGTAAACAGCTTAGGAATAGGAATAAGAATAATAAAAGGTGACGAGTGTTATTACACTTCAACCAACAATTTAAATAAAGATAACATTAAAGAAATCATAAAAAGACTACTTTTAAATATAGAAGAATCAACCTCAAAAAAGATTAAATTAGAAAAACTAAGTGATAAAACAAAAAAAGTAAAGATACCTCATACAATGTATCCAATTGAGAAAAAGAAAGAACTTTTACTTAAAATGGATAAAACTGCAAGAAATCATTCAGATTTAGTAACACAAGTATCAGGAGGAATACTAGAAAAAAGTCGTGAATTTACAGTAGCAAATTCTACTGGTAAATACATAAAAAGCAATTATTTTAATACAAGAATAATGGCAAGTATATATGTTGAAAGAGATGGAATAAAAGAATATGAATTTACTGACCACGCAGCAGGCAAGGGATATGAAATATTAGATGACTTTGACATAGAGGAGATAATCCTAAATGCTACCAAATCAGCAATAAAAAAACTTGATGCTATGGATTTTAAAGGTGGAGAACTACCTGTTGTCATCGCTCCAGGATTTGGTGCTGTAATATTTCATGAAGCTTGCGGACATGGACTAGAAGCAACCTCTGTAGCTCCAAAATTATCAGTTTTCTCAGAGGATTATAATAAAAAAATAGCAACAGAGAAGGTAACTTTAATTGATGATGGTACTATAGAAGGAGCATGGGGAAGTTTGATTATAGATGACGAAGGAAATGATCCTCAAAAAAATATTTTAATAGAAAATGGAGTATTGAAAAACTATTTGATTGATGCACAACATGAGAAAAAGATGAATTTAAAATCTAATGGTTGCTGCAGAAGAGAAAGTTATAATTATGCTCCAACCTCAAGAATGAGTAATACATACTTAGCACCTGGAAATGATAAAGTAGAAGATATGATTAAAAGTATCAAACTAGGTGTCTATTGTGAGAGAATGAGTGGAGGTTCAGTATTCTCCGCAACTGGTGACTTTAATTTTGCTGTAGAAACTGCAAGACTAATAGAGAATGGAGAACTTAAGGATTATTTAAAGGGAATTACATTAATTGGCAATAGTAAGGAAATTTTGAAAAATGTTGAAATGATTTCCGATGATTTAGTTATTTCAGCAGGATATTGTGGAAGTAAAAGTGGATTAATTCCAGTGACAATTGGTCAACCAACAATTAAAGTTTCTAAAATTTTAGTAGGAGGTAGAGAATAATGAACTATGAAGAATTCTTTGCTTTAGCAAAAAAGAAAAAAATAGACAATATTCAAATAACTGAAAAAACAACTATCAGCAGTAGTTTCGAACTAATCAATCAAGAATTAGACTCTTATGATGATAGTAATAACATTAATTATTCAATAAAAGCCGAAAAAGATGGTAAAACAGTAAAAACACAGACTGAATATCTATCAGAAGAAATACTAGATGACCTAATTATAAATATTGAAAATACAGATTCTTCATATGAAGATGAATATTTAAAAGAGAAAGAACAAATTACAAAAGAAGAAGTACCAAGTTTTGATATTAGTAACGAACTAAAAAGCTTAAAAGAATGTGCAAAGTTAAGAAAAAAATACTCAGATATAGATAAACTAACAATAAGTTTCAGCGAAGATTACATAAATACAAGAATTATTAATGCAAATTCAGTTGATATTTCTACTGCATCTCATCAATGCAAGTTATATGTAGAAGCAATAGCAAGGAAAGATGATCAATATGCGAGTTTTAGTAATCAATTGCTAGAAACAGATAAAAATAAATTTAATTTTTCTCAATTTATTGAAGATGCCTTAACAAAAGCAACAATCTTGATGAACAAAGAAAAATTAGAAACAAAGAAATACAATTTAGTATTAGATTCAGCAATAGCAAGTTGTATTATATCGAACTTAGCAACAATGGTATCAGCCGCAAACATCAGAGAAAAAACATCATGTCTTGAGAAAAAAATAAATACAAAGGTCTTTTCAGAAAAATTAACGATTATTGAAGATCCACGTGATAAAAAATATCCAGGCTATAGGTTGTTTGATGATGAAGGAACAGAAACATATAAGAAGAATATTGTAAAAAATGGAATTATTGAAACATCAATTTCTAATATAAAAGAAGCAAAGATTAATAAAAGCATCTCAACAGGAAATGCCTATAGTGGAATCGGAACAAGAAATATGTATATTGTCCCAGGAGAAAAGACTTTAGAAGAGTTACTACAAGAACTTGATAATGGAATTTATATAACTGATTATATGGGAGCAAGTGGAACATCAATTAGTACAGTAACAGGAAATATTTCATTGCAGATATTTGGTTTTAAAATTGAAGATGGGAAAATTGTATCAGGAATAGAGCCATGCATTATGACAACAACAATATTTGAGCTACTATCAAACATTAGAGAAGTAGGAAGTGACTTACAATTTATAATGACCTCATCAGCTTCTCCTTCATTACTAATCGATAGCATTTCAATAGCAAGATGACAAGTTAAGTAAAATTTGTTTATTAGAGTTGTATAACTCTTTTTTTTTGGTATAATAAATCTTAGGTGATAGAAATGGATTTTAAAATAACAACATATTCAGAAGAAGATACAATTGAATTAGCACAAAATATTGAATCAGAGAAATTTCCAAATATGGTAATATGTTTAAAAGGAGATTTAGGAAGCGGTAAGACAGTTTTTACCAAAGGTTTTGCTCAAGCACTAGAAGTAAAAGAAGAAGTAACTTCTCCAACATTTAATATTATTAAGGAATATACATCTGGAGAAATGCCACTATATCATATGGACGTATACCGTTTAGATGGCAAAGTAGGAGATTTAGGGATAGAAGAGTATTACACTAAAAAAGGTATTACTATAATTGAGTGGGCAGACATGATTCCTGATTACTTACCAGAAAAAAGGTTAGATATTAAAATTAAAAATTCTTCAGAAGATGAAGATAAGAGAATTATAACAATAACTCCACACGGTAGAAAATACGAAGAACTATGTGAGGCAGTATTATGAGATATTTATATATAGATACCTCATCTAATTATTTATATACTGCAATAGTTGAAGATGATAAATTAATATCAGAAATAAAAGAAGAATTTGGACAAAGTCTATCAGAAGTTGCTTTACCGAAGATAGTATCAATGTTTGAAGATAATAATATTAATGCTAAGGATATAGATAAAATTATAGTAGTAAATGGACCTGGATCATTTACTGGAATCAGAATTGGTATTACAATAGCCAAGGTATATGCTTGGAGCTTAAATATTCCAATTACTACAATTACCTCGCTAGAGGCAATGTCTCTATCTAGTAATAGTAACAAAGTTCATGTTCCAATGATTAACGCAAGACGAGGATATGTTTTTGCCGCTGTATATGATGAAAATAACAAGGAAATAATAGAACCACAACACATAAAATTAGATGAATTAATGGAAAAGATATCTAAAATAGCAGATTATGAAATCATCACAAACGATGAATTTGAAGAAATAAATAATACTAGCAATTACTCTCCGGATTTATTAAAAGTGGTTTTACAATTTAAGGATAAAGAGGTAATCAATCCGCATGCAGTTAATCCAGCCTATCTCAAATTAACTGAAGCAGAAGAAAGTAGATTATGATTATAGAAATAACAAAAGACAATATTTCTGAATTAGACAATTGTTTTATCTCTAAGGATTATATTTTGTCTGAGTTAACTAATAACCCTTTTGCCAAAATATTAATTTTAAAAGAAAATAATGAAGTTATTGGTTACATCTATTATAGTGACATCTACGAGAGAGCAGAAATTAATCAATTTGAAATAGATTTTTTCCACAAAAACTGTGGAAAAGGTAGTTTTTTATTAAAAAGCATGATTGAAACTGTGGAAAAAGATATTACATTAGAAGTAAAAAAAGATAATATTCCAGCAATAACGCTATATGAAAAAAATAGTTTCGTAAAAAAAGCCATTAGAAAAGGTTATTACCAAGGCGTAGATGGAATTCTAATGGAAAGAAAAAAAGATCGCTGAGGTCTTTTTAAATTGAAAAAATAAAGAAATTGATGTATAATTATACCATTGTTAAGTAAAGCCCATAGTTTTACCAAAAAAGTAAAAGTAAATGAAAGAGTGATTGTTCGTGGAAGAAAAGAAAGATATATATGTATTAGGAATAGAGAGTAGTTGTGATGAAACAAGCGCTTCAATTGTAAAGAACGGTACAAAAGAAATGGCTACAGTGATAGCTTCACAAATCGATATTCACAAAGATTTCGGAGGGGTAGTACCAGAAATTGCTAGTAGACATCATGTAAAAAATATCACTATGGTTCTAGAAGAATGTCTACAAAAAGCCAATATGACAATAGATGAAGTTGATGCTATTGCAATAACATATGGTCCAGGCTTAATTGGTTCACTTTTAATAGGATTAGAGGCCGCAAAAACATTAGCATTCATTTATAATAAACCATTAATACCTGTACATCATATTGCAGGGCACATTTATGCAAATAGTCTAGTAGGAGAATTGAAGTTCCCACTTTTAGCAGTAGTAGTTAGTGGCGGACATACAGAACTAATAGAAATGAAGAATCACTATCAATTTAATAAATTAGGTGGAACCTTAGATGATGCTATTGGTGAATGTTATGATAAAGTTGCTAGAGTTATGGGGTTAGAGTATCCTGGAGGACCAAAACTTGATAAACTTGCAATTGAAGGAGATGTTACTTACAAATTACCAGTACCCCTAAAAGATGATAGCTATAATTTCTCATTTAGCGGTCTTAAAAGTGCCGTAATCAATCTAGCACATAATGAAGAGCAAAGAGGAAATGAATTAAGAAATGCCGATTTAGCAGCTTCATTTCAAAAAGTTGCTGTTGAGTCTATTACGAATAAAGTAAGAAAAGCAATTATAGATAAAGAAATTAAAAATGTCATTGTTGCTGGCGGAGTTGCAGCCAATAAAATACTTAGAGCAGCAATGCAAGAATTGACAGATGAATTGAATGTAGAATTATCAATTCCACCAATGAAATATTGTACAGACAATGCAGCAATGATAGCAGCAGCAGGATATTATGCATACAAAGACGGAAGAAGAGCCGACTTAGCTTTAAATTCAAAATCGCAAGATACATTAAAATAAAATGTATCTTTTTTTTCAAAAAAATAAAATAATTTATTTATAACCCTATAAACTATGATATAATATAGAAAATAGGGAGGCTAGAAAATGATAAATAGAGTAGTTTTAAACGAAACTTCTTACTTTGGTCGTGGTTCACGTTCTAAAGTAGTGGATGAAATAAAATCAAGAGGCTACACAAAAATATTAGTAGTAACTGACAGGACATTAATTGAATCCAACGTTTCTACAATGGTCACAAATGAATTGGATAACGCAGAGATAACATATTTCAAATATGAAAATATTAAACCAAATCCAACAGTAAAAAATGTTCAAGATGGATTTATGATAGCACAAATTAATAATATAGATGCTATTGTAGCTATAGGTGGAGGAAGTGTCATAGATACAGCAAAAGCTATTTCAATAATTATGACTAATCCAGAACATAGTGGAGTAACTAGTTTAGATGGTGCCGTTGAAACAAGAAATAAAGGACTACCATTAATTGCACTACCAACAACAGCTGGAACAGCTGCAGAAGTAACAATTAATTACGTTATTACAGATGAAGTAAACATGAAAAAAATGGTTTGTGTAGATGTACACGATATTCCAGTTTGTGCAATAATTGATCCAGATTTAATGCAAGGAATGCCACAATCATTAGCAGCATCAACAGGTATGGATGCTCTAACTCATGCTATGGAAGGATATATCACTAAAGCAGGTTGGCTAGTAACTGATATGTTCCACATAAATGCTATGTCATTAATTTACAAGAACCTTGAAAAAGCTGCAAACGAAAAAGATGATACTGCAATAGAAAAAATGGCTTATGCTCAATATATTGCAGGAATGGGATTTTCTAACGTTGGACTAGGAATTGTTCATTCAATGGCTCATTCATTAGGAGCTTTCTTTGATACACCACATGGAGTAGCTAATGCCTTATTACTACCACATGTATTAAAGTTTAATGGTGTTGTTTGTCCAGAATTATACAGAAATATGGGAAGAGCATTCGGATTAGACATGGATAATCTTAGTGATGAAGAAGCAATAAATAGAGTTGTAGAAGCTGTTTCTACACTATCAAGAAAATTAGGAATACCTCAAACCCTAAGAGAAATCGGAATTCCACAAGAAATGCTTCCACAATTAGCAAATCAAGCAATTAATGATGCATGTACACCAGGAAATCCACGTGACGTAACTGTTGAAGATATCATTAAAATATATGAATCAGCATATTAAAGAGGAGTGAAAAAATGTTAAGATCAAAGGTAGGATATAGTACAAATCCAGATAGTTTCATGCTTGGTCTAGAAGCTGCAAAAAATGCAACTAAAGACTTTTCAAATGTTAAATTGAACTTCCTTTTTGCATCAGAAAAAAATGATTTAAAACAGGTTGTAAAAGGGATTCAAAGTGCTACTGATGCTCCAACAATTGGTTGCACAAGTAGCGGAGGAATAATAGTTCCAGACGGATATATCACATCAGAAGATGGTTTTGGAGGAATATTATCACTAAACGATCCAAATATGATAGTAGGCATAGCTTGTCATGAATCTGGAAGAAATCCAAGAGCAATAGGTAGAAAAGTTGCAATTGAAGCAGTAGAGAATGCAAAGACTACTAGAGCTCCATCATACTTTTATATGGTAGCTAGTCCAAAAGAGGAAGAAGAATATCTTATGGGAATTCAAGATGTAATTGGAAGAGTTCCTGTATTTGGTGGAAGTGCAGCTGATGACTCAGTTAGAGGAAACTGGAAAATAATCTGCAATGATAAGATAATAAGTGATGGTGTAGCAGTAGCATTTTTCTATACAGATAATGAAATAGCTACATCTTATACAGGCGGATATAATGAAACAAACAATCTCGGATTGATTACCGAAGTGAAAGATGATAGAACCTTAGTAACAATTGACGGAGTATCTGCATTAAAGAAATATGCTCATTGGATAAATGTTTCTCCTTCAAGTTTAAAAGGAGATAACTTACTAGTAGCTTCAATCACAAAACCATTAGGAGTAAAAGACCCAATAGGTAATTTAACTGTTGTACGTCACCCTATGTTCGGAAATGATCAAGGTACAAGAACTACTTCTGATGATACCATCACTCTTGGAAATAAAGTAGTAAAGGGTACAGCTATAATTCAGCTTGAAGCAACAGTAGATGATTTAATTAATTCAACTGGAAGTACTTTGAAAAATCTTAGAAAACAACTATATACAACTCCAGCTGCATATGTCTTAATTCACTGTGGAGGAAGAAAGTTAGGTATAGGAGATAGACTTCCTGAAGTCCATAAACAATTACTAAAAGAATCAAAAGGTGTTCCATTCATAACAGCCTTTACTTTTGGAGAGTATGGATACCATGAACACTCTTCTAACATTTGCGGAGGATTAATGTTATCATTTACTGCATTTGGTAAAAATTAAGTTTACAGAAGAAGAGTCAATCTCTTCTTTTTTTGTCAAATAAATTGATAAATTTGCAATAATAGGATATTCTAATATTAGACAATAAGGAGGAAATAAATGAATCAAAAAGTTCGTGTAGTACAATATGGTACTGGAAAAATGTCAAAATATACAATGAGATATGTATATGAAAAAGGAGCAGAAATAGTAGGCGCTATTGATGTAAATCCTGAAGTGATTGGAAAAGATATAGGACAAATAATAGGTTGTGAAGACAAAGGAGTTATTATTTCAAATGCAGATGATGCATACGATGTTTTAAGTGAATTAAAACCTGATATATGTATCGTAACAACAATGAGTTTATTAAGTGATGTTGAAAATGCTCTAAAATTATGTGCAAGTCTAGGAATAAATGCAATTACAACTTGTGAAGAGGCTTTCTTCTCAGAAAACTCAAATCCTAATTTAACTAAGGAAATTGATGAGCTTGCAAAAGCAAATAAATGTACAATTGCAGGATCAGGATACCAAGATATTTATTGGGGAGAACTTATAAGTGCAATTGCTTCATCATCTCACAGCATTACAAAAATAAAAGGAAGTTCTTCATACAATGTAGAAGACTATGGCATCGCCCTTGCAAAAGCACATGGTGCTGGTTTATCAATGAATGAATTTGATAGTGAAATTGCAAGTGTTGATAGAATGTCTACAGAAGAACGTCAAGAATTAATCAATAACGGAGAGTATTCACCTTCATACATGTGGAATGTAAATGGATGGTTAGCTAGAAAGCTTGGATTAGATATAATAAGTCAAACACAAAAATGTATTCCAACAACATATAAAGAGGATATTCATTCAACAACATTACAAATGGATATTAAACAAGGAAATGCAACAGGAATGAGTGCTATTGTAACAACAGAAACTGCTCAAGGAATTACAATAGAATCAGAATGTATTGGAAAAGTTTATGGTCCAGAAGAGTTTGATAAAAATGAGTGGACTGTTATAGGTGAGCCAGATACAACAATAACTGTAAATAGACCTGCAACAGTAGAATTAACTTGTGCGACTATAGTTAATAGAATACCAAATGTAATTAATGCTAGACCAGGATTCGTTCCAACTTGTGATATGGATGAATTATACTATCGTACAAAGCCATTGAATGAATATGTTAAATAAAAAATGAAATAAGAATCTACACTAAAATGTGTGGATTTTTTAATCAACCTAGACAATCGTATTAATGTATTATTCAATAATATAGAAAAGTTTGAGATTAATTAGAAAATATGTTATATTTTTCATAGAGGTAATTCGTATGATTCAAGTATTAGAAATGGTTACTGAATGTTCATCTCCAGCATTAAGCTCTTTCTTAAAGACTGCAAAAAATGCTCTAGAATTCATTCAAATAATGGGACCTATATTATTAATTATTTCATTAGTTGTAAGTATTGTTAAACTAATAAATAATCCAGAAGATAAAAAATTAGTAAAAAATATAAAGAATTCTATAATTGCAACTTTATTATTATTTTTCATGCCTATATTTATAAATGCAACAATGGGAGTATTAGGAAATAATTTTACAATTAGTGCTTGTTGGAATAATATTGTAGAAAATAATGAACCTGCAGAATATATAGAAGCAGACAAAAAAGGAAAAAATATTTTAAAAATATTAATAGATCAAGAAAAGTATGAACCAGGTGAAGAAAGAAAAAAAGAATCTGATAGTGGTAGTAGTGGAGAAAAAATTGAAGGAACCGCAAAAAAAGTTGGAGATGTGGTTTGGGATAGCAGTGATGTAACAAAAATTAGTAATTTGACAAGTAGCCAGTTAATTGCTGTTCTAAATGCTTACGGTGGAAATGCAAAAAACTTTATTCCTTATGCTTCAGGGCTAATAACCGCAGAACATAAACATAATGTAAATGTGTTCTTCTTGATTGGTGTAGAGGCCCTAGAATCTGGATGGATTACTTCCAGTATTAGTAGAAAATGTAATAATTTAGGTGGTGTATGTTCTAGTAGTGCACATCCATCCAATGGTTGTGGAAGTAATAGTAACTGTAGTTTCGCACACTTTAGTTCTGTAAATGAATTTGTAGATTATCATGCTGATATGCTACACAAAAATTATTTGACTCCAGGAGGATCATACTATCATGGAACATCACCATCAGCTGTAGTAACGAATTATTGTCCAGGATGCTCATCATGGCCTGGAAATGTAACATCAATTGCTGATGGATTATTCAATAAAGTATCAAGTGTCTTATAAGGAGGAAAAATGAAAAGTAACAAAAAAGATAATAAGAAAAAAATCTTTATTATAGTAGTTGCCATTTTAGCAATATCAATTATACTATACTTAATAATTTCGTCATCTGATAAGACAAGTGAAGAAGAGAAAATATTAAAAAAAGAAGGGTATACAACGGAGAAAGAAGATGCTTTCTATAAAAAAATAGTAACTAATAATAGCTTAGACGATTATTATAATGATGTATCACATAGAAGGGAATCACAATATGAAGAGTACTATGTTTCAAAAGATTCAAATGACTTCATCGAATTGAAACTATCATATTACAAAGGAGTAGATACAACATTAAATATAATATCTAATTTATCAGAAGAAACAGTAAACTATAACTATGAATTAGCTTATAAAGATGCACACTTAATTTTAGAAGGCAATGATAATGAAGCAAACGATTGTAAAGTAGTATTAAATGAAAATATCAGTCAAGATACAATAAACACATATTGTGATATGATTAAAACCGAAATAAAGATATTCACTGACAGAAAAGATGAACTTCTAAAAAACAAAAAGATTAATACAATGGTAAAATAAAAATTACACTTTATTTTGTGTAATTTTTTTCTTTCTTCCAAATAATTCATCAATAGAAAATGGCTCATATATTTTAGTTAATCCATAAATAAAAGATGTAGGTATTATATTATGTGCATTTTCATAATGAGAATATGCGGATTGATTAGTATTTAGCTTCTTAGCCACCAAAATCTGTGTATAATTATTCTTTAATCTCAAACTAGTTAGATTAGTTGCCAAAACATCAAGGTCCAAATTTAAAGGGTAATAATCAACATTTCTAGAAATAAGTCCAAACAAATAATCTAAACTAAGACTATATTCATTAGCATATTCAATAAGTCTACTTATAGGAATTGTATCTTTCCCAGTTTCCCATCCAGAGACAGTGGAAAGATGTATGCCAAACAAATCTGCAACATCTTTCTGCTTCAATTCTAATTCTTCTCTACTATTTTTTAAATTTTCCACAATCATTAAACTTCACCTAAATGTATTATTTCATTTAGGATTACGTTCCTTTTAAAAATAGGGGAATTATAATATTATAAACCACAAATAATGAAAAAAATTATGTTATTATTTATTCTGAAAATAAATAGTAGGGTGGTAGTATGGACTTAAATAAAATAGGAAGATTTATTTTTAATCTTAGAAAAGAAAAAGGGCTAAGTCAGAATGGTTTAGCAGATTTAATACCTGTTACTAGACAAGCAGTTAGTACATGGGAACTAGGAAAATCATTACCTGATTCTCAGACTTTAAAAATACTAAGTGAAATATTCGATGTAACAATTGATGAAATCTTAGCAGGAGAAAGAAGCGCTCCTGAAGAAGGAAAATCCGATAAGAAAAGAGACATTACATTAAACTTGGTAGATGAATATAATAGTAAAAAGAGAACAATTAAAAGAATAACTGTAACTTTTACAATTCTAATTATGACAATGCTTTTAATATTTTTAGGATATTATTTCATAAGTTCTTACAATTCTATAAAAGTTTATAAAGTTCGTGGAGAAAGTTCAAATTTTGTGACAAATAATGGAATAATAATCAGTACAAAAAAGAAGATATACATCAGAACAGGTGAATTGGTAAACAAAAATGAAAATTATAAAATAAATAAAGTAAAATTATATTTTAAAGATAGAGAAAACATATCAAAAGTTATTTACAAAGATAATAAAACAGATATATTAATAACATTTCGTTATGGATACAACGAAAAATTTTCTAACAATGAACTAAAGTATTTGATTGACCAATTATATCTTGAAGTAGAATATGAAAATGGAGTTGAAGTATTAAAATTAAATGTAAAACAAGATTTCTCAAATACCTTGACACTTAAGAATGAAAAGAAAGAAATAGAAGAGAAAAATGATACTCAAAAAGATAATATAATTACTTATGACAAAATTAAATTTAATATGGAACAAAAAGGTACAATAGTGAATAATGTTTATACTTTAGAGATTGTAGAAGATAATAAAAAGATAAAAATAGAATTAGTTGAACAACTTTTATCATTAAAAATCGAAACAGGAGAATATACAGAAAGATGGAAGTATTTTCTAGAACAGGATTCAACAATTACTTATGAGAAAGAATCCGCAGACGATAGCAGAAAAATGACAGTAGACTTAACTAATATAGAAAAGTTAAATCAAGATGAGCAAAAGCTCGTTGCTAGACTAAATGAAAATATCAATAAGTATATAATTGTAGACCACTAGCAATTGTCATTTGCTCCTACTTTTCAAAAATTTGCGCTATGATTAATTTGGAAAGGAGGAAAAGTTATGGTAAGAGAGAAATTTTCTAAATTAATTTTAGTATCATTAATTTGTTTATCAATTATGTGTTCTTATTCAGTAGTATCTGCTAAGGAAACTAATGTTTATTTCACAAATGATAATGGAGTTTCTTTAACTAAAGAAGAATACGATTTTTTAGTTAAAATGTATTGGGATGGATATCCAAAACTAATGACAAAAAAAGAATATCAAGAATTCAATGATAAAAAGATTATTGAAAGAGAATATGAAGAAAAGACAGTTACATATGATGAAAAACCTTTAACTAGAGGATCATACCATGAAACAGCTGCTAAATCTCTTAAGATTTCTAAAGCTTGTGACAGTGATGGAGAATGTTTTATTGTTGTTAATGCAACTTGGAATGGAGTGCCAACTGTTAAAAGTTATGATCTTATGGGATCTTACTTAAATGGCGATATAGAACTTGTGTCTGGACCAGATACAAGAGTAAGTTCAAGTGAAAAAGCATTCTTTGCTTCAGACATGAAGAAAACTAAAAATGGCTTTGGTTTTTCATTTAAACTACCAGGCGGAGAGTATCATGTTATTAGTCAAAGTTTTCATGTTCAGAAAAAAGAAAACTTCGAATATGCTAGTATCTTCTCAAGTTATCAACATGCAAGACGTGAGACAACATTAGAAGTAAGCCAAGACTACAAAATTTCGTTAGTAGGAGAAGGACATGTATTCGACTTTGGAGAAGACGCTTATGACGTTTATGACCATATGAATGGTGTGGATATAGAAATTTAAATTTAATCAGTCGCGTGATAAATTTGCAAAACATTAATATGCATTAAGAGAAATTAATTATTAATTTCTCTTTTTGTCTTCTATAAATAAGATAAAGTTAAATAAGATTAACTTTTTAAAATAAAAAAGAAGAAATCATAGAAAACGCCTCTTCCTAACTTCTCCTTCTTTTAACATAAAATTCTATCTTATCAATTACTAAATACATCAAATAGGAAATTATCCCTAAAATAACTACACCTGTAATTACTAAGTCAATATTAAAAACCTGAGAACCATACATAATTAAATATCCAAGACCACTTTTTGATACTAAAAGTTCTCCCATAATAACACCGACTATCCACACACAGGGAGAAGCAAGAGTTTAAAGCATTATCTAGTTAAAAAAGTCTTAGAAATGGAGTATTTATGGGAAAACCAGTTTGTCCCTTCTGTAATAGCCAAGATACATTTAATATAGCGTATGGCTATTTGGGAGAGAAAAAAGATAAAGAAAATTATATTGATCAAGAAGATATAGGACTAAATGTAAATTATAGAAAAAGAGAAATCGAAAAAATTGATTTTGATGGAGAGAGAGTAAGTTCTCGAAGACCTAATAGGTATTGTAAGAATTGTGGGAAAGTATACCATTCTAGGAAAGTATTGTATACTGTAGATATGAATTGTATTGATTTTATTATTAATGCAAAAAATGATTACTATAGATATACATTTGATTTAACTGATAAAAAGAATATTAAATATACTTTAAAGAAAAATTGGCTACCAATAATATCTGATGCAATTTTATCAGAAAGTGAAAGTTATAAAATTTTAGCGACTTTTAAAACAAATAAGCCTAATATGTGGCATGGACACTATGGTGATTCGTATGACATCGAAAAATTTGGCTGGGTTTTAAAATGTACCTATTTTAATGGTGTTGACTATTGTAAAAGTGGAAATGATGCTCTTCCTGATAATTGGAATGAGTTTATAACACCATTTAAGGAAGTTCTAGATAAGAGTATTTTTGATTTATGTAATTAATTAAATTGATCCGTATTAGGATCTTTTTTTGTGCATTAAAATACGAAAGGACGATTATATATGGTATTTAAAATAGAAAAAACTAAGAATTATACTGTAATGAGTAATTATCATTTAAGAGATAAGAATCTAAGTCTTAAAGCTAAAGGACTATTGTCATTTATGTTGTCGTTGCCTGATACATGGGACTATTCTTTAAATGGGCTTTGTGCTGTTTGTAAAGAACAAGAACGTGCTATTAAATCCACATTAAAAGAATTAAAAGAATATGGTTATTTAGTTATCGAAAAGGTAAGAGGAGAAAAGGGTTATTTTGAATATAATTATTTGATTTATGAACAACCTATTGAAATAGAAAAAGAGAAAAATAATCCAGAGGTACAAAATCCACCTGTGGATGAACGAGAGGTGGAAGATGATACCCAAATAAATACTAAAGAAACAAATACTGAAGAACAAATTGATAAAGCCGATAAAACCAAATCTACCTTTTTTGCTGAAGATCATAATTCTTTAACAATCGATTTAATAAATAGAGGATTCTTAGAAAAAGATGACATTCAGATTTTTTATTATGATAGCTTATTTGATAATCTTTTGGACAAATACGATTTTAAAGATATAGTAACTATAAATCACTATATTATTCCGAGAGTAATAGAACGTGATTTCTGCGATGAAGAAGGTGAGAAAATAGAGAATAAGTTTGGTTATTTTAAATCAGCTATGTTAAATAATATTGATAAACTTAAAAACAATGAAATAGTATGGGATGAAGAAACAGGATGGTTTAAGGAAAAAGAAGAGTATGATGATAGGTTTGAATTTGAAGATCTTGAGAACTATTTAGAACATGATTATTAGAAATTATCATATAACATCTATAAAGTCTTTTATAAAAATGATATAATAATAAATATAAACAGAGCGACAAATAGTAATTTAGGAGTGTGATTCTATGGAAGATAAAACTATTCACTCAAAAATAATAAAACAGGTATGTAAAGAAATTTTAATTCCAATTGGTGTTTTTCAAAAAGGAACATCAAGAATATATTTAGATGATAATGATTACTTTTTTACAGTTATAGAATTTCAACCATCCAGTTGGGATAGAGGGACTTATCTAAATATTGGTATAACTTTCTTGTGGGGAGATAATCAGCCAGATATTTTAGGTTTTGGTTTTTCAAGACAAGTTGCTAGTAGATATGGCAAGTTTATAAGGTATGAAAATGAAGTTCAATTTAGAAATGAAATAATAAAATTAGTAAGTATAGCAAAAGAAGAAATACTGTTTTATAGAAAATTAAGAAGTATAGAGTTTGCTAAAAATTGGATGATTGATTATATTAAAAATTTTAAAGAGAAGAAATATGAGAGATTTGGACTTGCTATTGCTAACATTTGCGTATTAAATAATGATAAAAAAATGGCAAAATTTTATTATGAAAAATATCATAAAGATCGAAATACAGAAGTACAAATGAATTATGATAAATTGAGTAAAGAATATTTAGTTTCTAATATAAAGACAACAAGAAAAATGTGGCATAGTAAGTCATCAATGAAGAAAATGCCAATTTCAACGATATATGATAGTTAATTACAAATTACAAGTATACTTTAAGATGTAAATAATTTAATATTTATATCTTATTTTTT
>CAMNUE010000020.1 GCA_946560065.1 uncultured bacterium | reverse complement strand
TCCAAAAGGTCCTTTTTTATAATCGGCCATCTCTCCAAACTTACGTTGTTCCCAATCTTCAGTAAATCCCTTAAATCTTATTTCTGGAGTTTTTTTATCTTTTAACATCCTATTCACCTCCAAATAACGATTTAAAATCTTGTAAACCTTTCATATCAAATTCAGAACCAGTTAATTCATCTATCATTTTAGATAATTCATTTTCTGTCTTTTCAATTTCCTCATCAATATCTTTTAAAGTTTGACCATATTTATTGGATAAATTTTCAATATTTTTTGTAAAATCACCTATTATGTCACTTATTAGTTTATCAATACCTTCAATAATTGGTATAATCCATTTTTTATTTAATAAATAACAGATATCATCATAGGTTAGATTTTCAATTTCTTTTTGAGTTTCAATTTCTATTTCATTATTACAATTTTTAATTTCTTTATTTAATTTCTTTTGTTCCTCAAAAAGATTATTAACTTCAATTACTTTTTTCTCTACTGTTCCTTCACTTAATGATTGTTTTAAATACTCTTTTGCTTTTTTTGCAACTTCCTTTGCTACAAAAGCATCATTTTCTTCAGTTAAAATAGATTCAATTTCTGTTTTTTCATCCTCTGACAGATTGTCAAATAATTCACTGATTCTTGACTCTATATCATTTAATCGATTTTCTTTATCAATCACATTATTTTTTAAGTCTTTTAATTTATAATCAATTACTAATTCAAAGGGAATAACATGACCTTTAACTCCGACTTGCACTTCAGTTTCTTTATCATTTTTCTTCTTTATTTCCATAACAGGATCAACCTTATTACAAGCTTCAATGCCTTCAGATTTTATTAATTCTAAATCTCCAGATATTACATTCCAATTATCATCTAATATCTGATAAGCATTGTATTTATCTACTAGCTCAACATTTTCTATTCGATTAAACATCGAATTACTTATTTTATCTTCTTCTGAGGAGATATCAACATTATCCATATTGGTAATTAATTCTTCATTTAAATAACTATCAAAATCACTAAACTTATCTTTATAGGAGTTTTTATAATTAATTATATCTTTATGATTTAAAATTAATTCATGTAATTCTTCAGTAGACAATTCGTAGTAGTCATCATTGATATTTTTAAACAAATCTCTCTTTAAATTTGGAAATACATCAAAATATTTGTTAAACTTATCTAACTCAATCTTGGGGATTCCACCGTTCATTAATGAATAAATATCAAAAGTTTCTGCATCCTCTGATGAATCAACATAACGTGGTATATTTAAATTGTAATCATTTTCTCTTATTTCTTCTCTTGTTACAACTTTTGAAAACTTATGAACAGATTCTCTTTTTATTACTGTATCAACTATTTTTTTAATATCAGATGCTCTTAACTTATTATTTTTACCTTCTTTAACAAAGCCTTTAGATGCATCTATTATTAAAGTATCAGTGTTATTTCTATTTTTTCTCAAAATCATTATTATTGTTGGAATACCTGTCCCAAAAAATATATTTGCTGGTAATCCAATAATTGCATCTATATTATTATGCTCAATTAAATTTTTTCTTATTTCTCCTTCTTCTCCTCCACGAAATAATACTCCATGTGGAAGAACAATTGTCATAATACCATCTGATTTTAAATGAAACAAATCATGTAGTAAAAAGGCATAATCAGCTTTTGATTTAGGTGCAACTCCATATTCTTTATATCTTGCATCAACTTCTCTATCTTTAGGATCCCAATTTTGAGAATAAGGTGGGTTAGAAACAACTGCATCCACAAATAATGGACTATATTCTTGATGTTCATCAAAATATGGCCAATCATCTTCCAATGTATCACCATTTCTAGTTACAATATTATCAGGCAATATTCCTCTCATAACTAAATTCATTCTTGTTAAGTTATAAGTATTTTGTTTTAATTCCTGTGCATAATATTTAATCTTATTCTCTTCTTTTATATATTTAGAAGCCGTTTTACCGATATTAATTAATAAAGATCCAGATCCACTAGTTGGATCATATATTTCTATTTTTTCTCTATCTTTTAAATGTTCTGCTATGATTTCTGACATTAGTAATGATACTTCGTGTGGAGTATAAAATTCTCCAGCCTTTTTACCTGCATTAGCAGCAAAATTAGATATCAAATATTCATAAATAAATCCTAAAACATCATAATCTTGTTTATCATCCATTGGAATATCATTAATTAAATAAATCAAATCTTTTACTGCTTTTGTTTGACTTTGAGTAGTATCTCCCAATTTACTTAATCCAGTATCCAATGTTGTAAATATTCCATCATATACTTTTTTATGAGTTTCACTAATTAATCTTGTAAATGCATTTAAGGCATCTCTTACATCAGCAATATTAAAATCATTTCCTTTTCCAATCCACGTAGAAAATAAATCCTTATGTGAAATAAAATATCCTAATCTATTTTGAATATCTTTTCTTATTTGATCATGTTCCTCATTTACATCAGATATTATATCTTCATCAGTAAATCCCATGTTATATAATGTTTTTAATTCTTTGTTAGATAAAAACTTATAAAATATAAATCCTAAAATATAATCTTTATATTCATTTGCTTCAATTTTTGATCGCATCTTATTTGCTGATTCCCAAATTTTTGATGCAAGTTGTTGTTTATTCACTATAATCACCTCATAATATCAAGATAATTATAACATAATTCGGCACTTTCCTCTATGGTTTCACAGTAAAAAAGCAATTAATATTTCATAATTGCCAAAGTCATTAAGTTAAATTATATTTCCATGTTTATCTAAAACAAATTTGTTATATGGTTCATCTTCAGTAACTTCTACTGTATCATTCCTAGATACTACTACTGATTGTATATATGTCATTGAGCTATATGACCATATAATTTTATCATTTTCAACATAAATTATGTTATTTTCTCCAATTAAAATTACCCCATTAAAAAACTTATATATTTCATCCATTGGAGCATAATCTTCTAAATTTAATTTCAATATGCATTCTAAAGTATTTAAGTTAATTCTATATAAATCAAAATCACTTAATATGTAAAAATCCGCATTATCTACAAGTGCTGAATATGAATCTAAAAGATAGTTACCATATGAACTCACACCAATCAACTTGCCATTAATATTAAATCCCCAACATAGTTCATCTAAATCACCAAGTTTATAAGCAAAATCATATTGTTCGACATTTTTCGACAAATTAAAACCAATTATGTCATATTTATCATTTTTAAATTCATAATCATTTATCATTGTTATTACCATCTTTCTTCAGAAATGGAGGAATATCAAATTCCATATTCTGATTATTTTCCAATTTACGAAACTTAAATTTATTTGTTAGTTTTCCTCCCCATCTAGGATTTGAATATAGAATTGCTTCTACAGATATAATTGAATCTATATCAACTTTAATAAATGTCTGATTATATTTATTATCATCATCACCAATAAGCTGGTGTCTTTCTTCATCCAAATTATCCCATGTCCACAAGTTGATGTAATCATGAACTTCACCATCATATGAATCTTTATCATGAGTTCTATATGGATCTCCATATCCAATTTTTTCTTTCTTATTATTTAAGTAGCATTTTAATAACATACCATTTGTTTTTGCCAAGTTTTCATCAATTAAAGGAATTTCTTTTTCTAATGTACCATCATACTTATAAAATTTTATAGTTTTCATATTAACATCACCTTTCATGAAGAAATTCATTTATTTGTTTTAGCAATTTTTCATCTTCACTATCTTCTAGCACTTCCCAATTACATTTATTATTTATATCTAAAATAGGGACTAACTCTATCTCTCCATAATTATTAATAATTTCTAAATTCTGTTCTATAACACCAGTGCATAAGAAATAATCAAAACTCATTATTCTTTCAAGTAAACTTTCATTAGGATTCTTATACATAATCTTATAAAAACGATTAAATTCATTATTTCTTACAGCTAGTATCACAGCATATATATGTTTACAGTAAAATTCACATGGACATGAACAATATACTTGCATGATTTTTTCTTCATCATTATATTTTATAATAACCAAATATTTTTCAGTACCTTCTACAATAGCAAAATATCTATCTTCTATTTTTTCTAAATAAGATATAGTTTTATCTTCGTAATATTTTTTTCCTCTTTCTCTTATTTGATATGCAAATATAGAATCTATATCATCCTTAAATAAATCAAAATAAAATTCCTTTTTATATTCATATTTTGTTGTACTATCAGTCAATTTTGCTAACAGTTCAAATAAAAAGTTTTCAAGTTTTCTTGGTAAATTATTAAAAACCATTATAAAAAGATCCGAAAGGTGGGCCAATGATTTTGGTAAAAATTTATGAAAGGAAACATCTATAGAATCATCCTCTTTAGTTTTAATATAAGCCTTTAGTTTGACTACATCTTCTTTTGATTCCATTGATTCATTATACTTTGAACTAACTATGTACTTTTCAAACTTTTCATTAATTCTATTAATTAATTCATTAGGAATATATTCACAACTAAAATATTTATCTATTTTATTATCTTCTAAATCTTCCAAATCAAACCATATTAATTTATAACTATCAATTTTTTTTATATAATTAATTATAATATAAAGATAATAACCTTCATAATTTAAAAGTTGTAATTCCAAATATAACTTATCCTTTTTTAAATGCTTTTTAATCTTATCAATCTTTTTGACATATAAATCATATTTATCATTTTTCATAGAATATCCCTCTACATACATTTTACCATAAAAAAAGGAGCTAGTCATTGCAACTAGCCTCATTTCATTCCTAAACTTAAATTAGGATTTTCATTATAAATATTTATTATTGTCTTTTCTTCAGATTCTTTTATTTCAGTATGATAAAATTCTGATTTTATTTTTGTATTAAGTAATGATTTTTCCTTTTGTATTAATTTTCTATTAACTTCAACATTCATATAAGCTCTATGATTAGTTGTAATATTATATTTAATATCAAAATCAGTTTTAAATATCTTTTCAATGATAACCTCAACTGGTTTAAGATTCTCTTTATCAGCAAGTTCTAAAGCATCATAGTATTCTTTGGAAGCTTTACTATCCCTTGCTTTTTTACTTTTTACTTCATGTTTAATATCTTCAACAGTAAAATATGTATTAGACAGATTCTTTAATGGATTAGATATTCTTTCAATTTTGCCTGATTCATAACAACTAAACTTACTGTATAAAACAGTATCTCTAAATATAGGAAATCCTATAATAGGAAAAATAATAGTTTTATAATGAAGCTGTTTTACCTCTTCTGGAGTCATTAAATCTCTACCAATTAAATTAGTAGATTTATCACCATTGTAGTTCATTAAAGACATGGATTGTCTTACACTATTAGATTCGATGGTTTTCCTACCTAATCTTTTTGATATTTCTTCAGCTGTCTCTTGAGTATTCGTTTTTAAATATACTAATCCACAGTTATCAAGAATTATTTGAGCAACATCCTTACCATATACATTATCCAACTGAGAAAAAGATTGAATAAAGAAATGAAAATGCATACCTCTTGATCTAGCTACAGAAACAATTGCTTCAATATCAGCTAATGGTGGACAGTTAGCAAATTCATCAAGAATAAAGTCTATTTCTAAAGGTAATTTCTTTTTGTCATTACTGTTAGCTAGTTTTACTAAATCTCTATAAAGTAATCCAACTATAATTGTTACAAGAGTAAAATATGTTTTATCCTCATCTGGAACAATTACATATAAAGCAACTGGTTCTTTTCCCAATATACTAAATTCAAAATCACTTGTACTGGTTACATTTGCCACATTAATATCATCAAAGATATTCATTTTTTGTCCGAAAACTGCTGTTATTGATTTATAAGTGTTATCACTAGCACTTAATATACTAACTAATGCATCTTTAGACTTATTTCCATATTCTTTAGTATTGATATAATCTTTAAATTTCTTGAAGTTATTTTCTTCCATAGAACTATTTTGAAATTTTCTAATGCTAGTCATAGTAATTTTATCTCTAGTTATATTACCAAGTTTATATTCTTCTAAAAAGAATCCGATTAATCCTTCTAATAAATTCTTTGCCGAATCATTCCAAAACGGATCTTTTTGTTCAGTTTTTTCTTGCATTACCATTGTTGCTAAAGAAGATATTAACCTATTGGTTTCAGCATAATGTGATACTGATGCATTATTATTTTTATCTTTTTCTATTGTAAGTTCATTTATGATTTTAGAATTATTCTCAATCTTAATTCTAATTCTTTCAATATTTAACTTACTTAATTTTAACTTATTAAGTTTACTATTTAAAACATCATTCTGTTCTGAATAAGGTTTTATCTTTTCATCAAATGACTTTGATAATTTTTCATACTCAATATATTCTTCATACTCTTTAATAATTGGATCTAGTATATTTATCTTGTTTGATAACTCTGGATTTCTAAAATCTATAGTTAATATCTTATAACCTTGATTTTGAAACATCTTTGATGTTGTTTGATAAATCTCACCCTTTGGGTCAGTGATAAAAACACTTCGATTCTTTTTTGCTTTAGATATAAAAGTACAAGTAGGAATAACTGCTGTTACACTTTTACCACTACCAGTTGAGCCTAAATAGACATAATGAGGGGTTTCCCTGTCAAAATAGACATATTTTAAATTTTTACTAAAAGAAACAGGAAATCCTGCCTCCCTTATATGATTGATATTCTCTTTCTTAAAATTGCGTTTTATTTCAGATTCTGTACTAAATCTAGCTGAGCCATATTCATTATCATTTTTAACTTTATGTTTCATAAATAAAGGTTCAAGATAAATAAATACAATTAAGAATATAACAATTATTACAAATAAAATAATTAGACTAATACTCATGCTATCTCATATCCTCTTAAATCTTTGCAATAGTCAACTATATTTTCTAACTTATCATTGGAATCTAAAGTTTCAAGATAATCATCTAGTTCTTCTATTTCACCATCTGATAATTTAATTTCATTGTCATTTAAATAGGTGTAAGCAAAATATTTCATAATATCTTCTTTGTTTTCATATAGCTCTTGCTCATATGCATAAAACTGACCTTGTTGAATCTGTTTTATTATGTCATTAGGATTGCCAAGTTCTTTTGTTGCTTCATCAATATACCATAAATTACTCTTCCCCCATTCAAACAAGTCTGATGTATACATATCTACATTACTATCAGCAATCTCTGTAAAAATATCACCTATGTACCCAGAATCATAATCAGTTATTTGTTCTCCATATGTAAAACTTAAATTATTTTTTAATTCTTCTAATATATCCTTATACATATACTTTCCTCCCAAAATAAAAGAACTAATCTAGTTCCATATAATCGTTTTTCTTATGTTCTAAATAATCATCATATTCTAACTTTTGTCCTAACCAGCTATCTGCATATTCATAATCTTCTAAAGGAAACTCTTCTACCCAATAATTATCTGGTGGACAAGCTGTAGCATCGATACAAATGATTTGGTTATGTTCATCAAAATAATAAAATGAAACTTCATTACTTTTAGAAATATAATCATTATATAGGTCATCTATATCTTCATACCTATTAAGGGTGCTTTGATATATTTTATTATTTCTTTTTGCCAAATGGTTATCTGCCTTAAATCTTAATAAGTCCACTTTATCTATATCAAAATACTTCCTTAGTTGCTTTTCTTCATCATGACTGACATCTTCTGGATTTATATTTGAATCATAAACATGATCTGTTCCATCAGTAAAACATATTTGATTATCATTAAAATGTTCTTTGACTTCAAAATAAATGGTAGTATACCTATTTCTTTCAGAACCTTCAGAACTATAAATACAATCTTCAAAAAAATCCATAGTATCCTTCTTGTTGTTGAACTTCATCAAGCTACCACCACAATTAACATATATGTTACTCATAATTGCACATCCTTTTCTATTTCACCTGATTCTAATTCTAATGCATCTTTAAAATAAGATTTTAAAGCATTATTCAAATCTTCTAAAGTTTTACAATCATAGGTTGCTATAAGTTCATATTCATCACTAAAGGATAATTCCTTTGTATTAATATTAAATTCTATATTAACATTGAATCCTTCTTGAATTTTAGGTGATGGATATTCATCATATTCAACACTTTCTAAATCTTCCCAATCTAATACTATTTCTGAATCTAAATATCTAGTTGCCACCATTTCCTTAGCATCATCAAATGAATCTGCTTCTTGTTCAACAACTCTACTTAAAGTTTCTCTTACTTCCACATTATACAAAGCCATAAGATCACCTCCTATTCATATTCCTTATCAGCTTTAAATAATTTCTCAAATTCTTTTTCTGCCTCTTCAAGCTCATAATTAATATTTTTTACTGCTTGTCTGACTTGATATTTATTTTTAAATTGATTTGATTTATTTTTTGATGATAAAAAACTAGATAAAATATCATATCTAGTTCGTTTCTTATTTTTCTTATACTCTTTATAAATAATTTCTCCAATAATATCATTTTCAGATATTTTGTTTTTTTTATAAGAATAATTAGCATGATTAACTATTGCATTTAAAACATAGTTATCAAAATATTTGTTTTTATTTTTAATCAATGTATCATCCACTTTACCATGATTTTCTTCAGCAATATTAGTAAAGTATTCATTGATTGCTTTTAAAGTATTTTTAAATTCATTATATTCATCTTTAAAATTATTATTTTCTTTTGAAAAAATCTCTTTTTTAATTTCTTTAGTAAGTTTAACTATTTCTTTACCCTTAATAGAATTAAATTTGATTCTCTGATTAGAATTTTCTCTCTTTTCATTAATAAGTTCTCCTAGTTTTAGAATCTTTTCTTCCATTATAATGTCATCTTTATTTCTCAATAAAAAATTTTTATCTTTTGGATTAAAATATTTTTTTAATGATTCTAATTCCTGATTAGTTTCTTTTAATAATGGTGTAAATATCTTTTCTTTTTCAATATAATGTAATATTTCATTCTTAAAGAAGTTTAATTCTTCTTGAGTTAACTCACCATTATGTCTATATTGTATTTTTCCATAAGATAAATAATTAGGACATTTTTCTGCAAAAGATAAGTGAAAATGTAAATTATCAGTGTTAGTATGAAGTGAAAATTGGTAGCTCATCTTTTTCATATCCTGAAAACCACATTTTTTTAAAAACTGTGGAACAATATCTTTTGCCATAACTTTTTCTAATTCTTTAATATCTACATTTTCTTCTAGATAGTTTTCTGGAAAAGATATAACTAATTTATAAATATTTGAATTTTCTATATATTTTGTGTAATCTACTTTTCTTTTTTCTATTTCACTTTTAGTAGCATAATCACCATTTTCAAATATGATGTTCATTTCTTTATCTTTTCCAATTTTTCCACTAAAGTAATCTAACATGAAAAATGCTTTCTTTTTATTATCAGAATAATAATCAAACATATTCATAGTAGAATTATACACTTTTTGTTTTGAATCATATATAAAATTAAGATTCTTATAACTAGGTGTATATTTATTCATTATTACAATTTTAGGACTAGTCATTAAATTTATCCTTATATTTTTCTAACTTATATTTTTGCAGAGCTTTATTATTTTTGGGATTAGATAATTTTTCAATCTCCATATCAGAATAAAATTGTTCTAAAAAATCTCTTATATAAATTTGTTTGGAAAAGATATTTTCTAAAAGTGAATTATTTAAATCTAACTTTTTATTAGTATCTTTTGTATCAAGACCCGTTTCTATTAATTTTCTAATTCCTTGAGAATAATTTAAATTATTATTTTTACAATATTTTCTTACTTTTTGATCTATTTCATCAGTTAAAGATATATGAGGACTAACCATAAGAACCTCCTATATTTCTCTACCCATATTTAGGGTATTCTTTTTAATTGCATTAGTAATTAAATTATCATACTCATCAGAGTTTTCAATATCGTAAGATATTTCTCTTAATTCTTCTAATTCAAATTCATAACCGATATTCTTAGCTGTATCTAATATTTGCTTTTCTAAAGGTGTCATTAAATTATCATAGTAGAACACTATATCAAATTCATCTCTAGCATCATCATAATCAAATTGAGCAACATTTTCATTTTCATAAATTGCATCTTTGATTCCAGAAATATGACTTTTGATATAATCACGAGTTGCATCATCATAGTCATCTAAAAAATCATTTAGACTAATAATATAATTAAAACTTGTTGTTCTATCCATACCATAATTAATAATATCATTTGCTATCAGCTTGTTTATACTTAATTTGCCCATAAGTTTTTTCCTCCTCTAATAATTTATAAATTCCTATTTCTAATAATTGAGTTGCCATTTTGTTCATACTCAATCCTCTTTCTTTAGCTAACATCTTTATTCGATCTTTAAGTCTTAAATTTATGTATAGCTTTAACTCATGCATCTTATCTTCCTCCTTTATTACATGGATTGTTATGGTTTAATCCCAACCATTATTAAGACATTTTTGAATACAAAAATATCAAGAGCATAAGAGATTTTCCCCACAACTTAATAAAATCCATATTCTATGGAGTTTTGTTGTAGGGAAAAACTTATTTTGCACTTGCAAAATTAAACCATTGTTATGGTTGGGATTAATTACTTTATCTTTATATTTTAAAGTCTTTTTAATGGTTGGGATTATGGTTGTAATGGATAGCCATTATTTGGATTATAAAATTCATTATGGATATAACCATTATTTAAATCTGGTTTATGTATTGTATTTTTATCTGAAAAATCTATCAAGCTCATACCATCTACATTATTGCCATCATACATAACTTGATAATGTAAGTGAGGACCTGTTGAATAACCTGTAGTTCCAACTCCTGCAAGTTCATCTCCAGCTCTTACTTGTTCTCCTTCTTTTACTTTAGCTGAACTTGGATACAAATGTGCATACCATACTGTATAAGTTACTTCATCATCTATTTCACATTTAATTTTAATTTGATTACCTCCCCCTGCTGATGTGTTTGTAACATTTTCTTTTTGAGTGAAACTAACCTCAGTTACTATTCCATCACATGTAGCATAAACGGGTGTTTGATTACCTGTTGCTAAATCCCAAGCAGTATGCACATCAGATTCTTCAAATACAATTCTTTCTTCCATAAAAAAAGATGTAACTGTTGCTTTAGAAAAATCAATAGGAGAAACAAACGGTTTATTTTGTTCTTCATCAATTTGACTTTCTGTATTTAAACTTTTACATCCATCATAATTTTTATACTTTGATAATTCACACACATCACTAATTGTCATCATTTTATTAGTATCTTTATCTATATTATCTACATAAATATCATAAAATGATAACTGATCATTTTCTAAATAAAAATATAAAATTCTGTTTAATGGAACATATCCGTATCCATTTTTTAAAGCTTTATTTAGAGTGGATTTATATTGATCTGCATAATCCATATTATTTTCAACATAATCATCAGTAATATTTGCTCCAAAAAAGTCCAATATCATTAAACAGGGAATAATTATTACAAGTGCCATAGTTACCATTCCTATACTACTTCCCATAACTAACTTTATTATTTTACTTTTTTTATTTTTATTCATTTATCTACCTCCAATAAAAAAGCAAACTAGTCCTAGTCTGCTACAAAATATTGTTTAATTATAACTTATATATTAAATTGTTTTGAACATTCTAAATATTCTTTGTCTGAAAAAGCACATAATTTAACATTTATATTTGCTTCAGGATAGTCTTTAACAAAATTATTATATGCATTTAAACATTGTTTGCATGATTCTCCTGGCGGATTATCTAAACCATATCCAAATATTCCTGAGCTTATTAATGGAAGGGAGATTGATTCTAATCCATTATTCACAAGAACTTTAAATGAGTTGTAATATGCATCATATAATTCTTGAAATGCATTAGGAGTTTGTCCAAAATCTGGTCCTACCGAATGAATTATATATTTGCAATTTTTCATATTAAATGATGGGGTAATAATTGCATCTCCATCTTTTAATGGTGTTTTATATTTTTCACAAGCACAATTTAATTCTGTATATCCAGCTTTTTTAAAAATTACTCCACATATTCCACCACCAGACCATAAATTTCTATTTGCAGCATTAACGACTGCATCTACATGTTGTTCTGCACAAGAGCCCTTTACTAATTCTATTTTACTCATTTTTATGCCTCCGTAAATTTTTATTTATTCCATTTCATCAAAATACTCTTTTGATGGATACCTTGATTCGTATCTTTTAATTAAATCATCAGTATCCCATAGTTTCCAATCTTTCTCATTATAATTGTTAAAATACCAAGTAGTATCATCACAAGGTTCTAAATTATCGTAGATATTATCATTCATTATATTTTTATCATACCATTCATCAAATTTATCATTTCCTAAATCCAAAACTTTTTCGACAACCTTATTTTTATTCCACTCAAACCTCGAAATATATATTATATTTTCTTCGACCGCATACCATACTATATTATGGTCTAATTCTATTGCTTTAACAATTGCATATATCGGATATAGCCATCTAGTCTGAAATAAAATTTCAACATTATCCTTATCTAGTTCTCTTACACTATGTCCAAATCCATAGTAAACATAAGTTCCATATTTTTCTCCATATTCATTTAAACTTTCAACATTATATAATTTATTAAAAGTAATATATGGATGTGTCTTCACATAACCATCAGGAATCTCATCACCAAAAGGATTTAAATCTAAAAGGTATTTTTTATAAAACTCTTTTTTACAAATAATTTTGTTTGCTACATAATTTGACATAGTATCACCTCTTCAGATTACCACTTATTTGTTAGTTCAATTATATCACATATTAAGTATGATTTTATTTAGAATCTCTTTCACCCATCATTTCTCTTTCAAGTTCTGTAGCTCTTATCCAAATTCTAAGTCTATTTTTGGAATCTATATTAAGTAAAAACTCTCCTCTTCTTGCAGACATTAAGAAATTCTTTTGAGTATCAGTAAGTGGATTTTGCTTAAATAATTCTAGATAAGCTAGTAAGTCATCTTCTTTAAGCATACCTATCATTTGATATTGACAGTTATTAAATATAGCTGTTGCATGTCTCAAAATTGATTGACTTCCAACAAAATCCTTTACTGATTGAGTTGCAACAACTAATGATCCAGAATATTTTCTGATTCTTCTTGCAAGTTGACCGAAGTTCCTTAAAACTTCAAAATTATTTTCATCTATGAATAAGTGAAACTCATCGGCAATTATCATTACATGTTTTCTATCTTCTACCTTTACTTTATCATTAAGAATCTTATTTGAAACAATACTATTATTCAAATAAGTAAGAAGATTTAAAGTTTGTGTATTAATAAGTCTTTGATTTCCACTATAAAGAAGCTCTTGAAGGTTAAAAGCAATCAAGTCATTTTTTAAATTGATTGTTGTATATCCATCAAAAAGATATGAATCTGTTCCTGTTAAGAATCTAGAAAGCAAAATATCTAATTGTTCAATTATCTTTTCTTTTTCTTTACTTTTTATATCTTTCTTATATTCTGGTAAAAATTCATACAATTCACTAAATATAGGATAATCTTCTGGTTTCATATTTTGAAGTGTATTAATAGATGTATTTTTAAAAATGCCTTTCTTGTTATACAACTTTTCCACTATTGCTAATAACATAACTAATTCTTTTTCATTTATACTTTCAAATGCTGTTTTAAAGAAAGCTTCTAAAAATCCTAGATGTTTTGCAAGTGGACAATCGGTTTCTTTAGTATCATGATTTTCATCATCTGATGGAATAAATCTAATTTGTAATGGATTAATAATTCCTCCAGTTTTAGAATAAAGATCTATATATTCTCCTTGATTTGCTTCTACAATTCTCTTATATTCGTTCTCAGCATCAAAAATAAATATTTTAGTACCTCTACCATACTCATTTACAATCATTTTCTTCATAGTGTAAGATTTACCTCCCCCTGTAGAAGATATAATTGCCATATTATGTGATGTACGAGAATTAGTTAAAATAAATGGATCATAGAATATTGGTAAAGATGTATGAATATCGACACCAAACATATACCCATTCGAATCATTAAAATATGTTCTAGTGAATGGAAAACCAGCACTTAATGTAAGTGTAGGAAGATAAAAACTATAATCTTCAAAAGTCTTAGTAGATATATCATAACTTTGCCATGCTTCCATCTGTCTTAATCTAGGAACATCGAGTTTAATTTGATATGAATCAGCTATTCTTTTTAAATCTCTTATTACTTTTTCCCTGTGTTTTCTATCTCCTTCAACAATTAAAATTAAAGAAATTTCTTTAATTTTCTCATCACCATTTTTTATATCTTGCATTAAAGCTTGAAAGTTTTCTTTTTGAGTATCAAGTTCTGTAGCATCACTTAATTTCTTTGTAGTATTTCTATCCGTTAATAAAAATTGATACTGTGAATTTACCCATCTTATCAACTCTTCCTGTGTTATACATTCCTGAATGCTAATAGATGCTCTAACATCTGGATAATTAAATATATCCTCAAAAAATAATTCTGACACAAATGGTGGAACATTTTTAACAGTTAATAACTGTAACTCTTTCTCATCAAATTTTAATTTATCCACTTTTTCAGATATATTCATAGGACATACCAAACTAGGTAAATCACTCCATACTAATTCATCTAAGGAATTAGATGTTAGATAAAGATTTGATAAAAATTTGTAAATTTCTAATTTATTGGTAATACCTTCAATATATATTCTAGGAACAATATTTAAAGTAATATCCTCAAGTTCATCTAATTGTTTATTAAGTAATGCTATATCTTTAGCAATTAGTACCCAATAATAAATACTCGAAACAGTAAAATTCTTTTCTTCTAGATCATCTATCAGATTTCTAGATTCTTCTAATAAGATTCTTTTATTATCATCATTTGCATATTTTTCAATCTTTCTTTCTAAATTAACCTTATTAGCATTTAAATTTAGTTTTTCATTTAACTTATAACACTTCATATTCAAATTAGGTATTTGATATAAAGATTTTAACATTGAAAAAAATAAATTCTTTTCGTGATTACTTGTTAAAGATAAATCTATTGCTTTAACCTCAATAATAGTAGCAACTTCCCCAGACTTCAGATATATTAATCCATCTTCTCCTATTTCTTTAACATTAGTTATTGCTTTAGAATTTTTAATTCTTTTTTTCATTTGTCCTTTAGATGAAAACTTTCTATTGTTTTTAGAATCTAATTTTTTCATTTTCTTTAGATTTTTTTCATCTTTAGTTTGTCTTTCCAATCAACATCATCTCCAATCTTTGAGTAGGAATATTCCCTACATCTAAATAAATATCTAAACAATAGAGCTACCACTTTATACATTCGATTCTTTTTTGATACCTTAACGGGTAACATTAAAAAGACACATACTGTTAGATATACTAACGATTGTATCTTCAAATTAGTAAAAGAAAATATAAGTAGAAAAGAAAATAACATAGGTAATCCTATGTATAAATCATTCATTTCAATATATTTTCCTAGTGTTTTCTTAATACTTGAAACTGTAATATACATTATTCATCTCTCCCTCTATATCTTCTTCTATACATACTTCTTGTTGGTATAACACTATTAACTGCTTGAGCCATTGAATTAGCACCTGCATTCATCATTCCCGATCCAAATCTAGAAAGTTTACTAGAAGTTGGTTTTCCATCTTTACCCATTGGATGACTTCTGACACAAGATGATGCTTGAAGATAATCTCCAACCATTTTTAGATTACTACCAATTCCACTACTTTCATAATTGCCACCCATTTTAGAACCAAAAGATGATACTGCTTGTCCTACTTTTCCTAAAGCCGAATTTCCAACACTTCCTGCCTTTGATGTTCCTTTAGCAATTGCTCCAGCTCCCATCAATCCTGCTCCTACAGTTGCAAGACCACCTGTTGTTGCTATAGCACCCATACTATGACCAAATCCCATCATTGCCATAAGTTGTTCTCTTCCAGAATTTGCTGATACATTGCCACCAATAAATCTATTTACTACTTGTGATCCAGTAAGTAAGAATGAACCACAACCAATATACATAATAGATTTAATGATTATGTCTTTAAATGAATTAGTAAAAAATGTTGTTTCATTTATTTGTCCCATTACTATTGCTGTAAGAGAAATGATAAGCATTATTACTGCACCCTGTAACATTAATGATACCAATTGTTGCACTACTGCACTTCTTCTTTCTTTATTTCCTACAGATGTAGCAAAAATAATAGGACTAATCACGAATAAGAATAAAAACTCTATTTGCCTTCTAGCTAACATCATTCCACAAAAGAATAATGAGTATAAGAAGAAGCCACCAACAATTACTGCTAGAATCCAATCTATTTCATATTTATAATCTTTCTCATCTGGTAAAATCCATCTTGAAGATGTTACATATTTATCATTGTACATTTTCTTCCCATTAAAATTTCCATTAGATATATTTTTAGCAATATCTTCTTTTTGAAATTCATCTGAATCTTTATAACCATCTGAATAATCAATAAACATAGTAAGCATTGAATCAGATAATGTTACATTATTACTTGTAAAAATATTAGAAGTAAATCCTGCAAGTTTTATAGAAAAAGTTGATGCCTGAACAAATAAAAATGTACTCATAATAATAAGTACACCACATTTTACAATCTCTTTTACTATTCCTTCGGAATTTAATCCTTCATCTGGATCAATAATCTTTTTTACAAATCGAGTTATTGCAAATAACCCCAGTAATGTAACTGCTATAGCAATTACTCCAGTTTGAAATTTACTAAAGTTATTATCCCCAGATACTGAATTAATAATATCAAAAGCATTTAATCCTTTTAAAATATCAAATAAAGAATCTATTAGAGAAAATATAAAGTGAACTAAACTCCAACCCAATGTCCTTAATAAATCTAATGCCTTTAATAACATTTAACCACCTCCTAGAACAAATCTATGATTAGATTAACTATTGAAATTGCTAAAATAATACCAACAATACCAAACATAGTTTGAATTATTCTTTGCTTAACTCTAGGTTTTTGATCAACATCAACTACAGCATATAAAATAAAACCAATAATTAATGACACCCCAGCTGCTGCAATTCCAATTCTTAAAGCCCATGTAGAAAATGTTTGTATAGCCTTGATAATTGAATCAACATTATATCCTCCACCTTCAAGATGCTCTATTTTTAATAAACTAACTAATTTATTCATTCTATCTCCTCCTTAAAAAAATAAATAAAAAGAACAAAGAAGGTGTGTTAAAATAACTATATGAGTTATTTGCTAACGGGCATTAACTCTTTTTCTTTGCTCTTTTCTCATAATTACATATCTAAATCATCATCTGATTTTTCATTATCAGATTCTTTTTCTTTTGCTGTTGATAAAAAAGTTACTTTTTCAGCTACAATTTGAGTTGATTTTTTCTTTTCACCATCAGCATTTTCATAAGTGTTAGTTTCAACTTTACCTTTAATACCAACTAAATCACCTTTTTTACAATATTCAGCTGTATTAGAAGCAACTCCACCCCAAAGTACACAATCAACAAAATCTGTTTCATATTCTCCTTCAGCATTTTTATAACTTCTAGGAACTGCAAGTGTAACAAAAGATCTTTCTTTACCTGATTCTGTCTTTTCAACAGTAGGTTCTTGAACTAATCTTCCTACAATAACTACTTGATTTAACATAATTTCACCTCCTTATCATTTTAATTTTTTAATATTTTATTTTTGTATATCTATAAAACCACCACCTTTCATGAGAAAAAAATAAGGCTCATTTGCCTCTTTCATCTGCATCACATAGTTGCACGATAGAATCTTCTATTTTTTCCCATAAGGTATCTAAATAGTCATAACATTTTTGAAAATTTCTAAACTCCTTAGGATCTAAATATTCTTTAAATGAATCCATATCTGTTAAAACTAAACTTATATGTTCTTGAAATTCACTCATTGCCTCGACTTCTAACATTTTTAATTCTTCAAGTTTCTTCACAAATCAATCTCCTCCATTTCATAATCATCTAACCAATCAAATTCATCATCAGAGTAAAGATCTTCTGAATAATTTTTAAATTTATTAATATTAGAAATAATTGAACTTTTAAAATAACCATATTTATTTTTAATTTCATTATCATTCTCATCAATAAAATTCCTTTCCTTTACTCTTTTGATAATATAATGTGTTATAGTTAATAAATCTTTATAAGTATTACCTTCATCAATAAGTTTTTCAAACAAATCATCAAATAAAAAAGAACTAGAATCATCTTCATTAATATAATTAAGATTTATTAGTTCTTTAGTTAAAATATTGTGTTCAATTTTTGTTTTATCTATTTTATCTTTTTTATTATTGATATTTATTTGTGTGCAGTTATCGGTGTTCCGATCATCGGTATGCCGATTATTGATATCTGGATAATTTCTTGTTTTTAGCCATTCTGGATAGGGTAAATAATAAACTATATATTTATATTTAAAATATCCTTTTTCATCTCTATACTGTTTTATTTGAACATATTCTGCCTTTTTCAATTCATCTAAAGTTGTCCTAATGGCATATTTACCTTCTTGTGATATTTTTTCAAGTCCACTTATAGAGTAATCCCAATCTTTAGACATAGATAACATCATAGAAAGTAAACCTTTAGCTTTAAGTGATAGATTAGAATCTCTTAAATGATAGTTTGACATAACAGTATATCCAGTAATACCAAAAACCTCAAAATCTCTTGCACTATCATTCATATTACATTCCTCCAAAATAAAAAGAGCTATTGCTCTTCATCTTCATAATCAACTTCTACATAATATTTTATATCTTCATAATCACGGTGGCTACCATCAGATGGATGGATTATTTTATCTAATCTAAAATATATCTCTTTAATAATATCAGTAAGAACATCCTTATTAGACCAATAATTATATTCATGTAATAACATAGCATACGAATATAAATGCATATCATTATTCCAAACTTGTTTAATTAGTCTATTCCGATTAATGTATTCTAATGGCTTTAAATTATAATCATTTTTAGATACATCTAAAGTAGGATCATGATATGGAACTCCTTCTGAAAGACAAAATAACCAATCAATA
Source organism: uncultured bacterium (assembly GCA_946560065.1). Lineage (GTDB taxonomy): Bacteria > Bacillota_I > Bacilli_A > RF39 > UBA660 > UBA3789. The sequence goes on along the minus strand of CAMNUE010000020.1, from coordinate 6,742 downwards.
AGCTCATTTACTTCATTACTTGTACTATCAAACTCTTGCATAAGATAAGACATTCTATTAATAAATATAATTCTTTTTTTATTTGTTTTATCTACTTTTCCTTTAGAATAATCAAAACACCTTTCCATAATCCACCTCTTACATTTAATTATATCAGTTATTGTATAAAGTTAACTTTGTGAAAAGTATTATTGTTTTATAATATCTTCAATTTTTAGTGGTGATTCACTCGTTATCTTTAACTCGTATGTTTCTTCTAATATCTTCTTTACTAATTCAAAATCACAGTCAGCATTTGTAAATTGTGATAAATCATCTATAGCTGTACTTACTTGATTAGAAAATGATTGTTGCCACATTGCATTGCCTCTAAAATATACTGCTATATGAAAAGCAATATATTGATTAAAAAAATTATCTTTAACATAATTAGTTACCATTTCTTCACAAGGAGCAACAACTCTGAAAAACTCCTCATCTGATACTTCATCCATATCCGTTCTAATCATATTGCACCTCCATGATTTTAATTATAAATAATATTATTTTAAAAGAAAAAGGTGCTACAAACTTTAAGGCTCTAATTCACAAATTATTATTATTTGCTTTTTTGTATTATGCCTACAAGTAATTAATGTAAGTGTACTTTTATTTTTATCTCTAATTATTTCTGCTTTACCAGTTTTATCTATATCATAAATATCCGTTACTTTATATGAATATACTTTATTATTATAATTAATATAAACCAGATCATCTAAAGTTAACTTATCTAAGTTTCTAAAATAAGATATTCTTGCACTGCCAGAATGTCCAGCTAAAATGACATTTCCATTTTCTTGATCAGGCATCGAAGATCCTTTTACGATTTCTACATTGTAATTAACATTGTTTAAATAACTATTTGGATTTACTAGACCTCTTTCTAAATTAATTTTAGGGATTTTAAGTACAGCAATATATTCTATTTTTACTTGCTCTTGCACTTCTTCTTTTTCTTGAGTATCTTCAGTAAATTCCTCATCATTAACTATTGTTTCATTTTGATAAAAATCATTTAAGGCATTATCCTCTATATTTTCAAAGTTTTTATTAGATAAATAATCGTAACTAATTAAAGAGAATCCTATTAAAAATAGGAAAGAGCCGATCACTATAAACCAGATCTTATTTTTTATTTTTCTTTTTTCCATATATAATTATTGCAGTTCCACCTAACATTAATAATGTTCCTGTAATTAAAAGGACTTTTAAATCATTTGCTTCAGTATTTGGAACTTTAACTTCTTCCTTAGTATTAACTAAAGTTTTTTCAATAATAGCTCCATCTTCAGTTACATCAAAATAAACCTTCTCATCATTTAAAATATATCCATTAATGGTACTTAATTCTTGATAATAATATTTTCCATATTCTAATTCAATTTCAATTAAGCCATTTTCATCAGTTATATATGAATCTATTAAATTACCATCTAAATCAAATATACCGATTTCTACTCCTGCTAAAGTATTTCCGTCTTGATCTATCTTATGAATTTTAACTGTAGATGTAATTTTTTCATTAGTCATTTCGGCTTTTACTATCTCTCCATTATCCTCGACTTCAAAAAACACCTTTTCATCACTTAATCTATAACCTGTAGAAGCTTCTGTTTCAATGATATAGAATTTACCAATAAATAAGTTTTCAATAATTACTTTTCCTTCTTTATCAGTAGTTCCAGTAAATATTAACTCATCATTTTCTGTATAAACTTCTATCCTAGTATCTGCAATTGCTTTACCAGTAGTAACATCAGTTTTAGTAAACTCTAAAGTACCTTTCTTTAAGATATTTAAAAGAGATTTAGTTTCAATTATTACAGGTGTATATTGATCTTTATAAGTAAGCTCAAACTCATATTTATTAGAATCTAAAATATATTTATCTAAAGTAGATATTTCTTGAATATAATATTTTCCTAAATATAAATTTCCAAAAGAAATATGTCCATCTTTATCAGTTTTAGCTTCACTTACTTTAGTACCTTTAGTTAGAACTACTTTACCATTATAAATGATATCTTCATTAGCATATAAGCCAAATAACACTCCTTCAATTTTTTTAGAAGTATATTCAAATTTTCCATTTTTGATAACGACTTCTTCTGCTGTTTTATTTATTTCAACTCTTCCTTTAACTGGTGTATTCTCAAACTTAGTAGTGAAAATTATTCCATATTCAGAATCTGTTATTACTTCCATATCTTCACCAATAGTAAATGGTTGAGATACTTTATTCCATAAGTATCCATCAATAACTTGATCCTCTTCTTCTAGAACATAATGTCCACTTGATAATTCATAAGGTGTAATAAATTCACCGTTTTTATCTGTTTCAAAAACACATACTTTTTGACTTGTAGGATAAGTTATATTTTGACATACATATTCATTTGTATCAGTATTTAATATTTTAAACTTAATACCACTTCTTTTAATAACATTACCTGTTTCTGAATCAACTTTTACAACTTTTAATTTTGCTTTAATTTCAGCATTGGCAATTACCTTTTTAACAACAGTTCCAGTTTGTTTTACTTCAATAGTAAAATCATCAGCTTTTTCGTGTCCAAAAGTTGATGTTAACTGTTTTACTGTATAAGTTCCATAAGGTAATCTAAATTTAATATTTCCTTGTGAATCAGTAGTTAATCTTCTTACTTCTTCACCTTTGTTATTATAAATTCCAAATACTACTCCAACTTCTGGTGTCATAATTCCAGTTTTATCATTAGCATATACTTTGGTAAAGTCAAAATCTAAACTAATAACTTTTTCAAACACTTGAACTTCTGGAAATAAATTATTAGTTGTTATTTCAAAATAATATTTATTTTTGTCTAATTGATATCCAGTAGATGCCATTTCTTCCAATAAGTAAAATCTACCTAAACTTGGTAAATAATCTGATGTTGCTTTACCATCTTTACCAGTTGTAACAGTCCCTACTTTTGTACCATCATCTTTATAAATTCCATAAACAGCTCCTTCAAGAGTTGCTTCACCTTGTGGAGTATTAGTAAGTGTTTCATCATCATATTTGTTGGGAGTAACTTTACCACCTACAACTTTAATTTCTAAGTTAGTTCTAGTTGGATCAATATTACCTCTCCTAACTACATTTTGGCTATCTACAGCATAATATAATTTTGTTGGTTCTCCATATCTATTACCGTTTCTAGTTATATCAAATGTAATATTTCCCACTTCCGTAGCAGTAATATTTAAACTGTTTCCATTTTTTGTTACAGTTCCTCCTTTTACATTTTCAATATTATATTTTGATAATACATTTTTTGAATCATTAATTGTAATTGTATTACCTATTACCATTTCACTTGGTACATCATTAAATGCTGGTAAAATGGTATGTTCATCAACTAATCTTTCTAGTTCGACCATTTCACTTGCTAGAATTGAATCATCTCTATTCCCTTTTAATGTTTTAGTAAAATAGCTATCTACAGTAGGATCAGCATATTTCCAAATTAGCATTTGAGTTGCAGGATACCATCTTATATCAGTATGGTCTATTCCATTTTCATTATAACCATATCCATAATAAGCTAATTTTTCAATTCGTTTCCAGTTTTCTTTACTTATATTAGCTACGGCATTCATGTCTTCTGTTGTAACATCATAAGTAGCAGAAGAACTTATTTTAACAAATGGTTGTACACAATAAACAAAAGCCCCATCACTTTGTCTTATAATCATTGATGTTTGTTCCCACAAAAGATGTGAGCCTTTTGCATGCATATAATAGTATGGTCCTTGAACATAACTACCAGCTTTGATTTTATCTGTTTGTGCATTTACATTAGTTATTCCTGCAATTGAACCAATTAATGCTAAAGTTAACAATAATATCATTCTTATTTTCTTTTTAAACATTATTTTCCCTCCTTTATAAGAACTTATTGCAAATAAAAAGAACTCCATCGAGTCCTAATTTAATTTTTCTGTATCAAACATCACCCCTAAAAATTTACCAGAGGTACTTAATACATCATGACAATTATATAAAACTTCTCCATCAAGATAAGGCTTATAATTGTCACCATATTCTAAACATTCATTCATAGATTTAAAATCTATTTTTTCCCAACTATACATCGGCTTATTATAATAGTCATATTCACTTATTCCTAATTCTTCCCAAATAGTTAATTTTTTTAGTTGTTGATTAGGAACTTGTTCTATGCCATCTTTTTTTGCACCTTCAGAATTTTTTTCTTTTTCGTTTATATCTTTTTTACTATTATCATCTATGACATCAGTGTTACTAACATTATCATCCTCCATATTATTTTTATTAGGAACACTATCATTAGAATCATTATTCTGAATAAAGACAGGATCATCCTTAGTATCTTTAATAATATTTTCTTTATTAAGCTCACTTGATTCAACTTCTTTCTTTTCTTCTTTTTCTTTACCAACATCTACAATCTCACTATTATCCTTTTCTAGTTCTATCGAACTTTGTTTATAATAATGTGTTGTAAAAAGAAAATATATTGTAAAGAATATTACGAAAGTAAAAAACAGTTTTTTCATCCTTTTCACCTCATAAAACATTATATATTGAAGTTATAAGTAATTCTAAGGTGCTACATATTTAAATCATAGGCATCACCCCTTTCAAGTTTTTTATCTTTAGAATAATTAATTAAAGCATTTATAATGTACTGTTCTATATACCTTTTATCCTTCTTTAATAATTCAGAAGGGAGTACATCTTCTATTCTTTTTCTATTAAATGTAATTTGTTCCTTTTGATTTCCTTTTTCTTCACTTAATATTTCATCTAAAACTTCTTCATTTAATTTATTTTGTTCTTCTAACTTTCTGATTTCAATAGATTGAGCATGAGATGGAGTTGCTTGATTGTAATCTATGGCATCTGCTACTAATTGTTGATTAGTTGTTGATAAAAAAGACAATTCTACAGCTGGTTTTATACCTATTGTTAATGGTTCATTTCTATTAAGAACAGTTTTATCTACATACTCTAATAACTCTGGAATCAAATAAGTAAGTCTAATATACCTTTTTATATTCGTAGCACTTTCTCCAAATTCTAAACCTATTTTTTCCACAGTATTTAACTTTAGCTCCTGAGGGTCCAAAGTATCAATTTTTTTACCTTGATGTTTCATTGCCTCTAATTTCATCTTGTAAGCAAATGCTTTTTCACTTGGTAAAACTAATTCTCTTTGCAAATTAGAATCTACCATTTCAATAATAGCTTGATCATTAGTTAATTCCTTAACTACAGCAGGTATTGTTTTCTCATTATTTTGCTTCATAGCTAACAATCTTCTATGTCCAGAAATCATTTCATATCTACCATCTTCTTTTTTTCTCAAAACTACTGGATTTAATAATCCATTATTTTTAATACTTTGCCTTAATTCAAAAAAGCTTAAATCCTCATTTACTTTAAACGGATGATTCTTAAAACTATCTATTAAAGAAATATCTATATCTTTTATTTGAATTTGATTCTTTGCCATAAGTTCCTCCTTTCTATTTTTGCCAACAAAAAAACACCATTTAAGGTGCTAACATTTTTTATTTTGTTTCAATTTGTTTTTTTATAGCATTATATCTATTGTGCCACCATATTGCATTATCATTTGCCTCATTAATTTCTGCCTGTAAATTTAAAATGTAATCTAAAAATTCATAACATTCATCATGTTCTAAATAAAAATCACAATCTACCTTCACACACCTTTTTAGTTCTTCTAAAATTTCTAATTGCCTCTTTGCATATAAGTCCATTTCATCAATATCAGATTCTGTTGTTCTTTCTTTCTCATATAATTCATAATAATTAAATTTACATTTTTTCCAAATATCTTCAATTTCATATTCTATTTCATCTAAATCCATACATTCTATTGCATATATTTTAGTTTTAACCCAAAATTTATCTTTTTGTGTTACTAAAATAAATTCATAACTGTAACTATCATTTAATTCATATTCATATACATCAATATAATATTTGACTCCATTATTATCTTTGATTTTCTTTTGAAAAAATCTATTTGCATATTGCTCTGTTTTTGGAACATCTGATTCCTTATATCCCGCATTTATCAATACTTTATCTGTCATAAATATCTTCCTCCTAGATTATTTATTGTTTTTATAAACAATATCTGAAAATTCAAAAATTTTTTTACAACTATGACAAGCTATTGCAGTTATATCACATCCAATTATTGATTCTCCATCTCCTTTTATTAAGGATATACTAAGTGACTTACAAATTGGACATTTTATACTATTTTGAGATAGTATCTCACTTTGCTTTAAATTACTTTTTATGATTTCAAAGTCTTCCATTGTAATTTTAGCTAATTTTCTTATATAAGATAATTCAATATAATCATTAGGTTTTCCAATTCTTTTCATATATTCAGTCCCACCATCTACAGCTACCGATTTACAACTACAATATTTTAAATCATTAACATCAGTGGATTCTATAATATCTCCACATTTTTTACATTGAATTTTATTAGGCTGAATTTTATATACTTTTTCTTCCATAGGTCCTCCTATATCTATATTATATATAATTATTTATTTATTGAATAATGTGCAAAATAAAAACCAGCTAATATAAACTGATTTATCTTAATATTGGTCAATCACATATGCAAGAGAACCTCCCACCTCC
>CAMNUE010000019.1 GCA_946560065.1 uncultured bacterium | reverse complement strand
AACTGATTTATCTTAATATTGGTCAATCACATATGCAAGAGAACCTCCCACCTCCGGAGTTTATGTGATTAGCCACCAAAATTGTATTTGGACTATTATTATATAATTCTTTTACTCTTGCTATTCTTTCATTTTTAGGTAAATATTCATCTTCTGTTCTAGTCATCTTTGCTGGTATACCTAATTCTCTTAGCCTATTATACATATAAGTTGATGCTTGTAAATTCAAATCTTTTTCTTGTAATCCGTTACCTGTTGCTCCACTATCCATACCTCCATGTCCCGCATCGACAATCACTCCAACTAAATTATTATTCATAGTTTTCACCTCTATAATAAAGTATGTTTTACTAGTAAATTAGTCACAAAAAAAGTAGTTATCATCTCGATAATTACTTTTATTTTATACTTTTAATCTGTGTTTTTTCTTGCTTGATAAATTCCGTAACCAATTACACCAACTACTACTATAATTACGAATAGTCCGACAACGTCACTAGAACCTTTTTTCTCATCTTTTTTCTCATCAGTTAATAATTTCATGATGTCATATCTTTCGTCTTCAGGTTCTTCATAAACAGTTTTAATTTCATCAATAATTTGTTCTTTGTATTCTTCTGCAAATCCATTCCATGATTTATTACCAACAATTATATATGGAACTCCGTCTGCACTTTCTCCTCTTGCTTCTGCTACTCTTTCCATTAATGCTTGATTTTCAGTATCATACCAAGTTTCATAATCTTTAATTTCAAAATAGCTTCCATACTCTTCCTCAATACTTTTGAACCATTCTTCTGCTTCTGCACAATGTGAACATCCTTCACCTCTAAAGAAATATAATGGTACCTCTTTTTTCTCCTCTGTACTTTCCGCAGTAGCTTCTGCATTATTTTCTGTATTAGTTTCTTCTTCACCCTCTGCAAAAACACCGAAAGGAATAATTAATAGTGCAACTAATACGATAACTAAATATTTTAACTTATTCATCTTTATTAACCTCCTAAATTAATAATATCACAAATTAAAAAAATAGAAAATAAAACTAATAAAATATTCAGAATAAGCGCTAATTTTCATCATTTTTTCACAATATACTTTTCAAGTTTTCTTTTTGCTCTTCAGATAATTCTTCCGAAAAATTATGACAAATCAAGTTTCTTTCTCAAGTAAACTTTAGCAGGTGCCTCTACACAGTTTGTCTCCTTTTATTAATAACTACTTACTCACTAGCTTCTTTATCTTTTAATTCTTTAATTTTTTCTTCTGCTTCTTCCATTGGAATATATAGTTTACACTTACATATTCCTTCACTAATAAACTCGTCACATGGACAAAGTGTTGTATCATCAACATTTAATCTACAAGGACAATGACCATCTTTCTTTTGTAAGCCTTCCATAATAATATTTACATATTTTTTATCTGGATTAATTCTAAAACCTTTCATTTTTCTCCTCCTCTTTTATACTTTACTACAATCAAATTTTGGAATAAAGCTTTCACTGGCAGTTTCACCTTCTTGCATAAAGGCATTCTTTACTCCAATAGTGATTGCAAAATCAAGTACTTCATCGTACTCATCATCGGTAACTTTTCTATTCAAATTATCATATTCACATTCATTTACTGGTGTGTACTGATTCATGATGCTTATAAAAATATCATCTTTATATGTCTTATATAAGTAATTTATTATCTCCTTTGCATCTCTGGTATGTCCTGGTAAGATTAATACCCTAACTATTAAGCCTTTTTTTAGTAATCCATCATCACCTAGTTCGAACTTTCCTACCTGTCTATACATCTCATCAATTGCCATAGTAGCTGTTTCGAAGTAATTATCGCACTTGGAATATTTTTTTGCTAAGTCATCGTCAAAATATTTTAAATCTGCTAAATAAATATCTACAAGATTTCGCATCATCATCACTGTTCCTACTGATTCATAACTACTGGTATTATAAACAACTGGTATTTTTAATTCTTTACCTTTTAATTTTCGTATAATTGATGCAATTTGCGGAACATAATGAGTCGGTGTCACTAGATTAATGTTATGAGCTCCCTCTGCTTGTAGAGTTAACATAATTTCTCCTAATCTTTTATTGCTGATTAATTTTCCGTATCCGTCTAAGCTAATTTTCTTATTTTGACAATAAATACATTTCATATTGCAATTAGAAAAAAAGATTGTTCCACTACCCTTATCACCGGAAATAATAGGTTCTTCCCATTTATGAAGGCTATAGTGTGCTACCTTTACTTTATTAGTTGCCCCACAAACTCCTTTAGTTTCATATCTATTAACTCCGCATTTTCTAGGACATAAATTACAATTCTTTAATAATTCACTCATCTAGACCTCCTACTAGTAAGATTATTCATAGTATCTATTTTAAAATTTCCTATTTACTTCTATTTATTCCTTATTCTTATTCATTATTTTAAAATTTTATTTTAGCTTTTATTTCTTATTTCATACTATTTTTGACTTCTAATAACATTTTTAATTATATTCCTTACTTCGACAATTCTTTCTTCCATAAACTTAGGATGATCTCTTAGCCATTTTTTATTAAGAGGCGATGGATGAGGAAGAACAATTGCTAATTTATTGTTTATCTCTTGGTTATTAAACACAAGTTCTTCAAAACTCTTATTTGGAAAGAAAGCTTTTGCTGCTTTTGCTCCAATAATAATGTAAACCTCATTGTTTACTAGTTCAACTTCTTTTAAAATCCATTTATCAAAACAAACTTTTGGTGGAGCTTTATCATTTCCTCTACTATCTTTTCCTGGGTAACAATGGGCCATTGCACCTATAAAGAAATTTCTTGTATCATAAAACTCTTCATCGCTTATTTGATACCAATCATATTTTAATGTCTTACCACTCATATCTGTAAATGGTTTCATCTTTTCATGAACTGTATTTGATGGTGCTTGACTTATCTGCATTATTTTTGAATCTTTATCTCCCCAAAATACGGGATGTGGGAGAAAACCAAATTTCTCATGACAGTGATTGCATTTTTCTACTTGTTCTTTTAATTCTTCAAACTTCATTTTCTCACCAGGCTTTCTATTAATATATTATAATACAATACTTTAATATCTACTATTTAAATTTAAATAAATTCTCATATAAAAAACTTAACGATTTATATTTAGACATCATTAAGTTTTATTTTATTATCTTTTATTATGAGTTTTTACTTAATACAACTTTTGTACTTTTTTCTTTACCATTTCTTGTAAATGTTACCTCTATTGTATCTCCTGCTTTATATCTATATAGTTCATACTTTAAGTAGGCTATATCTTTTATTTTAATTCCATTTATTTGAGTAATAATATCTCCTTTTTTTAAATTAGATTTTGCCGCTGCACTTTTCTCTTTGATTTTTTCGACTGCGACTCCTTCTTTAATATTTTTATCAATTGAGATATTACTTCTTAATAATTTTGCTGTATCAGTCACATTTATCATATCAATTCCAAGTACAGGCCATTCTATTTTTTTGCCTTTTTCTAGATAATCAACATGACTAAGTGCATATTCAATAGGAATTGCGAATGACATTCCCTCAATATTATTATCGACTAATTTTAAAGAACAAATACCTATTACTTCACCTTCAACATTTAGAAGTGGACCCCCACTATTACCAGGATTTACTGAAGCATCGACTTGTAGAACTCTCATTCTCCAGTCATTTTCATCTGAACTGTCAACTGATAGTGAAACAAGTCTATCTTTCCCTGATAAGACACCTGAAGTTACACTTCCTCGGTAGTCTGTTCCTAAAGGGGAACCTACTGTAAATATTGTATCTCCTAAGTTAACCTCTTTACTTGAAGAAGTTTTTGCAACTAGGCTAACATACTTTTTTTCAATTCTTAACACTGCTAAGTCTAAATATTCATCTTTCCCTAAAACTTTTACTGTTACCTCTTCATCTTTTGAAGTTATAACTTTTACTTCGTCGCTCTTTGATATTACATGTTCATTTGTTAAGATGTAACCATACTTGGCATCTTTTTTGTAGATAAAACCAGTCCCAGTATCTTCAAGTGAAGATTTCTCAAAACTTTCTACAACAACAACTGCATCATAAATTTTTTCAACAGATGAAGCTAAAGAATTCTTTTCATAAATACTTGTTTTTGTTATGACATCAATTAGGGGAGTAAATCTCATTAAGATTAACATGACTATTCCACCAAAAACAAAAGAAAAAGCAACTAAACTCACTTCTTTAATTAAGTTTTTATCAAGTTGCTTTTTTTTATTCATCAAAATCCTTGCTCCTTTCCATTTTAGCAAGATCTTTCCAATTTAAAGGGAATCCCATTCTATTTAATACTTGTTCTACACTAATTGTATTTAGATTATAATTTAACGTTCCAATGACATTATCTAGTTCAATTGTCATATTTTTGAAATCTTCGGCTATTAACATTTGTTTCATTATAATTATTAAAGCAAATAGGTCATTTTTTCCATAAATATATTCGTCATCTACTTTTTTAATTTTTAATAATTGATGGTAGACAGTATCTTCAATTGCTTTTTGTGTTTTGTTTTCATATAAAATATCTTCATGGGCACAAAGATTACGATAATTAGCAAGAATAGGAAGATAAACCATAAAGGTTTCTGGATCAATATCATAAATACTTGCTATTTCTTTTTGATCTTCTCCTTTTAAAATAGAAAACATTTCACTTACAATTCCAAAAGATAAAACTTTTACTAAGATCCATAAAGGAATGTATCCATAGTTTGATACATAGTGAAGGGTTGCACTATGTTGAGATCCATTTACTCTTATTTGTCTTTTCATCTTTCTTAATAAATCATTTAACTGAGCTTGTTTTTCTGGAGCTCTAGTAAAATTCTTTTCTTTTAAGTAATCTCTTTCACGATATCCATATTTTTTAGATAGTTGATATGAAGTAATTGACTTTAGATTGTTTTCAATTACTAGCAGATACTTAAATATTATGTTTCTAAATGATCTATCAAATAAGAAAAGACTATACATTTCTTCAAATGTAGTTCCTTCTTTAAATGTTCTATCATCATTTGATTTCATAAATAAATGTCTGTAACCATTAATAAAGAAATAATTTTCTCTTAGTAAAACTTTTTCAGCATACTTTTCATCGTTGATAATCATTCCTTTATGCTTGAAAATTTCAATTTGTTCTGATAAATTTTTAAAGTTTTTTTCTATCATAGTCTCACCTATTATAGATTATATCATAATATTAATGTAAAAGTATGCATTTTTGATTAATTTATGTGATATAATTTATTTAGTGTATATAATCATTTATTTTAGGGGGAATTTTATGCCAGCAACTGTTACACATGCTTTTTTTGCAAAGGATGTTTGCGATATCTTGCCAAACGAAATTAGAAAAAAACTAAATTTGGGTAGATGTAAAATGTTTTCGCAAAGTGTTGATAGTCTTATGTTTTACAATTTGTTTTCTGTTTTACCAGGGAAGAAAATAAGAAAATTTCAACATTATTTTCATACTCATCAGTCACAAGAATTTTTTACTAATCTACTTAGATTTATGAAAGATAATAATATTACTGATACAGATACTTGTTCTTTCTTAGTTGGATTTATTTGCCATTATGCTTTAGATTCAACTTTACATCCATATATTATCTATAAAACTGGATATTTTAGAAAGGATGTTCCTAGTACTTATAAATATAATAATATTCATAGTTTTATGGAAACATTTATTGATAATGATATGATAAGAAGAAGACTTAAGACTAATCCATATAAGTTTAATTATGGAAAATTCTGCTTTGATACAAAGCCATTTTCTGGTGGACTAAAAAAATCAATAAATTACAGTTTCTATAATACTTTTAAAATAAAGGATATGGATTCGATTTATTATAAGTCGCTTAAGCAGATGAAGACTGCATTGATGCTTTTTAGAAAAGATCCTTCTGGAATTAAGAAAAGCATTTATAAGTTTATTGATACTTTTACTAGTAAGAAAACATTTAGACTTGAGGCTGTTAGTTACCATTATCCACTTGTTGATAAACATAATTTCTTAAATAGTAATCATAGTTTATGGAGAAATCCTACTACTTATGATATGGTAAGTACTGAAGCATTTGTGGACTTGTATTTAAAAGCTATTAAAAATGCAAAAGTTCTTGTGTGTGCTAGTTTTGATTATTTAAATAATAAGGATATTGATTTAGAGCAAATTTTTGTTAATAATAGTTATTTAACTGGACTTGATTGTTCTTTGAAGAAAGACTTAAAATATTTCGAGTTTTAAGTCTTTTTTGTATAATTGAATATTTTGTTTGACATACTAATTATGGGTGAATAGTATGTTTTATAAATATGAAATTAAAAATAATGGATTTGAAGATATACTTTATCTTTATATGACGATGAGGTATGAATTTTCTTCTGAGTTTACGCTAGAAGATAGTGTTATTAATGCTAGTACACAAAAGTTTATTAATACTAATAATATTAAGTTTAGAGGCAATAAAGTATGTTTGGTTGTTGATGGTAATGTAGTAAAATGTATGACTATTGATAATAATACAGTGAAAAAAGAAGAATACTTAGCTGATTCTTATATGGTTACACTGTCTTTAGACGATCATTCTTTGTGTGAAATCCCATTAAGAGAATATTTACTTGGAGTGTTATTATCTAAATATATGGATTCTTTTCATGTAGAAACATTAAAAGCTATGACTGTTTTATATACAACTTTTGCATTTAAAATGATGCGAGATAATAACTGTTTATTGAGTACTAATAGATTTGCTATATTTAAACCATTTGATTATTATAAAGCAGAAATTGATAATTATAACATGATTATTGATAAACTTAATAATGTAATTAATGAAGTAGACGGAATATATTTGAGTTATAATAATGAATATATCCTACCATTTATACATTATTCTAATAGTGGAAAAACTCTTAGTAATAAGCATTATCCTTATTTGTCTAGTGTTAAAAGTTTATGGGATTTAGCTTCTCCTTACTATATAGAAATTAATGATTATAGTTATGGTGAATTAAATAATAAATTAAATATTTCAATTGATAATTCTAGTGAGATAAATATTATAAATGATGGTTATAAAAAGATTAAATTAGGAGAAGCTATCTTTTCAATTCAAGAAATTAAAAGTATTTTAAATTTAAAGTCAGATGATATCTATATAATAGTTAATAAGACAGGTTTACGTATTATTACTAAGGGTTGGGGAAATTCTTATGGACTTAGTATTTATGGAGCTAGTGAGATTGCGAAGGATGGATGTAAATATTCCAATATATTAAAATATTATTTTCCTAAAGCTAAACTTTATAAAAAAACAAAATAAAAGAACTCAGAGAGAGTTCTTATTTTATTTGGCTTATTAATTCACTTAAGGCCTTATCAGCATCTTTGTTTATTTCGATAGTATTTTCTAAAAATTTAGAATATCCTTCTACTGTTGCAGCAAAGTCCTTTAATTCTTGAATATTTCTATTTTGAACTAATTTGTCTATTATTGCAGCTTGTTCTTTTAATTCTTTTGATATAGTTAAGATATCTTCATACGATAATTTATCAATCATTTCCTAACTCCTCCAAACTTTCTGAATGTTTCTTTTGTTCTGGAGGCTTTTTAAAGATTTCTGCACTAGTTGCAACTACTTGTTTGTATTCTTCTATACTCTCAATGTAGTTAATATTGTCAAGACTGTTCCATCCAGCTTTCATTTTTGCTAAATAGTCAAATATCTTATTTACAGCTGTAACATATTGATTATATTCTGACATATATACCTCCTATATTAGTATGATTCTTGAACCATTCTTTAAATCTGTATCACGAACATTCTTATTAACATCATAAATTTCTCCAGTTTCTTTACTATAGAAATTACAATCCTCCTTTGGAGTGTAAGCATTATCTGTTAATTCTACTAAGGCATCTTCAATTAACTTTTTTATTGTTCCAACTTTTTTGTTTATGGGAATGAATAAATCATATTTTTTTTCTATTAAAGGAATTTCTAATTCTATTAATATTTTATTTTTATTCATACTAATCCCTCCTATTCATCTGTCATTAATTTAATTAAAGTTGCTTTACCTTTGTAGATAACATAACCAAATCCTGGTTCAACTTCTGCTCTTAAAATTCTTGAGTTAGTTGTAACTTTGAGAGTAAATTGATTTCCTATGCCATTTCCTAACCAAATACCCTCTGATAGATCAACATTTGATTTATACCATGGCTCGAAATTTATACTCTTAATAGTATCGATTGTATCAACAATTATGTATTTTATATTACCATTCTTTTTACTATCTGTTAAAAGTGTTGTGAACTTTCCTTTTTCAATGGCACTTAATTTACTTAACATAGAATTTACATTTATTAAGAAGCATATGATTGTTTTTTCCTGATTATTGGCTGTAAATTCTTCATTTAATTTATCAATGCTTCCATAACAAGTGTCTTTACTGTAGTAAACACGTTCATTGCTAATCTCTTCTAAGATACTGTTACTGTCAAAGATAATACATTCTGTGTTATTTACTGCTAAAATGTTGTTTATTAATCCCTTGAAGAATAATGGATCTGCTGTTATATCGTCACCAGTTATGTTAAACATGAATTCATCTCTTAAATTGATTGTTGCAATTTCAAGCGTTTCTTTAGCAACACCTACTGGTACTTGTGCAAGTGAACCTAATTTTTCTTTTACAGCTTCTTGATTTACTATATCTGGTAAAACTGGTATTCTTGGTGCTTTGTAATCACAGATTTTGTTTAATTTAGTACAAATTACTTTGATGTAATCAGTCATCTTTTCCTCAGCATAACTGTAAGCTGTTTGGAATTCAAAGATAGAATCTAGAAGTATTAATCCACGACCATATGCTTTGGAAGGTTCTTTCTTTCTAACACCCGGAATTACTGCAGAATAATCCATTGGATCATTAAATTGAAGAACGACATTCTGCTTGAAGTTTTGTCTTAATCGATAACGAACTGTATTTGGTCCATTCGTACTAAAGATAAAGACTACTCCATATTTTAGACAATCTCTTGTCATTTGTCCCATTAATTCTTCATATTCATTATATGTTTCTAGGAAAGCTTCAACATTATTGATAATTACTGCAATCATTGGAATTTGCTTTCCACCATGATTTATATAGAAGTCATATGAACCGTTATAATCAACGAAGATTTTCTTTCTTTCCTCGACGATTTGATTTAACATTTTAAATAAGTTAGCAATCTTTTCAGCATCAGTAGAAAGAATAACTTCTCCAACATGAGGTGCATTTCTAAACATAGTTAATGTTTCAGCTCCAAAATCTAAAATGTAGAAATTGATTTCTTTTGAATCATGAGTTGAAATACAAGAATAAACGATACTTGAAAGCATTAATTCTTTTCCATTACCAGCTGAACCAAAAACGATTGTGTTACCTTCTTTTGATAAAGGCAATGTTAAGACATTTTGTGATTGATTATCTGGATCATCATATTCTCCAATAATTGGATTAATAATATTTTTTTCCGTTTTATATTTATATTTTTCTTTTAATTTGTCAATATAAATTGTATCTGGAATTCTATCTAACCATAGTTGTTCAATTGATACTTCTTCTTTTTTTGCTTCTTCAACAATATATTTAATAATATTGGTAATTTCTTCACCTTTAGATTGTACTATAACATCATTTTGTTTAGTATCTAAAGATTTAATTAAGGCACCAACATTATCAACAATATTAATCGATTGGTCTACTTTTTTCTTTCTTTTTTCTGTTGGATAATACTGTGCCCCTGCCCAAGCGGCTTGTCCCATTGCGAATAATTCATTATAACCTACTTGTAAATAGAATCTACCTGTAGTTTTTAACTCTGCAGCATCTGGACATTTAATCATATCCATACTGTCTGATTTATCTTGAACTCTTAAACAAACTCTAAATTTTGAGTTTGACCATATTTGATCATTAACGACACCACTTGGTTTTTGAGTTGCTAGAATCAAGTGAACTCCTAGGGAACGACCAATACGAGCTGTGGAAATTAATTGTTCCATGAACTCAGGTCTTTGATCTTTCAACTCAGCAAACTCATCAGAAATTATGAATAAATGTGAGATTGGTTTTTGAACTAGTCCTCTCCTATAAAGGCTTTGGTACTTATAGATATCAATAGTACTTTCATTTAGTTTATCACGTGCTTCATTAAACATTCTTTGACGTTTACGTAACTCACTTTGAATTGAGGCTAAAGATCTGTTCATCTCAACAGTATCTAAGTTTGTAATTGTTCCTGCTAAATGTGGTAGTTTCATACCCGTTTCTTTATTTTCGAAAGCTCCTGTTAAACCTCCACCTTTATAATCGATAAGAACAAATGATACTTCATATGGATGATAATTTAGAGCCATAGATAATATGTAAGTAATAATAAATTCTGATTTACCAGAACCTGTCATACCTGCAATCAATCCATGAGGACCATGAGCTTTTTCATGAAGGTCTAATTTAAATAGTTCTCTTGACTTATCCAAACCAACTGATGCTTGAAGTGTTTTAGTTGGATCATTATTCTTCCAACGATTTAAAATATTTAATTGATCAATCATACCAACATTGTACATTTCTAGGAATGAAACACTTGATGGTAGGCTTCGACTTTCTTTAGCGATATCAATTGGAATATTTGCTATTATTTTACAGCATTCAAACATATTTAATGTTGGATCAAAGTCAGCATTGAATTCTTTTTGTTTGTTAGAAACTAATTCATTTTCAAATACTCCCGATTTTCTGTCACCAATACTGATGAATGTTTTACATTCATTTGGAATATTTACTAGACGAGGACTTATAACTATTAAACTGAACCCATAATTAACTGGCATTTCTGAAACATCTTTTACTAATTCAATATCACGAACCATTTTATAATCATCTGTAATGATAACGTAGTATGGTTTATAGTGATGATAATCGGCTCCATTTAGTTCCATTTTTCCATTATTATCTTTAAATTTTCTAGCTTGCATTTCTTTTTCTAACTCTAAAGAAATTGCTTTTGCCTCATCTAGATTAGTTGCAAAGAATCTTGTCTTTCTACTATTATTCCAGTTATGAGGAGCGACTTTGATATATTCCCAATTACTGGCATTTTGTTCATTTGTTAAAACTACAATTTTTAAATCTTCATAACTATGATAAGTTAGCATTTGAAGAACTAATCCTTCAATGAATTGCTTCTTATTGGAACCTGTACCAATAATAGCACTGATGTTTTTTTGAACAAAGTTTAGAGAAACTGGAACATTTTCTAATGTTCTTGAAGAGGCACCTACTTTATATACTTCTTCTAATAAATTATCATTTTTTAAAGAGAAATGTTCTTCTGGAATATTAATTTTTCCGCGTAATTCGGTAGAGCCTACTCCTAGTCTTAAATCTAAAAAGTCAATTTGTTCTATTTCTCTTTCCCAAAGATTTCTTTTCTTTTGATAAACAATTTCTTTTGTTTGAGAAAGTGGTAAATAATTATCAATTAATATTTGACGTTGAATTTTCATTTCTGTTTGAATTTTTTCTTTTTTAGATTCTAGATATTTCATGTATTTTGTTTGGCGCTCTGCTTCTTTTTTCTTTCGCTGCTTTTTTTGATATCTTCTTTGAAGGGTTGGCCATAGTAACATTGTTGCAAGCATAGCTCCTGACATTAATAATGATGGTAACGCTGCTCCAAGGTCTGCAGTCCCATTTATGACACCCATTAATGAGCTGTATCCCATAGACATTGACATCATAGCCATTGTCAACATTGGTCCAATTGTATAAAGAACTGGCATTTTTTCCTCTTCTTCTTTTCCTGGAGGAGGATCAATAGCAATTACAGTTTCTTCTATTCCTGTTTTAAAACGAGGTGCTCTATAGAAATAATCATCTTCTTTATAGAATTCTATACCTTCCTCATCAGGATTATCAAAAGCTATTTGTTTTTGAATTATAGGACCTACCTTCTCAAAAACAGAAGTATCTAATCTTAGACAATTACCAAGATTGTTAATGACAATAGTATCTTTTAGTACAACTATTTTTAAACCCATTACAAAAATAATATCTCCATACTCTAATGGTTGAGCAGTTACGGCTTTATTGTTAACATATGTTCCATATTTACTATTTAAATCTTGAATTATCCATTCACCATTGCTATACATTAATCTTGCATGTTGCCTCGAAACTAATGGATGATTATAACAAATTGGAGCTCTATTATCATTTCCAATTAACAACTCTTTTTGGTCTCTTATTCTTAATTTAGCGGTTTCTTTTTCAACAACTGGAGAACAATATAATATTACGTATTCATTATCTGTATTTATTTTAAGAAAATACAAACCATAATCTTTTAAAATTGCGGATTCAATTTCGTGCTCTCCTGACATTATTTTAGTTTCGAAATCACTTTTTATTTTCCATTCGCCATTTTCTTCTTCAACATTTATTAAGTTTCTTGTATTTCCTAAATAGTCATTATCTGTTATCCAGTAATTTCCAGAGACTTTAGTTGGTAGTACAAAGTTGTAAATTCTTTTCTTTTTGATTAATCTAACTATCACTAGAAATCACCCCGTATTATTCTAATATATATAATTATATCTTTTTTTTGTTTTTTTTACAACAATTTTGATGCTATTTGGAAGGGCTATTTTTCTAGTAATTGTTTTGGATAAATTTTCTCTATATTTAATTTCTTTTAGTATCATATATCTTATTTTCTTCTACATTGTCTTTTATTTTGATTGTTATGTCTTTATTATAATTTTATTAGAATAGTTGTGAAGTCTCTTAGATAGTTGAGATTTTAATTTATAGTACTTAGGAAATCAATTTATAAGCGATGAATTTCTTATTGTGTTTATAATCTGAAATTTTGTTATTCTATTTTGTCGATATGGTCATATGCCTATACTTATTCATTTATTTTGAATATGGTATAATGGTGATATATAATGATTAATTATTTTATGGGTATGAACCCAATATGGCAGGCTTTATTAGCAGGTTGCTTTACTTTTATTATTACTTCTTTAGGTGCAGCGGTTGTCTTCGGATTTAAATCTGTTAATAAAAATATAATGGATGCCATGCTTGCTATTTCCGCAGGTATTATGCTTTCAGCATCATTTTTTTCTTTACTTAATCCTGCTATTGAGATAGCAAATGATTTAAAGTTAGAAGCTTGGTTAGTTATTTTTTGTGGAATTATGATTGGTGGAATTCTCTTATATGCAGGAGATAAAATTCTTGAATATTTTTCTAAAAATAAGGATACTGGAAGTTTAAGTCTTAGAAGATGCGCAATGTTATTTACTTCAATTACTCTACATAATATTCCCGAGGGGTTAGTGGTTGGGGTTGCTTTTGGAGCAATTGCTTATGGTATTGATAACGCAACTTTATTTTCAGCAATTAGTTTAACTATTGGAATTGCTATTCAAAACTTTCCAGAAGGTAGCGCCATTAGTATCCCACTTCGAAGAGAAGGCTTGTCCAGATTTAAATCATTCCTTTTCGCAGTACTTAGTGGTATCGTTGAACCAATCTCAGCAGTTATAGGTGCTTTATTAGTAATGAAAATACAGATAATATTACCATTCATTTTATCTTTTGCTGCTGGAGCTATGATATTTGTTATCTCAATGGAATTAATTCCGGAAAGTCAAACTAATAAGAAAAAAGACCTTATGGCCTTCTTAACATTACTAGGTTTTTCAATTATGATGATTTTAGAAATAGTGTTAGGATAACTCTTCTATAGTTAACTTTTGATTTTCTTTTAAATAAACACCATATAAATCTGTTTTAGGAGCAACAAATGTAAACTCATCTTTTGGTACAAGCTCATCTTTGAGCTTTTCTTTTTGCTCTTCAACTGGCTTTTCTTCATTTTTCTCTTTTTCCACATCTTCTTGTTTTGGTGGTAATTCTTCTTTTGGTTTTTCCACAATTGGTGTGGATATTTTTTTAAATTCATAGGAATTATTGTTTAATATCTTAATACTATCATCTATCCATAGACACGCTTCTGGTCTTTCTCCATTATCGATGCTCCAATAACCAGAACTATTTTTATGCCAACCACTATTACTAAATCTTCCTCGTCCACATTCAAAATGGCAATGGTTTCCAGAGGCATTTCCTTTTGTTCCTTCCTTATAGAATGCTTCACCTTTTTTTATTAACTTACCTACAAATAAATTATCGACACTGTTTGCATGAGCAAATAACATAGTCATGTAATCAACTGTTCCATCTGGATACTCAACTTTATCACTGCTTTCTAGCCAAACTTCATTAGCATCATTTTGATATATTTTTTTAATGATTCCTGTATATGGAGCATAAATGTCACTTATTCCTGAATCTTTCCCCGCATTATCAATTGCGAAACTGCTTTTATGTGTTCCTTCATCATAACCTTGAGTTATTCGCATATATTCACTGGGAAATAACGGTTTTTCCATTTATTTTTCCTCCTTATTAATAATATTTTCAGTTGGGATACTAATTCTTTTTCTTGTTACTAACTCTCGGTGTGGAGTTATTTTTCCTTCTAAAGATTTATAAATTGTATCTGCTCCTAAAAAAGAAAACAGTCCTACCCATAGGCTTTTCGGAAAATGTAAGTCTGTAAATGTCATACAAAAAATTACCCCTATAGAAACATTGACTATAAAAGAATATAAGGAAATAAATTTACTGCTTTTGAAAAATATTTTTGTCTTTTGAATAAATGCACATGTTATAGTGCTTAAGGCAATGGCAATTATTAACATCTTTTGAAGAAATTCTAAGTCTAACATAAATACCTCCTCTTTGTATTTTATGCAAAGATAAGAATATTGCCACAAAAAAAGAAGTACATAAGCACCTCTATAAACTGGATAAATTAACGTTTACTAAATTGGCTTTTTTTATAGTACTTTAAAATTCTTCTGGAGTCTACCTACTGTGTTCTATTGTTTATTAATAAGCCTTAGTAATTTTTTATTTATTCTTTATAAATTATTTAGATTAAAAAATTAAATTATCGTTTTCTATTTTCTTTATTGCCCCCCTATGTTTATTATATTATTGGCTTGATTTAAAAATAATAGATTTTTATATTTACTTAATTACTTATTAATCTTTTTATTTTCATAGATATATGATTTTTACTATGATGATTTGTTATTTCTTTATATAAAGTATAGCCTGCTTCTTTTAAAATCTTGATAGCATTTTTATCTATAGTAAAGTTATCGTAGTTATTTAGAGAAATTAATTTGTCTCTCTCTAGTTTATATAAATTTTCATCATCATAGACTAAAAAATCTCCTACAGAAAAAATGGCCTCTTTGTCACAATTATTTTCTATTACAATATTGTCAAATTCATTATTTTGATTTAAATATCCTAGTGTTAAGTAATCTATGTCTTTTTTCCCTATAACAGCGACAATTACTTTTTTAATAGAAATGATATTACCTATTTTTGTATCTAGTTTATAGGTATTATTCATTAGTTCATCCCCTTTATTAATACTATGTATAATAGTTCATAATATGCAATAATGATTTGAAAAAGATATTAATGTTACTTAATTAGCATTTCTTTATTTATAAGACTTTAGTCTGTAACTACTATTTTGTTTATATTTTGGGTTTTCTAACATACAAAAAAAGCCCATAAATAGGGCTTCTTGAAACTGTATAAATTAACGTTTTGAGAATTGTGGAGCACGACGTGCTTTCTTCAATCCTGGTTTCTTACGTTCTTTCTTACGTGAGTCTCTTGTTATAAATCCTGCAACTTTAAGAGTTTTTCTAAAACTATTCTCTGAATCAGCTGGAGTTGTTTTATCATAGTCTAATAAAGCTTTTGTAATTCCTAAACGGATAGCTCCAGTTTGACCTTGAAAACCTCCACCTTTTACTTTAGCATCTACATCAAACATTTCTTGAGTATTTGTAAGTACTAATGGTTGACATAAATCCATTACACAAATTTTAGAAGGAAAGTATTCATTTACATCTCTTCCATTAACAGTAATTTTACCTTTACCTGGTGTTAATGTTACTCTTGCAACACTTGTTTTTCTGTGTCCTGTTCCAGTATAAACATTTTTCTTATCTTTTGCCATTACTTAACCCTCCTACTTTACTTCAAGCACTTCTGGCTTTTGTGCCTCATGTTTGTGCTCGTCTCCTGCATATACGAATAATTTTCTGTACATTTGTCTTCCAAGTCTATTATGTGGAAGCATTCCTTTTACGGCTCTTTCCATCATTTCGATTGGATATTCTTCTCTCATTGTTTTTGCAGTTCTTTCTCTTAATCCACCTAAGTATTGAGAGTGATTATAATACATTTTATTTTCAAGCTTATTTCCAGTTAAATTAACTTTTTCTGCATTGATAATAATAATGTTATCTCCACAATCAATATGTGGTGTATAAGTTGGTTTGTGTTTTCCACGAAGATATTTTGCTGCTAGAGAAGCAACTCTACCTAAAGACTTACCTTCTGCATCAATAACATACCATTTACGTTCTACAGTTTCTTTCTTTTGCATATAACTTGTCATAATTTTTCTCCTTTTACTTAAATTAGACTTTCCCACGGTCTAATTTATGTGGGGATATTTGAATGTACCGATTATGATTATACTAAAAAAAGTATTAAAAATCAATACTTTTCTCATATTTTATATAGTTTTTTCATTGGTATTTTCATCCATTTTTGCTGCTAATAAATCTAATTGCATTAGAGCTGATTCCAAGTCTTCATCGGACATTGATTCAACATATGAAGTAGCATATTTTTCATATATTCTATCCATTGTTTGATTATTTAGAATAGTACCTCCAATTATAGTTGCAGTAGTTGCAGTAGTTGTAACTGTTGACCCTAAAATATTATTTTTGCCATCTTCAGTTAAATTCCCTTCTTCATTTACTGCTGATAAAGCTACTCCTATAGTAGATAATGCTCCTGTTGCTATAGTTGTTGTTGTCATATTTATTCCCCCTATTCATTTTGACAATTTCATTTTTAACTTATTTCATTATTATTAATTATTTTTTTCTAATAAACATATCTGTTTAAAGCAAACTCTGATTCTTTATCAGATAAGAATATTTTTAAATTTGTTTATTTTCTTTATTTACCTCAATATTTCTCTCTTCCATTGACTTTCTTATCATTTCTCTTAATTGTAGTAATTGTTTTTTATCACTTATATTTTCAATTATTTCTGAAAAGCTTGGTAAATCATCATTCTTTTCTATACTCTTGTAAATTACTTTTGAAGCTTCTCCATGATTTTTAATTGTTTCAGCGGTTTTTCTTTCTTCTTGTTTTTTTAGAGCTTTTTCTGTCAATTTAAATCTGCACATGTTGTAATTTTGAATATTTATACACTCAAAGTTAATTCCTGCACTTACTAACTCAAATATTAATATTGGTAGCAAGTAATTTATACCTGCAATTGCACCTATAGTTAGAAGTGGTATTAGAACTGCATCTTTAGTTAACCCCTTTACATGAACTTTCTTATTCCATTCCAAGTATTTGTAAATTTCTGTTGGCTTTTTGGAATCCATATGATAGTTTCTGTTCTTTTCTTGATGAAATTCTTTACGCATAAACATTTTAGAAAATTTATTTATTTCTTTTATTTTTCTAATTTGTTCTTCTGGTGTTAATCCTTTTAGTGGATCTTCTATTTTGAAATATTTATCGTAAAAACTTAATATTTTTGGATTCGCTGCTTTTACTTTTTTTCTTATGGTAGTCTTAAGTTCCTTAAGATTAGATTTTATTCTATCTTTTGACATGCTGTATTTATCATAAAGTTTTAGTAATTTAGGATGCTCTTGCTCAATTCTATCTCTTTCAGTAGCTTTTTTCTTAATATTTTTAATTTGTTTTCTTTTTTTCCTGTCAATATATTTATCAAAATGCTTTATAAAGTTTGGACAAAGTTTTTTTAAAACTTTAAATTTTATATCTTCCACTTTAAAAACTACTTGTTGAAATTTCAAGGCTCCATATTTTTCGTATTTTTTTAGTTCTTCTTTTTGTTTTGCTCTTTCTTCTCGCAATTTTTCTTTTTCAAGTTCACTTTTATCATGTTCAGAAGTATTATTCATATCAATTTTTCTATTATCGATATCATTCATAGACCTTACCCCTTTTTAAATTATTTTGGTCTTTCTAATTTTATTTCTGTTACATAATTTTTTGTGTTGATGTATCTACTTTCCAGTTGTTGCTAAATTATACCACAAAACATCTTAAATGTCAAAAAAAATAATTTTTAATTGTGAGTTTAGACATATTTATTTTGAAACAACAAAACTTCGAATGGAGTATTCGAAGTTAATATTTGGTAGTCTTTTTGTTTTAAAATTAGACTTTCTTGTATACTTTTGCCTGAGAATTATTATGTATTGTATTTATGACTTTAGTGTTATTTCCTGTAGTTACTTCAGCTGAGTCCATAAATTCTAATTCTTTTAATTCTAATTGTTGGTCAAATTTAGCTAGTTCTTCATCTGATAGTGAATCAATATAACTATTGGCAGTGTTAATTACAATATTTACATCTGGAAAGCTTGAACTTAGTGTAGTTGACAGTGCTAAGGCTGTAGTTGTTAATCCGTCATCACCTTTATCAATAGCTTCAATTGTTGTCGATGCTGAAAATGCTGAAAGTGACGTTCTAATTGTTCCCATATACGTATGCTCCTTTTTTAGTATTTTACATCTATTAAATATAGACCTTCTGCTGGAGCTGTTTTTCCAGCCTTTGTGCGGTCTCTGCTAGCTATTATATTACTAATTTCTCGATAATTCAATTTATTTTCGCCAACTTTTATTAATATTCCCACCATATTTCGTACTTGATATCTTAAAAAACCGTCTCCTGTGAAGGTTATTATGATTTTGTCATTATATTCTTCAAGTGATACTTCTTCAATAGTTCTGATGCAATTTTCCTTCTCTTTGTTATCGGTTACAAAGGCTCTAAAGTCATGGGTACCTTTAAAATATTCAAGTGCATTTCGCATACTATTAGAATCCAATTTATAATTATATTGGAAGACATGATTTCTTTCTAAAGGATTATATTCTCCTACATTTATTATATAGCGATAAGTTTTTGATTTTACTCCATATCTTGCGTGAAAATCATTTGCTACAATTTTCGTCTCAATTACATGAATATCATCTGGTAGATTACTGTTTAAAGCTCTTTTTAGTTTTTTTTCATTGATTTCTACATCAATATCAGCATGTCCATATTGGCATAAGGCATGTACTCCTTTATCAGTTCTACCTGTTGCTGTTATTGAGGTGTATTTTCCATTATTAATTTTTGTTAAGGCTAATTCCATTCTTTCTTGAATGGTATCTAAACCTTTTTGAATCTGAAAACCAGAATAAGCTGTACCATCGTATGAAAATTTAATTAAATAACGCATAGATATTCACTCCTTTAAACGTGCTTATAGATGTCTTTTATTATATCTCTTATATCTTTGTGATAATCTATTTTAACATTTTTTTTCTTTTTAGCTAAATATGTAAATTCAACTATTTCCGGAATAAAAACTTTATTTCTTTTAAGAAAGTCTACTCTTTGAAATATCTCAGTTGTATTTCCTTCTACTATTATCCTGTTATTTTTGAACACTATTAAATGATTTGTATATTTATACAACATTGTACTGTCATCACTTACAAAAACAATTGTTTTCTGATACTGTTCTTTTATTTTTTGAAGAAGAATTAACAATTTCTTTTCATTTTTAATATCTAAATTCTTAAAAGGTTCTTGCATAATTATGACATCTGGATTAGATAAAAGAGAAATTGCTAGCTGAAGTAATTTCTTTTCTGATGTCGAAAGTGAATAAATTGTTCTATCTAAGACTTCTGGGTTTAATCCTACAATTTTTAAAGAATCAATAATTTTCTTTTCAGGATTTTTTAATACTAGTTTTTTTCTTCTTATTTCATATTCTAATAATTGATAAATATTCTCAATAAATGTAGCGTATTCAAGTTCTGAATAAATAACATTTATTTTTCTTTTGTAGGATTCGATATCATTTTTTAATACTTCTTGATTATCAATAAATATTTTACCTTTATGGCTCCTTTTCAAATTAATAATATCAATCATTTTATCTTTATCTTTTCCAGTAATACCATTGATGAAGTCGCTTTTAATAGTAAAATTTAATAATTCATTACTGTACTGGTAATCCCTAAATATTAATTCCATAATACATCAATCATCCTATCTAAATCTGTTTCTATTTCATCTATTAAATCATAATCTCTTAATTTTACTGATAAATCTATCATAAATGGTAATGTTAAACCAATTTTATTAATAATATTATCTTTTTGGAGTATATCTATTGGTTTTCCTTCTAATGCTACTTTACCTTCGTTAATAATATACAAAGAGTCTGTATATAAAGATAATTCTAAATTCATAGTAGTAATAATCAAGGTTAGACCATACTTCTCGCGGTATATATTAAAAAAATTAAAGATGTTATCTAACTCTTTCTTAGTAAAGTAATAATCTATATTATCTATTAAAAGAATCTCTGGATTATTTATTAGGGAAATAATTATTTGAGCTTCTACAAGTTCTTTTGAAGTTAATGATTTAACGTTTTTTGAGAGAAGTGACTTTATTTTTAAATTACTTGCTAAGAAGTTTATATACTCTATTTTTTCTTTATCAGTTCCTTCTGCTAAAAAATACAGTTCTTCCTCTAATGTCTTCTCAAGAAAAATTATTTCTTTAGGAATAATCATTTGAACTATTTTAGTATGTTCGTCAATCTTTCTCTCATTTAAGTTTTTGTCTAATATTGATATAGATTCACTTGTTTTTATTTTTCTGTTTAATATTTTTAATAGTGTTGTCTTGCCACAATTATTTGGACCTGAGATAGTCAAAAAAGAGTTTTTTTCGACATTCATTGACAAATAATCGAATATATTAAGATAGTTTAAGTTATTTATTTCAATTATATTTGACATCCTAACCTCCTAATAATTGTGTTTTTAAAAGCCAACTTTTAGCTGGCTTTCCTTTTTTGAATTCTATATATAACTCGTAATAAAAATTTATCAGAAACAAATCTGCTAAAGAATTTAGCACATTTCATTTTGAATCCTGGGATAATTAACATTTTCTTTTGAATCATTTTATCAATAGCATAACGTGCTACATAAGCACTTTTTAATGGTTTAACAGAAAATTTAACTCCTGCTACATTATTGAAGTTTGTTTCAGTTGGTCCAGGGCATAAGACTGAGACATGAACCTTAGTCTTCTTTTTCTTTTCTTCATAGTATAATGCTTCTGTTAATTGATATACATAAGACTTAGTAGCATAATAGGTGCTCATTAAAGGACCAGGCTGGAAAGCAGCTGAAGATGCCACATTTAATATGTATGTATCAGTATCCCTTTTTTCCATATCTCTTACTAGATATTTAGTTAAAATATGTACTGCTTTTATATTCGTATTAATTAATTCTAAATCTTTATTTAAATCTGTGTCTGTTAAAGGACCAAAGTCTCCTAAACCAGCATTATTGATTAAAATATCGATATTTTCTTTTTTGGCTAAGACATATAAATCTTTTACTCTTTGCTCGTTTGATAAATCTGCTATGATGATTGTTACTTTAGTTGGTAATTGTTCTTGAATCTCTTCTAGTTTCTCTTTATTACGAGCGACTAGTATTAATTCACATTTCTTAGTTGCTAAATAACGCGCCATATCTAGACCAATTCCTGATGATGCACCAGTTATTAATGCTTTCATATTATTCATCCCTTTCTTTGTCAGTGATATTTTATAATACTTTATGCATTACATCTCTTGCCTATTTTTGTTCATAATATAATTATACCCTAAAATTTGATAAATTCAAAGTTAATTTGACAGTAAAAATCTTCAGAAGAATTTCACAATAATCATTATTTTGTTTATACTTAATAATCTATAAATCATTTCAGATATTTGATTAAAATTTATTCCAATATACAAAATCTGATATGCTTTTTATTTGAAAATGTAGTTTACTTGGAATTGGTTCTTCAGATGGACAATCTATTGGTAATATTGCCGCAGGAATTTGATTTTCTGGTACATCATAATTTTCGATTAACTTATCTGAATCGAAAGAGCCTATCCATGTTGTACCTAGACCTAATTCTTCTATTTCTAGCATCATGTGTGTCACTACTATACTAGTATCAATATCTCTAAATTCTTTTCCATCATACTTGTCTCTTTTATAGGGGACTGATTTATCGTAGAAGATTATCATAACAAGTTGAACATTTCAGCCATATTGCTACTGTTACTTAATTTGTTTAATTTTTCTTGCTTTGTTAATACTAATATTTTTTCTTTTTTCACCGTTCTTGTGGAAAAACTTCTACACGAATATCTTTTTTTTCATAAAGTTTAATAATTCCACGATGCCTTCTAATCATACTTTTATTATTTTTTCTTCATATGTCTTTCTGCAACAATTAGTATCATCATTGACACAACTCCTATTAGAGAAATTACCACTCCCTCTTTGTATCCAGGTGAGGAATATTTTATTGTTACTTTATGCTTTCCTTTTGGAAGCTTGGTACCTAAAAAGGATGTATTTACTATTTCAGTCTTTACTTTGGTATTGTCTAGATAAACTTCAAATCCTTTATCATAAGGAAAACTAGTTATTAGATAGGAATCTTCTTTAGTATCTGCTGTGCCTGTTATCATACTAGTTTTTTTATCTATTTTGATATTCGAAAGTTCTTGATATTTTTCTTTTGGATAATTCATAGTATACATCTTAACATTGCTTATATTGTATGCTCCTTTGGATAGATATATATTTAGTTTTTCTAATTCCTTTTTGTTTGTTATCACATATTTAAAATTATTATTCTTATTATGATACATCCATTCTTTACAAGTTAGTTTATTTTTAACTCCATTAATAATAATATAGGTGTCGCCTAATTTGCATGATTGATTATGATTCATATCAAATGTTATTATTAAGATTTTATTGTTAATTGATTCTGGTAAATCATAAACCACGCTTTTATTTTCTTTTAAAGTAAATTTATATTCCTTTTCAAGATTTAGATTAAGTTGTTGTATTGAACTCTTATAATCTTCTTTTTCTTTACCTTTAACTATTGGTCTATTAACTAAATAATCAACATTATATGGATATTCTAACTCCTCATATTTTTCTTCAGAACCAACTTTATTTGTTGTGTAAATTATTGGATTAGCATCTTCATTCATATACAGACTTACATTATTGATTGTTGCTATTTTGTTATATACTTCATTACTCTTACGTGGAGATACTATATATTTAACACCCATTACTTTATTAAAGAGATAATTGTTTGCCCCAGAGATATTAAGGATGTTTCTGTGCTCTATATTATTAGATATTTTGTTATTATAGAAATCATTGTAATAAGTATTGTATGTTGAAGAATAACTTGAGGTTGTATAAAAATTCTCTTTATAAACTCTGTTAGCATTTTTATTAGAATCACTTATATTATCTGTTCTGTAGAATGACTTATCATTTACTTCTTTAAGCAATTTTTCGACAATAACCTCTTCTTCTAATTCATTTTCTTCAATGTATGTTTCATTAAAGTTATTACCTATTGAACTAATAAATAGTGTTAAAATTAATGGAACATAGATTATACTTAACTTTTTATGCTTTTCAAATTGTACTAGACAAATATATGTCACTAATGCATCTATTACTAATGGAATTATTAGCATACTTTTTAGATTAGAAATAATTAGTATGATTAAAATTAGTAATATAAACTTTCCACATCTTTTTAGATTTATTTTATCTTTTGATAAGTCTGTTATAAATTTTACTAATGAAATTATATAGAGGATTAAAATAGGTATTAATACTTTTCCACGAATGTATAGTTTCCCATTTAATAGATACATTATCGGTGGGAAGAAAGTTAAAATTATAAGTGATAGACTTAAGAAGATTTCTTCTATCTTTGGTTTCTTTTTACAGAAAGTACTAAATGGCGCTATTAATAAAAGGAATGAAAGACCTATTCCAAATGATGAGTACAGTATTTCTCCGATATGTGGAAGTAATAATTCTTTTATAGTAACTATACTATTAGTACCTCTTTCCATTTTAAACATACAATAAGCTGTTGGTATTAAAATGAAGCTTGTCATTAATATAGGTATAATTATTCGGATAGCTGCTTTTAAACAATCCACAGCAAATGTGGAAAAAGAAATTTCTTTTTTAGAAATTAATTTATAAATTCCATAAATTACTATTATCATTAGAGATGGGACACTATAGTAATAATTAGTTAAAATAATTAACAAAATGCTTGTAATTAGTAAAAATGACTTTTTCTTATTAAGATATTCTTCTACACCATATAAAGCCATTATTAGAAATGGTAAGTACCAAACAAACATTATATGATGATGAAATTGAAAAGTAATTGGAGCCACAGTTTGAAATGCCATGGCTGATAATAGTGACATTTTTTTAGATATGTTATGTTTATTTAAAAATTCATATAGTAAAATACCAGTTACTGTATAAAGAATTATACTTGCTGTTGCGATAAATATTTCCATCTTTATAAAGGGAAGCAGGTAAGAAATTAATATAATTGGACTCATTAAGCCATAGTAACTATAATTGAAGATATTTTGTCCTGCACCTAGATGGAAGATATAATTTGGAATAAAACTTTTTGTTTCATAAAATAAGTTCCTAAAAAGATTGGGTATTACAGTATGTTGATTTATCCAATCTATTTTTGATCCATAGAAATGATTATTTCCTACTAAAATTAAGGTTATAAATAAACTAAGTAAAATTATCATTAAGTAATTTGATGTTCTTTTTTTCATTACTACTACTCCTCAATAATACTTATATGTATTTTAGTATCACTTTTTTGTCTATATATATTATACACCAATATGGTGATTTGTACTGAATTTATTATTTTAAATTAGAAATTATTGAATATTTAAAATTTTCATCTACTGTTAAACTTTAATATTAAAAGAAAAAACAAGTATAATTACTTGTCTTTCTATTATTTAGCTTCTTTTTCTGCTTTCTTAGTTGTCTTTTTTTCTTTCTTTTCTTCTTCTGGTTTAGCTTCATCTACTAATCTTAAAATAACCATTAGAGCGTCATCTCCACGTCTTTCAGTTAGTTTTAAAATTTGTGTATAACCACCATTACGATTTTCATAACGCTTTGCTAAGTCATTGAAAATTTTATCAACAACTTTCTTATCATTATGTAAGAATGCTAATGCTTTACGACGAGAAACTAAGTCACCTTTTTTACCATAAGTAATCATTTTTTCAACGAACTTACGTACTTCTTTAGCTCTAGTTTCAGTAGTAGTAATACTTTCGTTTTCAACTACTTGTTTAGTCATTGTTGCAAGCATGCTTCTTCTATGTTTATTATCTCTACCTAATTTTCTATATGCCATAGTTATTCCTCCTTATCTTAGTCTTCATCACGTAAAATTAAACCCATGTCTCTAATTTTATCTAATACTTCTTTTAATGATTTTTTACCTAAGTTGCGAATTTTCATCATATCAGATTCACTCTTATTAACAAGGTCTTGTAAAGTATGAATTCCTGCTCTCTTTAAGCAGTTGTATGCTCTTACAGAGAAATCTAGGTCTTCAATTGAAGTTTCTAATGCTTTTACTTTAGGATCTTCAGTTTTTTCAATCATCATTCCACTTACGTCTGCGATAGCAGATAAATCAGTTACGATTTGTAAGTGTTCAATTAAAATTCTTGAAGCTAAAGCAATTGCCTCTTCTGGTTTAATTGAACCATTTGTCCAAACATCTAATATTAATTTATCATAACTTTCATCTTGTCCTACACGAGCGTTTCCAACTTCATATGAAACTCTTTCTATAGGAGAATATAATGAATCGATAGCAATTTCTCCGGATTTCTTGATATCATGAATTTTCTTGTTTTCTTCGCTCTTAACATATCCACGACCATTTGTAACAGTCATTTCCATGTTAAATGAAGCGCCTTTTGATAATGTACAAATTACTTTATCAGTATTGATTACTTCGATGTCTGCATCATGTTCAATATCTGCTGCAGTTACTTCTCCTTCTTTTGATGTACTAATACGTACAACTTTTGCCTCATTTGAATGATTTTTAAATACTATTCCTTTTAAGTTAAGAATAATAGTAGTTACATCTTCGTATACTCCATCGATTGTTTGGAATTCATGAAGTACTCCATCGATTTTAATACTACTAATTGCACTTCCTGGTAATGATGATAACATTACTCTTCTTAGTGCATTACCGATTGTAGTACCAAATCCTCTTTCTAATGGTTCTAATTCGAATCTTCCATAGAAATTACTTTCTATAGAATCTGTTATTTTATAAATTGGTTTTTCAAATTGTAACATGAAACTAACCTCCCTTTACTTTTTTTCACAAACTTTATCCTAATAATTATCCACGTGGACGTTTTGGTGGACGACATCCATTATGTGGGATTGGTGTAACGTCAATGATTGATGTTACTTCTAGTCCTGCAGTTTGTAATGAACGAATTGCAGTTTCACGACCTGGACCTAAACCTTTAACGCGAACTTCAACTTTACGCATTCCCATATCGTAAGCAGCTTTTCCAGCAGCTTCTGCAGCCATTCCAGCAGCGAATGGAGTTGATTTTTTACTACCTTTGAAACCGATAGCACCAGATGATGCCCAGCTTATTACATTACCATCTTTATCTGTAAGTGTTGTAATTGTGTTGTTGAATGTTGAATGAATATGTGCAATACCTTCTGGTACATTCTTTTTAACTTTTTTCTTTCTTGTTTTATAAGCCATAAGTCTTACCTCCTTTATCTATTTATCCTTTAACTAAACTTTCTTCTTATTTGCTACAGTCTTTCCTTTACCCTTACGAGTACGAGCATTACGATTAGTTCTTTGTCCTCTTACAGGTAATCCTCTTTTATGACGAGTTCCTTCGTATGAGTTAATTTCCATCTTAGTTTTGATGTTCATACTAACTTCACGACGTAAGTCACCTTCAGTTAAATGCTTATTTATTTCATCACGGATTTTAATTAAATCTTCTTGTGATAAATCTTTTGTTTTGATAGTTGGATCAATGTCAACTTCTTTTAAAATTTGTTTTGCTAGACTTCTTCCAATACCATAAATGTAAGTTAATGATATACAAATATGCTTGTCATTTGGAATGTCTACACCTTTAATACGTGCCATTTAATACACCTCCTATTAATTATCCTTGTCTTTGTTTGTGCTTTGGATTTTCACAAATTATTCTTATTTTTCCCTTG
Source organism: uncultured bacterium (assembly GCA_946560065.1). Classification (GTDB taxonomy): domain Bacteria; phylum Bacillota_I; class Bacilli_A; order RF39; family UBA660; genus UBA3789. Next base: position 5,950 of record CAMNUE010000019.1, on the reverse strand, counting down.
CGTTTAATAACTTTACATTTTTCGCAAATTGGTTTAACTGATGCTTTAACTTTCATATTTTTCCCTCCTATTATTTACGATAGGTAATACGCCCACGTGTTAAGTCATAAGGCGATAGTTCTATCATTACGGTATCTCCTGCTAAGATGCGAATATAGTTCATTCGTATTTTACCAGAAACGTGAGCTTCCACAATGTGTCCATTTTCTAATTGAACTTTGAATTTTCCTCCAGGGATAATTTCAAGAACTTTACCTTCCATTTCAATTGTATCTTCTTTAGCCATCTTTTCACTCTCCTGTCAGATTTTATATCCATCGGCAGTTATACTAGAGCGATGGAATGTATCCTTTAAAGAAGGTATTTAATATACCTTCTTTGTATATTAAGATACTGATTTTGATACACTTATTTATTTATAATTTCGTCTATTTTTTTGAATATATTTTCAACAGAGTCTTCTCCATCGATTTCTTTTAATACATTCTGTTTCCTGTAGTGATCAATTATTGGTTCTGTTTTTTCTTGATACATTGCATATCTTGTTTGAAATGCCTCAAGATTGTCATCACTTCTTTGATATAATTTACCACCACAGTTATCACAAACAGATTCAACTTTTGGTGAATTATTTTCATCATTGATGTTATAGATTGTTTTGCAATTTTCACAAAGTCTTCTTCCTGTGATTCTTTTTTCTAATGTTTTTTTATCAATATTAATTAAAATGACATTACCTACTTCATATCCTAGTTTATCTAGAATCTTGTCATATTCATATGCTTGGTCTAGATTACGTGGGAAACCATCGATAATAAAACCATTTCTACAATCTTCTTTTTTTAATCTGTCTTCTATTAATTGATATGTAATTTCATCTTTTACTAGCTGTCCGCTTGATAAAGTTTCATAAACATAATTTCCTATTTCACTATCTTCTTTTGATATTTCTCTTAGAATATCTCCAGTAGAGATATGTGGAATATTATATTTACTACAAACTAGTTCTGCCTGTGTTCCTTTACCTGCAGCGGGCGGAGCTATAAACATAATATTTTTCATAAATTACCTTCTACTATATCCTCTCTTATAACTTCTAGTTAGAATACTTCCTTCTAGTTGTTTATAAGTTTCTAATGCTACTCCAACTACGATTAATAATCCTGTACCACCTATTGTGACTGATGTTGGTAAGCTTGTTAATTTTGAAAATAATATTGGAAGACCAGCAATTACTGATAAGAATGTTGCTCCAAGAATAGTTAATCTTGATAGGATTTTATTAACATGTTGCTTTGTTTCCTCCCCTGGTCTAATTCCTGGAATGTATCCTCCATTGTCTTGTAAATTCTTTGCAAATTCTTCTGGTTTTAATTGAATAAATGTGTAGAAGTATGCAAAGAAGAATATAAATATAACATATAATGCAAATCCAACTGGAGTTGTATAATTTAGGTATTTTTGAACAATTACTGTAAAGCCATCTTTATTTATAACTTGCGCTATAATACTTGGAATTGACAGTAAACTTGATGCAAAAATTACTGGTATAACTCCTGCTGAATTGATTTTAATTGGCATGAAACTTTGAGCATTTCCATAGGCACTAGTTGATTTATTAGCATATTGAATTGGGATTCTTCTTTCTGATTCTTGAACAAATATAATTCCTATTATTATTGCAAAGTATATAATTATGAATAATATAAATTTTATTATTCCTAATGTTATTACTTGTGTTGTTCCATCAAATACTACTAATCCATTGAAAGCATCAATAAACATTTGAGGTAGAGTTGCAATGATACCAGCCATGATAATTAAGCTTTGACCATTTCCTATACCCTTTTGACTTATTTGGTCTCCCATCCATAATAGTAAAGATGTACCTGCAGTTAATACTGTTGCAATATACATATATTGCATAGGGTCTCCACTTTTTCCAATAAAGGCAAAGGCAAAGGCATATCCTTCGATAAAGGCAAAAGCAATACCTAAGTATCTTGTTATTTGGTTTATCTTTTGACGTCCTGTATGTCCTTGTTTTCTTAATTCAGTAAAATATGGAATGATGTCCATTTGTAATAATTGCATAATAATTGATGCTGTTATGTATGGCATTACTCCTAATGCAAATATTGAGAAGTTTTTAAGTGCTCCACCACCAATTGTATTAATCAATTCTAAGAATCCTAAGTTTTTTGTTAAATCTTCTGTGCCAGGAACTCTAATAGAAATTCCTAATATAAATATTGTTAATGCTATCAAAGTAAAGTATATTCTATGACGTAAATCTTTGTTTCCTGAAGTAAATAGTTCCTTCATTGCTTTAAACATATTAGATCACCTCAGCTTTACTTCCTGCCTCTTTAATCTTTTCTAACGCACTAGCTGAAAATTTAGAAGCTTGAATAGTTAATTTTTTTTCTAATTTTCCGTTTCCTAGTACTTTTATTCCATCTAATTGTTTTTTTACTAATCCAGTTTCTTTTAATAATGCTGGTGTAACTACTGTACCATCTTCAAATACGTTTAAGTCTTCAACATTTATAACTGCATAAACTGTTTTAAACTTAGCATTTGAGAATCCTCTCTTTGGTATTCTTCTATATAATGGTAATTGTCCACCTTCAAATACTGGGTTGATACTACCACCACTACGTGCTTTTTGTCCTTTTTGTCCGCGACCACTTGTTTTACCAAGACCACTACCTGGTCCACGTCCTACACGTTTTTTTGTATGAGTAGCACCGATATTTTTCTCTAATTCATGTAATTTCATTATCCTAATATCTCCTCTACTGTTTTACCACGAAGTGCTGCTACTTGCTCTGGAGTCTTAATAGACTTTAAGGCATTGATTGCAGCTCTTGCCATATTTAATTTAGTTCTTGCTCCTAGTGATTTAGAAACAACATCACGAATTCCTGCTAATTCTAAGATTGCACGAACTGATCCACCAGCAATAACACCAGTACCTGCAGCAGCAGGTTTGATGATTACTCTAGCAGCTCCAGCTGTTCCAATTGCTTCATGTGCAACTGTTCTTCCATCGATTAGAGGGATTGTGATAATATTTTTATTAGCATCTTGAAGTGCTTTTTTGATTGCATCAGGTACTTCATTAGCTTTTCCAATACCTAATCCAACTTTACCTTTACGATCTCCAACTACAACTGTTGCAGAATATCTTCTTTGACGTCCACCTTTGTTAACTTTAACAACGCTTTTAACATCAATTACTAATTCTTCAAATAGTTTTTCTTTAGAGTCATGAGTTCTTTTTTGCATATTACCCTCCTATTAGAATTCTAATCCGTTTTCACGTGCAGCTTCTGCTAAAGCTTTAACACGTCCATGATATAGGTATCCACCTCTATCAAATACTACTTTTGTAATTTTAGCTTTTTTAGCTTTCTCAGCTATTGATGCTCCAACAACTTTAGCTGCTTCAACATTACTTCCATTTTTGATTTTTAAATCTTTATCTAATGAGGAAGCTGATACAAGAGTAGTTCTAGTTTCATCATCTATGATTTGTGCATAAATTCCAGCATTAGAACGGAATACACATAATCTTGGTACAGCGCTTGTTCCCATTAAAGTCTTACGAATTCTTTCATGACGAGCAATACGCATACTATTACGAGATTCTTTTTTAATCATATAATTTATTCTCCCTTCCTACTTATTAAGCAGCTTTCTTTCCTTCTTTACGACGAATATGTTCGTCTTTGTAACGAATTCCCTTACCTTTGTATGGTTCAGGTGGTCTTACTTTTCTTACGTTAGCAGCAAATTCTCCAACTAATACTTTATCAATACCTTTGATAGTGATTTCAGTATTTCCGTTAGCCTCTACTGTTAATCCTTCTGGTACATCCATATTTACTGGATGTGAGTAACCAGCATTAATAGTTAATTTGTTTCCTTGTACATTGAAACGATAACCTACACCAATGATTTCTAAAGCTTTTTCATAACCTTTAGTTACACCAATAATCATATTTTGAATTAGTGCATTCATTGTACCGTGCATTGCTTTAGCGCTTTCGTTTTTACGCTCTAAAGTAATTTTATTATCTTCTTGTTTCATTGTAATATCTTTTAACATAACTTGTTGTAAAGTTCCTTTTGGTCCTTTTACTGTAACAACATTATCAACGTTTTCAACAGTAACACCTTCTGGAACTGTGATAATACGATTTCCAATACGGCTCATAATGACACCTCCTATTTCATTTTAAATTAACCGCAAATAAAATTTTGCGTTTTTCAAATTTTACCAAATATAAGCTAGAACTTCTCCACCTATATTTTGCTTACGAGCTTCTTTATCTGTCATGATTCCTTTTGATGTTGAAATGATTGCAATTCCTAATCCATTAAGAACTTTTGGAATTTCATCATTTTTTGCATATACACGAAGTCCTGGTTTGGAAATTCTCTTTAAACCAGTGATAACTCTTTCTTTCTTATCAGTGTATTTTAAAGTTAAGATAATTGTTCCTTGAGTATCATCACTGTCAATTTTATAATTTTTAATAAATCCTTCTTCTTTAAGAATTCTTGCGATTTCTTTCTTAATATTAGAAGCTGGAACTTTTACTTCTTCATAACGCATTTGGTTAGCATTACGAATTCTTGTTAACATATCTGCAATTGTATCTGTTACTACTGCCATCTTAAATCCTCCTTTCCAATTACCAACTTGATTTTTTAATTCCTGGTATTTGTCCTTTATAAGCTAATTCACGGAAGCAAATACGGCAGATTCCGAATTTACTCATAACTGCGTGTGGACGACCACAACGAGAACATCTAGTGTATTCACGTACTTTATATTTTTGTGGTCTATTAGCCTTTACTATCATACTTTTCTTTGCCATAATATTCCTCCCATTTACTTTCTAAAAGGAATTCCAAGTCCATTTAATAAGTCAAATGATTCCTCATTAGTTTTTGCTGTTGTAACGAAAATGATATCCATACCACGAACTTTTACAACATCATCATAATCAATCTCTTGGAAGATTAATTGTTCTTTAATTCCCATTGTATAGTTTCCACGACCATCAAATGATTTTGGACTAACTCCACGGAAATCTCTAACACCTGGAAGTGAAATTGAAATTAACTTATCCATAAAGTTATACATATTTTCTCCTCTTAGTGTTACTTTACAACCAATTGCTTGACCTTCTCTTACTTTAAATCCTGCAATTGACTTCTTTGCTCTTGTTATAACTGGTTTTTGTCCAGCAATTTTTGTTAAATCTGCTACTGCTGCATCTAATAATTTAGAATTAGTAGTTGCATCACCAACACCCATGTTAATAACGATTTTTTCTAATTTTGGAACTTCCATTAATGACTTATAATTATATTTTTCTTTTAAACTTGGAACTACTTCATTTAAGTATTTCTCTTTTAGGCGGTTCATAATTACCCTCCTTCCAACTAATCAATCTTCTCATTAGATTTTTTTGTTATTCTTATTTTTTTACCTGTTTTTGTATCTGTTGTATGTCCTATTCTAGTTCTTTTCTTAGTTTTAGGATCAATTATCATAACATTTGATGCATCAATTGGTCTTTCAACTTCTTGAATTCCACCATTGTCTTGTCCTGTAGGTTTTTGATGTTTCTTAACTACATGAACACCTTCAACTACTACTTTATTTTCTGCTCTTAATGTTTTAATTATTTTTCCTGTTTTACCTTTATCAGAACCAGTGATAACTACAACTTCATCTCCTACTTTAAAGTTCATATTTATCCTCCTCTTATAGTACTTCTTTTGCTAAAGACACGATTTTCATGTAATCTTTATCACGAAGTTCTCTTGCTACTGGTCCAAAAATACGAGTTCCGATTGGACTCTTGTCATCACGAATGATAACACAAGCATTGTCATCGAACTTAATATAACTTCCATCTTCACGACGAAC
>CAMNUE010000018.1 GCA_946560065.1 uncultured bacterium | reverse complement strand
TCTTGCATACTAGTGCCACAAACTAGCGTGTTAACCACTTCACCAATGACGCCATTTCAAAATACAAGAATATTTTATCAGTAAATATCTAATATTGCAAGTATTATTTGCATAAAAAAGTTTTTTTCAAGAAAACTATAGCATATTAATCTTAGTAGGAGGTAATATTTATGTATACAAAAAAAGAAATATTAGAGGCGGCTAAAATGTTAGGAATAACATTTAAAGAATTTAATTTAGATGATTTAATAACAGGAGTAAATATTGAATTAGAACATGGAACAATCTCTCCTAGTACAAACGTCACTAATGACAACCTAATTCTTACTATGAAAATAGCTCTTGCACATCTAAATGAATTTCCTAACTATTACAATAAAGACTACGGCTTACCAGCTTTAGAAAGATACCTAGAAAAAAGAAAAAATACTTAAAATATTATTAAATTTTTCAATTTCTATATTCAAAATAATCTACTTACATAAAATATTATAAGTGGAAATGCTCAAATTATAAATTACCTTAATATTTTTATTGTAAATTAAAATATTTCCTTGTAATATAAGAAGTGAAAAGTAAAAAAACAAAGGAGTAAAATATGAAAGAAGAGTTAAGAAAATCAAAAACAAATCATGAAATTGATTTAGAATCAGAACTAATCAATAGAATTTGTAGAATTAGTGAACTAATCAGTAATAAAACAGGAACCACAATTTCATTTGAGGAAACATTAGAGTTTTTAAATAACGCTGTAAACTATAGCGAATTCCAAATCTGGTTAGGAGACATTAAAGAAAGACGATTATCAAAATTAGATAGAGTAAAAGTCCTTTTATCTAGAACATCGGACAATGATATTGTAAGATTGTTCGATATAGAACAAAACTATGATAAAAATAATTTAAGAAGTATTGATAAAATGCTTAATAGTGAATTTTCTACCCCTTACGTAATGCAAGTAGTTGAAAGCGGTACTGGAGAGAGACCTACAATAACTACAGAAAGTCGTAAAGCTTTAGCTAAAAGTTTATTAAAATAAAAAATGATAAAATTCTAGTAGAATAATTCTATTAGATTTTTATTTTGGGTAGAAGTTAAATTAATTAATAATTTATTATTTAGTGGGTATATAACTATACAGATATTTGTCTATAGAATAAACTAAAAAGGAAGGGAGATATTATGAATAATTATATAAATTACGATTGGTATAGAAATACTAATATGAATATGCTTTCTTTCCCAAATGTTGATTTGTTTACTCCAACTGAGGGATATGACAAAGGAAATTTATTCAGAAATATATATAGTCAGTACAAAAATTACAGACCAATAACTTTAAGACCCAAAAGTGAAAAAGAAAAGAAATTATTTGAGTTATCTGCAGTTGCTTTTGCAGCTCATGAATTAAATCTTTACCTAGATCTTCATCCAGAAGATCAAAGTATGTTAGCACTATTTAATGATTATCGAAGAAAAAGTAACGAACTAATTAAAGAATACGAAGAAAATTATGGTCCTTTGACAGTTTCTAGTGATGCATTAGAAGGTAACACTTTTACCTGGGAAAAAGATACTTGGCCATGGGAGGGGAAAAATGTTTAGTTATAATAAGCGATTACAATATCCTTTAAATATTAAAAAGAAAGATTTAAGAATGGCAAAATATTTAGTTACTCAATATGGTGGTTCAAATGGAGAATTAGGTGCAGCACTCCGTTATCTAAATCAAAGATTTACAATGCCTGATAATAAAGGCAAAGCTTTACTTACCGATATAGGCACAGAAGAGCTTGCACACGTTGAAATGTTAGAAACTATGATTTATCAGCTTATGAAAGATGCAACCCTAGAAGAAATCAAGAATGCAGGTCTTGATGCCCACTATGCAGAACATGCTAAAGCTTTATTCCCAACAGATTCCAATGGAGTTCCATTCACAACAACTTACTTTGCGACAACAGGTGATCCATTAGCTGATATCTCAGAAGATATGGCAGCCGAGCAAAAGGCTCGAGCAGTTTATGAAAATCTAATTGATTTGACTGATGATCCGGATGTAATTGGACCACTATTATGGTTAAGACAGAGGGAAATAGTTCACTATGCTCGTTTTAAAGAATTATTTGAATATTACGAGAAAAAATTCAAAAACGGCAACAATGAACTATCAAATAAGTCCTCAAAACAAACCTTTCAATATAATGATGATGATTATCTAATTCAGAAATTACACCTAGATAATAATGAATTTTTTATGTAAAACTTCAAACTCTAAATACTAAAAGTATGTGAGAAAATATATTAAAATAATAGTAATGTGAGTATGTCAAAAATCAAGGTAAACAAAATGAATTTAAAATATATTTTGAAATTTATTTTGTTTTTTGTTCCATGAGAAAAAGAATAACTTCAGTAAAATGTATTAATGAGGATAATAATTACAATACATTTGGAATTCCTTACGAAATTGAAAATAAAAAACAATTAATTAAATAGAGACAGCTTTTTATAATATACTAATAATTTAAACCAGTAATCTTAAAATACAATTTATCTAAAAATAAGAAAATGTTGACAAATAAGAAAAAAAGTAGTATCATTAGCGACAAGTCGAGTGAGTATGCATAAGGAAACGAGCTGCATAGAGATTAATAATCTTACACGTAAAGTACGGAGTCACTACTAGTAATAGTAGTTGCTGCGTACTTTTTATTTTCTCGACTAGCCTTCATAAGTTTAAGTGAGTATGCATAAGGAAAAGAGCTGCATAGGGAAGATATCCTACACGTCAAGCACGGAGTCACTATTTGTAAATAGGTAGACTTTGTGCTTTTTCATTTATTCAAAATAATTTATAATAAAAAAAAGAATAGTTTTGATGATAAAAACTTATGAAGACGAAAAATATAGAAAGGAGTGATAGTATGGCAGTAATAACCGTTAAGAATTTATCAAAAGATTTTAAAGTTAAAATTAAAGAAAAAGGACTAAAGGGAAGTTTGAAATCACTAATAAAACCAAAATACAAAATCATCAAAGCTGTTAAAAATATCTCTTTCGAAGTAGAAAAGGGAGAAATGATTGCCTTCATCGGACCAAATGGAGCAGGAAAGAGTACTTCAATCAAAATGATGACAGGAATACTTTTTCCAGATAAAGGAAATATTGATATCTTAGGCTTAAATCCAGTTAAGAATAGGAAAAAATTAGCCTATGAAATAGGTTGTGTCTTTGGACAAAAAGAACAGTTATGGACTCATTTAACTCCATATGACAACTTTAAATTCTTTGGAGCCATCTATGATATTCCAAGTTCTATAGTTGAGAAAAAAATAGCAGAATTAAAAGAATTGTTCGAGTTAGACGATTTCATAAACACACCTGTTAGAAATTTAAGTTTGGGTCAAAGAATAAGATGTGAGATAGTCGCATCATTAATTCATGAGCCAAAAGTCTTATTCTTAGATGAGCCAACAATCGGATTAGATCCTGTTGTAAAAGAAAACATCAGAGTCTTAATCAAGCGAATGAATAAAGAGTATAAAACAACAGTTGTCCTAACAAGCCATGACGTTTCAGATATCGAAAAATTATGTAAACGTGTCATCATTGTCAATAAAGGACAAATTGTCCTAGATGATTCAATGGAAAACTTAAAATACCATTACCTAAATAAAAAGATAGTAGAAGCAAAAATGAAAGAACAAGTGAATTTAGACGATGAAGATGGAATCACAATTTTAAAGGATAAAGGTTACAACTTAAAAATTGAAGTTGATACAACAAAACGTAGTGTAAGCGATGCTTTAAAACTATTAAATCCAAATAATATAATTGATATTAATATTTCAAATGTTCCACTAGAAGATATTATTAGCAATATCTATAAAGATGGTGAAAACTAATGAGAAAGTATCTTTACATATTTAAATCAGAGATAATGACCAATCTTCAGTATATCTTTGATATCATAATCGGATTTATTAGTTACTGCATCATGATTTTTATCTTTTTAAATTTATGGAAATATATCTACAGTGACCCATCTGAATTAATTAATGGCTACAATATGAATCAAATGATTTGGTATGTCATTATCACTGAAATTTTATGGATGAGTTTAGGTGGTAGAAAATTATGCAGAAAGATTTGTGATGATGTACGTAGTGGAAATATTGCTTATAACATAAATAAGCCATATAACTATGTTGAATATGTCTTATCTAATCACCTAGGATTAGTAACTATCCGTTTTATTTTACTAGGAATACTTGGTATGACACTAGGGTTTATCTTCCTAGGAAATTTCCCAAATCTAAGTTTTTTTAAAATGTTAGGAATTATCATTTCTTGCATCTTTGCAACCATAATTAATATCTTACTAATAACTTCACTTGGATTAATTTCATTCTTTATCGAAGATGCTAATCCATTCTACTGGTTATATAGTAAGGCAATACTTGTTATTGGAACACTTTTTCCAATCGAGTTTTTTCCTAGTATTATGCAACCAATTATTAAATTAAGTCCAATATACGTTGTAAGTTATGGACCAGCTAAGTTATTTGTAGATTTTAAATTAACAACATTTATAGAAATAATCATTTCTCAAGTAATATATCTAATAATTGGTTTTGTAATTTGTCATGCAATCTATAATAAGGGGGTGAAGAAATTAAATGTTAACGGAGGTTAAAAATCAATTTAAAGTGGCACTTTTGAGAGTAAAGTATGCCTTAGAACGAGAAATGTTAAATAAAGTAACATTCATTTCCAATATCATTTTTATGATTCTAAATAATGCTTGTTTCATAGTTCAATGGATAATTTTATATTCTTTAAAAAATGATGTTGGAGGATATTCATTCAAGCAAGTAATGCTTTTATGGGGAATAGCTGCAGGAACATTTGGCTTTTCGAGATTCTTCTTTAAAGAGGCTTATAATCTAACAGAAACAATCAATACAGGAAAGCTAGATACTTACCTAATTCAACCAAAAAATGTCTTGATTTCATGTATTACCAGTAGTGTAGAAGTATCTTGCATAGGAGATATAATATATGCAATTATAATGTTATGCTTATATGGTTTAAACATAAAAACTCTAAGTCTTTTCATCTTATTTATTGTTTTAGGAGGACTTGTTTTAGCAAGTATTTCAATCATCTTTTCATCACTAAGCTTCTGGTTTGGTAGAGCAGAAATGATTGCTAATACAATCAATAGTCTAGCAACAAACTTTGCAACCTACCCAGATGGAATCTTTAAAGGTATAATAAAAATCTTATTCTATACAATTTTACCAATCGGTTTTATTAATTTCTTACCAGTAAAAATAATCAGTGAATTTAATCTAAGCTACTTACTTATAGTTTTACTAGCAACAGCTATTTTTATAAGTCTAGCTTTTATAGTTTTCTATAAAGGTCTAAAGAAATATGGTAGTAGCAACTTAATGAATGCTAGAATATAGGAGGTGATAACATGATAGGAATTAGTATCGCAACTGAATTTGAATGGGAAGCTACAATAAAGTATTTTAATATCTCAAAAAATGCCTTAATAGCATTTCCCTATGGTGAATATTTTAAAATTAATTTAAGAGAACAAGATATAATTTTTTATTGTTGTGGTTCTAGAAAAGTAAATAGTGCTGGAAGTGCACAATATATGATAGATCATTTTAACCTAGAAAAGCTACTTGTAATAGGAACTTGTGCAGGAATTGATGATAAATATAAACCTTTAGATATCATCATTCCGAACCTAGCATGTCAATATGACTGTACAGTAAAAGAAATAGAGCCTTTAATTAAATTAAAATTTAATGTAAAATTAGATTTAAGAGAGTTAGATTTCGAATTTAATACAGGAACCATCGGTACTGCTGATAAAGCCGTAGTTATGTGGAAAGATTATTTAGAACTAAAAGAAAATAATATTACAATTGCCGATACAGAAGCCGCAGGAATTGCTTATATTTGTAAACTAAATAATATAAAATGCCTAATCATTAAAGGAATATCTGATTTTCCAAAAAATGAAGACTATTCTAGTAAGAATGAGTCCAATGAAGAGCAATTGAATACTTATTTTCTAAATATACCTAAAGTTATGACTAAAATATTTACTGATTATTTAGAAAAAGTAATTTAAGAGGAGGTGAAAAAATGCAATTAACTGACTTAACCGAATTCTTAGATAAATCAAAGTTTGATCAAGACAAAGAAGAATTTCATTTATTTTATAAAATGACAGGAAAAGACTCAATGTTTTTAAGTGACAACGCAACTTATTGTCTTGGCCGAGGAAACGAAGATTTACCAACCTGGGTCTGGACTGAAGATAATCTTAGCTTAGAAAAAGTAAAAGAAGTAGAAGACTTACTAAAACTCCATTATTTAGTATTAGATGAAAACAAGTTAACTTGCAAAAAAGAATTATATGAGTATTTAAAAAATGATTTAACAGGACTAAAAGATTACTTTGAGATGGGTTTTCTTGTCTGTGAAGATCTTAATAGTGTAAATTTGGCACACGGTCGTTTTGATAGGCCAAATTACGGAGATAAAACAACACTAGCAAGATTTTGGTATGAAAACTGTCAAGAAATGGAATACAATGATAAAGTTACATTTGAGGAAGCCTTAGAAACCGCAGATGATTTTCTGAAAAATGAAAACTTTTATGTTTGGCGGAATCCAGAAGAAAAAGCTGTCTCAATGGGCTGCTTCACTGTAACTAATAATCAAGCAAAACTTTCACATGTATATACACCAGAAACAGAAAGATGTCGAGGTTACTGTACATCATTAGTTTACTGCTTAACAAAAAAAGCCTTAGAAGCTGGAATGGTTCCACTTTTATACACTGATTTAAATTACGAAGCTTCAAATCATGTCTATAAAAAAGTTGGTTATAAAGAAAAAGGAATGCTAGTAAACTTTACAGCACCAAAGCAAGAAGCTAAATAGAGTTTTATGAAAGAAAATAAAATAATACTAAGTTATAGCATAATCTCATATAATATGTTATAATATAGAACGCTGAGGTGTTAATATGAAAAATAGTAATTTAGATATTTGGGCAATACAAGATTCTAAAGAAGAAATACATTTAGCTTTAGAGAATGTCACAAGTAGTAACACAAATATATTATTTAGAAATTGTATCTGTACATTTAAAATAGAAGATACTGATATAAATGTATTATTTGATACAATGTTTTATGGAGAAGACAGTGATACATTAATTTTATTAATGAGGAATGGTGCATTAACTGGAGAAGAACTTAAGGCTGAACTAGATAAAAGAGATATCAACTATAATGAGGTAATATTTGATGATAATGATTTTACTTATGAGGCAGATAAAGAAGCTAAGCCTATCTGGTTTGCTAGAGAAAAATATGTCCTATATGATGCCTTAAAGGATAGTAAAGAACAAGGCTTCGATAAATGTAAGTATTATCCTAATGTAATAGGCAATCTTGAAATGGAATACTTAACTTCAACACTATCAAAAGAAAAAGTTGATGGACGTGATTTTAAAGGACTAATTGAATTAGAAGATAAAATTGTTCTACTAGTAAATCAAAATGATAAAAGAAATGTTGATATGCGTGGAGTTTTCCAAGTCACAGAAAGTGTTGGTATCATGACACATGTTGATATGACAAGAAATGTAGACTCACTAAAAAATAATAAACAATACACAAAGGAATAAGCAATTATTCCTTTTATTATGCTATAATTTAACTAGGAGAATTAAAATGAAGAGTGAAGAGATAAAGTATAAAATAACAATTAAAAGTTTCTTTGGACATTTACACACTGTAAATAAACATCGCTTTAAAGTTTTTAAACTATGTTGTAAAGCTGGTATTCCTTGGCAAGGCTTAGTTCATGATTTATCCAAATATTCCTTAACTGAATTTTTAGAAGGAGCAAAATATTATACAGGTGGTTATAGTCCTATTCAAAATCGAAAAAAGAATGTAGGGTATAGTGAAGCTTGGCTTCATCATAAAGGTAGAAATAAACATCATTATGAATACTGGTTTGATAATGGTGCTCCATTGAAAACACCAATAATTCCCTTTAAGTATTTTGTAGAAATGATTTGTGATACTCTTGCTGCAGGACTTACATATCAAGGAAATAAATGGACTAAAGACTATCAATTAGCATATTGGACAAAAACTAGTAAAACAAGAATTATTAATCCAAAAATGGAAGTTCTTGTTACCAAAGTCTATGAAGAAATCGCTGAATCGGGAATTGACAAAGTTTTAAGAAAAGAACATCTAAGAAAACTTTATGACAAATATACAAACTAGGAAGTGATAACATGCTAGATGGAAAAAATAAAAGTATTAATGAGCAAATAATAATTTTAGAAAAAATTCTCAAAAAGAACTTAAAAATAATGAGTATTCTTAAAGCACTAGAAAATTATTCAAAAGAAAATCCGTCATTTACAGACTATTATTTAGCAGCCGGCTGCATCAATCAAACTGTTTTTAATTATTATCACAATCAAGAATTAAATGCTCATATAAAGGATTATGATATTGTTTATTTTGATGAAGATACTAGCTATGAAGCTGAAGATAAAATTATTAAGGGAATAACAAAGAGATTAGAAAATTTAGACGTATCATTTGATATTAAAAATCAAAAAAGAGTTCCAATTTGGTATAAAGAAAAATATGGCATTGAAAAGAAAGATTGTCAAAATGTAGAAGAAGCTATAAGTAGGATGGGAGCAACAATAACCTGTATTGGTGTACGCTTAGAAGGTAAAAAGCTAATAGTGGTCTGTCCATATGGACTAAACGATTTATTTCTTATGAAAATTAGACTTGTTTCTACTGAGTACGAAAAAAATATTTTTCAAAAAAAGTGTCAGCACTGGCAAGAATGCTGGCCAAAACTCAAAGTGATAGATGATAATTAGCGCTAGTTTGACGGGATTATCCAAATATTTTATAATATGACAACATTGAGGAGGAGATTTGATGTCAGGAGAAAGTTGGAAAGAAACAGTAAAACTTATTGATGAATTATTAGAAGAAACAAGTAAAAAAATTCAAGAAATGCGTGAAGATGAAAATATAAGTTTAGAAAAATCAGAAATAAAAAAAGAACCAAATCCATTTCAATCAGATATCTTTTATAAGAAGTATTTGGATAATCTTGAATACAAACACAGAAAATATAAAAGTAACAATCAAGATTCAAAAACACAACAAACAACAGTTCATCAGGATGAGTTCAGCGATGACTTAGAAAGTTATAAAGAAGATGTTCAACGATTTATTGATTACGTGAAGTTTTGCACATTTTTAGAAGATTTTACTTATATCTTTTTAGAGCGCAGAGAAAGCAAAATAATATATGGTAAAATGCAAAAAGGAATAAAAACTGATAAACGCATTATCAATATGGTTAGCGCAGCCGACTTACAAGAAATTTCTCACTTATTAAAAATTGAATTTGCTTCAGATTTTCACAAAGGAAGTAAACACACATTTGGTATGGGTTGGACATTATTACCAACTATTGGTGAAAATGTCATAATTGATATTGACAGTGATAATCATGAAGATAGAAATTGGTTTTATGAAGAAAAAGATTCTAGAGAAATTATTGATATGCCAATATCAGAATCTGAATCTAAAATAAATATTAAAAAATAAGTAAATAAAAGGAGAAAATATGAAAGTATTACTAGTAAATGGAAGCCCAAACAAAAATGGTTGTACCAATGAAGCTTTATTAGAAATTTCTAAGACATTAAAGAAAAATGATATAGACTCAGAAATCTTTTGGATTGGAAATAAACCTATAAGTGGTTGTCTAGGATGTAGTAAATGCTTCGAGACAAAGAGATGTATTATTGATGATAAGGTAAATGAATTTTTAGAAAAAGCTGAAGGGACAGATGGTTTTATCTTTGGAACTCCAGTTCATTATGCAGGACCAAGTAGTTTCATTACTAGTTTTATGGATAGAGCTTTTTATGGTAAACCTAAGATTTTTAAAGGTAAGCCAGCAGCTTGTATTACAAGTTGCCGAAGAGCAGGTGGACTTTCAGCCTTTGATAGATTGAATAAATATTTTACTTATTCTTGTATGCCAATTATTTCAAGTAATTATTGGAATGGTGTATTTGGTAGTACTAAAGAAGAGGTTAGAGAAGATAAAGAAGGACTACAAACAATGCGAATTCTTGCAAATAATATGGCTTGGATTTTAAAATGCATTGAATTAGGAAAAGAAAATGGAATAGAATTTCCGCAAACAGAGAAAAAAGTATTCACCAATTTTCATAGTTAGAATAAAAGGATAAGTTTATGAATAATAGCTTATCTTTTACTATATACTATTATTAGCACTCATACTTGACAAGTGCTAATAATTGAGTATAATTAACGATGAGGGGTGATAAAATGTATAATAATTATCAACAAGAAGAAAATGAAAATGTTTTAGAAAAATACGGAAGAGACATTGTTGAAGATGCAAAAGCTGGTAAAATCGATCCAGTAATCGGACGAGATGAAGAAATCAGAAGTATCACCAGAGTTCTATCTAGGAAAACGAAAAATAATCCAGTCTTAATTGGTGAACCAGGTGTTGGAAAAACTGCTATAGTTGAGGGACTTGCCCTAAGAATTTTAAAGGGCGATGTACCAAGTAGTTTAAAAGATAAAACAATTTGGGAATTAGATATGGCTGCCCTAGTAGCTGGTGCTAAATATCGTGGTGAATTTGAAGAAAGACTTAAGAATGTTTTAAATGAAATTAAGAAAAGTGAAGGGGACATCATCATGTTTATCGATGAGATTCATATGATTGTTGGAACTGGTAACACTGAAGGAGCCATGGACACATCAAATATTTTAAAACCAATGCTAGCTCGTGGTGAAATTCATGTTATAGGAGCAACGACTCTAAATGAATATCGCAAATATATTGAAAAGGATGGAGCACTAGAGCGAAGATTTCAAAAGATTAAAGTAGATCAACCTAATGTTGAAGACACCATCACAATTTTAAGAGGGTTGAAAGAACGTTTTGAAATTCATCATGGTGTAACTATTCAGGACAAAGCCTTAATCTCTGCCGCAACTTTATCTAATAGATATATTACTGATCGATTCTTGCCAGACAAAGCCATCGACTTAGTTGATGAAGCTTGCGCCACAATACGTGTTCAAATGGATTCTGTTCCATTTGAGTTAGATAGCTTAACTCATAGAATTATGCGCCTAGAAATTGAACGTGAAGCTATTAAAAAAGAAAAAGATGAATTATCAGTTAAAAGACGTCATGATATTGACCGTGAATTAGAAACTATGAAAGAAAAAGAACGTGAGTTAACCGAAGCTTGGAATAAAGAGAAAAATTTAAATAACGACATCAAGAAAAAGAAAAAAGAGTTAGAAAGATTAAAATTTGAACTTGAACAAGCTGAAAATAAATATGACTTAGAACAAGCCGCAATCCTTCGTCACGGAGAGATACCAAGAGTTGAAAAAGAAATTGAAGCACTAAATAAAGTTGAAAAGAATAAGCTTCTAAGTGACACTGTAACTGATAATGATATATGTAAAATTATTGCTAAATGGACTAATATTCCTGTTACTAAATTAATTGAATCTGAAAAAGAAAAATTATTAAGTCTTGAAGATGATATGAAAAAAAGAGTTATGGGCCAAGACGAAGCTTTAAAAATAGTAAGTGATGCCATTATCAAATCAAGAAGTGGTATTAAAGACCCAAACAGACCAATTGCTTCATTTATGTTTTTAGGACCAACTGGTGTCGGAAAAACTGAAATTGCTAGAACATTGGCTTATGAGTTATTTGATGATGAAAGACACATGGTTAGAATAGATATGAGTGAATACATGGAAAAATTTAGTGTTTCTAGACTAATTGGTTCTCCTCCAGGTTATGTTGGCTATGAAGAAGGTGGACAATTAACAGAAGCTGTAAGAAGAAATCCTTATAGTATTGTACTATTCGATGAAATTGAAAAAGCTCATCCCGAAGTATTAAATTTATTACTACAAATTCTAGATGATGGTCGAGTAACAGATTCTAACGGAAGAACAGTTGACTTTAAAAATACAATAATTATTATGACATCAAATCTTGGTAGTGAATATGTTCTAGAAAATAAAAACGACTTAGTTATGTCTAGTGTCAAAGAACACTTCCGTCCAGAGTTTATCAATAGAATTGATGAATTAATTATCTTTAATCCATTAAGTAAAGATGCACTTAACAAAATTCTTGATAAAATTATTAAAGAAATTGAATATCGTCTAAAAGATATTGATATTAAAATAGAATTAACAGAAAATGCTCGCAACAAGTTTATTGAAGAGGGTTATGATATTAACTTCGGAGCACGTCCATTAAAAAGGTTAGTTGGAAGAACTATAGAAGTAGATTTATCAAAACTCTTAATTGAAGGTACTTTAAAAGAACATGATACTGTAATAATTAATTACCTAGATGATAGATTTATAGTTAAGAAGAGAATCTAAGAGATTTTCTTTTTTTCATGTACTAAATTATATGGTATAATAAATAAAAAAAGGAGTTGATATCGTGAAGTTTATAAAAAATATGTTAATAGGATTTCTAAATATTCTTCTAATTAATTTAATATTTGTATTTGTAATTAGTCTAAACTTAAAATCCATAATAACAGACGGGATTATTAAAGAAACAATCAAACAACAAATAACTACTAATGAATATCAAGAAGAAGCAAATAAGATTGTAACAGATAATGAACAAATAAATAAAATATTAGAAAGTAAAGAAGTCCAAGATTTAATTGATAAATATTTAGATGTTACTATAAACGGTGTACTAGATGAAAAAGATATTTCAAACATTGAAATTGAAAAAGATATGCTTGATTTTTTAAAAGAAAACAAAGAAGTTTTAGAAAAAGAGGTTGGTATAGAAATTACTGATGAAATGATTTCTAAGACTGAAGAGCAATTAGAAAGTCGGGATTTAAGTAAAGTATTTGAACAAACAATCAATAACACTAAAAATAATCTTCCAGAAGAAGCAAAAGTGGTATTAAAAGGATATAACTTCCTAATTTCACTTAAATTTAGAATTATTATCTTAATTGCAATGATAATTGACTTATTACTAATAGCACTTATCCAGAAATCATTCTATAGTTGGTTAAAATCGCTTGGCGTTTCAGCTATTATAAGTGGTTCAAGTCTTCTGATAATGTCATTAAGTGTTAATGTTATAGTAACAAAAATTTCAAGTCTAACCGATTTTAATGTTAATTCTCTAATTACAAGCGGTATAGTTCTAATCGTTTCAGGAATAGTTATCACTGTAATTAAAAAGATTATTGATAAGCAAATAACAAAAAATAACCAAGTTATTGAAAAGGAAGATGTTAATGAAATATCCACAGTTTCTGAATAAAAACTCAAAAATTGGTGTTGTAGCCTTATCAGCCGGAGTTGGTGACTACATTGAAGATTATAAAAAGTCGTTATTAAACATTGAATCAAGAGGATTCGAAATAATTGAAACAGCAAGTGTTAGGAACTCAGGAGAAGTTTCTAATACTGCTGAGATAAGAGCTAAGGAATTAGATAGATTAATTACTGATAATGATGTTGAATTGATTATGTGTGCAACAGGTGGAGACTTCTTAATTGAAACACTCCCATATCTAAATCTAGAAAATATCAACAATAACCCTAAATGGTTAATGGGAGCTAGTGATCCAACTAGTATTCTTTATCTAGTGACTACTGCTCTAGATATAGCAACAATTTATGGATTTAATGCCTGTAGTTTTGACCAAAAATATTTACATGACTGTCAAAAGAATGCTTTCGAAATAATGAAGGGAAACATTATTACTCAAAATAGTTTTGAATTATATGAACTAGAAAGACCAGAAAATGCAGAATCATATAACGTTGAAAAAGAAGTTTACTGGGAAACGTTAAATGGAGACGTTGACATAACAGGACGAATTATTGGTGGCTGCGTAGATTGCTTAAAAGATTTACCAGGAACAAGATTTGACTATACAAAAGAATTCATTGAAAAGTATAAAGAAGATGGCATTATTTGGTATTTTGATATTTTTTCTTTAACAAGCGAAGCCTTTTATCTAGCACTAATTCAATTAAAAGAATCGGGTTGGTTTAAATACGTTAAAGGAGTCATCGCAGGAAGAGTAAGATTTCCAGGAGGATTTACAAAAATGACTTATCAAGAAGCCCTTAAAAGAATCTTCAAAGATATTCCAATAATATTCAATGCTGATATTGGACATGTTGCTCCAAAGATGACAATCATTAATGGTAGTATTGCTCATATTACAAGTTCATCTGGTAAGGGCAAAATTGACTTTAGAATGGAGTAAAAAATGGAAAAAGAATTAAAAAAAGAAATAGAAGAAATAAAAATACGAAACAAGAGAGTAGAGAAAGATAAAGAATGGGAAACATCATACACAAGAAAAATATGTATAGCTATACTAACTTATATAGTAGTTGTCCTATACTCATACTTAATAAATAATATAAGCAATATATTCTTATCTTCAATAGTACCAGTAATTGGTTTTCTATTGTCAACACTATCATTAAAGATAGTACGAAGAATTTGGGAAAGTAGAGGTAATTAAAATGAATGAAGAAGAATTAGAAAGAACAAATATGATGAAAACAATGATTATTGAATCAAGTGACTATGAAGAAGATGATTCAATAATAGAACATATTGAAGAGTTTGAAGAAAAAATTGATTATCTAGACATTGATGAAAAACAAAAAGAAAAATTAAAATCTTTATGTACTGAAATAAAAGAAGAAGAAAATGAGAAAACTAGGGAATATTTATTTAAATTATTACAAAAAGAAATCGATTAATTGGATGTGATTAAATGAAACTGAAAATTTCTAATCTAAGTAAAAGTTATGATGATAAAGAAGTTTTAAAAGATATTAACTTTACTTTTGAAAAAGGTAAAATCTATGGTCTTCTTGGAAGAAATGGAGCAGGTAAAACAACCTTTTTTAATGCATTAAATGAAGATATTGAAATAGAAAGAGGCAAGTTCATATTAGAGGAATCTAAAAATAGGAAATTAACAAACCAAGATATTGGTTATGTAACAGCAACTCCGATTGTTCCAGAATTTCTAACTGCCAGAGAATTTCTTCAATTTTATCTAGAAATTAATAAGAATAGGATAAAGAATTTAAAAAATCTAGACTATTACTTTGATTTAGTAAAAATAGCAAAAAAAGATCAAGATATTCTTTTGAAAGAATATTCACATGGAATGAAAAATAAGATTCAGATGTTAGTTAATATTATAATTAATCCAAAAATCATTCTCCTAGATGAGCCACTAACTGCTCTAGATATTGTAGCTCAAGAAGAAATAAAAAAAATGTTTCAAGCATTAAAAGATAATCACATTATCATCTTTTCAACGCATATTCTAGAATTAGCAATTGATTTGTGTGACGAAATAGTAGTTTTAAATAATAAGAATCTAGAACTAATTTCTAAAGAAAATCTTAATACTAAAAAATACAAAGATAAAATAATTGCTGCCCTAAAGGAAGATTCAGATGCTTAAAACATTAAAAAAAGCTCTAGATATAGATATCTCATATTCTGTTAATTCCTTTATCTTCATCTTAAGACAATTACCAATCTTTAAAGATTTATTAACTAATGATATTTATTCTAGTAGAATTATAAAAAAAATAATTAAGTTTTTTGTTTTAATATTTTATTTGGCAAGAGCTATCTTTTTGAAATTCATGTATTTCTTTATCATATTTGCCTTGTCCTATAAACTATTTCCCAATAATCTTATTAGGACTTTTTATCATCTATACTTTGTCTTAACGATGCTAGGATTATTTATTAATAATAAACTTTTAAATACAAGTAAAAGTAAGTACTTTGGGATTTTATTATTTAATATTAATGCCACTAACTACTTTAGAGCTAATCTTTTTTGGAATAGTTTAACTAACTTGATATTAAATAGTTTTTGTCTTATGTTTTTTGGTTATATCTTAAGATGTCCAATCATAATAACAATAACTTTAATCATCTATACACTATTTATTAGATTCATAGGTGAGAGCCTAAATCTTAAGTTTTTTAAAAGATACAAATATATTTGGTATAGTAAGACATCTCTTTATTTCACTGTTATAATCACATCTTTAATACTTTGTTCTTTACCATTCATTGATATATACATAAGTTTTTCTGCAATGAATTTACTTACAATTATTTCCATCATTATAGGCACATATTCTCTTATTTATCTTTTAAAGATTACAGATTACAAATTAATATATAAGAAATTAAGTCAAATGACTAATATCATGTCTAGTAAAAATGAAAAAGACTATTTAAAACAAGCAATGGTAGCCGTAAATAAGAAAGATATAATGATAGATAATAAAAAAATAAAAGGAAAAAAAGGTTATGATTTCTTTAATACCATCTTTTTTGAAAGACATAAAGAAATATTACTAAGAAGTGCCAGAAAATATAGTTTTATTTTTGTAGGAATTTATCTATTCATAATTCTATTAATAACATATGATAAGACATACAATTCTAATATAAGTGAATTTTTAAATAATAATTTAAGCTGGTTTGTAATCATTATGTTTTTTATTAATAGGGGAGCAATCATCACTCAAGCAATGTTCTTTAATTGTGACCATGCCATGCTAAACTACAATTTTTATCGTGAACCAAAAGCAATTTTAGGACTATTTAGAAGAAGATTATTAACCATTATAAAAGTAAATCTTCTACCAGCATTTGTTATTGGAATTGGTAATGTCATTTTACTAATAATGACTTCAAACTATGATATTTTAACCTGTTTAACAACATTTACTTTCATAATTTCACTAAGTATTTTCTTCTCAGTCCATTATCTGGTTATATATTATCTTCTTCAGCCATTTAATAAAGAAATGGAAGTAAAAAAAGCAAGCTACTCCTTTGTGACAATGTTTACATACATCATTAGCTATGCTTTAACTGATTTAGTAATGAGTAGTTTATCAATTTCAATATTAGGGGTTATATTCAGTATCTGTTATATAATAATCTCCCTAATTTTAGTAAACAAGTTTGCATCAAAGACATTCAAGCTAAACTAAAAATATTATATTTTAATGAATTAAAAGCAAATATTAGCCAATTTGACAAAGCTCTAAATATAGAGTAAAATTAAAACATCAATACAAAAAATTTTGAGGTGAATTGATGAAAAAAGCTCAGATTTTATGTGGAGTTACCTGTATGGTTGGTATTATGATGATTTCAATCGGAATGGTACTTCAAAATGAAAATTCAATAGATACTTTGGGTGTTAATACAGCATTTCAAGAGTTTGATATAAGAAATATGGCCGCTAGTGCCAACATGATAGTAGAGGAAACCAAAGAATCAAAAGAAGAGGAAACAGAAACCCTTTTCTTAACTGAAGTAAAAATGGAAACAGCACCTGCTTCTGTAATAATTCCACCTAGGGTAGAAGTATATGAAGGAATGACTCTAGAAGAGTTAGCAATAAAATTAGATAGAAATCTTGGTGGAGACATCGTTGCAGGAAAAGGTTTCTTGATTGCCACTGAATGCATTAATAAAGGTGTAGATCCATATGTTGCAGTCGCAATACTTCTTCATGAAACAGGATGTAAATCTCGTTGCTCTCAACTAGCTAGAACATGTAATAATTTCGGTGGACAAAAGGGTTCTCCTAGTTGTAATGGAGGTAGCTATAAAGCATACAACTCTATTGATGAAGGTCTAGTAGGATTTATTGATAATCTATATAGAAATTATTATTCTAAAGGCTTAAATACAATTGATGCAATTGGACCAAAGTATGCTGAAAGTCCTACTTGGAGAGGAAAAATAACTTGGTACGTTGAACAAATAAGAGCCAATTAAATCAAAATATAATATTTATATGTAAATTTAAAATAGTCAATATTTAGAAGATGCTGACTATTTTTTTATGAATATGATTTTATAATTTACTTTTTTTAAAATATATGATATAATATGTGACTATTAAAGGGGATTGATAGTATGAAACTATCTGCTGAAGAATTAGAAAAAGAAATAAGAGAGCTAGAAGAGGTCAAAAAGGAGTTCTATATCAAAGCAGAAATGCGTCGTGAAAAATTAAAAAGAGTGAAAAAAAGAAGAAAAAACGAAGTAAAAAGAACAAAGAAAAAACTTCTACTTTATATCACCAGTTTATTTATAGGCTTCAATATGGCAAATCACTATCACAATACCATTCAAAACACTGACAAAGGAACTTTTGATGGATACACTATAAATGTCAATGCCAAAGAAAGAGATGAGTTATTTAGTGAATTATCAAAAAGCATAGACGAAGAGTTAAATCTTACAGTTATACCAGAAGATATTGAAGAGAAAAATGATAATCTATTAGTTTTACAAGCACTTTTTGAAAATCCAAATTTATCGACAGAAGAAAAAGAACTTGTTTGTCAATTAACTAACTTACTTATAGATAATAAATACCTTAATAAAGAATTAGCTTATGAATCATTATCAAAAGTTGACGTACAAGAAACAGTAAAACCAGAAGATGAAAAAGAAGAGATAGTTGCTTGTTATAAAAGAGCTTTAGAATTAATAGAAACATATATCAATGAAAATAGTGTCTACTACAACGAAACTCTAATTCATGAATTTATTCATTGTATTTTTTCAAACTATGTAACAATTGATCTACCAAGATATTTAAACGAAGGAATGACCGAATTATTGAGCAATGAATACTATTCAGAAACTCCTTTTGTTGAATGTAGTACTTATCCGTTTGAAGTCATAATGGTAAAAGAATTATGTAACATAGTTGGTGAGAATAAAGTATTAAAAGCATTCTCAACAGGAAATATGGAAATAATTAGTAACGAATTGTCAAAGGTAACTTCTGAAGAAGAAGCCAAAAATTTTCTAACAAACGTCGATGATGTTTTTGAAGAATTTGATACAGAAACAAGAGTCAGTTCTTTTAAACTAATTGATGTAATTAATTATTTAAATAAATATAGTAAAAAATTATACGAGCAAGATGAAGATATTAAGAGGTTAGAAGAATCAACATATAATATTAATGCATTAAGCTTATTATCTACAGAAGATCCTTATATAAGTTTCTTAGGTTACTTAACAGGGCATGGTGTATATGTAAAAGCATATATATCTAGTAAGTTAAAAGAAGCATATCAAGATGAATATATTTGCGATTATTTTGTAGCGATAGAGTTAGAAAAAGTTAAAGTAAAAACAAAAAAACATGACATAAAATATCCATATAACGATTAAAATATAGAGAAACAATTTAATAATATTTTTATATTTTCAATTGTTTTTAATAATAAAGAAATCAAAATAATTAGCTTACAAGCTAAGCACCAAATTTGACAAATGAGTAAAAAAGTGGTATAATTAACAACGTAATTGATGGCACATTATTCTAGTCAATTACTTTATTAAGAAGACGAGCTTAAAAATTCGTTAAAGGGCATATCTGTGAAACCTTTGGTGTCTGCTTCTTACGCCCAGTTTGGGGTGGGTGCTGGAGATGAAGGATACTGGGCGACTCGTAATGGCATACGAATCACGACCCACTATCTGTGGAGACCTATTCTTGTGGTAAATCTATACGTTATTTATAACTGATGATTTATTACGAAATAGGATAGAACCTGTATTGTGGCGAAAGTTATGTGCAGCGTAGCCTGTCTTGAGTGGAAATATTGGGATAAATGATCTTGCTTAATTTAAGCGGCCACTTATATTAAGTATTGCGTTTTGAAATTATTTTTGCAAAAAAGAATTATTAGTAAAGTGTTGGAGGGGAAATCCCCTAGGGTGTAATTCAATATAGGATTGCAGTGGGCACTAAGTGGTAATCAAGTCGTATGTTTCGGTGACGTCATATTGATTCTTTTAAAGGGGAACCGCAACCTTGGTAACGAGATTGTAAGAATCAGGGAAATCCTACTTGACCTAAGGCTCAAAGTTTACTATATTGATAGCCAAACAATTAATTTGAATGTAAAAGTAGAATCTCTACTTTTTTTATTTATATTTATTAGGAATTTGTTTTTAATTTTAAGAAAAAACATTCTATTGACAATAAAAGAAATGACTTATATATTAAAAATATAATTTAAAAAGAAATATAAATAGGAGAATATAATATGAATAATAATTTTAGAGTAATTAAAGGAAAAAAAGATGAAAATGAAAATAAAGAAATAATCATTGAAAGAGAAGATAAAAATCAAAAAATTATGAATATTAGACCAAAAGCTTATAGAATTAGATTAACAGAAACTCAACTTGAAAACTTTGAAAGAAAAATTTCAGAAGCCAAAGAATACGTAGAAGTAACTTACTCTAGATATGCTGAGAGACAAAAACAAGCTAAAGAAAACGCCAGTGAGTTAGAAGAAATGTTTAAAGATAATGATGATATTGTAGTTTTTGATTCTTATAAATATAAAAAATAATTAATTGCTTATTCAATAAATAAATCAAAGAATTAAATTTCACAAATATTGAAAACTAGAACAAGCTTTAAAAGTAGAACTATTATGAAAGGACTTATATGTTTAAAAAAAATAAAAATAATGAATTAGAAAATTTAATTGTTCAAACAAAGAAGAAAGAAAAAGTAAAAAAAGAAAACGTAGATGTAAAGTGGATAACAATAGTAACAATAACGGCTTTTACAATCTCCTTTGGGCTTTCATTTATATCAGAAATGACTATTCCTAATTTATCCCTAGTTTTAGGAATAATTGTAACTTTATTATTTGTTTTATTAGGAATTATTTTCGACATCGTCGGAGTTTCAGTAACAACAGCAGATGAAGCAGTTTTCCACTCGATGAATTCAAGAAAAGTAAAAGGTGCTAACGTTGCCGTAAAATTTAAAAAGAATGCTGACAAAGTATCAAGTTTCTGCTGTGATGTAATAGGCGACATTTGTGGTATTATATCAGGTGCCGCTGCAACTACGATTGCTGCAATCTTAGTAACCAAATTTAATTTTAATGCTTTATTCACAAGTCTCACTGTTGCTGCTATAATTGCCTCTCTTACAATTGGTGGAAAAGCTATTGGAAAAAGTTTTGCCATAAATAAAAGCGATATAATTCTTTATGAATTTGCAAAATTCATTTCAAATTTTTATAGAAAATAATAAAAATTTACAAGTAAATTATTATATGTTACAATAAGCAAAACGACGGAGGAAATCTATGGGATATAAACTAGATAATAAAGATATTCAATTAACAACAAAGTCTCTACACAAAATTTCAACGGGAAAAACAGGAAATATATATAAATTTAAAGACTCAGCTTTAAAAGTCTTTAAAGATGACACAACAACAATCGAAGAAGAAACTGCTAAATATTTGACATCAATTTCAACAGACAGAATTTTACTACCTCGAAAACTTCTTTTTTATAATAAGAAACTAAAAGGGTTTACATTGAAGAGTCCAGAAGAAAAAGGTAGTAGCAAGAGAATAATCACACTACCAAAAAATGAATTAGTAAATGAAATATCTATAAGTGAAAGAGATATTGAAACTCTAAGTAGAAGAAGCGTATTGCTAAATGGTGTCTCTCCAGAAAATTCTATTTTTAACGGAGAACTATATTTAACAGATCCAAGCGAGTATTCCATCTTAGAATTATTCTCAACTGAAGAGTTAGAAAGATTAAATAAATATCAACTTCATTTGCTTATAACAGAATTAATTACTCAAGAATTAAGAAAAAGTAAATTTACAAAAGCAGAAGTTTCTAAAGTAAAAGAAATACTAAGTTCAAAAGATGATTACGAAAATAGCAGTGACTTCTTTAAAAATATTATTTCAAATAATGATGATTCAATTAAACAATTTGTAAAAAGTATTTAAAAGACAAGTAATAATCTTGCCTTTTTCTTATCTAAAAAATAGTTTTTATGCTATAATAACTGACAAAAGAAGGGGGGACAAAATGATTTATTTACTAGATAATAAGAAAATTAGGTTAAATCCTTATAATATGCGTAAAGATAAATGTCTTGGAACAGGAACAACAGCAACAGCCTATTTGATAGATGGAAAGGTCTTCAAACTATATAATCCATTCAAAGAACCAGAATTTTTGACTAAAGAGAAAATAGAATTATATAAAAAAATTCCAACTAAAAGAATTATGTTAGCAGAAGCTTCCTTATTAAATAAGAAAAGACAATTAAGAGGATGCGTTTCAGAATACGTAGAAAATCTAGGAAAAGACAATCTTTCAATTCAACCAAAAAGTAAAATCATTGAAGAGTTAAAAATATTAAGAAAAGACTTTATTACGCTAGGAAAGTATGATGTCATAGTTCATGATGCCATATTAAAAAACACCATCTATAATAATGGTGCTTATCTAATTGATTGTGGTAGATATCAAACACTTGCTGAATTAGAAGAAAATTTATGTAGCGACCCAGTATCTACCAATATTGATACATTCAATGAATACTTAGTTAATGAATTATTAAAATTTCAAGGGTTTAATCCTAATGAGTATGCGAGGTTTAAAGAAGAAATATCATTTTATGAAAACGAAGGAGTAGAAGCCTTATGTTTCATAGAATATGATATGTCAGAAAGTGAAACATTTGGTGAGTATGCCAAAAGAAAAATCAACATGTAAAATGAAGAAGTCCAGGACTTCTTTTTCATAACTTGTAATTTTTTAATATATATAGTAAAATAAAGAGGCTTTGAGGTGATAAAATGATACAAGTAAATAACGTAAGTTTAAAGTTTGGAAAAAGAACTTTATTTGAAGATGTAAATATTAAATTTACTAATGGAAATTGTTATGGATTAATAGGTGCTAATGGTAGTGGAAAATCAACTTTCCTAAAACTTTTAAGTGGTGAATTAGAAACAACTACTGGTGAAATAACAATTACTAAAGATGAAAGATTATCAATATTAAAACAAGATCATTATGAGTTTGATGACAAGAGAGTTCTAGATGTTGTAATCATGGGAAATTCCAAATTATATGAAATAATGGAAGAAAAGAATAAAATGTATTCTCAAACAGAATTCTCAGAAGAAGATGGAATGAAATTAGCTAACTTAGAAGCTGAATTCATGGATTTAGATGGATGGAATGCTGAACCAGATGCAGCACAATTATTAAACAATCTAGGAGTAGCTGAGGAATTCCATTATATGAATATGGGAGACATTCCAGTAAAATTAAGAGTAAAAGTTTTACTTGCACAAGCCTTATTTGGTGATCCTGATATCTTACTTCTAGATGAGCCTACAAACAGCTTAGATATTGAAGCAATCAAATGGTTAGAAGAATTTCTAATTAACTTCAATAACACAGTAATAATAGTTTCTCATGACAGACATTTCTTAAATAAAGTATGTACTCATATTGCTGATATTGATTACTCAAAAATTAAATTATATGTTGGTAACTACGATTTTTGGTATGAATCAAGTGAACTATTACAAAAACAAATGCGTGACTCTAATAAAAAGAAAGAAGAAAAGATTAAAGAACTTCAAGCTTTCATTGCTAGATTCTCAGCTAATGCGTCAAAATCAAAACAAGCAACATCTCGTAAGAAAATGCTTGATAAGATTGAATTAGATAAAATTGTTCCATCTAGTAGAAAATACCCATACATTGATTTTAAGATTGAAAAACCAGCTGGAAAAGAGATACTTAAAGTTGAAAACTTAACAAAAGTAGTTGATGGTAAAAAGATTCTAGATAATGTTTCATTTACTATTCTAAAAGGAGATAAAATATGTTTCTTAGCTGGAGATGACATGGTAAAAACTACATTATTCAATATTCTGTCAGGAAAAGATAAAGAAGACAGCGGAAAAATAGAGTGGGGAAAAACAATAATTCCAGGATACTTACCTCAAGATAATAACGAATATTTCAAAATTGATAAGAATATCATGGAATGGATTGGGCAATTCTACGATATCAAGGATGAAACCATTCTTCGTGGTTTTCTAGGTAGAATGTTATTTTCTGGAGAAGATGTTTTCAAAAAAGTTAATGTTTTATCAGGAGGAGAAAAAGCTCGTTGTATGTTATCTAAAATGATGTTAGAACAACCAAATTTCTTGATATTAGATGAACCTACAAACCACCTTGACCTTGAAAGTATTACATCGCTAAATAAGGGATTAGTAAACTTCCAAGGAGAAGTATTATTTACATCTCGTGACTATGAATTAAACAGCACGGTAGCAAATCGTGTAATTGAAATAACAGAAGATGGAAAAAT
Organism: uncultured bacterium; assembly: GCA_946560065.1. Lineage (GTDB taxonomy): Bacteria > Bacillota_I > Bacilli_A > RF39 > UBA660 > UBA3789. The sequence continues at coordinate 9,328 of CAMNUE010000018.1, read as the reverse complement.
AATAGATAGAAGCATTCCTTATGAAGAATATATAGAAAAAAAGGATAAGTAGTATCTTAAAAACAAGTATGTATGTTATAATACAAACAGAAAGAGGTGCTTTATGGAAGAAAAAAATAATAAAAAATATTTGAAATGGATTCTTATTGGCGTCTTCGCAGTTTTAGTAGTGATGAGTTTTTTTGTTGGCAGACAAGAAAATTCAAAAGAAGATGATAATAAGATGACCGAAGATGCCAGTGTTATAATTGCCAACGCTCAAGAAGAAAGTAATAATGTTAAGGAAGAAGAGACAAAAGAACTTTCTGAAATAAATATGGATACATATTTAGAGTACTACAATGGAGAAGAAAACAAAATCATTTTAATTGCTAGGCCTACATGTCAATATTGTCAAATTGCTGAACCAATTATAAAAAATATTGCTTATGAAAATGACTTAGAGATTAATTACTTAAATACTGATAATTTTTCAGGTGATGATGAAGCTAACTTAGTTAAATCAAATGAATTCTTTAGTCAAGGATTTGGAACACCATTATTATTGGTAGTAAGTAAAGGAGAAATAGTTAATAAAGTAGATGGTTTAACAGACAAGGCACATTATACAGAATTTTTTAAAACATCTGGTTTCATTAATTAGGAGGATAAATGGGAACAGTATATAAAAAAGTATTAGAATTTAAAGAAAAGTATCCATTTACAATTGGTTGGAGATTAGATAAAAACTCATCAGTTGTTGAAAAACACCTAAACCCTGATGAAGAGGTACTATATGCCTTCATTGCTCAAAAAAATGACAGTCCATTTAATATCTGGGGGAGCGCTGTAGTTGCTTTAACAAATAAAAGAATTCTAATTGGAAGAAAACGTGTAGTAATAGGTTATTTTCTAAACTCCATCACACCTGATTTATTCAATGACTTAAAAGTATCAAGTGGTATCTTATGGGGTAAAGTATATATAGACACAGTTAAAGAATTTGTAACTCTTTCTAATATTAGTAAGGATGCACTAACAGAAATAGAAACAGAAATTACAAGTTATATGATGCGAGAAAAACAAAAATATGGCTTAAGAGACGAAGAAAGAGACTAGTTTTTAGTCTCTTATTTTGTTATAATTTAAACGGTGATGATATGAAAAGAATAAAGAAAATTATTCTACTAATTATTCTAATATTATTAATATGCTTTATAGGTAAAATAATTAAAAAAGAACATGAAACAACCTATAAAATTGATAAATATAACATTAGTGAATCATTCTATATAAAAAATAAAAATCATTGGTATGATCTAGTTATAAATAATAAAAAGAATACTTATATCATTTCTTTAAATGAAAATGCAAACAAAAAGAAAAAAATAATTAAAGAAATAAAATATTATAAAAAGAACAACCTAGAATGTATAGTACCAATCTATAAAAAGAATATTCCAAGTAATATATATTGTAATGAAAATAATAAATCTGTCGCAACTACTTATCTTTATAATGAAGATAATTCTGATTTTAAAGAAATTCTAACTAAAGCAAAAAAATATAATCTAAAAATTTCCAAGAATAAAGATACTATCAAAAAATATAAAAACTTATCTATTTATAAAAATAACATTAAAGATAATTATAAATTTATAATCTGGGACTATAAAGGTATTTATATTTTGAGTAACAATAGTCAACACTATCAGAAAATACTAGATTATGATCTATATGATAATTTAATGTCAGTCGTAGTGGATAATTATTATGTTTTATTTGAAAATACTTCAGTAAATGGTATCAAAAATATTTATTATTATGATTTAAAAAAAGACAAACTAAGCAAATATGAATTAAAAGAAAAAATCTCCAAAGACTCATATATAAATGGAATAGTAAATGGTCTAATTTATGTTACTGATAAGAAGGAAAAAAAACAATATACTATTAACATAAAAAAGAAAAAGATAGAAGAGGTTGGTAATGAAGAATTAAAGTATCAAAAGTACACTAATCAAAAATTAAACTTATTATCTAAAAGTGATTTCTTCATGAAAGAACAATATTTCTCTAATGAACAACTAAACATAGAAAAAATGGACTCTAAAGATATAAAACAAGAATACAACTACTATTATTATCTTAATGGCAATAAATTCTATAAAGCTTTAGATACTCATAAAAATAATCCAATCTTATTATTTGAATTAAATAACATAAAAGAGTGGAGTATAATTGATAGAGATATTTTATTAATCAGTAAAGATACAGTTTATCTCTATAATGAAGAAACAGGTCTAAGAAAAATATTAGAAACCAATGAATTAAACTATAATTATAAAAATATTAGTAAATTGTGGAAGAAACAGTAGCTCTTCCTTTTTATTTGCATAAAATATAAGAAAAGTAAGCAAATTTGTTGAAATTTAATAATAAGTTTGCTATAATTTTAATTGCAACGGGGCTTTAGCCAAGTGGTAAGGCGTGGGTCTGCAACACCCTGATCACCGGTTCAAATCCGGTAGGCCCCTCCATATTTGCGAATGTGGTTCAATGGTTAGAATACGGCCTTGCCAAGGCTGTGATGGGGGTTCGATTCCCCTCATTCGCTCCAAAAGGTAAAATCGTTACACCAAGTGACGTTAATGATTAAATCAATCTAAAACATGATTGATTTTTTTGTATGCAAAAAAGAGTTTAACATAGTCAATCTTATAATAATCTTTATTACTACGTAAGATAACTTAAAAAAATATCTAGACTCTCGATAGCTATGAACTTTGATTATTTTTTTATAGCATTTTAATTGGATTCACATATACCTGTGATTTAGTTGAAGAGCTGTATGAAGAAGAAATTATTGATGATGACTTTGATATTACTCAAAATAGATCAAAAAAAAGACGATTTTGAAAGATAAAGTCGTCTATATTTATTTGCCACAAATAACACCTAATGTTATTATTGCATCAGAATTTTTTAGCCCAAGCATATTTTTTATATGATTATCAAATAATCCCCCAAGTTCAACTGCTTTTAATTTTTCGTATGCAATTCTTAACAATAAATTTTGAATATAATGCCCAGATTCAATTAGTAAAAACCTTCCACCTCGTTCTCCATATTTTGAAACAACTCTATTTGGAAAGCCAACGAATATAAACATGATTGATGGTTCGCCGATAATTAAATCTTCTGCACCTGTTATAGCTTTTAAGTCATTCCAGTTTTTACAATCACCAATAATGGATAACGAATTATCAATATAATTATAATAAACTATTTTATTATTAAGATTTTTAACGTTGAAACATAATGCATACACTTCAATTGGATATTTGCCTCCTGCTGAAGACAACAATCTATGGTTATCAATTTTAGCAAAACAAGAAAACAATGAAGATAATTGTTTTTTATTTATTTGATAATTATTATATTTCCTATTACTTTGTCTATTCTTCATAATTTCAAATAATTTATCTTTTGGATAATCTAATTTCATATCATTTGTTGGATATTTAATTCTTCCTATGTCTTTTTCTTCATTAACAAAGTTATTTACAAAATTTAATATATTTTTATCATTTAGGTTGGTATTCTCCCAATATAAATCAAATAGAGGAGAGGAATTTTGATTTTTAGTCATCATCAAACTCCTTTGCCCATGGCAAATCAATTTTGGGGTTATCATTTTTATCATTACAATATGGACACCAAGGTAATTTATAAATTTTATTATAATCAGAACAATAAGTATTAACATTATAGTTCCATACACCATTTATCAAATCAGGACAATTTCCATATATAATAAATTCCTCTATTCTTTCTATTATAAATGATGCAATTAATTCACATTTATTTGTAACTGCTGGTTCAATTGGTGGCAACGAATCTCCCCAATTCTTTGTAAGCCTTCCAATATAGCAACCTAAACACACTGTTTCTTCATATACGATTGGACCAATTGATATATTATTGGCATATCCTAAATCAATTAAAATATGAGGAATCGTTATTTTTGAATAATCTTCAAGTATAGTCTTAAGGGGAACATTAATTCTTATTAATAATGTTAAATCACTATTATTTATTTCATCAACTAATTTTATATTATTTCTTTTAGATATGACGCTAGTAATTTCATTTTTTAGTTTATCGCTTGGTTCTCCATAATATCTAATATGTAATTTAATTTTTTTATTATTAGAAACAAATTTTTTTTTGTAAATAACACCAGTTTTTTCTAGCTTACTTATTATTTCACCATAGGCATGATTTTTTAATAAATCATCAAAAGAATTGTTATTATAAGCTTCATAAATTGTTTGAGCTTGTTCCTCATTTGCTTCATCTAGATAGTATATCTCATCTGCACCCTTTGTTATAAAAAGTTTATTATCTTCTATGAAGATATTCCAATTTTTATTTTTTTCATATTTCATGTGTTTATCTCCTTTAGCCCAATGGATGTGGATAGCGATTTGGGAATCCATTAGATTTTAAATTCTTATATCTCCACGTTATATCTTTTGTTTTACCTCCAAGAAACATTTCGTTTTCATCCCCATGTAAAAGCGATAAATCAGGGGATAAAACTCGAATTACTGTAACTCCAACATCCTCAACATCGCTTGTACTAATATTCTTATAAAATAATCTAATATTTTCATGTTTCAATTTTTTTAATAAAAACTCAAGCTTATACTTAACATCTTTATTTATTAAATTATTATTTCTTTCAATATACTGAAATGGACTTCTATATTTAATAAGCGGTACTTTTTCCCATTTTTCAGGATGTTTAGTATAATAAACGGCATGTAAATCAAAATTATTAACATCTTTATAATTATCTAAATTAATATCATTATGATACTCATCATAGTAACCCGCAAATATACAACCTTGAATCCATTCTAAATATGCTTTTTCCTTAGCTTTTTGATAATTTTCTCTACAAGCAACACCCATTGATATTCTTTTTTTATTATTGACTAATAAATATCCACACACCATAACAACAAGATATGGATTCCAGTCTTGCGTTATATCGAAACAAAATATTTGTCCTTTTTTCTCTAGAACTTCATTTTTATATTCTTCTTCTAATGATATTTCTCTACCACCAATTGAGTGTAACCAATAAGTTGTTAAAGCATCTCGTTCCAAAACTTCCAATAAAGCCGAATAAATTGCTTCAAACTTATTTGTATGTGCAGCAATGCCAGTGGAAGTAGATGGAATACAAGCACTTTGTGTTCTAGAACCTAATCCTATTAACTCTTGTGGTACATACCATTCCTTATTATCATACAACGAATAAACTTTTCCAAAAAATTGCTGATCTTGTTTAGGTCTTTTCCATGAAAAATTAGAATCATTATACTGTTCATCAGAAAATAAAGAAAATTCATCGTACTTTAGTATTCTTTTTTCGTTTTCTAAATCAAAATATGATTTCATATTAAACATACAAACTGCTCCAGAATATCTTTCTAATGATTCGCCAATTGCACCCATAATAGCGCTATTCTCATCAAAATTAAGTGAACCACTAGCAGTTTTCCAAGTTTCAATCGTATCTTCTGGAACCGAATAATTATACACGTTTGATATATCACAAAAATTATTTGGTATTCTTTGATATGGTAATGCAATACCACATCTAAAATTACAGCATTTCTCTAATAAAAATTGATTTAATGTTTTCATTTTTCATCATCCATTTCAAAATAATTTGAACAATAAATACATATCTTATTATCTATAGCATTTTTTCCTCCACAATTTGGGCAATTCTTTTTTTGAGGCTGTATTTTTGGACTTAATTCTTCTTGCACTAATGTATCAGATAAATTATTATCACTATCACTATTATTATTATTATTATTATTATTAATTTTCATAGTTTGGGCATTATCAATAACTTCATTTGGCTGATTATTGGAACTATTCTCTTCATCAGAATTATCATTAATTTCTGCTTTCTCTAAATTATCATATTTTTTCCTAAAAGCCCAACATATCAATAAAACAGAAATAATTATCGCACCTGCCAAATAAAATAGATGTAAATACATCAAAGCAAACGCCCCTACATAAAATCCCATAGTCTCAAAAGCAACTAACAATATTGAAATAAATACTACTCTTGAAGTAATTCCAGATAAATTAATTTTTTTCTTTAATGAAGATGTCGTAACATATAGATACATAATTCCAATTGGTATAAGTACAATAAGAACGTCTAAATCAATCATTGCAGCGAGCCATAGTCCTAATCCAAGACTTATTAATAATCCAAGTGGTAACCAAAATCCAAAATTTCTCGCAGTTTCTATTTTTTTAGGTTCATTTGGTAAATTTTCTGCAACATAATTTCCAAAATTTCTTGCACTAATACTGGCAGTTGCAAATGTCGATACAATGCAACAGCAACAGCAACAACAGCAACATCCACAGGTTGGGGTTGCTAAAGATAATTTACTTTTTTCGTTATCAAATTGAGTTACTAGTTTTATCATAAGATTACTCCTTTACTATTAAATTATACATCATTTATTAAGTAATTAATAGTTTTTGTAACCGCTCGCCAAGATAAAAGCATGAAAAACATTAGGTAGACACAAAATTATCAATCTAGGTTTTTTTGATAAGCTATTATTTAAAAGAATAAGAGATAAAATGCGAATTAATTAATAGATGAGATAAAAAATGAAAGATACTAGGCAACAATGGAAAATAAAATATAAATTAAGTTATTTCGTAATTATTGTAATGTTATCAATATTAACAGGACACAATGATTTTAAAGAATGGTAATATTTGCAGAGGAAGAATAGATATATTATGCGAATACATATAAATAGAAAATGGTATTCCACACAAAGATACTATAAAAGGAAAATAAAGAAGAACTATATGAAGCAATTGTAGAGTATTTTGATGACAAAAACTTAGAAACAATAAAAAAAGAAGAATATTATAAATAATTACTACCGATTTCCTTGGAAGAGGGACATTTATTGTAATAAATATGATAATAAACGTAAAAAATATTAGCAAAGTCTATAATCTTGTCCAACCTTAAAATTTTTTCATTAATCTTTCTTATATACAAATACTATAAAGAAAACTATATTATAGCTTCTTAACAAGTCTATTAAAATTATCCGCAACGCGATTATAATTTCTTTGATTACTTGCACAGAAATCCTTATAATAACCTAAATTTTCCTTGCATAATTCACCATATAAAATAGAGGATGATACGTCATTTTCCATATTTGTTTTATTTTTTAGTAATTTTAGTCCTCTAAAATAGTCAGTATCATAGTATGTGTAAAAAGACAAATCTCTTTGAACAAAATCTATATGAGTTAATCCTTGATAGCTTAATTTAATACTAAGAGTGTCAAATCTTTCCCCAACACAATGATATCTAGTATCTAAAATATGAGCCAAACCATTTTTGTCTAAAACGATATTCATCGTATGATTCATTAATGATGTACCATCTTCAGGTACATAACTTGCATAAACTGAAACATCTCCAAATCTTTTTGTTAATTTAAATGCTTCTGTTGAAAATAAATCTAAATCAGCAGTTGCTTCATCAATATATTTTTGTGCCTCATAATTAGTTAAGAATTTCGTACTACAGTTATCAACTTGAATTTGAAGAGAAGGGTGGTAGGTAAAAAGTTGAGAATTATCATATCCTAGATTTTGGTAAATATGCGCTAAAAAATCTGTTGTATGTCTACAAACACCATGACCATATAATAAAATAATACCTGTTATATCTAATGGGATGTAGCCTGCATATTCTAAAGCCATACATTCTATTGGAGTAGAATCAACATATACACCATTTCTCGATAAAAAACCATTCATATACATAAATATAAAGTTTTCGTAAATTTTAACAGGGTCATCCTGAATACCTAGTTTAATGAATAATTCACATACTTGTTGTATTATTTCTTCATAAATTTTAACATTTTCTTTAATTTTCGAATTCTTAATCAATTTAACATCTCTCCAATTAGGAAGTATTATAGCATAAAAATTATTTTTTCAATAAAAGTCTAATTAAAAAAGATAAGAAACACATTCTTATCTTAATTAGATATGTAGTAAAACTTATAAATAATTTATCTTTTTCTTATTTCTTCCTTAATAAACATTATAAAATCTTCAACATCCATTGAATATGTCTCGTCACTACCATACTTACGATAACTTATAAGATTGTTATCTCTTTCTTTATCACCAATAATTAAAGTATATGGATTTTTTAATATATTGCTTTCTCTAACTTTTTTATTCATTTGTTCTTTAGAATCATCGTAACTAACTCTAACATCTTCCTCATTTAATAAGTCGAATATTCTTCTACAATATTCATCATGATATTTCATACTAACAGGTACTATATTAACTTGAACAGGGGCAAGCCAAATAGGTAAAACTCCCTTAAATTGTTCTAAAAGCAATACCAAGAATCTTTCATATGAACCAAGTACAGCTCTGTGAACCATTACAGGAGTTTGTTTTTCTCCGTTCTCGTCAATATAAAATAAATTAAATCTTTTTGGAGTAGAGAAGTCTAATTGAACAGTAGGAATTTGTATTTCTCTACCTAATGCATCCTTAAACATAAAATCTAATTTTGGTCCATATAGAGCAGCTTCACCTTCACACCTTACAGCATTTAATCCAAGTTCATCAGAAACTTCTTCAAGCATTTTTTCACATAAATCCCAATCATTTTTCTCTCCAATGTATTTTTCAGGATGATTATAATCTCTAACAGATAAAGAAACCCAATAATCATTCCACAAGCCCATTCTAGAATAAAAATCTTTAATCAAATTGCACATATTAATAACTTCTTGCTTCACTTGATCAACTCGACAGAATGAGTGACCATCTTCAACTGTAATTGCATATACTCTAGATAAACTATTTCCAACTGCTCCTTGTAATTCAGCTCTATATTGTTTATCACTTTCCATATAGCGAATTGGTAAATCTCTATAACTTCTTATCTTAGAAGCATAGATTTGAGTATGATGAGGACATTGAACAGGTTTTAAAACAAATTCATGTCCTTTAGGAGATTCAACTCTAAATAACTCGTCATTAAACTTCTTCGCATGGCCTGAAGTCTCGAACAAAGAAATATCCGCAAGAGCAGGGCAGCTTACTTTTTGAAATCCATATTTTCTACATACTTTTTCAATCTCTTTTTGCAATTCATCTTTAACAATAGTTCCTCTAGGAGTATATAGAGGAAGTCCAGCTCCAACATATTCAGAAAAACAGAATAAATCTA
>CAMNUE010000017.1 GCA_946560065.1 uncultured bacterium | reverse complement strand
TGATAACACAAGCATTGTCATCGAACTTAATATAACTTCCATCTTCACGACGAACGCCTTGACGACTACGAACGATAACTGCTTTTACAACTTTTCCTTTTGGAATTGGTGAGTTAGGAATTGCGCTTTTAACTGTTCCAACTACTACATCACCAATGTTACCTGTTTTAACTTTACTTCCACCTAATACACGAATTACTAATAATTCACGTGCACCAGAGTTGTCAGCAACCTTCATACGGCTTTCTTGTTGTAACATAGATTATTCCTCCTTCTCCTCATCTAAGCGTTAAATAATAACTGCTTCTTTTACTACTTCTTTTAAATAGAAGTGCTTAGTTTTTGATAATGGTCTAGTTTCTACTATACGAACAGTATCTCCAACTTTTGCTATATTCTTTTCATCATGTACACAATATTTCTTTGAGCTTTTAACTCTTTTGTGATATAACGGATGGTTTTTATAAGTTTCAACTAAAACACTGATTGTTTTATCATTAGTTGCGCTTACTACTTTTCCAACTAATTCTTTTTTAACTTTCTTTTCCACTGTATACCCTCCTATTCGTTATTCTCACGTTCTTTAAGAACGGTTTTCATTCTTGCAACGGTGTGTCTTAAATCTCTAATTCTAGAAGGCTTTTCTAAGTTACCAGTTGCTTGTTGAAAACGTAAATTGAATAGTTCTTCTTTTGTTTCAACTAATTTCTTGTTGATTTCTTCTGTTGATAATTCTCTTATTTCCTTAACCTTCATTTTTTTCACCACCATTTTCTTTCATTACAAATTTAGTTGCTACTGGTAGTTTATGAGAAGCAAGTCTTAATGCCTCACGTGCAACTTCTTCAGAAACACCTGCGATTTCGAACATAATTTTTCCTTCTTTTACTACTGCAACCCATCCTTCAACATTACCTTTACCTTTACCTTGTCTTGTACCGATAGGTTTTTTAGTTAATGGCATATGTGGAAAGATATTAATCCAAACTTTACCACCACGTTTCATGTAACGAGTCATTGCGATACGTGCTGCTTCTATTTGGTTAGCTGTAATCCAAGCTCCTTCTTTAGCTTGAAGTCCGTATTCACCAAAATGTAATTCTCTATTACCACGTGATTTTCCTTCGTAAGGTAATCTATGAACACGACGATATTTAGTTCTTGACGGTATTAACATATTAATTACCTCCCTTAGCCTTTTTATTTAGGATTTCTCCTTTATAGATCCAAACCTTTACACCAATTTTTCCAAATGTTGTATCTGCTTCTGCTGTTGCATAATCAACATCTGCTCTTAATGTATGTAGAGGAATAGTTCCTTCTGTATATCCTTCGCTACGAGCCATATCTGCTCCACCTAAACGTCCAGATACACTTGTTTTGATTCCTTTAGCTCCTGCTTTCATTGCGTTTCTGATAGCACGCTTTTGAGCCATACGGAATGATGCTCTATTAGATATTTGATTTGCAATATTATCTGCAACTAATTGAGCATTTATATCTGCTTTTTTAATATCAACGATTGAGATTTGAACATTTTCATCTGCAACCTTTGAAAGTTGTTTCTTTAATTTTTCAATTTCTTCTCCACCATGTCCAATCATAACACCTGGTTTAGAAGTATGAATTACAACTTCACATCTCTTAGCATTTCTTTCAATTTCAACTTTAGCAATTCCAGCATTAGTTAAGTTCTTTTCTAAGTATTCACGAATTTTAACATCTTTAGCTAAATATTTAGAAAAGTCAGCTTTATTACTATACCATTTTGCTTCCCAGTCTTTATTGATACCAAGTCTTAGTCCATTAGGATTTACCTTTTGTCCCATTTTGTAACCTCCTTATTAGTTTCTTGTAGCCACTACTATATTAATGTGACTAGTTCTATGATTTCTGTGTCCTATATGTGAACGTGAATCGAAAAAGTGACGTTTCATAACAGGACCGGCATCTACTCTTGCTTCTTTAACATAAAGTGTTGCAGCATCTGCACCATTGTTGTTAACAGCATTTGCAATAGCAGAATTTAATACTTTTAGTGTTAATCTTGCTGATTTATTATTAACATTATTTAATATGGTTAATGCTTCTTGAACACTTTTACCACGAATCATATCAGAAACTAAACGAGCTCTGATAGGTGATACTCTTAGTCCTTTAGCAATTGCTTTTGCTTCCATATATTTACCCTCCTAGTCATTATTTTATTTCTTTTTGTCTGAACCATGTCCACCAAATTTACGTGTTAATGCAAATTCACCTAACTTATGTCCTACCATATCCTCAGTTACATAAACTGGAATAAATTCTTTTCCGTTATGTACTGCAAATGTGTGTCCTATAAAATCAGGAAAAATAGTGGAACGGCGTGACCAAGTTTTAATGACTTCTTTTTTTCCAGACTTATTTAATTCTTGAACCTTTTTTAATAATCTTTTAAATACATAAGGCCCTTTTTTTAAACTTCTTGCCATTTTTTAATCATCCTTTCCTATTTACTATTGCGACGACGTACTATGAACTTGTCAGATTGTTTTTTCTTACGTGTCTTTAATCCAAGTGCAGGTTTACCCCATGGTGTCATTGGAGCTTTACGTCCTACTGGAGCACGACCTTCACCACCACCATGTGGATGGTCATTAGGATTCATAACTGAACCACGAACTGTAGGTCTGATACCCATATGACGACTACGTCCAGCTTTACCAACTTTTACTAGTGAAGAATCTTCATTTCCAACTTCACCAACTGTTGCCATACATGTTCCTAATACTTTTCTTTGTTCACCACTTGATAAACGAATCATAACATAATTGTTTTCACGACCTAAAATTTGTGCAGATGAACCAGCACTTCTTGCTAATTCTCCACCTTTTCCAGGACGTAATTCAATATTGTGAACCATTGTACCAACTGGGATACTCATGATTGGTAATGCATTACCTACTTTGATATCTGCATTTTCACCAGATTCAACTTTATCACCAACTTTTAAACCTTTTGGTGCAATAATATATCTTTTTTCTCCATCTGCATAATTGATTAATGCAATATTTGCAGTTCTATTTGGATCGTATTCAATACTTGCTACTGATCCAGGTACGTTTAATTTATTTCTTTTAAAATCAATGATACGATATTTTCTTTTAGCTCCTCCACCTTGATGACGAACTGTTATCTTACCTTGATTGTTACGACCACCATTTTTCTTAATAGTGACTGTAAGAGATTTTTCAGGAGTGCTAGTAGTTATTTCTTCATTTATTAACGCACTCATCTTTCTACGTCCTGGTGTAGTAGGTTTATAATTTCTGATTGCCATAATTTATTTCCTCCTTCTAACCAAGATCAATTGTTTGTCCTTCTGCAAGAGTAACAATTGCTTTCTTTGAACGATTAGTTAATCCTGTATAACGACCAACTCTTCTTTTTTTAGGTACTACATTAATTGTTCTAATTGATGTAACCTTTACATTGAATATTTTTTCAATTGCTTGTTTAATTTCAATTTTATTTGCTTTTGGATCTACTTTGAAAGTATATTTTCCTTCACTTAAAGCAGCTTGTGATTTTTCAGTAATAACTGGTGCTTTAATTATCTCTAAATATTTAGTATCTTTCATTATTTAAGCACCTCCTCAACATATTTTAATGCATCTTCTGTAATTACCATTACATCAGTTCCTACAACATCTAATACATTAATTTCATCTGCTAAGATTAGAACAATATTTTGGATGTTTCTTGTTGCTAAGATTAAATTCTCGCTAAATTCTTTAACAACCATTAATACTTTCTTATCTGTAACTTTTAAAGTTTCTAATATATTTAAAACTTCTTTTGTTTTAGGTGTTGCTACTTCCATATTATCTACTACGATAATTTCTTTAGCATTTACTTTTTCTGCTAATGCAGATTTAATAGCAAGTTGTCTTTCTTTGCGATTTTGTTTTTTGCTATAATCTCTTGGTACTGGAGTTCCATAATTTCCTCCACCTACCCATTGAACGGCTCTAATTGAACCTTGACGTGCACGTCCAGTTCCTTTTTGTCTCCATGGTTTTCTTCCTCCACCAGAAACTTCTGAACGATTTTTAGTTTTGTGTGTTCCTTGTCTTAATGATGCCATTGTTAAAATGATTGCATCATTTAAAACAGCTTTGTTTGGTGTAATTCCAAATATTTCTTCGTTTAAATTAATGTCCTTTACTTTTTCACCTTTAAGATTTAAAAGTTCTACTTTTTTCATCTACGATTCCTCCTTTCATCACTTTTTTATAAATTTGTTAAGTTTTCTTTCCTTATTTATATATACTGTGATGATTTTATTCAACTGTTGTTTCTTCAGTTGTTGTTTCTTCTGCAACTTCTTCTACTGCTTCTTCAACATAAGATATTAAATTGGCAGCTTCGTTTTTTGCATTTGGTTTTTTAACTGCAGTATGAATCATAACTAATGATTTCTTTGGACCAGGAACATTACCTTTAACTAAAATTACACTATTTTCTGTATCTACTGATACGATTTCAAGATTTTGAACTGTTCTTTGAACATTACCCATTTGACCAGGCATTTTTTTCCCTTTAAGTACATGCATTGGTAACATTGTACCTAAAGAACCAACACCTCTGTGGTATTGAGAACCGTGTCCCATAGGACCAGTTGATTGATTATGGCGTTTAATAACACCTTGGAACCCTTTACCTTTAGAAGTTCCTGTAACATCAACGATTTCCCCTGCTTCGAAAATGTCTACACCAATAGTTTGACCTAAAGTGTAATCATTAACATTAACTCCTCTAATTTCTCTTAAGAAGCGCTTAGGTGTTGTGTTAGCTTTGTTTGTATGACCCATTTTTGGTTTATTGCTTAAACTTTCTCTGATTGAATCAGTTCCAAGTTGAATAGCATCATAACCATCTTTTTCTACTGTTTTGATTTGAGTAACCACATTTGGTTCTACTTCTACAACAGTAACCGGAATTAGTTTACCTTCTTCAGTGAAAACTTGAGTCATTCCGATTTTCTTACCTAAGATTCCTTTCATTACTATTTCCTCCATTATTTAGTTTTGATTTCGATATCTACACCGCTTGGTAAATCTAAATGAGCTAATGCATCAATAGTTTCCTTGCTTGGATTCTTGATATCAATAAGTCTTTTGTGTGTACGCATTTCGAATTGTTCACGAGAATCTTTGTATTTGTGAACAGCTCTTAAAATTGTAAATTTTTCAATTTCAGTTGGAAGTGGTACTGGACCAGAGATTACTCCACCAGTTCTTCTTACTGTTTCAACAATTTTCTTAGCTGCATTATCTAATATTCTGTGATCATAAGCTTTAATTCTTATACGAATCTTTTCTGTTGACATTCTTTAAATCCTCCCTTCGCCTATATCTAGTATAGACTTGCTCCGAACGAATAACCCAATAACCAGTTATCAACTTATCCTGGTGTATCGACAACCTCGCACATCTAAGCAGTCACACGAGATAAATTATAACAGTAGTTTCCTTATTTTGCAAGGGTTTTTCGAGCTTTTTTGCAAAAAAAATTCTAAACCCGAATTATTTAGAACTTTTTTTGTTAGAATTTTTATTATTATGTTAGAAAATATAACTAACCCTATGTAGGATGTGGTAATTTTCTCAAAATTTATTTTGAGAACTTTTAACTTTTATACTAAATTCTTACTTGACCATTTCCATAGATTACATACTTAGTTGTAGTTAGTTCTTTTAATCCCATCGGTCCTCTTGTATGAAGTTTTTGAGTACTGATACCGATTTCTGCACCTAATCCAAACTCAGCTCCATCAGTAAAACGTGTTGAGGCATTCACATAAACGCAGCTACTGTCTATTTCATTTAAAAATTTTTCAGCATTGTTGTAATCGTTAGTAATAATGCTTTCTGAGTGTTTGGTACTATATTTATTGATATGCTTGATTGCCTCAGTGATATTATCAACTATTTTTAATGAGATTATCAAGTCAAGATACTCCTTTCCCCAATCTTCTTCCGAAGCTTCAACTAGTTTTGATGAAATACTACATGCTTCTTTTTCTGCTCTTATCTCTACATTTTTGGCATGAAGCCTCATTACTAACTGAGGTATAAATTCTTTTATTATTGCTCGATTGATTACAAGCGACTCACAGGCGTTACAGACACCTGTTCTCTGGGTTTTAGCATTTTCAATTATGGAAAGAGCCATTTCAAAATCTGCACTTTTATCTACATAAATATGGCAATTACCTGTTCCTGTTTCAATAACTGGAATAGTACTGTTTTCTATAACTGTCTTGATTAGCCCTTTCCCACCTCTTGGAATTAAAACATCAATATAGTCATTCATTTTCATAAGCTTACTTGCTGTTTCTCTAGTTGTATCTTCTAATAAGTAGACAATATCTTCTGATACATTTAAATTTCTAAGTGTGTTTTTGATAATTTTAATTATTTCAACATTTGTATTTATGGCATCGCTTCCGCCTTTTAAGACCGTTGCGTTTCCAGCTTTAAAGCATAGACCAAAGGCATCAACCGTAACATTTGGTCGTGATTCATAGATAATGGCTATTACTCCTAAAGGTACCCTTTTTTTGAGAATCTCTAATCCATTTTCTAATTTTCTTCCTTCAATTGTTTCTCCTACTGGGTCTGCTAATTTTGATATGTCGAGCAATCCTTCTGCCATCGCCATAACTCGGGAATTATCTATTTTTAAACGATCTATTAAACTTTCTTTCATATTATTATTTTTGGCATTTTCAATATCTTTTTGATTGGCCTTTATAATAGCTTCTTTATTTTTTTCTAAAGACTTAGCTATTTCCTTTAAAACAATATTTTTTTCTATACTACTCATTGCAGCTAGTGTTTTAGTACTTTCTTTTACTCTTTCTAAAATATTTTCTAATTTTTCCATTACTTTTCTCCTCCTATTTGTGATACTAGATATTCTCTAATATCAGTTGTAATTTCTTTCTTTGAGATAAAAAGTGTGCCTTTATTTTCTCCATTGGTTATTTTATTGATAATATCGGGATTTTTACCACTTGTTATTACCATATCAATCCCTAGTGGTTTCAAAAGATTAGCTGCCACCACTTTAGTATACATTCCACCAGAGCCAACATCACTATCGCTAGTTTTTTTTGCAATATTTATTAAATTTTCTCTTTCTTCTTCTACTATGTCAATTAATTTAGCGTTTACGTTTTGAAAGGGATCATCAGTATATAATCCATCAGTATCTGTTAACATAATTAATAAATCAGCATCTACTATAGCTGATACCAAAGCCGCTAAGGTGTCATTTTCTCCAAACTCTATCTCATCTGTTGCTATAGCATCATTTTCGTTGACAATTGGAATACTGTCATATTTTAATAGTTCTAAAAAAGCATTTTTTAAATTTGAGTATGATTTAGAATGATTAATATTATATTTAGTCATTAAGACTTGAGAGGCTGTCTTTCCGTATTCAGAAAACAATTTATAATAATTCATCATTAGTTTACATTGTCCGATAGCTGCACAAGCCTGTTTCTCAGGCATACTTTTTGGCTTTGTTCCTATTTTCAGAGTTTCTCTTCCGACAGCGACTGCTCCAGATGAAACAAGTATTACTTCTTTTCCGCTGTTTTTTACATTTGTTATAGCTCTAACTAATTTTTCTAGTTTTTCATAATTCAAATTTCCTGTGTTCTTGTGAGTTAGTGTTGATGAACCAACTTTGATAACAATTCTTTTCTTATTTTGTAATTGTCTCCAACAATTTTCTTGATTATTCATTTTTTTATTCTCCTTTATTTAATAATAAAAAGTAGGAAATCATCTATTATTCTAATGTTTCCTACTTTGATTTATAACTTCTTAATTTATTTTGATAAATCTTTAGATTTTTTAGTGACTTTATGAATCGCTTCAATAAAGGAACTGCGAAGGGCATGTTTTTCTAATACCTTAACACCTTCAATAGTAGTTCCTCCAGGAGAGGTAACCATATCTTTTAATTCTCCAGGATGCTTTTTTGTATCTAAAACCATTTTGGCAGAACCTAAAACTGTTTGTGCAGCTAATTTATAAGCTTTATCACGTGGCATTCCTTCTAAAACAGCTCCATCTGCTAAAGATTCAATAATCATAAATATGAAAGCTGGAGCTGAACCGCTAATAGCTGTTACTACATCCATCAATTTTTCTGAAACTATTTCATATTCTCCAAAGCTATTAAAAATATTACAAATCAAAGTTAATTCTTCTTGTGTAATTTCTGGACTGGGGCAAATTGCAGCCATGCCTTCCCCAACAAGAGCCGGGGTATTCGGCATTGAGCGAATTATTTTAACATTTTTACCAAATAAATCTTTAACATTTGAAATTTTTTGACCAGCAGCAATAACGACAATAATTGTGTTGTCGTTTATTTTATCCTTTATTTCTTCTATTACTTCTTTATAAGTAGCTGGTTTTATTGATAAAAATAAAATATCAGCTTTGCTTGCTACTTCACAGTTGTTTGTAGTTGTTAATATATGATATTTATCTTTTAGTACAGTCAATTTTTCATTAGTTGGATTAGAGCAAATAATTTGGTTGGCTTCTACTAAATTGGCATTTAGAATGCCCCCAATCATTGCTGTAGCCATATTACCGCTTCCAATAAATCCAATGTTTTTTTTCATAAAATCAACTCCAATTAATTTAAATTCCTTTTTAGTATATAGTATATTGCTAATTTTGACAAGTTTATCACATTTTGTAAATTTCATTTCAGTAAAAGAAAATAGCATAGAAATTAAAATTGTTAAAAATAATGCTTTTTTTAGCAATTATTATTTAATATATAAGATTTATCAAATTATTAATTCCTTATAGTATAATTTTTTATGATTGAATGAAATACTCTTTTGACTGAACTGTAACTTTAATGCTTATATTTGTTTTTTGTTTTAGATGTACCAATTATTTTTAGAGAAGCTGGAGCAACTAATGATTTACCAAACTTTTCATTAATTTTATCCATCGTCTTTTGAATACTGTCATCTTCTTTGTTTTCACTTTGATTATTTATTTCAAAAAGTGATAATTGAGTTTCTTTAGTAGCTTGTAAATCTGCAAGTCTTACACCAATTAATCGAATTGGTTCTTTTTTAAAGCTTTTTTCGAATACTTCTATTACTTTCGTATAAATTTCTTTTGTATTATCTGTTGGATTTGGAAACTTTGTTTGAGCCGAATAACTAACGAAGTCTTTACTTTTATAAATAACAGCTACTGTCTTTGTATATAATTTTTTTGTTCTTAACTCTCTTGATACTTCTTGTGTTTGTCTAAATAGAATTTCTTTTATTTTTTCTTCAGCAATCATATCAAAAGGAAGTGTTTCACTAATACTTATACTTTGATTTTTACTGGTTCTTTCTTCAACTTTTGAATAATCGATTCCCCAGGCGGCTTCTTTTAAATACTTTGCTTGACTTTTAAAATGTCTTTCTAGTTTTTTCATATCTGCATAAGCTAAATCTTTTATAGTTTTTATATTTAAATTATTAAGAACTTCCTTACTTTTCTTTCCACACATAAAGAGTTCTCCTACATCTAAAGGCCATAGTTTTGTTTCGATTTCGTTTTTTAAGAGCGTATGTACTTTATCTGGTTTTTCGAAGTCGCTGGCCATTTTTGCACATAACTTGTTATTTCCAATTCCAACGTTTACTGTGAAACCATATAGTCTTTTAATATCATCTTTTATTTTATAAGCTAATTCAATATAGTCGTTGTAAAGATAGGATGTTCCAGTCATATCTAAGAAACATTCATCTACAGAATACTGTTCCATTACAGGAGTATATTGTTTTAAGTAATTTACCAAATTTTTTGATTGAGTATAGTAAATTTGAAAATTAGGCGGAAACACTTGAAGTGATGGACACTTCTTTTTAGCTTGGTAAATTGTTTCGGCTGTTTTTATTCCTAATTTTTTAGCTACTGGTGATTTAGCTAAGACAATTCCATGTCTTTTTTGTTCGTCTCCTCCTATGATTGAAGGTATCTTCCTAATATCAGTCTTATGTCCTTTTTTTAATAAATCTACTGCTGTCCATGATAAGAAAGCATTGTTTACATCGATGTGGAAAATTATTCTTTCTTTCACGTAATCACCTCTAATATTATTATAGAACATTTTTTCGAATTATCAAGATTAAAAAATCCACAATTCCTGTGGATTAAATTCTTGTTTCATTTAGACAAAATACTGCATAGATTGGAATATATCTAACATCTTTTTTTGTGGAAAAGTTATTTTCTGTGATGCGATATGCTTGTGGCACTGTAAATTTTTTCATAAATACTGACAAAGATTTGGCTTTTGAATTAGTTTTAGTTGTTATTTCTATAGGAATTATTTGTCCCATTCTATTTTGAACAACAAAGTTTACTTCTGCTTTTCCATCTGATTGATAATAGTATAGTGCATAACCACTTTCTACTAAAGTTTTTGCAATATGATTTTCATATAGTGTTTCTTTTATATTTTCATCTGTTAATAGTTGCTTATAATTTAAATGGAACATTGAATATAAGATGCCATCATCTGGTAAGTATAGTTTGAAACTATCTGTTTCTCTGCAGCTACTTAATGGTGATTTAAGATTCTTTATCTTAAAACTTCTATATACAAGTTGATTGTTTACTAAATAATTAATCGTACTTTCATATTCTTTAGCTCTTTTTCCTGTTCCCATTAAACCATATTGAAATTTTTTATTATCTTTTTTTAACTGATCTGGGATAGAGTCTAAAACTTCTATTCCTCTTGGAATATCTATTAATGTTTTATTTAAAGCAATCTCTTTTTTATAGATATCGATTATTTTCTGCTTAATGGCATCTATCTCAAAATCAGATTTTCCATCAAGGGAAGCACGAATGACTTCTGGCAAACCACCAGTTTTTAGATACTCCTGGAAATGATCAAGGGCAACTTTATGAAATGGGCAAGTTTTATGTTTTGTGAAGGCTTCTCTAATTAATTCTGATAAACTCTTATCATCATGAGCCCAAAGATATTCTTCAAAATCTAATTCATTCATTCCTTTAAACTGTAATTCTTCGCCTTTGAATTCTGTCAATTTTTCTCTTCTAGACGTTATAGCTATTATATGGTATTTACTATGTTCGCTTCCAAATAGTTTTAATCCTTTCGCAATTGTATTATCTAGAACATTGTCAAAAATAATTAAAGTATCTTCTTTTAAAATAGTCTCTCCAGATAAAAGTGATAAATTTAAAATTATTTTTTCTGTTGAGCGTTCTTTATTAAAAAGTTCTAATAATCGTTTATTATTTTCTGTATTAAAATATACTGTGTTTTTATATTCATTTTTTCCGAATTTTAGAGCACTAAAGGTTTTTCCAATTTGTTTTGCTCCATAGATAATTAGAGGCTTTCTTATGATATCATTCTTCCATTTTAGATAAAATTTCTCGATTTTACGTTCCATTTACTGTATCCTCCTAACATATTTCATAAATAAAGTATACTTTTTTATTAAGGATTTGTCAACAAAATAAAAAGACCTTATGGTCTTTAATTTGACATTAGAGGCTTATTAAATTCAAGTCGTAATTTATCTGCGATGGTAACGATAAATTCTGAATTAGTTGGCTTTGCTTTATCAATATCTACACTGTGGCCAAAGATATCTTCCATCAAATCCCAATTACCCCTATTCCAACTAACTTCAATTGCATGGCGTATTGCTCTTTCTACTCTAGAAACTGTTGAGTCATATTTCTTAGCAATTTCTGGGTATAACTCTTTTGTTATCCCTCCAACTATTTCTGGCCTTTTATATACTAGAGTTATTCCTTCTCTAATATATTGATAACCTTTAATATGTGATGGTACCCCTAATTCATGTAATGTTTTTGTAATTGATATCTGTAAGTTATTATGAAATAGGTCAATTGATTCTCCTGTACTATTTCTATTATAGATAACATCATTTATCTTTTCTTCTAAATTAGAAAGTTCAAATGGTTTAAGTAAAAAGTAACTTGCACCCAATTCAGAGACTTTTCTAATCATTTCTTGCGTATTATATGATGTTAAAACTATTACCTTTTTATTAATTCTATTTTTATTAAGATGCTTTAAGACGGATATTCCATCTTTATTCGGCATTACCAAATCCAATAGAATTAAGTCAAACTCACTAGTCTTCTTATCTATTAAATTTATTCCTTCATCTCCATCTTTTGCTTCTAATGAAACAGTGATATTTGATGATTTACTAAAATATTCCTTTATTAAGTTTACTAAATTTTGATTATCGTCTATAACCAAAAGTCTTGTTTTTCCCATTTTTTTCTCCTTATTCTTTTCTCATATTCTACCACGCATTTTAATTATATAATATATGACAAAAAATTTAAAGATAAAAAAAAGACAAGTTTTGTCGATAATGTCCAATTTGTCTAATTTTCTAGTTTATTTAAAAATATTTTTAAATCTTGAGGCTTTAGGCTTAAACCTCCTAATAAGTATCCATCTATTAATGAAACTTCTTTTAAGATATCAACATTTTTTTCATTTGCACTTCCACCATAAAGGATTTTTGAATCTGGTAGAAATTCTTTTATATATTTAAAAACAGCAGTAATTTCGATGTTTGTTGGAATTATTCCCGTTCCAATTGACCAAATAGGTTCATAAGCAATAATCAATTTAGATTTTTCTTCGTTAGATAGAGTTTTAGTTGCTGATAATATTTCTTCTTTTAAAACAGCTTCAACTTGATTGTTCTCCCGTTGTTCTTTTGTCTCTCCAACACATAGAATAGGAATGATTCCTTCAGTAAATAATTTGTTTATTTTCAAACTTATTTCTTCGTTTGACTCTTTTTGATATTCTCTTCTTTCACTATGACCAACAATACAATATTCTGCATTATAAGACTTTAATTGACTAGCAGATACTTCACCTGTATAGGCTCCACTTGCTGTTGAACTAACATTTTGGGCTCCTAAATGAATATCTTTTACAGTCATACTTCCTAAATTTAAAAAAGTTGGACATAGAATAATTTTAGATTGACATTCTATTTTAATTAGGTCTTCTATATAATTTTTGTATTCTTCTTTAGTTAAATTGCTTTTATTATTTAAAGCTACTATCATTTCATTCGCTCCTTTATATTTTTTGCGATTTTCGAAATCAGACCAAATCTATTTTCGGCCTGCTTTTCTTTAATTGCACGATTATAAACTTCTAAAACTCTTTCAGCATAATTTTTTGAGCTATAATGTTCCGCTTGAATTCTTGCTTGCTTATTAAATTTCTTTAACATTTCTGGATTTTTGTATAAATTTAAAATGTGATTTTGATATTCTTTTTGAGTCTCAAAAAACAGACCATTAAGTTCTTCTGTTACCATACTTTGAAATGCTTCGTCCCTCATACAAACAGGTGTAACATTAGAAGCCATTGCCTCAATGATTGTTAAACCTTGAGTTTCAGTTTTAGATGCAGTTGCAAAGATATTGGAGATATGGTAATAGTAAGGCATATCTCCCCAAGCTGCTTTTCCTGTAAAAATAATATTTTTAGTTAATCCTAGTTTTTTAGAATACTCCTCATATTTTTCTTTATCAGGTCCGTCTCCAACAATTACAAGTTTAATATTATTGTATTTTTCACTTAGAACCTTTTGTGATTCAATAAGAAACTCAACATTCTTTTCCTCAGCTAACCGTCCAACAAAAAGAATGATAAAGTCTTTTTTTTGTATTTTCAAAGTTTTTCTTAAATTATTAACTTCTTTTTTATCTATGT
Source organism: uncultured bacterium (assembly GCA_946560065.1). Taxonomy (GTDB): domain Bacteria; phylum Bacillota_I; class Bacilli_A; order RF39; family UBA660; genus UBA3789. The sequence goes on along the minus strand of CAMNUE010000017.1, from coordinate 23,986 downwards.
TCTCTTCATAAAATCTTTCAACTTCAATACCAGTTGGAATGATATGAATATTTTTTTCAAAATGATATTTTTCTTTAAATAATTTATATGTCTTATTAGTTGGGACAATTAATTCTGTAGCAGTAGTATCACAGTAGAATTTAGTAAAGTATTCAACTAATTTTTTACTAGACTTTTTAAAAAATCCTTTTGTTATGTAGTGAATATAGTCTTCATACATTGTGTGATATGTGTGCACTAGAGGAATATTATATTGTTTAGCAATTAGTCTTGCAAATGTTCCAATCGCAAATTCTGTTTGTGAATGAATTACATCTAATTTCCAACTTTTTATTTTATTAACTGCTTGAATTGGATAAATACTTGTTAATCTTGAATCATATATTCCTGTTGGTAATCCTGGTATTCTTAAGACTTTTTCTTTTTCATCATATTCATACTTAAAACTTTCAAGATTAGCTGTTACAACATATACTTCGTGACCTTCTTGTTCTAAGGCATTTTTTAGCATTACTTCGCTTGTTACTAAGCCACTTATATATGGAGTATATGTTTCAGTAAATATTCCTATACGCATTATTTTCACCTGCTTTTTTATTTTTTAGTATACTATTTTCTATATTTCTTTTTCTTTAAGATAAATCAATTGACCGTTTTCTTCTCCTAGACTTTCGAAACCTCTTGCCTCTAGATTAGCAATCATATTTTTATCATCATGTGTGGTATTTATAAACACTTCCATCATACCTAAATTTTCTAGAGCATAGTCTGTTGCAAGTGTAAGTAGTCGCCTGTTTCTTAATTTTGTTTTGATGGGTGCAAAAGATATATTACATGATTTAATATCTTTTTCTCCATGAATATGGCAACTATCTTTTACCTTGTTATTTTCTTCAATAAATAAACTTTCTTCTAATTCATTGGCAGTTTTTTTGAATTCTTCATATTCTTCTTTGCTCATTGTTTTAGTTAGTCTAGTCAAAAATTCTGAAGTCTTTGTATTTATTTCATTTTCTGTTTCAAAGTCATCAATCATCGAAAGGTGCTTAACATCAAATGGATTTACTAGAAATAGTTTTTCTGTATTCAACCTTATCACCTACTTAATTGCTTCAATACCTGGTAATTTTTTACCTTCTAAATACTCTAGGGTTGCTCCTCCTCCTGTTGAGGCATGATATACTTTGTCTTTGTATCCAGCTGATGTAGCTGCTGCTACGATGTCTCCTCCACCTAGGATTGTTTTTATATTATTAGCAACTACATATTTTAATAATTCATCTGTATTTTTCTTATACTTATCGAATTCATAAACTCCTAGAGGACCATTCCAAATAACAATTGCTGCCTCTTTTAAAATGTTTTCAAATAATGTTAATGTCTTACTTCCGATATCTAATCCCATTTCATTTGCTGCAATACTATCAATATCTTTTAGACGGTACTCCTCGTCGTTATTGAATTCATTGGTAACAGCAAAATCTACTGGTAGAATTATTTTTTCTTGGTAATTATTTAAGATATTTTTACAAAATTCTATATTTTCTTCATCAATTAATGATTTTCCTACTTCTAAACCTTTTGCTTTTAGGAATGTAAAAGCCATTCCTCCACCAATAAGTATTTTATCTGCTTTTGTAACTAAATTTTCAATTACGCCAATTTTGTCAGCTACTTTTGCTCCACCTAAAATAACTATAAATGGATGTTCAGGTCTATTTAATAAACTTAACGCATTCAATTCTCTTTCAATTAAGAAGCCAAAAGCTGATTCTATGTTACTAGCAATCCCCACATTAGATGCATGTGCTCTATGGATTGTTCCAAAGGCATCATTAATAAAAACATCTCCTAGAGAAGCCCAATATGCTCCTAACTCTGGGTCATTTTTACTTTCTTTTTTTCCCTCTAAATCTTCATAACGAGTATTTTGAATTAATAGTACATCTTTTGCTTCCAGACTTTCTACCATTGCTTCTAATTCAGGACCACGAGTTTTTTCACAAAATAAAATATCTTTATTAAGAAGTTCTGCTAATCTTTTAGCAACTGGTGCTAAATTATTTTTAGCTAAATCACTTTCTTCTTTTATTCTCCCTAAATGAGAAAGTAATATTACTTTACAATTCTTTTCAAGACAATAATTTATTGTTTCTAGTGCACCTTTTATTCTTGTATCATCTACTATTTTATTATCTTTTATAGGTACATTAAAATCACATCTTATAATTACTTTTTTATTTTCTATATTTAAGTTTTTTATAGTTTTCATTGACAATTCTCCTAACTTATTTAAAGTATAACATTTTTTTGAAACTAAAAAAAGGAATTAATCCTTTTATTTGTTCATTAAATATTTTGCAGTTCTAATCATTTGAGATGTATAACCGTTTTCATTATCGTACCAAGCAACTACTTGTACGTGGTATGTATCTTCATCGATTTTAGATACTAAAGTTTGAGTAGCATCAAAAATTGAACCGTAAGTAGTTCCTACTATATCTGTTGATACTAATGGTTCTTCAGTATAACCAAATGATTCATTTGATGCTTTTTTCATTACTTCATTAATAGATTCTACTGTAATATCTTTTCCTTTTACTACGGCTACTAATAAAGTAGTTGAACCAGTTATTACAGGCACTCTTTGAGCCGAACCAATTAATTTTCCATTTAATTCGGGAATGACAAGGCCAATTGCTTTTGCTGCTCCAGTTGAATTTGGAACAATATTTGAAGCTCCAGCTCGTGCTCTTCTTAAATCTCCTTTACGATGTGGTCCATCTAAAATCATTTGATCTCCAGTATAAGCATGTACTGTTGTCATAATTCCACTTTCAATTTTGGCATAATTATTTAAAGCATTAGCCATTGGAGCTAAGCAGTTTGTAGTACATGATGCTGCACTAATTATATGGTCTTCTTCTGTTAAAATATTTTCATTTACACCGTATACAATTGTTTTTAAATCATTCCCTGCAGGAGCTGAGATTATAACATTTTTTGCTCCAGCTGTTAAATGAGCAGATGCTTTCTCTTTTGATGTGAAGAATCCTGTACATTCTAGAACTACGTCTACATCAAGTTCCTTCCATGGTAAATTACTTGGGTCTTGTTCCTTATATATTTTTATTTCTTTTCCATCTACGATGATAGAATCTTCTTTTGCTTCGACAGTATGCCCTTCATATCTTTTTTGAGCTGTATCATATTTTAATAAATGAGCAAGCATATCAGGACTAGTTAAGTCGTTGATTGCTACTACCTCGTACCCTTCTGTCTCAAACATCTGTCTAAAACTTAATCTTCCTATTCTACCAAAACCATTTATCGCTACTTTAATCATTAATTAATCCTCCTTGTATATTTTCATTATATATTTTTATTTTTTTTCTTTCAACAGATTAGACTTTTTTTGACAATGTTCGATGTAAAGAAAAATCCACAGAATTTGTGAATAGTTTTTATTCTAAAACTTTTATTCACAAGTTATATTGACCATTTTTTTAAAATATTTTTTTCCACAACTATTAAAAAACTTTTAATTTTTTTAATTCACAGAATTTGTGGAAAACTTTTTTCTGCTATTTTGTTTATTCCACAGGTTTGATTTTTTTAGTTTTTAAAAATTATTTTTCTTAAAGTATGAGCTATATCTTTTTTATCCTCGCATGTATAATCTACTCCATTTTCTCCTACAAAATAGGCTGGATGTTTGCCATTTCCTATTTGTGATAAATCATTAGCTATTATATAGTCGGCAGAGTTTTTTATTCTTAATTTATTGGCTACTGCAATTAACTCTTCGTGTGATACTCCGTCCAATAGTTTAAAACCAAATAGTTTTGTTTCGGGAGACAACTTTTTTATTTCACCAATTACTTTTGGTGTTAAATCTAATTTAAACATTAAATCTGGCTCATAAGATGATATTTTGTGGTCATCATCAACTATATTTTGAGGATTTCTAATTGTTTCTGCGATTCTTGTTTCTAGTTCGGCTTGTGAAATATTTTTTTCTTTAAAAGTAGTAGCAATTTCTTTTGCTAGCATTGTTGCGGTAATTGCATATTTTCCTTTATAATCACCTACAGCTGCCGAGTGAATTACAGCATCTATTTTCTCAGTAGTTAACAATCTTTTTAACTCTCTTAGTAGGTCAGCAGTTGATTCGACAACGATATGATCTAATTTTGGTGAATAGATTGGTTGTCTAGATAACTTAGTTGATAAGTAATATAATTTATCAATATCTTGATTATTATTTTCTAGAAATTCATTTGCGATAGTTGCTCCTAGAGCACCTGTTGACATATTAGTTATTTTCATTACTGCATCAAGTCTTTCATTTGTTGGTCCTGATGTTATAATTATTTTTTTAGGATACTTTAAACCTATTATTTTTATTTTATCCATTTAAATTCCTTCTTTCTTTTACTTTTATTTTCCCTATTTCAATATTTCTAGGGTTATTTTCATATTCATCACTTCTGCCAAATCTTGAGAAATTATTTTTAAATTCTCCATAAATGTATTCTGGCTCATTTGAGAGATTTAAAATTGAGCTACAATGATTATCTAAATTATAGCCATCTCTTTTTAACCATTCTTGTTCATGTCTTTGAATTGGCCCGTAGATATAGCTTTCTCCTTGAGCATATGATTTTCCCATATAATTAGAGATACAATTAATCATAAATGTATAGATATTTTCACAATGATTGTGGAGAGCCTTCGTTTCTTCTTTGAAGACTTGTGTATTATTATTGGAACAAATACAGATAATTGCGAAAATATCAGGATTGTTTCTGGCTATATAATAAGCATTTTGATAGTATTCCATACAGTTTAGTACTACAATCTTTTTTCTATCTATGAAAAATGTATGGTCTTCTAAATGATTTTGTTGAAAGTCTGTTGGAGAACATTTTTTAATTGTTCTTACCATAGGTTCTGCTCCACTGGCATTGCATTTAGGAATAAAATAACTTTTTTCTTCGTGAAAAACAGCTGTTTGATTTACTCCTTCGTTATAAACACTGCCTGCTACAATTAATTTATTTTTTGATAGCTCTTTCCAATAATTGAATAATTCTTCTTGGTAAGACATTTCTGGTAAAATGATTACGTTAGAATCTTTTTTTGTTATTATATCTTTCATTGCTTCTAGCTCTTGTTTATATCTTTCTGTTGGAATAAGATACTCATCTTTACTATTACAATCTAATTCTAATTGGAGTTGAAAACCTAATATTTTTAAATAATTCATACTTTCCTCCTTTCATTTGTATCATACTTTGAATTTTGTTATAATTAAAATATATATTTCTTATGTCTGTAATAGGAGGAACTTATGAATGGAGATTTAAATTTATATTATACCTTTTACGTTGTTGCGAAATATCAGAATATTACTAAGGCTTCTCAAGAGTTATATGTATCCCAACCGTCTGTAACACAGGCTATTCATACATTAGAAAAGCAAATAGGAGCAACTTTGTTTATTAGGACAAAAAAAGGAGTTGTCTTGACTGAAGAGGCTAAAGTTTTATTTAAGTTTGTACAAGAGGGAATTACTTATATTAAAAACGGAGAGAAGAAGTTTCAAGAACTTATGAATTTAGAAGAAGGAACTTTAAAGATTGGCGCTAGTACTACTGTAACTCAACATGTTTTATTACCTTATCTAAAAGAATTTCAGAATAAATATCCTAATATTTCTATTTCTATTACTAATCATTTAACAACTGACTTAATAAAACTTTTACGTAATGGTTCTGTTGATTTATTAATTTTAAACTTACCGATGAAGGGACAGAGTGATTTAGAAATAAAGCCATTTCTTACAGTTCATGATATTCTAGTAGTTGGAGATAAATATAAGGAATTGACTACTGAAAAGCATATATTTAGTGAACTTCTCGATAAAGAATTTATCTTTCAAAAATTACCTTCAAATACAAGAAGTTTTTTAAATCAATGGCTTGTGAGTGAGAAAATTGAAATAGAACCAAAATTTGAAGTTGTAAGTTTTAATCTAGTTAAAGATATGACAAAGATAGGCATGGGAATTGGTTATGTTACAAGAGAATTTGTTGCAGATGAACTTTTTAAGAAGGAATTGTATGAATTAGAAGTTAGTCCTAGTATTCCAGCTCGTGAAATTGGTATTGTGACACTAAATAAAAATATACCTAGTTTTGCGGCTAGAGCATTTATTGAATTAATTGAATGTTCCTTGGCTAATAAATAATTATTTTTAAGTATTTTAAAATTGGGATAGATTTAAATATTTAAATGATAATCAAAAGCCTCGTTTCTTTTTTCTAAAAACGAGGTTAATGCAAAAAAATCCACAGATTATGTGAATTTTTATTTTTTTCTTTCCACAACTTTTGGGGATTTCTTTATTATATTTTTTTCCACAAGTTTAGTTTTTTCTAAAATTTCTTTTTTCCACAGTTTTTGTGGATTTTTTACTCATGGAAATAACTTCCACCAATAAATTCTCTAATTACAGCATCTTGAGGAATAGCATCAGCTGGTATTGGTAAGAATAATCTTAGGAAATTAATAAGTCTCTTTGCCTCTTCATAATATGGTGAATCACTTTCTACCGAATATAGTAATGGTTCAGCATAGGTCTTTAAAACTCCAATTTCATAAATTGCTGCTGAATTTATAGTTGCATCTGATTCATCTTGATATGGGAAAATGTATTTTTCTTCACCTGCTCTTACACTTGGCCATTGTTTTAATGTTCTCTCAACACTATAACTTCTAGTTCTATTATCTCTAATTATTCTTCTTAATAAACGGTTATCAGTTGTTGGAATTCTATTATGATTATCCATACTTAACTCTGTTAGTGGTGAAATATAGATTTTAAATTTCTTATCTCTAGGGATATTTGTTAATATTTTATTATCAAGAGCATGAATTCCTTCAATAATTAGGATATCTTTTTCTCCTAATTGCATATCATAATGATATTCTTTTTCACCTGTTGAAAAATTGTATGTTGGTATTTTTACCTGTTCACCTTTTAATAATTGAGCCATTTGTTTGTCAAACAATTTTAAATCAACAGCCTCAAGGCATTCAAAATCTGGATTACCATTAGCATCTAATGGTGTATCCTGTTTATCAACAAAATAATCATCCATTCCAATTGTTTTTGGTTCTAGACCAAAACTTTTTAAATACATACATAATTTTCTTGAAGTTGTTGTTTTTCCTGAAGATGATGGACCTGCCATTAAGACAATTTTTACTTTACTCTTTTTTTCATTAATTGCTTTTGCAACATTTAATAATCTATTACTTTGAAGTGTCTCATCGATTTTTATTAAGTCACTGATTTTTCCTGTAGAAACAATCTTATTTAAATCAACTGTATTTTTAACTCCAATTATCTTGGCCCACTCTTTATATTCGGCAAAGGCTTCAAACATATGTGGATGATGTTTGTACTTTTCTATTTTATCGTTGATGTATATAGTTGGGAATCTTAAAACAAAGCCATTTCCCTTAATATATGTTAAATCAAAAGAGCTAACTTTTCCTGTGGATGTTGGCATCAAACTATAAAAATAATTATAGATATTTCCTACTCTATATAGTGTGATGTAGCTATTTGTATTGTATTTTAAAATTCCTGCTTTAGTTTCATCACCAATTTCCTTGAAGTAATTAATAGCTTCTATTCTATCAATAGTTACTTTAGTAATAGGTAAATCTTTTTTTACAATATCTTGCATTACTTCTTTTATTTTTTCCAATTTATCTTCTGTTAATCTAAAGCTTGTATGAATATATAGTCCTTTATCTAGTGAATGTTGAACTATAATATCTGCTTTTGGTCCAAACATCTTTTTTATAGCATATTGCAACACAAAAATTAACCCATTTAAATGAGCTCTATTTCCTTCACTTGAAGTTAAATCTAAAAATTCTACTGTAGAGTCTTCTGTGATTTTCGCTGATAGTTCTTTTAGACGATTATTTACTCGTGCTAGAACTATTGGATATTTAAACTCTATTTGATGTTCCATAAATATTTCTTGTAAGGTAATATCCTTACTATATTGATATTTCTTTTTGCCAACAGTGATTTCTACTGTTTCTATCACAATATCACCCCTTTATTATTATTTTCATTATAACATAATTTGTCACATTAATATATGAATATTTTAGGTCCTTTACACTATACTATTGGTAGGTGATGATTATGAACTTAGTTCCAATTGTTGTGGATAGAGAAAATAATGGAGAAAGAAGTTTTGATATTTTCTCAAAATTATTGAATAATCGTATTATCTTCATTTCCGGTGAAATAGATGATTCCTTAAGTAATAGCGTAGTAGCTCAGTTACTTCATTTAGATTCAATTAATCATGATGACATTTCTATTTACATTAATTCTCCTGGTGGGTCTGTTTCGAGTGGTTTAGCAATATATGACACAATAAACTTTATAAAAAGTGACGTTTCTACTGTATGTGTAGGAATTGCAGCTAGTATGGGAGCCTTCTTATTGTCTAGTGGAACAAAAGGTAAAAGATTTATTCTTCCTAATGCTGATGTAATGATTCATCAAGTTCTTGGAAGAAGTGAGGGGCAAGCAAGTGATATTAAGATTGCAACAGATAGAATATTAGATTTAAAAAATAGATTGAATAAGATTCTTGCTAAAAATACTGGTAAAAGTATTAAGACAATTGAAAAAGACACTGACAGAGATAATTATTTGTCAGCAAAAGAGGCAATTGCTTATGGTTTAGTTGATAAAATTGCAGAGTAAAAGATGCTTTTTAGGCATCTTCTTTTGTTATTTTTTCTAAGTTTTCTGCAAGTTCTTTTATTTTTCTTAAACGATGACTTAATCCTGATTTAGTAATTGGTTTATTTGTTTCTAAAGAGATTATTTCTGATAATTCCTTTAGAGAAGCTTCTGGGTACTTCTTACGATATTTTAATGTTTCTTTTGTTTTATCATCTAGAAGCATTAAACCATCGTTTTCTTCAATTATTCTTATTTGCTCTAATTGTGTTGTAGCTGTCTGAATTACTTTGTCCATGTTTGCTTGTTCACAATTATTTAAACGATTGGTTTTATTTTTTTGATCACGATAAACCCTAACATCTTCATAGTACATAACGGCTTTGTTTGCTCTAAGAATTTTCAAAAAATCACTTATTTTTTCTGCTTCTTTAATATAAATCATGTAGCCTTTTTCTCTATTTAAGATTTTAGCATTTAAATCAAACAGATTTAATAATTTTTGAACAAATACTGCCTCTTCAGGCAAGGTAACCAATAACTCTAAGTGATATCTTGACTTTTTTGGATCATTGATACTACCAGTTCCAGAGAATACTCCTCGAAGATAGGCTCTTATTTCCTCATTAGCACCAACAATATATTCTGGAACTGTTTTTAGAAAATTATTATCTTTATCAATTATTCCTAAATCACTTAGAATTATTTTTATATTATTTTCTATCGTTATTTGGTATAAATCATTTTTACTAAAATTTAAATTTTCAACTATTTCTATTTTACTATTAGTATTATATATTGCTTTTATTGTGCTTGTTATTCTATCAACTGTAAACTTATTTTCTGTTGTCATGGTAATTTTATCTAAACTAAAACTTGCATTATTTCTGATGTATCCAGATAACTCAGCAATTAATTCTGATTTTGTACTTTTAATTGTAGATATCTCTTCTTTAACTGTAACGGTATAAGACATATTACTTCCTCATTAGGTATGAAAATATTTGAAAACAAAGTTTTAGGCTATCGTGTCTTATTAAGTTATCTTCTATTGTAAATAAGTTATCTTCTATTAATTCTGTATTTGTCTTTTTAATTTCTTCATAATCAATAGGAATTGCTTCTTTTTGTTCTTCATTTTCATACTTTTTAGCGATTTTGGAATCAATGTGAGTGTTACTTGCGATAACAACATCTAATTTTCTTTTGTCTAGATATTTATTTAATAATTTTACATGGTCTCCTACTGTGAAACCGTCTGTTTCCCCTGGTTGAGTTACAGCATTACAAATATACATTAACTTAGCTTTTGTTTTATTTAATGCTTCTTTTACTTCTCTACAAATAACGTTTGGAAGAATACTAGTATATAGACTACCCATACTGAAAATGACTAAATCTGCTTCTTTTATGGCATCTAAAACCTCTGGACTAACTTTCGGTTCGTTTTTGTAAAAAATCTTTTCAAGTTGTTTATGTGCTTGAGTTATTTGTTCTTCACCTTCGATAATATTACCTTCTTTATCTAAGCCCATTAGAGTTAAATCGGAATCTTCTGAGATTGGAAGAACACGATGCTTAACGTCTAAAAGTTTACTTAGAGAATCAATAGAATCTTTTAGAGAACCTGTAATATCTAACATAGCAGTTAAAATTAGATTACCAACTGCATGTCCGTCTAAATCACTTGAGGTTTGGAAACGATAAGACATCATTTTTTTTATTGGTTCATCTATTTGAGATAAATTAGTAATTACTTTTCTAATGTCACCAACTGCTGGAGTATGAAATTCTTCTCTTAATTTTCCTGTTGAACGACCATTATCTGAAACTGTAATTACAGCTGTTATATCAACAGGGAAATCTTTTAAACCTTTTAATAAGTAAGAGATACCTGTTCCCCCACCCATTACTACTACTTTTTTATACATAATTCCTCCTTGTCTTCGCTAGAATTTAGTCAATTGATAGTCATTACCCTTTTTTGCTTCTTTGATTAAAATTATTATTCCAGCAATTATCGCAATTGCTGAGACTAATTGAGCAACTTTTATTGGTCCTAACATTAGGGAATCACTTCTTAGTTGTTCAATAAATAGTCTTTCTATTCCATACCATATTAAATATATGGATGTCAAATTACCTACTTTTAACTTTTTCAGCTTTCTTACTGTTAACATTACTATAAATCCCATTAAGGAAAAGATTGATTCATATAGAAATGTTGGTTCTCTGTAACTTCCATTTATGTACATTCCATTTATGATAAACTTTGGAAGATGAAGACTTTTTAAATTACTTAATGTTGTTATTCTACCATAAGCCTCGCCATTAAAGAAATTTCCCCATCTGCCAATTGATTGGGCAATTATTAGACCAACTACTATTACATCTAATAGTAGTAAAGTATTTATCTTTTTCTTTTTAGAATAGAGTATTAGGAAGATTAAAGTTGCAATTATTCCTCCATGAATTGCTAATCCACCTTTCCAAATCATGAATATTTCTAGAATATTATGGAGATAATAGTCTAAATTGAAAATTACATAGTATAGTCTAGCTCCTAAAATCCCAATAATTATCCCATAAAATATTAAATTTACTAAATAGTCCTCAGCAATATTTTTCTTTTTTGCTTCTTTAAATATAATTAAACATGCAGCTAACATTGCTAGAAAGATAAAGATTGAATACCATTTTATTTGTACTATTCCGAAGTCTAAAAATGTACTATTCATGATGCTTTACCTTATTAATAATTTTTTCGATTATTCTTTCCATTATAAAGTTTGTTATTGATAGTAAGATAGCAACAAATAGTGCAATATATAAATTTTCAACTTCAAAGTGAGAGCCTAATATCCAGTCAACTAGCTTTAAGATAAAAACATTGATACATGGGTAGAAGAGCCCCAAAGTAAGTCCTGTAATAGGAATGGTTAATGTTACTAAAATTGGTTTTACTGTCTTGTTTAAAAAATATGTTACTAGCTCTATAATAACCGACCAAATAATTAAGTGTTTACTATCAATATAGATTGACTTAAAAAAACTGGTTACAATGATAAAAACTATTGTGTAGCCTACCATGTATAGTAACCAATCTATAAATCTATTAATTCTTACTTTATTCTTTTCTTTTATGATTAAATGCATTAACTCACCTCTATAGCATTTTACTTAAGAACTGTCCTGTGTATGATTCTTTTACTTTTGCTACTTCTTCTGGTGTTCCTGTAGTAACAATTTGACCTCCACCATCGCCACCTTCTGGTCCTAAATCGATGATATGATCGGCTACTTTTATTACATCTAGGTTGTGTTCAATCACTACCACAGTATCTTTATTATCTACTATTTTTTGTAAAATTGCAAGTAAGTTCCTGATGTCATGAGTGTGAAGTCCAGTCGTTGGTTCATCTAATACGAATAAAGTTTTTCCTGTTGCTTTTCTTTGTAATTCTTTAGCTAATTTTACTCTTTCGGCCTCTCCTCCTGATAAAGTTGGAGCACTTTGTCCTAATTTAATATAACCTAGTCCTACTTCTTCTAGAACTTGTAATTTATGTTTAATCTTTGGAACATTTTCAAAGAATTTTAGAGCTTCCGTTACACGCATTTCTAAAACTTCAGCAATATTTTTACCTTTATATTGTATGTTTAAAGTTTCTCTATTATAACGTGTTCCGTGGCAAACTTCACAAGGTACATAAACATCTGGTAAAAAATGCATTTCAATTTTCTTAACACCGTCTCCTCGACAAGCTTCGCATCTTCCACCTTTTACATTAAATGAAAATCTATTCTTTTCAAAGCCATACATTTTAGCTTCTTTGGTTGTTGTGAATAAAGTTCTGATGTCATCAAATACTCCTGTATAAGTTGCTGGGTTTGATCTTGGTGTTCTTCCAATTGGATTTTGAGAGATAGCAACTATTTTATCTAAATTTTCTATTCCCAAGATTTTCTTATGCTTACCAGGTTTGTCTTTTGTTTTGTATAATTCTTGAGATACTTTCTTTACTAGTATTTCGTTGATTAAGGAACTCTTTCCACTACCTGATACACCTGTTATACAAGTAAATGTTCCAAGTGGAATGTCAACATCAATATTTTTTAGATTATTTTCTTCAGCTCCTTTTATTTTTAAATATTTTTTTATACCTTTTCTTCTTACTTTTGGTATATCTATACTTTTTTTACCACTTAAATATTGTCCTGTAATACTTTTTTCGTTTTTCATAACCTCTTCTGGAGTACCTGCTGCAACAACACTTCCTCCAGCGTCTCCAGCTCCTGGACCAATATCTACTAGATAATCGCATGCTAACATTGTATCAGTATCATGTTCTACTACTAATAAGGTGTTTCCTAAATCACGCATCTCTAACATTGATTTAATTAATTTTTCATTATCTCTTTGATGAAGTCCAATGCTAGGTTCATCTAATACATATAAAACACCTGTTAAATGTGAACCTATTTGAGTTGCTAATCTGATACGTTGAGCTTCTCCTCCTGATAAAGTTCCTGCACTTCTACTTAATGTTAGGTATTCTAGACCAACATTTTGTAAAAAAGATAGTCTATCATCTATTTCTTTTAAAACAAGTTTAGCTATTTCCTTTTTTTCTTCCGATAATTCTAAATTTCTAAAGAAAGGTATCAAATTTTTAATACTCATTTCTGTTACTTCGTAAATGTTTTTTCCGCCTAATTTTACTGATAAGACACTTTCTGTTAATCTTGCTCCATGACAGGCATCACATGTATGCTCAACCATATATCTCTCAAGCCATTCTCTAACCCAAGTTGAACTTGTTTCAATGTATCTTCTTTCTAAGTTATTAATGATTCCTTCGTAGAAATCTTTACTATTATAATTATTTCCACTTTTTGAAGAATATTTAAAATTAATTATTTCATTAGAACCATAAAGAACCACTTCTTGGTGTTCTCTTTTTAATTTTTTCCATGGTTTATCCATATCTATTTTATAATGCTTACATACACACTGTAATTTTTTATAGTCTAAGCCTTCTGGGTCATCTGTCAAGGTTTTTATACATCCTCCTGATATAGATAAATTAGTATCTGGAATAAGCAATTCTTCATCTATTTGGAGATTCATTCCTAGTCCTTTACATTCTGGGCAAGCTCCATATGGAGCATTAAAGCTAAATAACCTTGGTTCTAATTCTGGAAGTGAGAATTCACAGTATGGACAGGCAAATGATTCGGACATGACTATTTCTTTATGATTTTCTCCTAATATTTCGATTACTACTTTTCCCTCAGCTAGTTTTGTTGCTGCTTCTAAGGCTTCAAATAATCTGCTTCTAGAATCCTCTTTTAGAATTAATCTGTCTATTACAACGTCAATACTATCCTTTTTATTTTTCTCTAAGTTTATTTCCTCACTTAAGTCATACATTTCCCCGTTAACACGAACTCTTACATAACCTTGTTTACGTAATTCATCAAATAAATCTTTATGTTCACCTTTTTCTCCATGAACAACTGGTGACATAATAACGATTTTAGTTCCAATAGGATATTCTAAAACCTTATTTGTCATCTCTTCAACACTTTGACTTGATATTGGAATATTATGATTTGGGCAGTATGGAATGCCTGCTCGTGAGAAGACCAATCTTAAATAGTCATATATTTCTGTAACTGTTCCAACAGTTGAACGTGGATTATTATTAGTAGTTTTTTGGTCAATACTGATTGCTGGAGATAATCCTTCGATACTGTCAACATCTGGCTTTTCGGAACCTCCTAAGAATTGTCTAGCGTAGGCAGATAAACTTTCGACATATCTTCTCTGTCCTTCTGCATAAATTGTATCAAAGGCTAAGGAAGATTTTCCACTTCCTGATAAACCTGTCATAACTATCATTTTATTTTTTGGTAGTTCAATATTTACATTTTTTAAATTATTTTCTCTTGCGCCTTTTACTATAATTTTATCCATTTAAACATTCACCCTTTCACTTCACTCAAGCTATATATGGTCATAAATAATATATTCTTAAGACCAATTGCCTGGTTCATATTATACCACACAAAAAGGAATTTTATTAGTAATTCCTTTCTTTAATTTAATATTTTTAGAATTAGTTTTTAATAGTTTATTAAAAATTTCTCTTTGAATTTGAGTTTTTTAAATACTTGTGATAATAATCCAAATTTCTTTTTGCTCTTTCAGAACCGGCTTCATTTAACATGTCAAGAAGTTCTGAGTCATGTTGGGAAATAGAATCTCTTAACTCTTCATTTTCTTGATGAAGTTGCTCTGACCTATTAGCGCTTGGTTTTTCTTCAAGCATCTCATTTAATTCATCATTTTTGGTTGCGAAAAGCTTTTGATATATATTTGAAGTATTTCTTCTTGTTTTTTTCTTTATGGCCACAATTATTCTCTCCTTATATTTTTATTTTACCATATCCTAGTTACACTGCGTAACTTATTCTATTAATAATCTTTTTTTTGACACTATTTACATATTTTTGTGTAAGCATTCAGTTTTGATTATTATATTTTTTTTAAAATTTAAGGAGATTTTTATCCACAATTTTTGGTGACTACAATTATTTTAGAGTTTGTTTTATCCACAGAAATTGTGGAATGTTTTTTTGCTTTTATTTTGTTCACAGAAATTGTTGATTTTTACTTGAATATTTTTATAGATAGCAATTTTAGTTAGATTTCATTTTTTATTGAGTTTTCATTTCAAATAATATATCACGTAGTTCCATTGCTCTTTCAAAGTCAAGATTCTTCGCAGCTTCGCGCATTTCTTGTTCAATTTTATCCATTGTTAAAGTGAGTTCTTTTTTACTTAATTTCTTTGGTTTATCACTTTCTGAGACTTCTGCAGTATTAGAAATAACATCTCTAATTTCTTTTACTATTGTTTTTGGTGTGATTTCATATTCTTCATTGTATTTTTCTTGAATAGAACGACGACGCATTGTTTCATCAATAGCACTTTGCATTGAATCAGTTATTTTATCACCATACATAATGACGTGTCCGTGAGCATTTCTAGCACAACGTCCAATTGTTTGAATTAAACTTCTGTTGCTTCGTAGGAACCCTTCTTTGTCTGCATCTAAAATGGCTATTAATGATACTTCTGGAATGTCTAGTCCTTCACGTAAAAGATTTATTCCTACAAGCACATCATATTTTTTAGCACGTACGTCGTGAATTATTTGCATTCTTTCTAATGTTTTTACTTCACTATGAAGATAAGCTACTTTGATATCTAATTCTTTTAAGTAATTAGTTAACTCTTCGGCCATACGTATTGTTAGAGTTGTAATTAATACTCTTTCATCTCTAGCAATTCTTTCGTTTATTTCACCAACTAAATCATCTATTTGACCTTCCGTCTTTCTTACTTCTATAGTTGGATCAAGTAGCCCTGTTGGTCTAATTATTTGTTCAACATATTCGTTATTAGTATGCTCTAACTCTAAATCTCCTGGAGTTGCTGATACATAAATTGCTTGATTAATTTTTTTCTCAAATTCATCATATTTTAATGGTCTGTTATCTAGGGCACTTGGTAATCTGAAACCATAGTCTACCAAATTCATTTTCCTTGCCCTATCTCCATTATACATACCACGTACTTGTGGAAGAGTAACATGAGATTCATCAACTACTAGTAGATAGTCATCTGGAAAGAAATCCATTAGAGTTGTTGGGGTTTCACCGGGTTTCCTACCAGCCATTGGTGCTGAATAATTTTCTACTCCAGAGCAGAAACCTGTTTCCTCTAGCATTTCAATATCGTAGTTTGTTCTTTGTTCTAGGCGTTCAGCGGCTAATAATTTATTATTTTCTTTTAACTCTTTTAATCTTTCTGCTAGTTCTTTTTTTATTCTTCCTATGGCTTCATGAAGTTTATCATCACTAACAACGAAATGACTAGCGGGGAAAATGCTAACATTTTTTAGATTAGTAGTAACTACTCCAGTTAAGGTGTCAATCTCCGAAATTCTATCTATTTCATCCCCAAAGAATTCTATACGATAACCTGTTGTTTTTTGGTTCGTTGGAATTATTTCTAAAACATCTCCTCTAACTCTAAACGTTCCACGCTTAAAGTCTAAATCATTTCTTTCATAAAGCATGTCTACTAATTTTGTTAAAACTTGATTTCTCTCTACTTCATCACCAACTGTTAAAGTTAACATTTTCTTTTTATATTCTTCAACTTCTCCGATACCATAAATACAAGATACTGAAGCTACTACAATGACATCTCTTCTACTTATAAGTGCTGAAGTTGCTGCATGACGTAATTCATCTATCTCATCATTAATTGAGGAATCTTTTTCAATATAGGTATCTGTTGAAGGAACATAAGCTTCAGGTTGGTAATAGTCGTAGTACGAAACAAAATACTCTACTTTATTATCTGGAAAAATTTCCTTTAACTCTGAATAAAGTTGTCCTGCTAATGTTTTGTTATGAGCAAGTACTAAGGTTGGTTTATCGACTTCCTTAATTACATTAGCAATAGTAAATGTTTTTCCGGTACCTGTTGCACCTAATAAAACTTGCTCTTTTTTTCCTTCTTTTATACCTTTAACTAATTCTTCTATAGCTTTTGGTTGATCACCAGATGGTTTAAATTTTGATACTAAATTGAACATATTATCACATCACTTTCTATTCTTATTATGTTTATTATCAACTAATTGATTATTTTAAATTTGGGAGTATAATCTTTTCCATTCTTTTATCTATTTTATTGCTTGAATTACTTATAATATCCTCAAGTATTATAATAGGATTAAGTTTATTGTTTTTTTGCAATTCTTTTATTTCTCTTAAGAAATTATCCTAATACCTCTTTATTTAAATTACTTTATAAGCTTTTAGATCCATGGTGTACTTTTAAAAACTCATCTTCGTTAATTATTTTATCAGATATGATAATATTTAGTAAAATCCAATTGAAATTAAGAATGAATAAAAATCATATCTAAAAATTATTATCTGTGTTTAGAAGACATTATGTTATCATAGGTATCAGTAATAAAATTTAATTGAGAATCGAATTCTTTTAGATAAAACTGTTTTAATTCGTTGGGCATGTGATATTTAGTTTTTTCCTCTATTCTAATAAATACTTTTTGAAGATTTTCTTGACTTATAGTCCATAGAATATTAAGTAAGGTTTGATTAAATTCTTGGTCACTAACCTTTAGAAATTCTTCTAAATTATCCTCACAATATCTGCCAACATCTTGATTTACAGTTAAAAGAATTTTTGAAACTGAGGGGTAACGTTCTGTTGCTAGTTGGTGATGCAGAATTAAAATTCTTACATTATCGAATAAAGGTTGTAAGTCAAGCAGACCATTTGGATATTCTATAAGCCACCAATTAGTATCACCTCTATCTACTTGACCAGTTAATATGTCAAAAAGGAACATGTTGACAATTTTTTGCATCACTTTACTGACTATATTTTGATACTCTGGTTTTCTATCATAATGTTCCTCTAAGGCAAGCCAGATATCTTCTAAGTTGTTAAGACTTGCAATATTATTCTCATTACCTAAGGGATGATTATTAATAAGAAATTCTTTTCCCGATATATATTGTACATAATCTTGACGAAAATCTTTGGATATAAGTCCTTTAAATCCACAGACAGTTGCTAAATCATAATTAACATGAGGAATAAATAAGTCATCAGCTATTTCACATGCTACTAATTCATTATAGGGACTTAGTTTAAAAGGTTCTCTGGGACAATCATACTTATAAAAATACTCTATGTTATTATATTTAAAACTAAAAACTAATTGTTTATTATTGTTATGGTTACTAATACTTTTTATAGTAACTTTTTTGTTTTCCTTTAAAGTCTCTACTAATTCCTCAAAGCTTTTTATAGGTGGTAGCTTTAGTATTTCATCAAGATTAATATATCCTTTATCTCTATTAACTGTAGCTGGCATTACTGATTCCATGACAATCCCTCCTATATCACTTGTTTTCTATTAACTTTCTATTATCTTTATTTTCTATATAGCTCACTCATTTTTCTTTTTGACTCACAATTCTGTGTTGAAGTCTTATAGATTATTTATTATTACTGTATGTATAATCATTATATTACCTATTTTAGGAAGTTTAAGATTATTTTAAATATTTTCGATATATCTTAACACAACTTTATTTATTTTTCTATATTGACAGTTACAATTAATCTTTTGCTATTATTATTGACTTATTTAACCTGATTATGTGATAAGATTGAGATGGAGATGAGTTAGATGAAAGTAAGTATTATTGTACCTGTTTATAATTCTTCTAATCATTTAAGAGATTGTTTGGATTCGTTAATCAATCAAAGTTTGGATGAAATAGAAATTATTGTTGTAGATGATTTTTCTAAAGATGATAGTTTTCAAATAATGGCAGAATATAAAAATAGATATCCTGAAAAGATTAAACTTATAAAAAATGAGAAAAATATGGGACAGGGAGCCGCAAGAAACAGAGGAATAGAACTAGCTAGTGGCGATTATATAGGATTCTTGGATAGTGATGATTATGTAAATAGTAGCATGTATGAAACAATGTATAATGCTGCCAAAAGTAATAATAATCCTGAAGTTATTATAACTGGGCTTATTTTCACCAAAAATAGTAGTTATTTGGAAAATGGATTTAATTCTCTTAGAAGGGACGAAGGTAAATTATATTCTATTTTGTCTAACCCAGAAATAATTTTGGATTAATCACCTTCTGTTTGTAATAAGTTATTTAGAAGAGATACAGTTAAGGGTAAGGGTTTCCTAGAGAATAGAATGTGGGAGGATGTTTCTTTTACATTTGCTAAATTGTTTAATGCTAATAATATTCTTTGTTTTAATAACCCCGATTATTTCTATAGACGTGGTAATAATGGGGTTTCTGCAAAGGGGTACGAAGTTAACGAAAACTTTTTAGACATTTTTACTGTTACTGATCAACTTGAAAAAGAGACTAAAGAATCAGATAGATTTGATGTATTTGAAGATAAAATTAAGTTTATTCAAGTGGCTGCTTGCTTGCAAAGAGCAAGTGAGGTTATGGAATGGGATGTATCCTTGGAGATTAAGAAAAAAATTTGTAAACAGGTTATTTCTATTACAACAAAGAAATATGGGGATTGGCGGCAAATACCAATAGAACTATTATCTTCTAGAGTAGGCTTTATGGAATTAGAGCGATTAAGAGATATCGTAGAGGAAGATGAAAATTATACAGTAGAGGACCTATCTAGCACATTAGAAGAAAACTTGAATAATAGAAGAAAATAATTATTGGTAAGTAGTAAAAAGACAAGATATTTTTTATCTTGTCTTTTTACTTACCTCTAACTCTATTAATTGAATTACTTACTTTATCAATTATTTTCCATCTTTTACTATTTTTTATTTCGTCTAATTGGAATTGTAAGTCTACTTTTTGATTATAGATAAAATCCTTTATTTCTATTAATTCTTCGTATCTTGTATTTAAAGCAGAAATTTCATTATTTAATTTAATTCTTTCTGTAATTAGTTCAATACTATTTCTATTAGCATTCTCTAAGAATTTATATCTGTCTAATGTTCTAGTAACACTATCTTCTATTAATGGATTACCTTCAACAATATTATTATAATCTGTTTCTTCGTAATCTAGGTGTGATAGTAAGTTTAATTTTTCGAATAACTTTTGACCTTTTTTTGTATTGATAATAACTGCTGAAACTCCTGTCTTGTCGTAAATCTCACTATGATGTTTGAAAACGCCCCAATAATCTCCCATAATGATATCACTATAGTTATTATTTCCTTTGAATTTACAAGAATAACAAGAATGTCTTAAAACAGTATTATTTAAGTACAATGTCATTAAGTCGCTGTCACCATAAGCAATTACTTCTTCATTAGTCTTTGTTTCTATTTTTATAGTTGGAGCATCCCAAGCAATGTCTTTTCTATGATATTCTACTTTAAAGTTTTTTGGATAACCTTTTCTTTTTAACACAAATTTTTCGACATCATTGTTCATTACTCCGTGACAAATAATTGAAGCGTAATAGATATTTTTGTAATTATTAGCTAGTTTTTTGACTGCGTCTATTTGGCAAGGCGTTCCACTGAATAAAATATTTCTTTCATTTTTAATATCTTCATCTAGATTAGGCATTATATCAATAATCATACTTTGAGTATATTTGGATCCACGTATCTTTTTCAAGTCTGCTACTTTAGAAACCTTTATATGTTTAGTTTGACCATTAATAACACTTGCACCATAAACTACTCCATTCATATCCTTGATAAATTGTGTGGCTAAAACTTGAAAAAATCCTCCTGATGAACTGTTTAATCTAACATTTTCATTTTTTGATTTACAGGCATAACAAATTTTTTCACTCTTTGGAGATGTTTTTGGTTTATTAACGGGACAGACATCTCTACATAAGTTGCACTTGATACATTTTTCTAAATCTATTTTAGGGTAACAATATCCCATGTCATCTTTTTCTATTGTGATGGCATCTTTAGGACATTTATTCTTACATAGTAAGCATCCGATGCAATCTTTTTTATTACAAATTGTTTTTAGTTCGTTTTCTTCTAACTTATTAATAATTTCTTTCATCGCATTTCCTGCACGAACTCGCATATCTGGAATGACTTTTTCTAGTCTTTCTTTGATTAAATTCTTGTTTTTTAAAAACCATTTAAAAAGATAAAGCATATTCTTTTCTGTTAAGCTTTTATAAGAAATGACATAGTTGTCATAAGTTCCAAAGATATCTTTAGCTATGCCTCTTGCTTTTACACTATAGCCAATTACTAAAGTAGGAATACATTGAGAATAGCCAGCAATTGAGGCGTGAGTTCTTGAGGCTATTAATAAATCATACTTAGAAATAACATATTTAATTTCACAACAATCATACTTATCTTCTACTAGATGAATTCTATCTCCCTTATATTGATTATAAATCTTTTTTAATATTGTGATATCATTTGATTCTTTTTGAGTAACGTGAGGGATTAAATCAATACTATAATCTGTATTTTTTAAGATATAATCCACTAGTTTTAAAATTGCAGGATAGGCCTCTTTATTTTCGTCGTTAATTGTGAATGGCGATAAGTTTATTCCAATTATTTTTCTATTCTTATACCAATCATCTAACTTTATTTCTTTTACACTAAGAGAAAAGGCTGGATCAGGACACAAAAATAATTTCTTTTCGTCTACGTAATTTTTAATAGCATCATAGGAAATGCTTTCCCTGATATAAAGTAGATCAAAAATATTCATATCATTTATTAAATTTATATCATTTATTTCATCGTATAATGAAGCACCCCAAAGAACTAATTTCTTATTTTTATTTTTACTAGCTTCATCCATTACATATAACCAATCACTAGCATTGTAGCAATAGTTATCTCCACCACAAGAAATACAGATATCATTTTTATCTATTTCTAGAATTGTGTCTTTTTGAATTTTTCTTAACTTTTCTTTGTCCTTAGTATAAGTATCTGAAATTTTATTCTTTAAAGAAATTTGTGGGATATACTTGGCAACTTGATTTTTATACTTCTTACTATTTTCTTCATTGTATAGATTTGCGATTGTTACCTTAAAGTCTTTATCTAATTGATCAATAGTTGATTTGACTATTGCTTCGACTCCTCTATTTTAATATGAGCCGATACCATACATTAAAATTTTTTTCATATTGAACTCCCTAATCCTGTAAAGATAATAGATAGATATGATTATTAGAACTATTTAAGATTAGTATGTAGCTTATCTTAATAATTATTACCTTTAATTTGTATATCTTCTACTCTCTTTATCTTATATAAAAAGGATAACCTTCTCTTACCTATTTTGTCAAGTGTTTGCTTATTTATAAAAGGAAAGATACTAGAAATTAAATATGAATTATTGGATTTTTTATATGCTTTTAGAAATAGTAATTTTATACTTTTCTAGGAATTTTTTTATACAAAAATATAGTAATTTTTTGATTATCTTTTTATAAGTTCTTAAATGTCATTATAACCTTTATTTATGGATGTTTACGGCATTTTTATATTTGGAAGATATTCACATATACTTTTATAATTTCTTATATTTTCGCTTTTAAAAGTAGTAAAATGGTAGTATATTTTTAGCTTTTGTTTTGTATCATTAATTTTAAATATTAAAAAATACTATGGCATTGCATAGTATCCAAAATACATTTATGAGCGGAACTAGTGGCATAGCCACTAAAGTTCTCGCCATAATAAGGATAGTATTACCCTTATTATGTAGCATGAAGCATGTAGTAAATATTTTTATAATATAGGTTATAAATTATTGATTTTTGAAATCATTTTTATAATTTATTAATAATATTTTCAATTTTATTTACTATTTTTCCATAGTTTAAATCATTTTTTAATTCATAAATATCTATCCATTTATAATTAGATAGTTCATTTTGCTCAATTTTTATTCTAGAAATCTTATCTACTATAAATAAATATCTAAAATCGAAGTGATAATGTGCTGGTATGTTTAATCTTTCGTTATATCCAATTAAATGAGTATCAATATCTAGTGGAATTTGCTCATTTTCAGATAATTTTAATTGTTCAAGATTACTTAAACCTGTCTCTTCCATAATTTCTCTTTTAGCAGCTTGTAATGGATTCTTCTCATTGTCATTAACATGTCCGCCTGGATATAAAAACATTTTTAAATCTTTATGGTATAAAACTAAAAATTTATGTTCCTCTTTGGCATAAATAAAACCTCCAGCAACTATATGACCGATAAAGTTATTCCAATCTATTATCTCTTTATCATTTGATTTTTCCAAATAACCTAATAACCTAGCTTGTCTTTCCTTTTCTTCAGGAAATAATAACAAATAATCATCTAAAATTTTTAAGTAGTTATTTTTCATTCAAGCCTCCAATATTTTTATATAATTCTCATTTGTTTACTTGTTTTTTATCTATCACTAATAGTATAATATTTATAGGAATATTTAGTTAGTTTGGGTACTATTCTCCTTTACTTTTAAAGTGGAAGGAGGTGAAATTATGAGAAAATCAGAGAAATATCTTTGTACTATCATAATACTCCTTATTATTGTGATTTTA
>CAMNUE010000016.1 GCA_946560065.1 uncultured bacterium | reverse complement strand
ATATTAAATAATTAAATATAAAAAAGCATTAGAAATCTGATGCTTTTTTATATTTATGTAAAAAACACCTGCTTTATTGTGTAATAAAGTAGGTGTATATTTGAGATAAGTATAGATATTTTATTATACAAAGTAATTTAAATATAATAAGATATTTATAATTAAAAATATTGTAATTGAAATTTTGAATTTCAATTTTTTTGTTTTATGATGAAAAATAATCATCCCAATTAAGGCGCCAAGTGGAGCAATTGCTGAAATAGTTAGAAGAGCTGTTTCACTTATTCTTTCTTTTTTGTTAATGGCTTTAAATTTATCAATACCATAGAGTATAGCCGAAATTATGTTTATAATTATTATGAAGGTTAGGTAATTAATCATGACTCTTAACTCCTTGATAAGTATCTCTTCTAACCATTTCTTTATCAATGTCATTTAAGACACAGAATTTTTTTGTTAACCACGAAGGTCCAATTAATTCATCCAATTTAGGATCTCCTGTGATACGATGAATTACAATTTCTTCTCTTAGTAATTCTAACTGTTCAATAACGATATCTATATATTCTTCTTTTGTAAGTAATTTAAATTTTTCTTCTTGGTACATTTTTTCTAGTGGAGTATCTTTTATAACACTTAACATATGAATTTTTATTCCTTGAATGTCTAAATGATTTAGATATTTTACAGTATTTAGCATGTCTTCCTTTGTTTCGTAGGGAAGACCATTAATTATATGAACAACAACGTCAATCTTTTTTTCTCGAAGTTTTTTGACCATTTCTTCAAAGCAATTTAGAGAATGACATCTATTAATTAATTTAGATGTTGTTTCATTTGATGTTTGTAGTCCTAATTCTATTGTTAAGTAAGTTTTTTTGTTTAATTCTTCTAAATAATCGAGGCACTCATCAGTAATAGCATCCGGTCTAGTTGCAATATTAAGGCCGATGACATTTTGCTGTTTTAAGATAGTCTCATACAATTCTTTTAATTTTTTTACGGGACCATAAGTATTAGTTCTTGCTTGGAAATAGCCGATATACTTAGCTTGAGGCCATTTTTTATGCATCATTGTTTTAATTTCATTAAATTGTTTTTCTAATGAATCATTAATATTTCCAGCAAACTCACCGCTACCTGATTTAGAGCAATAAATACAACCACCATGACCTACAGTACCATCTATATTAGGACATGAAAAACCAGCATTTAAACTTACTTTAAAGACTTTTTCATTAAATCTTGTTTTATAGTAATAATCAAGAGTATGATATCTTTTATTTGAATTTGAATATTTAAAGTTATTCATAATTTAATCCTCACATATTGTATAAAGATAAATTGCTTCTAAAAATAATTTTGGTTTTTTTAGAGCAAAATTTCTTAATTCCTTATATTCATTATTTACTATTTTTTTGTATACTTTTATAACATTTGTATTACATATTTTATTATTTTTCTCTTCATCTTTGAGAATACTTTTTAAACATTTTTTTATAGAGCGATTGTATTTTCTATAACTGTATACTTTGTTATTAGCGATGTTTAATTCATTTCCAGTTTTCTCAATAATGTTGATAATTAACTTATTTAAATAAGCTGGATTATCTTCATTATAATTAATTACTTTTTTAAATTCATTTATATATTTTTTATATCTTAGTATTTTTACTAAAACATAGTAGTATGTTGGAGAATATTTTGTTTTTGCTTTTTCAATACTGTTTTTCTTAAAAATATACTTTTTTCCTTCATACTTATTTTTTTTACTATTCATTTTTACTACCTTCATATTTCTTTTTATAGTTATTTGAAAAACGACTTGATTATATCACAATTTGTAGTTTTTTGCAATTATTTGTGGTATTATAATGATAGGTGATAGGCTTGGAGAAAGTAAAAAAGATTAGATTGAAAGCAGGATATATCAAATTTTTGAAAGTTCTTGGTGTTATTTTTTGTATTTTGCTTGGTTTATATATTTTTTATGCAAGACAAATAAGTCTTTTAGGAAAAATTGGTTATAGTAAGGAAGCAAGTAAAAATATTTTGTTTTCTTTTAATAAAGAATATGTTTTATCTGTTGGAGAGAATAAGACTTTAAACAGGGCTTTTGAAAGTAAAGATTATAATGAAAAGTATATGGATAATTATACTAAAATTAAATTTGTTGATCATAAGGATTTAATTGCAAATATTAATAAGTTGCTTAAAATTGGTTATAGTAATAGTGATATAAATATAATACTTGCTCATGGGGATAATGATAGTGTTAAGAGATTTGCTAAAGGAGAAAAGATAAAGTATTTAGAAGAGTTTTTTACTGTTGATTATGCAAAATTAGATAATTATGATAGGTATGTTGCTTATTC
Source organism: uncultured bacterium (assembly GCA_946560065.1). Classification (GTDB taxonomy): domain Bacteria; phylum Bacillota_I; class Bacilli_A; order RF39; family UBA660; genus UBA3789. The sequence goes on along the minus strand of CAMNUE010000016.1, from coordinate 37,924 downwards.
TGATGAGACTGGAGAGGATGAAGAAACAACTGTTTTATTTGTTAACTTAGATATGGATAAAGAAGATTATAAAGACGCTATTTTAGTTGATAAATTTTCTACAGATATGCTTGTTAATAAACATAGATATTTGGATGAGAAATTTGTTCCTACTGGTTTATCTAAGATTGATGAGAAGTATACATCAGAAGAGGGAATGAAAGCTAGTAGAGTAGCTATTAATGCTTTTATTCAAATGAGTAAGGCTGCAGAAAAAGAAGGTTATGAGATAGTTATTAATTCAGCTTATAGGAGCTATCAAGATCAGGTTGAAATTAATGATACTTATTTAGAATTATATGGACAAAGTTATGTTGATAGATTTGTTGCGAAACCTGGTTTTTCTGAACACCAAACTGGTTTATGTTTTGATATTGGTAGTCGAAAAAGTAATGTTTTTGCAAATTCTAAGGAATATCAATGGATGGTAGATAATGCTTATAAATATGGATTCATTTTGAGATTTCCGAAGAAGTATGAGAATATTACAGGTTTTAGAACTGAACCATGGCATTATAGGTATGTTGGTAAAAAAATTGCTAAGTATATTCATGATGAGAATATTACTTTAGAAGAGTATTATATGTTGTTTTTAGATAAATAATCTTTGTAAAGCAATAGAATAATAATGAAATTTAAGCGGATAATAGTAGTTGTTAGTTGTCACTTTACTATTATCTTTTTCTTGGCTATTTTATTTAATTATGATATTATGATATTAGGATAATAAGAAGGTGTTTAGTATGTATCCACTTGGAAAACAATTTGAAGTAGATTATACGAAGGCTAAGAGTGATAAGAAAGCTATTATTCAAGGAAATAACTATAGAATTTCTGTTATTTCTGAAAGAATTATTAGACTTGAATTTTCTGCTGCTGGACAATTTATCGATAGACCGACTCAACTTGTTAAAAAGAGAAATATAGGTTTACCGGATTTTTCTGTGCGTCAAGATGCTAATATTGTTGAGATAACTACTAAATATTTTGCACTTAGTTATATTAAAGGACAATCTTTTTATGGTACAAAGGTTGACCCGATGAGAAATTTAAAAATCACTCTTTTGAGTAAGGATAGAGATAGATGTAAAGATTGGTATGTTGGACATCCTGAGGCTAGAAATATGATGGGAAATATGGTCGGTGTTGATGTTAATATTCCTGTTAATTTACAAAAGGGATTATATTCTTTAGATGGTTTTGCTTCTTTAGACGATAGTTATAGTAAAATTATTATGGAAGATGGAACTTTAGCAAATCCACCAGCTAATCATTTAGATATTTATGTATTTATGTATGATAAGGATTTTAAACAAGCTTTATTTGATTATTTTAAAATGACTGGGGCTCCAGCTCTTATACCACGTTATGCGTTGGGAAATTGGTGGAGTAGAAATATTACTTATGATGATAAAGGTGTTCACGATTTGATTAGAAATTTTGAAAGAAAAAAGATTCCTATTTCTGTAATGCTTTTTGATCATGATTGGCATATTAGAAATTCTGGTGATTTCGAGGATTTAAAAACAGGTTTTACTTTTAATAAAGAATTATTTAAAGATCCCAAAATGATGATTAATGAATTTCATCGTAGAGGTATTAGAGTTGGTTTATGTGTTAATCCGACTAATGGAATATATCCTCATGAAGAGTATTATAAACAAGCAGTTGAGTATTTAAAGGTTTCGGCCTCATCAATAATAGAGTTTGATCCATTGAATCCTAAGTATCTTGATGTTTTGTTTAAAATGTTTTTGCATCCATTGGAGGCAATGGGAGTTGATTTCTTTTGGAATGATTCTGATGGAAAAATGGATGTTACTAGGTTATGGGCATTAAATCATTATATGTATCTAGATTCTGGAAGAAATAACAATAAAAGAGGTTTATTACTTGCTAGAGGAGGTATTTATGCTCCCCATAGGTATCCTATTTTATATGGTGGCTCTAGTGAAATTAGTTGGGAACATTTAAAAGATTTGCCTTTTAAGTATTTGAATGCAGCTAATATTGGTGTTAGTTGGTGGAGTCATGATGTTGCTGGTAACCATGGTGGTATTGAAGATGGAGAATTATATCTTAGATATCTTCAGTTGAGTACTTTTGGACCAATTTTAAGATTTCATGGTGCACGTGGAAGATACTATAAGAAAGAGCCATGGTTATGGGATGCTAAAACTGAAAATATTGCTGCAGACTATATGAGATTGAGACATCGATTAATACCATATATTTATACAGAAGCTTATAATTATACAAAATCTGGTACTCCTTTAATTCAACCGTTTTATTATAATTATATGTGGGTTTATGATGATGATTTATATAGAAATCAGTACTATTTTGGTTCGCAGTTATTGGTTTGTCCGATTCTAGAACCAAAAGATCAAGTAATGAATCGTACAATTCATAGATTTTTTGTACCAGATGGTGTTTGGTATGACTTTGTTACTGGTAAAAAGTTTCCTGGTAATAAAAAATATGTTTCTTTCTTTAAAGAAGATGATTATCCTGTTTTTGCTCATGCTGGTTCAATAATTCCTTTTTCTAATAGAAGTGATTACAATAATATAGGTTTACCAAGCGACTTGGAAATTCAAATATTCCCTGGTGTTAGTAATACATATACATTGTTTGAAGATGATGGAATTACTTCACTGTATAGAGAAGGATATTATTTAAAAACTTCAATTGACTATAATTATCTTAGAAATAACTATACTGTTATTATTAGATCAATTGATGGTAAGAGTGGTATTGCGCCAGAAAGACGTAATTATAAAATGGTATTTAGAAATACTAAGCAGGCTGAAAATGTAACGATATATTTTAATTCTGAAAAGTTACCTAATGAAAATTATGTAGACGGTAATGACTTTATTGTTGAAGTTAAGAATGTACCAACTATTGGACAGTTGACGATAAACTGTAAAGGAAAAGATATTGAAATCGATGCGGTTAGACTTATTAATGATGATTTAGATAGTATTTTGATGGACCTTAAAATTAATACATATTTAAAAGAAGAAATTGCAAGTATTATATTTGGAGAACTTCCAATGGATAAGAAGAGAATAGGTGTTAGAAAATTAAGGAAAAAAGGTTTGTCTAAAGAGTATATGAATCTGTTCTTAAAGTTATTAGACTATATAGGGGAATTTTAGGAGGTTTTATGATAATTACAGAAAAAGATGTTAAGGAATCTACTAAAAGGTTGGAAGATTTGAAACAAGCAACATTAGTTAATTATTTGGATGAGATTAACTTAGATGACAACAAGTCTTTGTATGATGAAATGATGCATCATTTAGTTAACGGAGATTTAGATGATGAATTTTCTTCTTCCGTATATGATGGAATGGAAATAGATGATAAAAAAGAATTACAAGATTTGGTTCGCAAGTATATTTCATTGTGTTTTTATGATGGAGATGTTAGTAATTGGGTTGATTCTATAGAGCATGTTCCTTTGGATTATGATTTTATAGCGTTAAAATTATTAGATAATTATAATTTCTTGTTAGAGATTGCTAGAGATGGTGGAGAAAAGGCTTTAAAGCAATTAAAGAAGTTCCAAAAATGCGAAGGATATCATGAAAGTTCTGTCATTGATTACTTAAGAAATACTTTCTTATCCGATGCTATTCTTAGGAAAGTAATACTTAATATGTCTAAAAAAGATAGTTTATATAAAGTTTTTACTGATAATCAAAGAGCTAGTTTGTGTAGGTTTCCAGAGGGAACATTATATACTTTTGATTGGGAAAATAGGAAAGTTAGATTTTCTTCTCCTTTAGTTTTGGCTTTGAATATAAATAAAAAAATTTCAGGAGAAGAATTTGAAGATATTCAGGATAAACCAGATTTATTGTTTGAAACATTGTTAGTGTCTTTAAGAAAAACTAATGAATTTGATGATGCTGTTTTAGACATGAATGCTGAGTATATAATGAGTTCTTTAAAAACACCAAAAGATGTGATGCAATTTATAAAAAAAATAGATGGAGATTCTAAAGATGATTATTTTATGATGGATAGTTATAATTCAACAGAGTTTGATGATTCTTCTAGTAGAAAAAGAAAATAGAAATTTTACTTGGCATTTTATAATTTTATGTTATAATATGTTTATATTTTGCAATGACTGAGAAGTAGTAGTTTGAAAAATACTTATAGAGAGTCTATGGTTGGTGAAAATAGATAGTATAATCTTATGAACTTGTCTTAGGAGCAATTGGGTAATTCCGTTATAGATTTTGAGCGTATAAGTTTACTTATAAATTAAGGTGGTACCGCGATAATTCGTCCTTATTATTAAGGACTTTTTTTTATTCTTTGGAGGAAATATGGAAGAAATAATTTTATTTATAATGAGTTTTGTTTTTATATTTGTGATTTATCAAATTTCTATAGTTAATCCTGCTAAGAGGCGAGTGCTTGATAAGAAAAAGAAAAATGATAAAGAGAAAAAAGAATTAGTTGAAATAAAATATTTAGTGAAGAGATATAAACTTGATTTAGATAAAGTTAGTTATAATCAACTTTTACAAATAGTTGCTTTGGTTTCTTCTTTTGATATATCCTTAGTTGTAAGTATAATTATGTTGTTTGATAATTTTATAATGGAAATAGTCGTTGGTTTTTTTGCGACATTGCTAATTATTATGATAAGTTATCATTTAGTTTATTTGTTTTATAAAAAGAAAGGAATGATTAAAAATGTATAATTTTAAAGAAATCGAAAAGAAATGGCAGAAGTATTGGGAAAATAATAAAGTTTTTGTTGCTGATACTAATAGCAAGAAGAAGCCTTATTATATTTTGGTAGAGTTTCCATATCCAAGTGGAGCTGGACTTCATGTTGGACATGTTAGAAGTTATACTGCGCAGGATGCAATTGCGAGAATGATGAGAATGCAAGGATATAATGTTTTATTCCCAATGGGATGGGATGCTTTTGGAGCTCCAGCTGAACAATATGCTATTAAGAATCATATTCATCCTAAAGAGGCTGTAAAAGAAAATATTAAGACGTTTAAGGGACAAATGAAATCACTTGGTTTTTCATTTGACTGGACAAGGGAGTTTTCTACAACTGATCCGGAGTATTATAAATGGACGCAATGGCAATTCTTACAATTTTATAAACATGGAATGGCCTATAAGGATTCAATTCCAGTGAATTGGTGTCCTACATGTAAGAGTGTTCTATCTAATGAAGATGCTGCTGGTGGAGTATGTGAGAGATGTGGCTCTCAAGTCGTTCAAAAAGAAAAGAGTCAATGGATGCTTAGAATGAGTGATTATTCTGAAGATTTATTGACTGGTTTAGATGATACTAATTTTGCTGATCGTGTAAAACTTGGTCAAATTAATTGGATTGGTAAGTCAACTGGGGCACATGTTAGTTTTAAAATTGATGGTCATGAAGATAAAGAATTTACAGTGTTTACTACTCGTTGTGATACTTTGTATGGAGCAACTTATTGTGTATTGGCTCCTGAACATAAATATGTTCCATTGATTACTACTGAAGAGAACAAGGCTGCAGTTGAAGCTTACAAAGTTGAGTGTGCTAAAAAGAATGATATGGAGCGTACTGAATTAAATAAGGATAAGACTGGTGTATTTACTGGTGCTTATGCTATTAATCCAGTTAATGGTAAGAAAATACCAATTTATATAAGTGATTATGTTTTAGCAAGTTATGGTACAGGAGCTATTATGGCAGTTCCTGCTCATGATGATAGAGATTATGAATTTGCAAAGAAATTTAATATTCCAATTGTTCAAGTTATTGCAAAGAATTTTGTAGGTACTGGAGATTCTCAAATTAGAGATGATAAGCCAATGACTGAAAGAAATGTAGTTAATGCTATTATTAAACATCCAACTGAGGATAAATACTTATGTGTAAATAATAAGAAGTTTAATTGGATTAATTTTGTTATGGGTGGCATTGAAGGAGATGAATCTCCATGTGATGCTGCTATCCGTGAAGTTGTTGAAGAAACTGGATATACTGATATTGTTGATTTACATGAGATGGAGTTTATATATTATGATAATTTTTATGCAGCTCATAAAGATGTAAATCGTCATATTACTTGTCATACAGTAGTTGGTAGACTTAATAGTTTAACTCAAACTGAAATAAGTGAGGAAGAAAAGAACATTGCTGATGTAATGTGGATATCTAAGGCTGAATTACTTAGTAAATTAACGAGTGAGGCTCATAAGTATGATGCTATGCGCTTAATTAATGGAGAAGGTGCATTAACTGAAGATGGTGTTCATATTAATTCTGATATATTAGATGGAATGAATAAGGAAGATGCAATTAATAAAATGCTTGCTTGGTTACGTGATAATGGTTGTGGTGAAGAAAAAGTTAATTATAAAATGAGAGATTGGATTTTTTCACGTCAAAGATTCTGGGGAGAACCAATTCCGATGATTAATTGTCCAGAATGTGGTTGGGTTCCAATGAATGAAGAGGATTTACCATTATTACTTCCAGATGTTGCAGAATATGAACCAACTGAAGATGGAGAAAGTCCACTTGCGAATATTGAAAGTTTTGTTAATTGTAAGTGTCCTAAGTGTGGAGGGAACGCTAAGAGAGAAACTGATACAATGCCTAACTGGGCAGGGAGTTCTTGGTATTTCTTAAGATTTATGGATGCACATAATAAGAAAGAGTTTGCTTCAATGGATGCAATGAAATATTGGAATAGAGTAGATTGGTACAATGGTGGAATGGAGCATACTGCAAGACATTTGTTATATGCAAGATTCTGGGTTCAATTCTTGTATAATATTGGCTTAGTTCCAAATAAAGAAATGATTTGGACAAGGGTAAGTCATGGTATGATTCTTGGACCAGATGGTCAAAAGATGAGTAAATCTAAAGGAAATGTGGTTAATCCTGATGATGTTGTTCGTGAATTTGGAGCAGATACTTTAAGAGTTTATGAAATGTTTATTGGTGATTATCAAATGGATGCTGCTTGGAGTACTGATTCACTAAGAGGATGTAAACGTTTCATTGATAAGATTATTAGAATGAAAGATAAGTTAAATGACAAGTCTGGATTTACCGAAAGTCTTGAATCTATTCAAAATAAAACTATTATGAAGATTGAATATGATATGATGCATATGGGTTATAATACTGTAATCTCTAGTTTAATGATTTTAGCAAATGCTTATGATGCATTAGACTCTATTACAAAAGAAGATTATCGTTTGTTACTAACATTATTAAATCCAATTGCTCCTCATATTACTGAAGAATTAAATGAAGAAATTGGTTACGAGCCAATTTGTGAGACTAGTTGGCCAGTCTATGATGAAGCTAAGACTGTTGAAACTACTAAAGAAATAGCTGTTCAAGTAAATGGTAAAGTACGTGGGACTATTGAGATTTCTATTGATGATGATGAAGATATGATTAGACAGAAAGCTTTAGAATGTGAAAATGTAGTAAGACATACTGAAGGAAAAGAAATAGTTAAAGTAATCGTTATTAAAGGAAAAATAGTTAATATAGTTGTGAAATAAGAACAATTATAAATAAACCTCTAAACTACTGAATGTAGAATTTAGAGGTTTTGTTTTTTTAAAGATTGCTATATGTAGTCGGATTTTAGACTGTTATTTTTGTTGTATTGTGTTGGTTATGACGATATAATTTGCTTTTTTTAGTAAAATATGGTATAATTTGTACACATTTGAAGAGGGGTTGATATTATGGGTCCAGTTAATGGAATGAATCCAGCGGAAGTAAAATATTTTCCATTAGAGGAATATGTCGATAGAATTAAAATTGAAGATAATGTATTATTTCATTTGGAAGATACTAATAAAGAATTTGATAAATATTTGAGATTTTTATCACAATTTGATGATTATTCTGTTCTCTATTATTGGATTGATAGTTTATCTAATGAAATTAAATATTCTCAAAAAATAGAGAATCATTTGATTAATCCTTATGATATGCTAAAAAATAATGTTTTTTTTGATACATTGCAAATGAGTCATAGAAGAATTAAGAAATTACATCAGTTTGTGACAAAATCAGAACGACTTGAAGGTTATCGTTCAAATGGTAAGGAAGTTAGAGTATCAACTATGGATAGAAGTACTGAAGAAGAGATAGTATTTTGGCGAGGTGCGAATAGTGAAGATATAAAAAAGTTTATGAATGATTTTATAAGTATTTATAAGAGTACTTCTTTATCTTTATTAAATTCTAATCCTTTTTTAAAAAGTGCTTTAGTTAGTTTGCTGTTTGTACGTATTCATCCATTTATTGACGGTAATGGTAGAACTTCTAGAATGATTTATAATATAAAATTTACTGATGCTATTAATAAGATTTATGATACTAAATTAAAGCTTTGTCCGTTGAATTTATCTCATGGAATATTTATGTTTAAACCTAATTATGCTAGAACAATTAATGATATTTATTTTGATTTAGAACATGATTCAAATGAAGAGATTAATGCTTGGTTTAATTTTATTTTAAATAGAGCGGATGATGCAATATTCTATAATACTAATAGAGTTTCTTCTTTAGAGAGAGCTTTTGAAAATATTAAAAATATGAAAGATACTGATTCAGAAAAGTATCAAGATACTCTTTCTAAAATGAATTTTCAAAAGATTAAGCGTTAATTTTCGTCAATATTTTTAGATTAAATATTTTATAATTATTTTGGTGATAATGTGAAAGTAAAAATATTTGATGATGAAGATGAATCTGATTTAGAAGAAGATATTAATAATTTTATAAGTGAAAATGAAATTGAGATAATTGATATTAAATATCAAGTTGGAGTTTCAATTTTTAGTGAAGAGCAGGTTTTTTGCTTTTCGGCCATGATTATGTATAAAGAAAAGTAGAGAAGATAGAAAAAGGATATTTTCTCTTTTTTTGTGGTATAATTTTTATAGTGGAGGTATTATGAAGAAAGATATTACGATGAAGAAAAGCACTTTTGTTAAGGGAGCCTTTATTACAACTCTTGGAATTGTAATTAGTAAGATTTTGGGGATAGTCTATGTTATTCCTTTTCATGCTGTAATTGGTGAAAAGGGTGGAGCATTATATGGTTATGCTTATACTATCTATTTATTTTTTATGTCGTTGTCTTCTGCTGGAATTCCTTTAGCAATTAGTAAAATAATATCTGAATACCAATCTTTAGGTTATCATAATGTTAAACAGAGGGCTTTTCTTATGGGGAAGAGAATGGCTTTATTGTTGGGATTTGTCTGTTTCTTATTGATAATGTTGTTTGCACCTTTTTTGGCTCGAGCAATTTTAGGTGATGTTACTGGTGGAAATACGATAGAAGATGTTACATTTGTTGTGAGAGTTATTGGAACAGCAATTTTAATTGTTCCACTTTTAAGTATATATCGTGGCTATTTTGAAGGACATCGTTTTATGAGTCCCTCTTCTATTTCACAGGTAGTTGAGCAAATAGTTCGTGTATTCATTATTATATTCGGAAGTTTCTTGGCTATAAAGGTATTTAAATTATCTTTAACAAGTGCGGTTGGAATTGCTTTATTTGGAGCAACAGCTGGAGCGATTGCAGCTTATTTATATTTGTTTGTTAAAAGGGTAAAAAATAAGAAGAAATTCAATGAGAAAATTAGATCTGTAAATGAACCAATTGTTTCTGATAAAGTAATACTAAAAAAGATTTTAATTTATGCAGTTCCTTTTATTATGATTGATTTATTTAAATCATTATATAATTACATTGATATGGTTACAGTTGTTAAAGGGCTTGTTAATCATGCAAGTTATAGTGCTAAAGATGCAGAGATTGTTTATGGAATGCTTTCTACTTGGAGTGCAAAATTCAATATGATAATACTTTCCGTTTCGACTGGTGTTGTTGTTAGTTTGATTCCTAATTTAGCGGAGAGTGTAATAAAGAATAAACAAAAAGATGTAGAAAATAAGATTACACAAGCTCTTGGAATGTTACTTTTCTTGACAGTTCCCATGACATTAGGAGTAAGTTTTCTTGCAAAACCTATATGGACTTTATTTTATGGTAATAGTCAATATGGTCCTAGTGTTTTAAGTTATTATATTTTTGTAGGGTTATTTGTTGGATTATTTACAGCTATGGTGACAACTTTACAGTCTTTGAAAGATTATAAGGCTGTATTTACAAGTTTGATTGTCGGAGTAATTGTAAAGTTACTTTTAAATACTAACTTATTAATTGCTTTCAATAAAATGCATTTTCCTGCATATTATGGAGTAATTACAGCGAGTATTTTAGGATATTTAGTATCATTTGTAGTTTGCTTATTTATACTAGGACTTAAGTATAAAATTAATTATGAAAAGGTTTTAAAAGATTTTGTAGAAATAATGTGTGCTTCATTATTAATGATAGTTGTGTTATTTTTACTTAAGTTTATTATTCCAATTAGTGTTTCTAATAGATTTTTAAATATCTTTATTATATTAGTGTACATGATTGTTGGAATGATGGTTTACTTTTATTATACTTATAAAACTAAGACAATTAAATCTATATTTGGAAATAGGTTATTTAAAAAGAAAAAATAATACGTTTTATCGTATTATTTTTGTTTGTTTTTAATATTTTTTAATTTGTGGTAGGTATTAAAGGCTAGATTGTAAGCTGTATACCATAATTTTGAAACTACTAAGTCGTATTCACCAATTAGTTCAACGACATGACCTCCAAAACTTTTTTTGAAAAGGTATAATCCATATAGAGGATTTTCTTTTCTAAAGTCTCCAGTAATACCATAAAAATTATAGCGGTTATAATTGTTTTCAACAGCCATTTTAACTCCTGCGAAGTGAATTGTATAGGCTGATTGGAATTGCATTAATTTGGCATGACTTCCACCATGAAGAGATAGTACCTCATTACCATAAATTAAGAAAAGTATTCCTCCAAGTATCTCTTTTGAACCATATTCTTTTTTTAATTCTTTAATTTTATCTAATTGTTTTTCCAATCTGTTGATTGCTTCTTTATCTTGTTTATTACTTGCTTCATATTTTTTATCATTCATTTTAAGAATATTTTTCTCTTTTTTATAGATTCTATCTTTTAAATCTTTTTCATGTTCTTCTTTTTCTTCTCTTGTGTTTTTTTCATAAAGGTCAAAGTCTATTTCTGCGATTAATATTTTTAATATGCCACTATCATGTAGAGCATCCCACATAGCTTCATAATAGGATAGTGGACGATCAACAAATTCACGTCTATCACTAGTATGTTTCATAATATCTTTAAATATTGGTAATTCGTCTCTGGTGATTTCTCTTGTGGTAATTCCACATTTTTCATTTTTTCTAAGAATTTGTCTAGTTTTGGATTCCATGTCTTTCATAACATCGTCTAAAGTTTTATTTTTAGTTTCGATGACATGCATCCATCTTGGCTGTAGTGTATCTTGCATTAAGTTAAAACCAAAGAATTTGTAGCCTAAGCTTTTTAAGTTATTTACAGCAACTTTATTATTATAGCCATCTTCAACAATTTCTCCATTATTATCATGTTCTTGATATTCAACGAAAGGGTCTATTTTAACAAATATTCCATTTTCTTTTTTGATGAATTTCTTTAACTCTATTGTGAATTCTTCTAATAGTTCCTTATTAGTGTAGTCAATTAAAAAACCACGTGGGGAGTAGAACATTTTCTTTTTAATTATTGGTAGTGTTTTTGCGAGTAGAAGAGCTCCAGCGACTATTTTCTTTTTGTCTTGTAATCCAATGTAGTAAGCTTTCCAATTATTTACTTTTTTTAAATTTGCCCATTCTTCTGTTTGATGAAAAGTTATTTGTTCATGATTATCAGCAAACTTTTTAAATTCTTCTTTACTTAGATTTACTAATTTCATGTTGTAGCTCCTTTTTACTCTTGTTTCTTACTATACTTCTATAGATTGGTACTAGCTTTGTGAATACAAAATACATTGGATAATTTGTGATATAGTCCCATTCTCCTATAAATTCAATGTAATCGCCACCAAATTTCTTTTTAAATTCGTGTAATCCTAATCTTGGATTATCTTTAGATAGGTCTCCTGTTGTACCAAATTGATCATATACTTTTAAACCTTTATTTTTACAATATTTTATGTGTTCGAAGTAAGTGTTATAATTTACGTAAGTTTCACTTAAAATGTTATGATTTCCTGCGTATAGAACCCAGGCTTTATCACCATACTCGATAATCATATGGGCGCTTAATGTTAAGTCGTTTCCATATTCTTTTTTGTATTCTTTATATTTATCAATTTCTTTAATTGTATTTTCTTTTTGTTTAGTGAGTTCTGAAAGCTTAGCTTTAGCACTTTTACTTAAGCTATCTATTGGTAATATTGATATTTGATTATTAATAGTTTTTAGATTCTTTTCTAAAGCTTTGATTGTTTTATTTAAATGAACTTTTCCTAAGAATAGAGTAGCTTTACTATTTTTATTCCCATTAAATATTTCATATAAGGTATCATAGTAATCTTCATTATAAGAAATGAAGTCTTTTCTACTTTCCGTTAGAGTCATTAAGTGATAAAAAGTTTTAATATCACTTTGAGTACCAATTGTTACTTCTGTATCTAACTTCAATGACTTTGCTATACGCTGTTTGGTAGTTTTTGAGAAGTGTTCTTCAATCTCATCTAAGTCCTGAGTTAAATCGATTCTAAAAGTATAGCGTGGTTGCATTGTTTCAAAATTTTTTGTATATCCTTGATGTTTAAAACCAGCTTCTTTTAAGGTTTTAAATATTTCATCGTAATCAGGATTTTGATGTTCTTCATTCTGATAATTAATTGATGTTTTAATTATATCAGGGTCTATTTTAACAAAGATTGCTTTTTTACTTTTAGCAAAATCAACGACTTTTTTAGTCATTATTCTTACTAATTCTTTTTTCTTATAGTCTAGTACAAAGCCACGAGGTGCATAAAAATAACACATATTAAGTGGTAATTTCTTTTCTAAAAGAAGAGTAGCAGCAACGAGTTCGTCATTTTCATTTACTAATCCTAAATAATATGGAGTAAGATTTTTCTTTATTTTTGAGAATTCTCCCCAAGATAGTGATTGTAAAAAATGTGATTTTAGTTTGTGCTCACTTATAAATTTATCAAATTGTTCTTTTTCAATATTTTTTAGTTTTAGCATTAGCTTTGTCCTCACTTTCCTTATATATTAGTATATCATAAATGAAATATTATAAAAGTAAAAAAGCAATATCTTTAATTTTTCTACTATAAAAAAATATTATGTCGTATTTTGTAAAATATCTTGTATCTATAATTTTAATTTCATATAATTATAAGTGTATAATACTACACGTTATATTTTGGATAATAGGAGGAAAAAAATATGGCAAAATTAATTTTTAGGTATGGAGCAATGAATTCTGGTAAAACTACGGTTATGCTTCAGACAGCTTTTAATTATGAAGAAAGAGATCAAAAGGTTATTTTAGTTAAGTCTTCAAAGGACACTAAAGGTGGAGATTATGTTGTTTCTCGTCTTGGTATTGAAAGAAAGATTGATGAATTTATAACCCCAAAAGATAAAGTAATTGATAAGATAGAAAAATATTTGGATAAGGTTAATTGTATTATAGTTGATGAAGCTCAATTTTTGAAGCCAAAGCAAGTGGATGAACTTTTCTATATAACAAAACTTTATGACATTCCAGTTATTGCTTATGGTCTTAGAACAGACTTTGTAATGGAAGCATTTGATGGTAGTCCGAGACTTTTGGAATTGGCTGATCAAATTGAAGAACTTCCTACAATTTGTCGTTGTGGAAAGAAAGCGAGAATAAATGCTAGAAAAATTGATGGTATGTTTGTTACAGAAGGTGATAGTATTGCAATAGATGATGGTTCAGATAAAGCTATGGAGTATGAATCATTATGTGGAAAATGTTATCTCGAAAAAGTTTTAGGAGCAAATAAAAAAAATATGAAAAAACTAATATATAAGTAGCTAACTTTGATGTATAATGGATATAGGATAAGATATAATCATGGGGGAAAAATAGAAATGAGTAGTATTTATTCTATTGAAAAATCAAATAAAATAAAGAAAATTAGTTGTGTTACATTGACACTTTCAATATTGATTGGAATTTTATCAAATGATATTCCTGTTGAGGCTAAATCTTTAGAGTTCATTTCAACAGAAGATTATTCTGATTTAAAAAATGATAATTTTTTTGAATTTCATTTAAATAATGAAAATAATTCTTTTGATTGGATAGAAAATTATCCAAATATTGAAGAGTTAGTCATCTATATTGAAACTGTTAGTGATGTTGAAATAAGAAAATTGAAAAGTATTTCTAAATTAAAGTATTTAGACAAACTTACAATTTATACAAGAGAAAATGTTTCTATAACTAATGGGGCTTTTGGTTTTTTAAAAGATTGTAATTTATTAAGGAGTTTAATTATAGATGGTCCATCTATTGAAGAAGGTATTCTCGAATCAATAACTCAATTAAGGTATCTTTCATTAAATCTTTTTAATCATGTTTTTAATAACGTTGATACTGATTTTAATAAATTATTATTTTTAGAAGAGTTAAATTTTAAAGAATCAGCTCCTTATAATATTCCTATGTGGGTTGATTCAAAAAGTTATAATTTTTTAAGAAAAAACGGAGTTTTAATTTCTTCTGATATTCCAGGAACTATCGAAATTTTAGAAAAAGTAAATGATAAATTAGATGCTATAGTTTGTAGTTTAAATATTGAGGATTCTGAAAGTGATAAGGAAAAGCTTGATAAGATATTAATTTATGTCATGGAGTCTTTAGAATATGATAAGGAGATTGCAAGCATAGATTTAAGTGAAGAGAATTGGCCTGTTGAAAAGGCAAGAAAGTTTTATGAAAATGGCTTTCTTTATGGTGCTTTGGAAAAAGATAGTGCAATTTGTGGGAATTATGCAGCTTTATTTACGTCATTATGTCGAAGATGTAATATTAAGTCTTATTGCTTATGTAATAGTAAACATGCATGGAATATGGTAGAGATTGAAGGAAAAAATTATTTCGCAGATTCTACTTGTTTAGATTGTAGTAGTTTGACGATAAATATGAGAGGTTTCTTTTCTAATAGAGTAGAGGAAATTTCTATGTTAGATGTTATAGAAGGAAAAATAGAAAATGAATTGGAAATGTATTTATCTTCTCCACTTGAAAGCATGTCAAAAAATGATATGTATGTAGCTAAAAATTTTCCATCTTATATAAATACTGAATCTTTAGCGACACTATCTAAAGGTGATTATTTTGATATCTTTTCTGATATTATGAAGGTAGTATGTGGAGAAGAGGCTTTTATTATTTTTTTAGTGTATCTAAGAAGATTAGCTGTTAAAAGGAAAAAAAGCGAGAACGTATATTTGATAAATGTATGGAAGAAATTTATAATGGAAGATTTGTTTTAGATGATAATAAACAATATGTAAAAAAATATGAATAAAAGATTATATTAGATTGTAAGTTAGTATTTTTGAATGACTGTTTTGTTAATGGTCTTTTTTTATAAAGTAATTTTATTAGAGTTGTGCTTCTTTATGAAAATAATTTTATTACCATTTTTGTCATAATTACTTTTTATTTAATTAAAAAGACAAATAAGTCTCTTGGATACTTATTTGTCAATAATATGTTTAGTGATAATCTATAACATGTATAGACTATCATCTTTTTTTAAATAATCATTTGTTTTTTTGTTTTCTAAGTTGTTTAAACGTTCTTTTAACTTGGCTACTTCTATTTTTAAATTCTTTATTTCTTCCTCAAATTTTACTTGTTCTTGGAATTGTCCAAAAGGATTAGGAAAGTATGGATAAGGTGTATTATTCATAGAATCACTTCTTTCTCTTTATTTTATGCAGATAAACTTTTAATGTGATAAAATATCAGTTGGGAGTGATTAGATGAGACTTAGAAATGTGAAAAATAAAGAAGAGATTATGAACAATTCTAGTTATCTTGTTAAGAATTATTTTGATTATAAAGGAAAATGGAATGAATTGTTTGGGAATGATAATCCAATATATATAGAGATTGGTATGGGTAAGGGTAAGTTTATAATAGAAAATGCCAAGATGTATCCAGATATTAATTTTATTGGAATAGAAAAGTATGATAGTGTTATAGCGAAGAGTTTACAAAAAATACCAGAAGGATTAAATAATTTGGTAATGATTAGAGCAGATGCTTTAGATATTGATGATATTTTTTCAAAAGAAATTGATAGAATATATTTGAATTTTTCTGATCCTTGGCCTAAAAATAGACATCATTTGCGTAGATTGTCTAGTAAAGTATTCTTGGAAAAATATGAAAGTATTTTTAAAGGAGTTAGAGAAATTCATATGAGAACTGATAATAGAGACTTATATACTTACTCTTTAGTTAGTTTTAGTGAAAATGGTTATATTCTTAAGAAAATAAGTTTTGACTTCCATCAAGACGATATGCCTTTAATTACGACAGAATATGAAGATAGATTTTCTAAAGATAATTTGCCAATATACTATGTTGAGTGTATTAAGGAGTCTGTCCAAAATAGTAAATAGGGATAAAATATTTTTACATTTGCAAAAAAGATGTTATAATGTAATAAGAGTAGGTGAAATATGAAAAAGATTATTGTTTTGCTCTCTATTGTCGTGATTTTTATGACAGGGTGTAGTGTTACTAAATTGGATGATACAAATATCAGTAAGAATATGAAGGTATTGTTGTCAAAAAAAGTTAACCTGTATAATGTTTTTTACGATGGATATAAGTATTATTTGCCAAAGGGAGTTTCTTTTGTAAAAAAAGAAGACTATAATGCCTTATTAAAAGATAGGAATAATAACAAGTATTATCTATATGTAGATGCTATTAGTTATTATCATAAAGTTAAAAATGAATATGAGATAAGTAAAGATTCACATTATTCGAAAAAATTAAATTACAATAAAAAGAATGGTTACATTCAAATAGATGAAGTTGATGATAATTATTTCGTTCAATTTGTGTTTAATTATGTAAAAATTGAGTCTTATGTTAATAAGGATGATTTGACTGATGTAATTAATAATATGTGTTATATATTAAGGTCTGTTAAGTTTAATGATGCTGTTTTAGAGAGTTTAATTGGAGATAATATTTTGGATTATAAGGAAGAAGATTATACTTTGTTTAAGGCAGATTCTTCTAAAGAGTCATTCTTAGATGTTGTTGGAAGAGAAGAGACTGACCGTTATAAAAAAGATTTAGAAGATGAGAAGATTGATTTAGATTATTAGTATAAAAGAGGTGGACGCATGGGTGTGTTAGATAAAATTAAAAATGCTCTTTTTGAAGTTGAATATGTAGAGGTTGAAGAACCTGTAAAAAAAGAAAAAAAGATTAAACCTAAAGAAAAGGTTAAAGAAAAAGAGTCATTTGAAAAGCCTATAGCTAAAAAAATTGTTTTACCTGGTAAGAAGGAAGAAAAAGTTGAAGAAATTAAAGAAGAAGAATTAAAAGATGATAATTTTGAATCTAGACCTATTGATGAAACAATTAAACCTAGTGATCATGAAGAATTCAAATTTATGGATGACAACGATTTTCAGATGGATGATAGAAACTTTGCTGATGAAGAACCTGAGATTTTAGAGGTTCTTGACAAGGATGAACATGTTAATCATTCTGTTAGTAAAGTAGGTAGCAGAAGGGAAAAACATTATAAGCATGAAGAAGTTAGTGAGATTTCGGAAGAAGTAGAAGATGATATTGACAATGATACTTTTGAGTATGAATATTCATCAAATCACGCAGATAAATATTATAGTAAACCAACTAGTAGTGCTTATTCTTCTAATCATGATAACAAACTTTATGGGATGGATAGGTCATACAGTGTGTCTATGCATGAATATGGGACATATGAGAAGAAAGAGGAAAAACCTTATTTTAAACCAAGTCCAATTATTTCACCTATATATGGTATTCTAGATAAGAATTATAAAAAAGAAGATGTTGTTCAAAAAAAGGAAATAAGACTTACAACGAATTTTAGTAGAAGTAATGTAAGCGTTGATGATATTAGAAATAAAGCTTATGGTTCTAAAGGAGAAGAGAAGAAAGATGAAGAAGTTCCTACTACTACATTTGAAGTTGATGATGAAGAAGATGACAATTTATTAGTTGACTTGAGTGATGATAAAGGAAAACCTGAGGTAAAAGAATTAACAATGGGTGATGCTTTAGAATATTTTCAAGATTTAGGGTTAGAATATAATGTAGATTATGTTGATGCTAGTAAGGATAGAGTAACTCCTAAAAGAGAAAAAGAAACTTATGATGAAGATGTTGAAAAAAAAGAAATAAATCATAAACATGATGAGACTCCAATTGAAGAAGAAATTAAGCAAGAAATCGAGGGTAAAACTACAAGTGTAGTAGAGATAAAAGATGAATCAGAAGATGGTGATACAGTTTCATTAGATGATGATGATAACTTGTTTGATTTGATTGATTCTATGTATCAAGAAAATTAATGGAAAGGAGATGTGTTTTTGATGGAATTTTTAAGTGTATTTTTACCAATAATATTATACATAGTTGCTATCATATTATTAATTATCCTAATTGTTTTAGGTATTAAATGTATTGCTATATTAGATAAGATTGATAGAGTTGTTGATAATATTGAAGAAAAAGTTAATACTTTTAATGGGGCATTATCTATTATTGGTAAAGTTTCTGATGGTATTGCTAGTATTGGTGATTCTGTTATTTTTGGAATTACTTCCGCTGTATCAAAAATATTTAATAAAGTAAAATCTAAGGAGGAGAATGATTATTATGAGTAAAAATGAAAAAGGTTCAGGATTAGGTAAGTTTGTTGTAGGTGCTGCTGTTGGCGCAGGACTTGGTGTTCTATTCGCACCTAAAAAAGGTAGTGAAACAAGACGTGAATTAAAAGTTAAATTTGATGAATTAGTTGCACAAATTAAAAAAATTGATATCGATGAAGTAAAAGATGAATTTGATGCTAAAGTTAATGAAATCAAAATGGAATTAGTTGATTTGGATAAAGAAAAGGTTTTGGAAATAGCTAAAGAAAAAGGAGAGGCATTAAAAACAAAAGCTCAAGAATTAGTTGATATGGCTGTTGAAAAAGGAACTCCTGCTCTTAAGAAAGCTGCAGAAGATGTATTACAAAATGTAATTAAAGTTTCTAAAGAAGCTATTAAAAAATTGAATACAGACAAATAAAAAGAGATTTAGAACTATTTAAATAATTTCTACATTAGATAAAAGTAAGTAGAATTTTCAGATTAGTTCTATTCTCTTTTTTATTTTATTTTTTGGTAAATATTTTTTTATTTCTTAGTAAATCATCATAAATTTCTTGTCCAAAATAATTGATGATTAAATAGCTTAATTCAAGGGCTGCTTCACCAACAGCTAATTCTATTATTTTACTTAAATTTTCTTTTGATGTTTTTTGAATAGGTATAGCTTCATATAATTTATAATATTTATCTCTATTCATGATAAGGTTATGATTATAATCGATGACGATATTTTTATTTTCAATTTCTACCCAAGAATGATAAACATAATCAATTTCATTAATTTTAATTTTACCAGCTACAAGTAGAGCATTATCTTTGTCTTCCTTTTCTAAAGCAGCCATAACATTATGACTATTTTGATGACATTTGTGATACCTATTTGAAGATAACAAATCTTTTTTTATTGGTTCATAATCAATAGAATCTGATAGTAGAGAAAATTCGAATGAACCAAAACTTTCATTTTTAAATGTATATTTATTAGTTTTATTATTATATGCAATATGGGTTGATTCTTGTTTAGGATTAAGAGCAAATTTATCTAATTCTTGACGTTCTTCTGAATATTTTGATTCATTATCGCTATCTTCAAAATAAAGGTAATCACAATATCTTCCTAGGATGGAGGCATTTTTCTTGTTGATATCAGAGAAACCAAAATCATCATTGGTACTTATTTCTTTGAACATTTTGTGTTTACTTAAATCATTAAGTATTTCTTTTGAGAATATTAATAAGTAATATAATAGTTGAAACTCTTCTGTTTCCTTAAGAAATATATAAATTCTATATAATTCATCTTTTGTTAGTGTGTTTATTTCATTGATTGGAAATAATTCTAGATAATCTTTTTTATTCATAATAATATTTTTGGCATAATCAATTATTTTTTCAATGCTATTTTCTTCAAAACTTATTAAATAGCCAATTGATTTGAATTCTGAATAATAAATAATTATTTTTGGATTAACTAAGTCCATTGAACATGCTAGTTTTAGAACTCTTATTAAATCATTTTTATAAGCTATTTCATCACTAGTTAAGTTTTTCTTATCAATTTTTTGAATATTTTCTTCAGATAAGATATTAAATGGATATTTTTTCTTATTATGTTTAAAGATATAATTGTTCTTTTTAGTAGAAACACCAGTCAATAAATTAGCAAATGGTAATCTATTAGATACTTTTTTAACAAAAGTTGGCATTGTAGTGAAGGTTAGCATTTTTAGTATGTTATTATTTCTTTTTATAATTTTTTTGGGATTAGAATTTGTAAGAAGTGTTTCTAAATTGTTGTATAGTTTAATGTTAATCATTTTTTTCGCCTCTTTATAAATTGTTGGTTATTATATCATTTTTTTGTTTTTTATACAATTATATGGCTTTTATTTTAAGAATAAATGTGTTATAGTATATTTATATTTTTCGATGAGAAGTAAATTAGTAGTAATTATTTTTTGTTTTAGAGAGCTAGTGGTTGGTGGGAATTAGTAGGAGATAATTTATGAATTACATTACTTGGAGAAAAATCGTTCTATCGCGTTAAGATATATGAGTTGCATGTTTTTACATGAATTAAGGTGGTACCGCGAATGATTCGTCCTTAGGATTGATTATTTGCGTTTTTTTTTGAAGGAGGATTTTTATGCATACTGAATATGAAGTAAGAATATTAGAAATTGATGTAGAGAAGGTGATTGAAAAGTTAGAAAGCTTAAAGGCTACTAAGGAATGGGATTGTATCCAAAAGAGATATGTTTATGATTTTATTCCAAAAGTGGATTCTAAATGGATTAGACTTAGAACTAATGGTCAAAAAACAACTTTAACTATTAAGAATGTTGTTTCATCTGAAATTGATGGAACACAAGAATTGGAAATTGAAGTTGATAATTTTGAAAGAACTAATTTAATTTTGAAGGAACTTGGATATGAAGCAAAAAGTTTTCAAGAAAATAGGCGTATTCAATATATTTTGAACGGAGTAGAAATAGATATTGATTATTGGCCACAAATTCCTACTTATATGGAAATAGAAGGTCCTAGTGAAGAGGCTGTTTATCATGTTGTTAATGTTTTAGGATTTTCTAAGGAAGATTGTACAAGTCAAGATGTAGATAATATCTATAAGAGTTACGGAATTGATTTGAGTGAAATTGAAGATTTAAAATTGGAGGAGACAAGAAAATGACAAACTGGGAAGAGTTACAGTGGAGAGGTCTTGTAAAAGATGTTGCTGGAGAAGACATAGAAGATAAAATAAATAAAGGTGGTATTACTTTTTATTGGGGAACTGATCCTACTGCGGATAGCCTACATTTAGGACATTATAGTTCTTTAGTTACTGCAAAGAGATTAATGCTTATGGGGCATAATCCAATTCTTTTATGTGGAGGAGCTACTGGTAGAATTGGAGACCCAAGGCCTACTGCAGAACGAGAAATTATAAGTATTGATGTTCTTAATAAGAATATTGAATGTATTAGAAATCAAATTGATAAGATTTTTAATGGGAAGGCAAAATTGGTAAATAATTATGAGTGGTTTAAAGATTATAATTATTTAGATTTCTTAAGAGATGTTGGTAAATATATTAATGTTAATTATATGTTATCAAAAGATATAATTGATAGAAGACTTGATACTGGTATTACTTATGCTGAATTTAGTTATATGTTAATTCAAGGATTTGATTTCTTGCATATGTATGAAAATATGGGATGTACTATGCAAGTTGAAGGATCAGATCAATGGGGAAATATTACTACTGGTGTTGACTTAATTAGAAAGATTAAAGGAGAGGAAGCTTATGCTTTTACAATGCCACTTATTTTAGATGCTACTGGTAAGAAGTTTGGTAAGAGTGAAGGAAATGCTTTATGGTTAGATGAAGATAAAACCTCAAGTTATGAGTTATATCAATATTTAATAAATACTGATGATTCTAAAGTATATGAATATTTGAAAGTATTTACTTTCTTAAGTCCAGAAGAGATTGATAAGGTTATGAAGGAACATGAAGCAGAACCCCATCTTAGATGTGCTCAAAAGAAGCTTGCTGAATGTATTATTACAGATTTACATGGAGAAGAGTCATATAAAAATGCAGTTAAGATTAGTGAGAATTTATTTAGTGGAGATATTAAGTCATTTAGTAGTAAGGAAATTGAAGTTGCATTTAAGGGATTAACTCCATTTACAATAAGCAACGATATGAATATAGTTGATTTATTAGTTGCTGGTAAGGTTTGCTCAAGTAAGAGAGAAGCTCGTGAATTTGTTAATAATGGGTCAATTACTTTAAATGGTGAAAAGGTAACAGATTTGGAATTAGTAGTTACAAAGAATCTATGTATTGATTCTAAATATATAGTTATCAGACGTGGTAAGAAAAAATATCATATTGGGATATTTGAATAAGTATAATTAAAAAAAGAAATATTATTTATAGTATTTCTTTTTATCTGTGGAAAAAAGATATTTTTTTTGATAGAATGAAGGTATAGACTGGAGGGTGAATACATGGATAATAAAAAGAAGAAAAATAGTAAAAGAATTAAAGAAAGAAAACAAAGAAGACTTATTAAGAGATTTAAGTTAGTTATTATATTATGCTTACTTGTTTTAGTTGGAGAATTAGGGTATATTGCTTATGCTTTTTTAGGAAGAAAAGAGGAGTCTTTATATTTTGATGGAATCAATGGTCTTGTTGGAAATGATTCATATTATGCAAGCGTTGGAAGTAATAATAATAATGATAATTTTTTTGAAAAAGCAAAGATTTCAAAATATAATGAGAAAAAAGAAAAAACATTTGAAAAGTTATATAATGTTGGTTTTAATAGTGTCTTTTTTGGAGTTACAGAAGATGAAGATAATTTGGTTGCAGTTGGTAGCTATGAGAAAACAGAGGAAGATCATGATAATCTAATTAGAAGAGCATTAATTGTTAAGTATGATGTTAATGGTGAGATAGTTTTTGATAAAGATTTTAAAATTTTAGATAATTCAAAATTTACTAGTATTAAAAAGGTTGATGATGGTTATTTAGTTACTGGGCAAAGTGTTTATAAAAATACTAAAGTTGGTGATAGTGATGGTGGTGCAATACTTGTAAAATTTGATAAAGATGGAAATGTTTTATGGAGAAAAACTTATGGTAGTAATAAAGCTGCCATTTATAATGATTTGTTAGTTGTGAATAATTTTATTTATACTGTTGGAACTGATGATAATTATTTAGGAATTATTTGTAAGTATGACATGGATGGTAATTTAGTTTCTTATAATGATTATAAGTATACTGATGGTATTGGTTTTAGTGGGATTGTTAATATCGGAAATAAGATTTATATTAGTGGGGCTAATAGAGTTAATAAGAGTAATACTGATGCGATGATTGTTGAGTATGACACGGATTGTCAGTATATTAAACAGAAGATTTATAAGTCTAAGGGATTAGATCGTTTTAATAAATTAATTAAGGATGACCATGATAATGTAATTGCAATAGGTACTATGGCTACTAATAGAAGTAAACGTAGTAGAACTGTAGATGAATTTGATTATGATGGTGTTGTTGGTAAATATAATTCTGATTTAGAAGAAATTGCTGTTGTTACTTATGGTGATGAGCGAGATGATTATTTTACAGATATTAAGGTGGTTAATGGTAACTATTTGGTTGTTGGTTATTCTTCTTATGAAGATGGAAGTTATTTGAGTAAGTTCATTAGTTATAGTGATGCGCTTAAAGTATTGGGGGTAGAATAGTGGTTATTACTTTAGTTAGACATGGACAAACTGAGGAAAACTTTTTACATAAGATTCAAGGCAGAAGTAATAATTTAATGAATGATACTGGTAGACGTGAATGTCAAAGATTAAAGATGAAAATTAAGGATAAGAAATATGATTATTGCTATATGTCTCCATTAGTTAGAGCTGTTGAGTCAGCAATGATTTTAATTGGAGATAGGGTAGAAATGATTCCAGATAAGCGGCTTATTGAGAGAGATATGGGTGAGCTTGAGGGAAGACCTGATCAGGAGTTTAATGCTTATAAGTTTTGGGATTATGATTTAAATCGAAATGATTATGGTGTTGAAGCAATTCAAGATGTATTTGATAGATGTTTGGATTTCCTAGATTATATTTTAAAAAAACATGGCGGTAAAGACATTTTGATTGTTACTCATGATACTACATATAGAGTGCTTAAACATTTATTATTAGGACATGAATTAAAAGGGAATCTATTAGTTGATGGAGTTGAAAATTGTGCTTTTGAAGAGTTTAATTATAATAAAAAGGTTACTAAGTGAAATTAGTAATCTTTTTTAAAATAAAAGAGTAGTTTAATACTACTCTTAATATTATTTATTGTAGAATTCAACGATTAATGCTTCATTGATATCAGCATTTAATTCATTTCTTTCTGGTAATCTTACATAAGTACCTTCCATTTTTCCTTCATCATAGCTAATGAATTCAACTCTTTTAGATACTTTTGCTAAAGATTCAGCTACAACTTTTAAGTTTTTGTCATCTTCTTTTATAGAAATAACATCACCTGGTTTAACTCTGTATGATGGAATATCAACTTTCTTTCCGTTTACAGTTACGTGTCCGTGGTTAACTAATTGTCTTGCACCACGACGAGTAGAAGCAAAACCAATGCGGTATACTAAGTTATCTAGTCTTGATTCTAATAATCTTAAGAAGTTAGTACCTTGAATACCTTGCATTTTAGAAGCTTCATTGAAAGTTTTTTTGAATTGTCTTTCATTAACTCCATACATGAAACGTACCTTTTGTTTTTCTTTTAATTGTGTACCATAGTCAGATAATTTACCTTTACGAGCATTACCATGTTGACCTGGACCATAAGGACGACGAGCTAATTCTTTACCAGTTTCGCTGATTGAGAAACCAACACGACGAGCTTGTTTGTAGCTTGGACCTGTATATCTTGCCATAACTAATTCTCCTTCTCTTTTAATATTTTACAAACCGATGAAAAATAATTTAGTCATATCTTAGGGAGTTTTTCTGATTCTTTCGCGTAAACAGCATTTGTTACTCAATATTATTTGAAAAACACTTTAAAATATTCTAAATTCGCTGTTTCAAGGAATTTGCATTATTAATTATATGTTAAAAGTGCTGATATGTCAAGGAATTACTATGTTTCTAAGAAATTATTTTATAATTATTACTAAAAATGTAGAAAAATGTTGGTAAATTGTGATAGAATAAGATTGGTAAATAAGAATAGAGGTGAAGTTATGCAAGGACAATTTCTTATCATTGGTTCTGCTGTTGTTATTGCACTCATAATTGTTATTGTTGTTCTTCATTTTGTGAAAACTGCTGAAATGAAATATTACCGAAATAAAGTTAAAAACTTGGAAGTTCAACGAAATATGGTAGCTTCAACTCCTGTGCTTTTAGAACTTTCTAAAGTAGAACCTATAATTAAAAACGATAAGATGGAAGAAAAATATAATCGTTGGCAAGATAAATTTACTGAAATAAAAGAGAAAAGATTAACATTAATAGATGATATGTTAATTGATTTAGATGTATATGTAGAAAAAAGGGATTACAAGTCTTGTGGATATAGAATTGCTAAAGCAGAAATTGAAATTTATAAAGTAAGAGAAGCTGCGGAACATTTATTGGAAGAGATAAAGGATATTACTTTGAGTGAGGAAAAGTATCGAGCAATTGTTATTAAGTTAAAGACAAAATATAGAACTTTAAATAGAGAATTTCAAGATCACAGGGATATATATAGTCCAATGCAAGAAGCAGTTGAAATGCAACTTGAAAATATTGAGAAAAGATTTTTAGATTTTGAAAAAGTAATGGAATCAAATCAATATAATGAGGTTGTTCATATTTGCAAAGCATTAGATACAATGATTGATCATATGGAAATTATTATTAAAGAGTTACCGGATGTTTTATTAATGGCAAATCAAGTTATTCCTAATAGAATGAAAGAAATTGAGCATATTAATAATGAAATGGTTGAAAAAGGATTTGTTCTTGATTATTTAAATATTTCTTATAATATTGAAGAATCTAAGAAAACTATTGATAAAATATTGGATAAAGTTAAGATGTTAAATTTAGAAGGTTCAATGTTTGATTTGAAAACTATGCTTGAGTATTATGATTCTTTATTTGTTGATTTTGAGAAGGAGAGACTTTCAAGAAAAGTTTATGAAGAAGTAGTTGTTGATTTTTCTAAGAGATTAGAAAAAACTAATACTTTGGTAAAAGATGTTTATGAGCAATTAAGTGATATTAAGAGTATGTATGATTTAAATGATGAGGATGTTGAAATTATACATGATGTTAATAAGACTTTAGTAGTAATAAATGATGATTATAAAAAATTAGTCTCTAAGTGTGAATCTAAGTCGTGCCCTTATTCTATGTTAAATGAGGAAGTGGAAAGTTTAACTAATAGACTTACTGTTATGGAAGATGAATTTGATGTGGCTTTGAAATCTTTGGGTAATATGTATGATGATGAAGTAAGAGCCAGAGAACAGTTAGATGAAATTCAAGAATTCTTGAAGACATGTAAGAATAAAATGCGTGGATATAAGTTACCGGTTATTACTGATAATTATTTTGTTCAGTTAGATGAAGCTAATGAAGCAATTTATGAAGTTGTTAAAGAATTAGATAAGAAGCCAATTGTTATAAAGACTTTGAATACAAGAGTTGATACAGCAAGAGATTTGGTTTTGAAATTATACAATACTACTAATGAAATGATTAAGACTGCTCAGATGGCTGAAATGGCTATTGTATATGGTAATAGATATCGTTCTAAATATGAAGAAGTTGATCACGGACTTATTGATGCAGAAAAGCAATTTTATAAAGGTAATTATAAGGAAGCGCTTGATGTGTCAATTAAAGTCACGTCAATTGTAGATGAAAATATATATAGAAAGTTGTTGAGTGTGTATGATGATTAATAATAGAAAAGGATTTGGAAAATTTGAAGTATTAACAATGATTGTTTTGTTACTTTGTATATTTGCTTATTTAATGTATTCAATTTTAGGTGGAGCTAATAAGCAGAAATATACAACAATGAAGGATAATGCTATTAGACTTGGTAATGTTACTGCTACTAATATATCTTCTTTTAGAAATCAGGATACTGTTTATTTAGAAGAAGTTATTGATGAGCAATTACTTAAAAAGAATATTAAGAGTCCTTTTAGTTCTAAAGATTGTGATTTAACAGAGTCAAAGGTTGAAATAGTTGAAGGAAAAGCTCTTGTTACTTTGAAGTGTGATCAGTATTTAATAGAAAAATATGCTTCTTCTTCAGAACCAGATATATATGAGGTTGGGGAATGGTCTTTGAAAAAAAATGATGATAGTGAAGAGAAAGTACTATTTAATTGTATAAAGGATGGAAAAGAAATATATCCTAATTATTATGAAGAATTGTATTTTGTTTCAAAAATTAATAAAGATTATTCTACTAGTTATTATTTTGCAGATAATGTAAAGGATGTTTGTGAAGTTGTGAGTAAAAGTTTTTATAGAACTAAGAAAAAAGTAGAATATAAATAATAATTATATTTTATTATCTAGTTTTATTTCTTAGTCTAGAGAGGATGATATTATTTGATGCCTAGGAAGAAAAATAAAAATAAGAAGATTATGGTTATAGGAATTGTTATATTTTTAATATTGCTTGCTGTAGGTGTATTTATATATTTAAAAATAGCTGTGTTTGGTACAAGTCCTTCGGCTGTTGTTGAAGAATATTTAAATAAATATAATTCTTTAGATAAGGGTGTTACTTCTAAAATTAAATATGAGTTTGAGGATAAGTTAGATAAAAAGCAAAAAAAACAGTATGAAAGTATTATGAAGAAACAGTATCAAAAAATGTTTTATTCAATTCTTGATGAAGAAGTTGTGGAGAATAAGGCTGTTGTTAAAGCAGAGGTTACAGTTAGTGATTTTAATGCTTGTTATAATGCTGCTGATAGTCATATAGCTACTCATACAGAGAAATTTCCAACTGTTGAGCGACAAATTAATTATAAATTAAATAAGCTTGAAACTTGTTCAGAGAAGGTTACTTATCCTATAACTTTTAATCTTAGAAAATCTTCTAATGAATGGTTACTTGATAATCTATTAGAAGCAGATTCAAAGAAGATTAGTGGTACATATTAGATGACTTTTGTAGTTGTCTTTTTTTTTTGATAATTATGTGTTAAAATATGCGTGGTGGTGTTACTATGGATAGAGTTATATTAATTAAATATGGTGAATTATCTACAAAGAAAGGTAATAGGAATTTTTTTATAAATACTTTATATAATAATGTTAGAAATAAATTAAAAGAGTATGATGTTAAGATAAGAAAAGATAGAGCAAGAATGTATA
Source organism: uncultured bacterium (assembly GCA_946560065.1). GTDB lineage: Bacteria > Bacillota_I > Bacilli_A > RF39 > UBA660 > UBA3789. The sequence goes on along the minus strand of CAMNUE010000016.1, from coordinate 9,042 downwards.
TTGAGTTTAAAGATGAGGATTTAGATTCGATAAAATCAGTTGTGGATAAAATTTTTGGAATTCATATGTATCATATTGCCTATGTTGTTAATTCTAATGAAGAAGATATTAAAAGCTTATTATTAAATGTTGTTCAAAAAGAGATATTTAAAACTTTTAAAATTGAAACAAAAAGAAGTGATAAGAATTTTCCAATACACAGTCAAGATTTTAATAGGGTACTTGGAGGTCTATTATTAAAAAATATTAATAATATTAGTGTTGATGTTCACAATCCTGACTTGTGGATAAAAGTTGAGATACGAGAAAAGCAAAGTTATATTTATTTCAATGGATATTGTGGTTCTGGAGGTTATCCAGTTGGAACACAGCCTCGAGGAATGCTAATGCTTTCTGGTGGAATTGATTCTCCTGTTGCTGGGTATCTTGCAATGAAGCGTGGTGTTGTTTTAGATGCGGTTTATTTTGAAGCTATTCCACATACTAGTTTAGAGGCTAGGAATAAAGTAATTACATTGTGTAAAAAATTAGTTGAGTATACAGACAGTATTAATTTACATATTGTTAATTTTACACCTATTCAGGAAGAGATTTATAAGAATTGTCGTGAAGATTATTGTATAACAATTATGCGTAGAATGATGTATCGAATAATGGAGAAAATTGCATCTAAATATAAAGGATATGTAATTGTTAATGGAGAAAGTATTGGTCAAGTAGCTTCGCAAACTCTTACTAGTATGTCTGTTATTAATAGTGTTACTAATATGCCTGTTATAAGACCGGTTGCTTGTTTGGATAAATTAGAGATAATTGATATTGCAAGAAAGATTGATACATATGAAACAAGTATTTTACCTTTTGAAGATTGTTGTACAGTATTTGTTCCAAAACATCCTGCGATTAATCCACGTGGTGATATCTCTATTAGTGAAGAGAATAAGTTTAATTATGAAGAAATGATTAATGAAGCAGTTGAAACACTTAATACAATTAAAGTTGAAAATGCCAAAGATATGGAATTTTCGGATTTATTGTAATATTTAGGTATTAAATAGAAAAAACTTCACATCCTAAGAATGTAGGAGGTGAAGAAAATGGCAAGAACTAAAAAAAGTAAAAATGCTTCTATGAAAGTTAGAGTACCTGGAGCTAAAAATTCAATTGAAAACATGAAATATGAAATAGCAAATGAATTTGGTGTTAATTTAGGTCCAGATGCAACTAGTCGAGCTAACGGTAAAGTTGGTGGAGAAATCACTAAGAGATTAGTTGAAAATGGAATGAATAAGACTAGTTCTAAATCTAGCACTTCTACTTCAAATAGTAAGAAGAGAAGTACTACTAGTAAAAGTAGAAAGACTAGTAAATAATTAGTTTATTTTAGTGAAGAATAGATGATTAAATATCTATTCTTTTTTTCTGGTGTATTTATAAGATGTTTGATAGAATATATTTGTAGTGTAGGTGATGTTAATGAAATTATTTGAGGTAAAGTGTCCTAATTGTAATGCTTCTTTGAGTGTTAAAAGTAATAGAAAGAATATGGTTTGCTAATATTGTCAAGCTAAGTTTTTATTGGATGATGAAGCTGTTATTGTAAAGCACATTAATGTAGGAGAAATTAGTGAAGAACAAGAGTTTATTAATGCAGAGACTAATCTTAATGTACTTAAGGATTATGATGAGGCATATGAATGTTATTATTCTTTATCAAAAAGATATGTTGATAATAAGGAATTGTGGTTAGGCTTATTAAGAAGTTATACAGATGATTTTACTAATGATGATGTTGAAGTTTCAGAATATACTAAATACTGGAAAAAATATAAGGCTTTAGCTGATGAAGCTGAGATTAATGATTATGAAAATAAATTTAGAGAATATGATGAGAAGATTAGGGAAAAGTTTAATGTTTTTGCTGCCAATGAAATAGAAAATAATAGTTTTAATGTTGAGACTGAGGCTCATTCTGTTGATAGTGGTTCTAAAGAGACAATGTCACCGCTTGCTGAGCTTATTATAACTATTTTACTAGGTCCTTTAGAAGTACATAAATTTATGAAAGGTAAAATTGGAATGGGGATTCTATATTTGTTTACTTTTGGACTATTTTATATTGGTTGGATTATAGATATAACTAAAGCTGCTAGAAAACTGAAGAATGGCTAGGTTTTTCTAGTTTTTTTCTTGAAAAAAAATATATTGTTTGGTACGATATGGATAACTTGAAAGAGAGGGAAAGTTATGAAATTATTATCTGTAAATGCTGGTAGTAGTACCTTGAAATTTAGACTTTATGAAATGCCAGAAGAAAAAATATTAACGAAAGGAAGTTTCGAAAGAATTGGATCTACTGATAGTGAGTATACTATCCGTGTTGGTGAAGAGAAAATTCAAAAGATGGTTGAGTTAAATGATCATAATGATGCAGTACATATTTTGTTAGATGAACTTATTAATAATAAAATTGTTAAATCTTTAGATGAGATAGAGGCTGTTGGTCATCGTATTGTTCATGGTGGAAATAAATATTCAAAGTCAGTTGAAATTGATGAGAGAGTTTTAAAGGAAATTAAGAGTATTTCTGATTTAGCTCCACTTCATAATCCGGCTGCACTTAGCGGAGTAGAAGCTTTTAAAGCAGCAATTCCTAACGCAACAATGGTTGCTTGTTTTGATACTGCTTTTCATCAAACTATGAAAGAGGCTACTTATCTTTATCCAGTACCATATGAATGGTATATTAAATATGATATAAGAAAATATGGTTTTCATGGATTAAGCCATAAGTTTATTACAGAGAAAATGGCTTCTATGTTGAAGAAAAAACCAAATTTGATTATTTGTCATATTGGAAATGGTGCTAGTGTTTCTGCAATTAAGGAAGGTGTTTGCATTGATACTTCGATGGGATTCACTCCTAATGCTGGTATTATGATGGGGACACGAAGTGGTGATATTGATTATTCAATTATTAGCTATATTATGAAAAAAGAGGAAAGAAACTTAGAATGGGTAGATAATAAATTAAATAAAGCTAGTGGACTTCAAGGTATTGCGGGTATGAATGATTTACGTGATATTGATCGTGCATATCTTGCAAATGAACAAAAAGTTGTTCTTGCTATAGAAATGTATACAGATAAGATTGTTGATTATATTGCTAAGTATTTTGTTAAATTAGGTGGAAGGGTTGATGCTATTTGCTTTACTGCAGGTGGAGGAGAAAATGATGATATTATCAGAAAAGAAGTTGTCAATAAATTATATCCACTTGGAGTTACTTTAGATACTGCTAAGAATAAAGAGACTATTGTTCGTAAAGGTGTTGAAGGTATTATTAGTGGTAAAGATTCTGCCATACCAGTTTATGTTTTGGCAACCGATGAAGAATTAATGATTGCAAGAGATACTTATGATTTAGTGGGATAGTTTTTACTATCCTTTTTTTTGAATACTTATGCAAAGTAAAGAAGAAATAGATGTCAATTTAGAGAAGTTAGTTTATTATACTAATATGAGTCGTGAAAGAAGAAAAATGTACTTTGTAAAAATGAATTCTGTTGATATGGTAAAAATAATTTCAAATACATCTTACGTGATAAAACACTTGGTTGTTTTAGGAGATGATGATTTGTATAAAATTTATTTTAATTGGGCAATTCCTTTTTTTTAATGATAATTTTACTTTATGTCATTGTATGACTTTAGATGTAGTGAATTTTGTTAAAAGTAATAAGAAAAAGTAAAAAAGATTAGAATATATTTGTTGAGTAAATCTAGATATATTTTTATTTAAATATGTGATTATATTATAATCAGAATGTTTGGTTTAATTTATATTATTTTATTTTGTAAATTTACAATTATATTTTCATAATCAATTGACTTGATATTAAAATAACTTCATAATGTTGTTGTAGTAAGGTTGGCGGTAGTGTGAGTGATGTGTTGTTGTATGCAGCAATATTTCCAGTTGTATTATTGTGTTATTATATTTATAAAAAAGATGTTCATAAGGAATCTGCTAAAATTTTAACGAAGCTTTTGTCTTTGGTTTCTTTAGTGCAATACCTATTATAATTGTTGAACTTTTGCTTGGTAAATTTTTTCCGACAGAGGGAGTTAGTAACCCAATATTTATTTTTATAAATGTTTTTATTGCTGTTGCTTTTGTTGAAGAAGGATTTAAGTGGATTATTACTAAAAAAGTTGGATATGATGGAAAAGAATTTGATGAAATATATGATATAATTGTTTATTCTGTTTATGTTTCTTTAGGATTTGCTTGTATAGAAAATATTATATATGTAATGTTATATGGATTTGGAACGGCTGTTAGTAGAGCTCTTTTGTCTATACCAGGACATACATGTTTTGCAATTGCAATGGGATATTTTATGGCAAAAGCTAAAATTGGAAGTATAAATAATAATAAGAGTGTTTATATTAGAAATCTTGTTTATAGTATTTTGATTTCAAGTTTAATTCATACTGTTTATGATGCTTTAATATTTTGTGGGTTTGTAAGTGTATTTTTTCTTTTTGATATTTTAATGGTTATTTTATGTTTTAGAGCTGTTAATAGGTTGTCAAAGATGCAAATAAATGTTATTAATAATGTATCTAGTGGAAATCTTGTCTGTGACAATGGTGGAAATATTCAATATAATAATATTTCTAAGGAAGTGGATGAAGCACAGCAAATTTCTAAGCAATTTAATTTTTGTCCTATTTGTGGGAGAAAAGTAACTGAAGGTAATTTTTGTAGTTCTTGTGGATTTAAATTGAAGTAGTATACTAGAAATTTAGTTGTCGGCTTTCTTTGTTTTTTGATGTATATTATAAGAAGTTGATGTGACAAATTATGATGATTTTTTAGATAGAGATAAGACATTAATTTAGTAGAAATATCGTAAAAATAAATTTTTAGATTAGCTAACTTTGCTAATCTTTTTCTTTGTCTTTGAATATTTTCTTTTATGTAGTATAATATTAGTAGATTTTAGAAATGAGGTTTGATTTTATGAAAATTATATCTATAAATGCTGGAAGTAGTTCACTAAAATTTAGTCTATATAATATGGAAAATGAATCTGTAATTGCTTCTGGTTTATTTGAAAGAATTGGAATAGAAGGAAGTAACTACACTATTAAATATAATGGAGAAAAAGTAAGTGAAGAAATCGAATTAAATAATCACACTGACGCTGTTAAAGTATTATTAGATAAATTAGTAGCTTTAGAAATTATCTCTTCATTAGAAGAAATAAATGGCGTTGGACATCGTCTAGTTCACGGTAAAGATAAATATTCTGAAAGTGTTGTAATTACAGATGAAGTTGTTAATGATTTAGAGGAGTTTAAAGAATTTGCTCCACTTCATAATCCAGCTAATATTTTAGGAATTAAAGCATTTAAGGATGTTTTACCAGAAGTTCCTATGGTTGGAGTTTTTGATACAGCTTTCCATCAAACAATGAATAAGGAAACTTATCTTTATCCAGTGCCTTATAAATGGTATAGTGAATATGGAGTTAGAAAGTATGGTTTCCATGGTACAAGTCATAGATATATTACTGATTCTGTTAGAGATATTCTTGGTAAAGATGAATTTAAATTAATTAGTTGTCATATTGGAAATGGTGGTTCAATAACTGCTGTAAAGGATATGAAATGTGTTGATACAACAATGGGATTTACACCGCTTGCTGGAATTATGATGGGAACACGTTCTGGAGAAATTGATTCATCAATTATTCCTTATGTAATGGAAAAAGAAGGTAAGAATGCAAGTGAAATTATTGATGATTTAAATAAAAATAGTGGACTTATTGGTGTAAGTGAATTTAGCAGTGATATGAGAGATATTTTAGCTGAATGTGATAATGGTAATGAAAAAGCAATAGCAGCTAAGAATAAATATGTTCGTCGTATTGTTGATTATATTGCCCAATACTATGTATTATTAGACGGAGCCGATGTAATCGTATTTACTGCTGGAGTAGGTGAAAATAGTACTCCAATTAGACGTGAGGTTTGTGAAAAATTAGCTTGCTTAGGTGTAAAGATTGATTTAGATCAAAATAGTAGACGTGGAGAGATTGTTAAAATTAGTACAGAGGACTCTAAGATTGCAGTTTATGTTATTCCAACAGATGAAGAATTGATGATTGCAAGAGATACTTTGAAGTTAATAAATAGATAGGAAATGTATAATGTATAATGAAATTATTTCAAAAATAGAAGAGTATAATGTTATTGTTATAGCCAGACATATTGGAGTTGATCCTGATGCTTTATGTAGTCAATTAGCACTTAGGGATTCTATAAAATTAACATATCCTGATAAAAAAGTATTGGCTATAGGTACTGGAAGTGCAAAGTTTGCTCATATGGGTAGACTTGATAAGTTGGAAAAAGTTGAGAAGGCATTACTTATAGTAGCTGATACTCCTGATAAGAAAAGAGTTGATTCTGTTGACTTTACGCAATTTGAATATATGATAAAAATTGATCATCATCCATTTGTTGAAAAGTTTTGTGATTTAGAGTTAATTGAAGATACTGCTACTTCTACTTGTGAAGTTATTATGGAACTTATTGATAAAACAAAACTTGAATGCAATAAGGAAATTGCTGAGTTACTATATATGGGACTAGTTTCTGATTCTAATAGATTTTTGTTTAATAGTTGCACTTATAAAACATTTGGAATTATTTCAAAATACTTAGAAGCATATAAGTTTGATTTAAGTGAAGTGTATAAAAAGCTTTATTTGAGACCAATTAATGAAGTTAGACTGGAAGGGTATATTTCACTTAATATGAATGTTACAGCTAACAATCTAGGCTATGTGGTGATTAGGGATGAAATAACTAATAGTTTTGAGGTGGATAGCGCATCTGCCGGGAATATGGTTAATAATTTTAATTTTATTAAAGAAGTTCTTGTTTGGTGTACAATTACTGAAGATATTAAGAATGATCAATATCGAATTTCAATTAGATCTCGTGGTCCAGAAATTAATAAGGTTGCTGAAAGACATAATGGTGGTGGGCATAAATTTGCTTCTGGTGCTAGAGTTAAATCTTTAGAGGAAGCGATGAATGTTATGAGAGATTTAGATTTAGAATTAGAAATGTACAATAAGAGTTTAAGTGAGGGGAATTAATTATGGTAATAAAGGATGCTAATTTGGATATTATTGCGACTAGAAGAAGTCAATATCCAGATGATGGGAAACCAGAGTTTTTACTTGTAGGTAGAAGTAATGTTGGAAAAAGTAGTTTTATTAATTCAATTTTATCTCGAAAGAACTTGGCTTATACTTCTTCAAAACCAGGAAAAACTCAAACATTAAATTTTTATGGTGTTAATGATAAGTTTTATTTGATAGATGTTCCAGGATATGGATATGCTTCTGTTGATAAGAAAACTCAAGCTAAATTTGGAATGATGATAGAAGAATATCTTGAAAAAAGAGAACAATTAAAAAGAGTTTTTATGTTAGTTGATTTTCGTCTTAAACCAACAGAAGATGATTTATTAATGTATAACTTTTTAAAATATTATAATTTGCCTGTAACTGTTGTTGCTACTAAAGCTGATAAAGTTGGTGGTAGTAAAAAACAAAAGAATTTAAAGGTAGTTTTAGATACTATGGATTTAGTTATTGGTGATGACTTAGTAGTATTTTCTAGTGTTACTAGATTAGGAGTAAAAGATGTCCTTAAGAAAATAGAAGATTTAATTGGTGAAGAGGGCGAAATAATTTAGAGTAATAACATATATTTATAATAGGTGAATATATGAAAATAGATAAGGTTTCAGAAACTGACTATAAGATATATATGTATAATTTTAATATTGATGAAAAAAATATTAATGAAGAAATAAAGTTGATTGTTAAGAAACTTCAGAAAAGATTAAAATTAAAAGGTTTTTATAAAGTAATTAGCGCTATAAAAAAATGTGGTTTATTTTTGGAAGTTAAGAAGATTGAAGATTCATTTTATAGAGATACTTTAGATTTACGAATAATTGTTAGTAAAGATATGGATGTATACTTTAAAACTATTGATTATTTTCTTATCGAAAAGATGAATGTAATTAAATATTTTGATAAGTATTATTATGCTCTAGTAGATGATTTTTTTGATGAGATTATTGAAAAGGTTGAATTTGGGGATTTTGTATTTGGTTTAGATATCGATGAAATGTTAAGTTCTAGTGTTGTGATATAGTGTAAGTGGGTGATACTATGAGTAGTAGAAGAAAGTTTTTATTAGTATTTTGTTTTATTGTACTTGATATGTTTTTAGTTATTGGATTTTTAGTTATTATGGATGCAACTATGTTAAATGATTTGAGAAATGAAGTTAATGCTCTTAGTAAATTAGATATAACTAAAGACAGGTATAATAGAAGAATTAAGAGTAGAGGAAATTATGCCATTGTTGAAAAGGCTATTAAAGAATATTTAGATGAATATGCTTTGGGATTACAAGAAGTGTTTGCTATAATGAATGATGAACAATTAACTAAATTGTTGTCATATGATAATTATATAGAAGATGGTCCCGAATTTAAAAAATCATTGACTTATTTGAATGTTACTAGGGAAGATTTTAATGAAAAGATTGATAAACTTATTGATGATTTAGATGAAGAAAATATAAGTAATCATATTAATTCTAAGATATCAGATCCTTACTATGTTAATCTTTATAAAGAATTGATGTTTGATGATACTATGAAGGAAGAATTTTCTGATACTAAGAATTTACTTGAGAAAACTAAAAAATCTGTTAATAATATATTCGATGTTAGTACAGAAGTTTTTAATTTTTTAATTTTAAATAATGGATCTTGGACTGTTGAAGATGGTGAAATTAAATTTTTAACAGCTGATTTGTATAATTACTATACTACTTTAATTGGAAAGTTATAGATGTATAAAAAGCTATATATTTTAATATAGCTTTTTATTGCGCATGCAAATACCACGTGCTATGCGCGTGGTAACATATCTTTTA
>CAMNUE010000015.1 GCA_946560065.1 uncultured bacterium | reverse complement strand
AATTTTTCCTAGCTACTCAAAATTGACGTTTTGCTTAGTTTTCAAAGATCATTGTGCAGTTTTTTGCAAGCTGCGTTCTTAATATATCAAACATCGAATTCAAAGTCAACACTTTTTTGAAATTTTTTATTATTTTTTCTTAAGTTTGATGCCTTTTTTTTCGTGTTCGTTATGTATTATATTCTTTTTTATTTTTTTGTAAATACTTTTTTGGAATTTTTTTTAATTTTTTTGTTTTTTTATATAAATTGATAAAAAAGATAGGCTTATTACCTATCTTTTTCTTTTTTGTATAAATTACAGTACTTTTCAACAGTCCCTGGTTTGAATGCTTTTTTTCGTTCTCTAACTAAATTTATTAAGTTTGTTAGTTCTGCTCTTAATATTTTATCTATTTTATCTGGATAATTCATTATATTTTTATGATACCTATATTCTCCTCTATCTAGAACCTTAAAACTTCCATCAGGGAATACTCTTAAATCTAAGTCGTAATCTATATATTTTATTGTTCCTTCTTCTATAATGAATGGCGAAGCCATATTACAATAATAATATATGCCTGTCTTTTTATATTGTCCTATGATATTATACCAATCTTTATAAAAGAAATATAATACTGCGGGTTCTTTAGTCCTCCATGTTCTTCCATCAGATTCAGTTACTTTTGTTCTTTCGTTACCAAAAATTAAATAGTTGTCATGAATTTCTAGAAGTACCGCCTCATCCCACGATCTATGTATTTTTCCATCATGTTTGTATCCGTGTATTTCATACTTCTTTCCAATTATTAATTTTTCTGCATTCATGAAATTTACCTCGACATATACATTATACATTCATTTGTTTTTTTTTTCAAATTAAAAAAGCCTGTTATGGCTTTATTTCTTATTTAATGCACTTACTCCATAGAAACCTATAAATATCAATCCACCAAGAACTAATGTTCCAACCAATACATTGTCCATGTGCTCCCCTGCGAATGCATTTAACTTTTCATTCCATTCTTCTATTTTATCCATTATTCCTAATATTAGTGGGTAATACTTATACATTTTTATTCCTCCCTCTTCTCTTTTTTCTTTTTACTTGTACTTTTATTTGTTTTTGTTTTTTTACTTTTTTTCTTTGATTCTTTCTCTTCTATTATTTGAGCATCTGTGATACTCTCTTCAATGGCTGTATGAATTTTTTTCACAGTATTTTTAATAGCAATAGTTGAAATTATATCCAATATTGCATAAATTAGAATTAGAATTCCTACTACTTTAGTAATAAATTCCGCTCCTTTAAATGGATTTAATACTAAGAAAACTCCACAAATAGTTGTAATAAGCGACAAAATCATTGTTGATTTCCATAGATTATTCTCATTCTTTTTTAATTCTAAACTATATTGTAATTTGTTTGCACTATTTATTATGATGATAAATCCTACGATAAGCGGAATTATACTTGCTATCGCATGAGGATTTTTTATAACTATTATTCCTAAAATTACAGTGACTATTCCATATACTATATCTAAATCATTTTTATTATCATCATTCGTACTTTTTATAAATCTTAATATTGCTAGTGCACCAATTGCAATTAATATTCCACCTATTACATATGATAGAGATATAATTGTTGCCTCAGATTGAAAAATTAACAAAATTCCTAATATTACTAAAGCGCAAGATCCTAATATTGATGATTTAAATATTCTTGACATTAAACTTCTCATATACTTCCTCCTATTAATACCTTTTAATTATTGTAACATATATTTATTTTGTAGTTAACTACAATTTTAGGATTTATAGACTAAAAATTTTAATAGTAACTCTGGATTTTTTCCTTTAACAGCAATCTCGTATATTAAATCTATGATTGGAATTGTTACTTCTTTATCTTTTAATAGTTGGTATATAGATTCTAGAGTGTAATATCCCTCAACTGTTGTATTTTTTAAATATTCTTCTATTTTTTTACGTTCTGGTTTTTCTCCGATTAGTTTTCCAAAACTATAATTTCTACTCTTTACAGAAGTACAAGTTAGTAGTAAATCTCCAATACCTGCAAATGATAAAACTGTTCTTTTGTTGCAGTCAAATGCATCTAAAATATTTTCCATATCATGCATTGCTTCGGCTATTAACATTGCTTTTGTAGAATCATTGGCATTTAATCCAGCTAACATCCCTGCTGATAAGGCAATAACATTCTTTATTGAACCACATATTTCTATACCTATTACGTCATTTGTATCTCTTAATTTTATGTATTCATTTTGTAATGCTTGCTTTGCTAACAAGATAGTTTCTGGCTTTTTACTTGCAACTGATAGTCCTGCTGGCATCTTTGTTACTAAATCAATTGCAAAGGAAGGACCACTTACAACTGCAATATTTTTTGTATTTAAATGTTTCTCTAGTATTTGATTGATAAATAGACCTGTTCCTTGTTCAATTCCTTTTGTTGCGATAAGTATATGATTATTATTTATGAATTTTTTCATTTCTAGACACAAAGAATCTACAAATGCTGCAGGAATTGCAATTATTAGTAAATCTTTTTCCTTTATACATTCCTCTACACTTGTTGTTATTTTTATACTGCTATCTATTTTGAAGTTCGGTATTAATTTTTCATTCTTTCGTGTTATTTCAAGATTGTTCTTTTCCTCTTCAAATTTTGTCCACATTGTAACTTCACATTTATTGTGTACTAATATACTACTTAAAGCCATTCCATAGGCTCCTGTTCCAAATAATCCAATTCTCATTAATTTTTTCTCCTATTCAATTTCTATATTACTATCTAATGGAACAATTTGGATAAATGTATTTCCATCGTTAACTTTGATTTCTGTTCCATTACTATATGTATATTTAGTTTTAGCACTTCTTGATGCTTTTGTCCAGTTTATTGGTAGAGCATAACCATTAGTTATATAATATCCTGTTCCCGAACCTGTCGTTGCTAAATCTTGTCTTCCCTCATTGTCTAAGTTGATATTATTTACTTTTTCTATAATGATATTTTTATAATTTAGTTGATTGTTGGAAGTTTTGTCGATATGTGCTTTTCCATTCATTAATCTCAAATAATATTTATTTTCTATATCATAGGTGTAACTTCTATTTTGATAAGCCGAATAATTAATTGATATTTCATTAGCTGTAATGGCATTGGTTTCATCAATTTTACTTAAATTAATTTCGTCTGGAGTGTATTTTAATAATTTCCAATCTTCTGACGATTCTGAGTATTTTTTGTTTTTTAGATAGGAACGAATTTTTTCAGTTGAGGTAAAGACATTGTGTGGGGCTTTAGATTTAGAGTCTCTCCAATATGGAGTATCATCGGTTAAACCATTTATATTTTTAACATTTAAATATTTTATATCCTTTTCTGCGTATGGACTCCAACCAAAGTGAGCATAAATTGCATCACTCTCTAGTGAATAATCTAGGAAATAATGTCTAGAACTTCTTACTGGTCCAATTAAGGGAACATCTTTATCCTTATATAAGGCCATTATTCTTGTTAGGCCACCCTCTACTATTATCTCATAGTTTATGTATGAATCTTGAAGACCAGCATGTAGTGCATCTCCTATATTGTTATCAATCATTATAGCAATTGGTCGTTCATTACTTTCTTCATCTACTATTTTTATTTTCTTTTGTTCTTCTTGAACAACTTTTCCAGTAGTTTTTTTGCTAGGCTTATCTTCTGCTTTTAAGATTGTAAAGTAAATTATTACTAGTATTATTGCAAGTATTAAAAATAATATCGAGAAAACCAAAAGCTTATCTGTTTTTTTATTTTTTTTCGTACTTGACTTATGATTCTTAATTTCGAAATCCATCATTTCACCTACTTTATTCTATTTTAACATTATTTATCATTTTTACATAATTTATTTTATGTTAAATGTTGTTAAATTTTAGTTATTACTTTTGACATTGATATTCTTTTTATATATACTGAAATTGTAAGAGGTGATTTCTTGAAAGTTAAGGTTAAAGATTCAAATTATTTTGATGAAAGTAAAAGATTAAATTTAAAAAAAGTGGCAAAAAGAGGATTTATGCTTGCTTCTACATTACTAGTAGTTAGTAGTTCAATTGGTGGTTGTGGAATAGAAAACAAACATGATGACGAATTGAACTCAATGGTTAGTTATCTTGATACAGATGTTTCTTTGGATGAAGTTAACGATATGAATATCATAATCAACGATAGTGATTGTAGTGATACATTTTTTGAGGATGTTTGTGCTAAGTTGTCGGATGATGGTTTGATATTTACTGTTAGTAGAAATAATGAAAATATAAATAAAGATAATAGTACTGTTGTAACATTAGACCACCAATATAGTTCAGGTTCTGATACAATAATCTTTGCTCCATATAACAATACTACTGTTGGAAATTCTGATTCCCTTGCATTATCTATGCAAGCTGCATTTAAACAGAATGGTTTTTTAGGAAATAATATTGTTTGTGGAAAAGTTGGTTATAGAGAAGATGAAAATGGAAATATTGTTACTTCTATTCCAACAGAGACTGAAGAAGCATTGGACGCTGATAGTGATACAAGTTTTGTAACTATTTCTTTTGGAACTCAAAATACTAATAGCGAATGGGTTGCTAAAAGTATTGAGAATGGTTTAGCGAGACAAAGGTATTATTTAAACAATTATGATACTGGGTCTGACTTAGTGTATAGAGCTAGTTCTACTGATGACGTTGAAGTTATTGCTGATTACTTTAACTCTGATGTTAACACATTAAATAGATTTAATAATATTGATAGTAATACTCTATTTGATTCGCAAGCTATAATTAATCCCGAAGTAGAAAAAATGGATGTTTTTAATCAAAATTCTAAACTTAGCATAGGTAATGTTAAAACTAGAGCTTATTAAAAATATTAAAATACTTATTGAAAGGATTATTTCTTTATGTTATAATCGATTTGTTCAATTTATTTGGGCAAATCTCTTAGGGGATTAGTTAAATGGTATAATAATGGTCTCCAAAACCACTGTTGGGAGTTCGATTCTCTCATCCCCTGCCATTTGAATATTAAGCAACAGTGATGTTGCTTTTTTTGTTGTTTTGCAGGTGATGACTTTAAACTAGACCTCTGGTGACCTTCATTAGTCCCCTCGCCTAGTTTAAAGTATTTTCTATATTGTTTCCTTTAATGGTTGTTTTGTTGTATAAATTACAAAAATATTTTTTAAAGAAGGAGAGTTTATATGACAGAACAAACTATTAATGAACTTACAAACTTTTTTCAACAGTTCAAGACAGGAGAGACAAAACAACCTGCGCAAAGTAATCTATTATTTGATAATGCTGTTGATTACTTTTTTAGGAATATGGAGGAGCGAGGATTAGCGAACCAAACATTAAATTTTTACAAAAAGAAACTTTCAGCATTTAGAAAATTCTTAGTGCAGATTAAAAAAGTGCAGTGTTTAGAGTTGTTAACTAGTGAAGAGATAAAATTTTATATCGATAGTAAATATTCTAAAAATAAGACTAACACTTTTAATTGTCATGCGAGAGCACTAAGAGCTTTCTTTAATTATTTAGAAAGAGATGGTTATCTAATTGCCAATCCCGCGCGTAATATTAAGCCTAAAAAAGTACGTAGTGAAAAAATAGATTACTTTACAATAGACCAAGTGCGAAAATTGATTACTTCGTTTGATTTACGTTACAAGTCAGAATTACGAAATTTACTATTAGTTATGGTTTTACTAGATACTGGCGTTCGTAATAGTGAACTTGTAAGAATCAAACTTGAAGATATTAACTTTAGGGAAAGAAGCATTTATGTGTATGCAACAAAGACAAATACTTTTCGCACAGTCTATTATTCAAAGGAAACTGAGCGATTATTAAATGTTTATAGGCGTGAAGTTTTAAGAGGAGCAGAAAAAGGACCACTTTTTGTTAAATTCCATAATCAGTATAACGAACCTATTCTGGGTTCTGGCATTAATACAGAAATGGTATACGGATTATTAAGCCGTAAAGCAAAGAAAATATTTGGTGATGATTTTAGGATGAACCCACATAAGTTCCGTCATACTTTTGCAACACACTTTATAATAAATGGGGGTGATGCTTTTTCACTCCGTGATCTTTTGGGACATACTAACATTGAAACCACAAAGATTTATGTTGATATGTCACCAAAAGACCTTAAAACTAAACACACAAAACATTCAATAATCTCCAATATAGAAAATAGCAGACAAGCAGTTTCAAGTGATGGTCATGAAATTTAGAAAACTCTTAGTTTATGAAGACTTATCTGATAGGTCTTATATTCTGTTAAAGGGTAAATGGCTTCAGAAACTTGGTTTTCACTTTCATGATGTTGTCGAAATAAAAACTTATAAAGATAAAATAATTATTAGAAAAGTAAAAGACTCAAATCTTCCAAAGATTTAAGTCTTTCTTATTTATAACCTGCTTGTCTAATCGAACACCCAACATAGGTTTTGTCTAATTAATATACCATTTAACTAATCCCCTATACTTGACTTAGTCTTATAAAATATACAAAGTTAAATCGGTTTGCTTAATGGTCTCCAAAGTATTTGGAGATTTGACTCAAATTGACTTAGTCCCATCTCTGCCGAACTTTCTATATTTCATAAAAATATAATAGTGTTCTCAATATATAAATTACTCTTTCATTATACAAAAGTCTCAGTACTTTATCAACAATAAATGTGGAAAACATTTATGATATTTTTGGGCTTGAGCACGAAAGGTCAAAAATCGCGGGCTTCGCCCGAAAGTGGTAGTTTTAAAATAGTCGTTTATTCTTAAAAAGTATT
The DNA here is from genome assembly GCA_946560065.1 of uncultured bacterium. Lineage (GTDB taxonomy): Bacteria > Bacillota_I > Bacilli_A > RF39 > UBA660 > UBA3789. Next base: position 46,542 of record CAMNUE010000015.1, on the reverse strand, counting down.
GATAAATAGAAATTAAAATCAAAAGTCAAAATCGCAATAGGTGTGGGGAAAAGCGGTTCTTTTATTTTATATTTATAAGACTAAGAAAATTTTCTACTATACTAAAAAAGTAGCCAATAATGACTACTTCTTTTTATATAGTAATATTTCCTTTACTATCTGCAGGTTTGCAAAGTGCAATTATTAACTCGATTATGGATATGATTAGCGGTATCCAAGTCCAACAAAATATTAAATATAAGACTCCGCCGCTTGTCTTTCCTGAATAGAATTTGTGAACCCCTATTCCACCTAGAAAAAAGCATAATAAACAATATATAACCTTGTTGACTACTATAGAACTATTCGTATTATAAGAGTGTTGTGGGATATTATTATTTGTGTTATTTACGTTGATATTGATGCCATCATTTTTTATCTCTTCTCTTACTATTTCTTTTTTGGTAACAATAGTTTCCTTTTCAGATTCAAATATTTCTACTTCATCACCAACTTTAGGAGAAAAGTTCAAGCTATCTTTCCCTACTTCTTTTATCCCGCCATCTATTCCTATTGATATTTTTTGGTCTGTTATCTTAATAATTTTTCCCATGTTCTCACCACTCTATTTCAAATATACAGTCATATTTGCTATTGAACATATTGCTGTAATGTTCAATTTCTATATGATTAGTGTTGCTATTCAAAGCATAGGCCATTGTGGCGTTTGTTTTTCTACCAATGCTTACACTTTCTCCAGCTTTATCACTTACAGGATATGTCTCTAAAGAATTATTTTCGTTATCATATATTTTGAAATTACTATCAAAAATGTAAACATTTTCTTCTGAATCAATATTCTCATATTCATAGGAAATTAAGATTACTCTATTTGCTTGAGTATCAGAATATCGATTTCTTTCTGACGTTTCAGTTACACCCGTAAAAGTAAGTCTATAGCTGCCAGCACTTGTAGTTATAATGACAGGTTCATTTAATCCATACTTTTTTTTCTCTTTTTTAGAACCTTTGTTTTCTACTACAGTATTGTTTGAGTTACCTTTATCCTCTTGATAATTGTCTTCTTCACTATCTCCAAAGATTCCTACAATTAAAATTATAGCTAGAGCTACTAATAGTATTAACCATTTTCTGGAAAAGCATCTTTTTCCACAGTTAGGACATATTTTTTCTGATTTTTGAACCTCCGCTTTACAAAATAAACATTTTTTCATCTTTTTTACTCCTTTCGATTTTATATTATCACAGTTTTATCTTGCAGTAGATAGTTCGTGTGAATATTTTGCAGTAAATAATATCATACCTATAAATAAGAGGTGTGAAAATGATAATGATAGAATTTGATAATTTAAGGGATTTACTTATTTTTAATATTAAATATTATAGATATGTAAATAATTATTCACAAGAAAAGCTTGCTGAATTAAGCAAGCTAAGTCCTAGATATATTACAGATGTTGAGAGAGGTTTGCATTGTCCCACTATTCCTAAGATAGAGAGTATTGCAAAATCTCTAAATATCGAACCTTATCAATTATTTGTGAATGTTGAAAGGGATATTGAGATTGTAAATAAAATGAATCAAGGAAGACAGTATAATCAGAAATGACTTTCTCTTTACAAAAATATTTGATTATTATAATCACTGACTCTCAATGTTAATAAATAATATTTTTCTTTAAAAAACGAAAAAAAGGAACAGCGTTCCTTTTTCTCCCCCTAAATAGAGGCATTTCATTACATATTAATGATATCATAATATTATAATTTTGTAAATATGTAACTATTATATTATTATGTAACAATTTACATTTTATTCATTATAATAACCTATCAAAATATCTTTTATCTATTCCTGTATACTTTGTATAATTTCTATCAAATAAGAAATGTGTATATTTTAAACAATCACTATTAGTCATATTATTCTTTATTAGTGTTTCCATCTCTTTTTTTGCTGTATTTATATTCTTATTTAATGATATCAACTTTTGCTTAATTGGCTTCTTATTTTCATATGAATCAATTATTTCCTTTATACCTAAATCAGCCATACAAAATTCATTAATCTTGTTAATCATCTCTTCATATAATGTGCATTTATTAATTGCAATTTGTTTTGGTTTTAAGATGATATTGAATTTTTGATATACATATGTTAGTTCAGTATACATGTTAGTATTTTTATCAAGATGAGTTATAAATTTATATATAACGTAGATGATCCATGATAAATCAATATTAGCATTTCCCGTAAAACTGTTATATTTATCAGTACCAAAAAAATCCGAAAAATAGGACATATATTTTGCATTAAGTATATATTGTTCTTGTTGATTCTTTGCCTTTGGTAATGTGTAACTAACTGAATTTTTTTTAGATGAATAATACTCTTTCACATTAAAGTTGTATATTGGCTGATTATGAGCAAGATTATTTCTAAACTTACCTATAATGTTTAAAAGTTCTCTCATAACGTTTATATGATTATAATAATATTTCATTTCTTCTTCATCTGTAGTTAGATTAAACTTTAGATTCATATTTGTAAAATAATTAATACAATTTTCTAATATTTTTGTTCTATGATCTGTTTTTAAATTAATAACAAGCCTAACTGTTTCTCCTAGTGTTAACTCATTTATTATAATCCAATATGGAACAGATAAATTTTGTTTATTTTTTCTCTTGATAGGATTTGAATACTTATTAGTTTGCTTATCAAAAACTTTTTTTATTGATTCTATGGCATTACTAATGTTATTTTGTCCCGTCTCATACTGGTTGATGTCTGTCAAAAAGTCTGCATTTGCTTCAATACTATTTAAGTATACAACAAATACATTTTTTAAGCTCTCTTCAATAATTAGGGTGTATTTCAGCAAAACATTTCTAAGTTCATGTTCAAATTTATACATTCTAACAAAATCACTATAAAACACTTTATCAGAATATAAATGATTGTAATATTGAATTGATTTAATTTTTTTTGTTAGTTCTTCATCAGAGTCGCTATATTTATTAGTAATACCATATTTTTCACATATTTTTGATTTTACTTGACGAATAAGATGCTTTTCATTCTGAAAATGTGAAATGCCATAGTTTTTTTTGTATCTTTCAATATCATTTCCAGATAAAATGTTTTTTTCTATATCATCAATATTCTCAATGGTTTTAGAAAAAATATTTTTATATGCATTCACAACTTGGTAATAACTGTATTTATCAAATATTTTCTTTTTTCTTTCATCTAGTTGTATACCTTTATTTTGAAGTTTTCGTTTTAATTTGCTATTTGTATAAGATTTCATTTTTTGCCCCCTAATTTTGCATTATTTATATTTTATCATCTTTTTATTGAATACAAAATGTTAAATTTAAAGACTTTTTTATTTGTAAAGTCTTATAGAAAATTTTGACTCATAATACAAATTGATATTAAGTTTGTAGTTAGGCAAAAAAAATAGGTGAAGGTAGCCAAAGCTACACAGTCTTAGATGTACTCTTACCATTTACGGTAGTAGTGACTCTAATTCTGTTACCTACTTTTTTAGTAGATACTTTCACCTTGATAGGCTTAAGTTTTATCTTTGCCACTTGTTTCTCACCTCCCATTCATCTTCATTAACTCTCAGTGAATAAACAATAATGGCAATACCTATCACGTTAATTCTAACATATAATATCTCAAATTTACAATACTTATTTAAAATTTCGATACATATAAGAAATTTTATTTTAATTTTGTACAATATATATTTTTTCGGACTATTACTTTATTTCTGTCCGATTTAAAACATTAATGCTTCGCTTTTTTCTGGACCAATAACATGAAAGAATCACTTTACTCACAGTCTTATATTTTTTTATTATTCATCAAATAAATTGTATGCTTTAACAGTTAATCTAAATATTTCGTCTTTGTCGCCTACCGATTTAATGTAACCTAAAATAACTAGGTTTTCAATTGTTTCTTCAAGGTATGCCTCTTCTTTTGGAGAATTTGGATGATAGCTTTTATCTCCACATTGTATTGAGAGTCCTCCCAAAGTTCGTAACTTAAATATTTGGCCACTTGTTTTTGAGGCATGATGTAGCATATCAATAGCAAAATCATCTAACTTGGTATTTTCGTAATCGTTACGGAATTGTTCAAATTCTGTTTTCTTCCCTTCTTTTTTTTTATCAAAATCTTCAAGATTGTTTATGTCATTAAACATCTCATCTAAGCTATTATAGCGATTAGCATGATCACTTGTTATACACTTTTCAATGATCTTACTTAATTCATCATGATTATCTATGTATCTTTCTTTACCAGTAAAAATAAAATTTGTAATCACTCCGATAGCAAATAATTCATTCTTAAAGTTGTAATCTTTAAAATCAGATAAGGTATAATCAACGATAGTTCCTCTTATTTCCGACCCTGTGTTAGTTAGTGATAAATCTAAGTCTTTTGATATTCCAAAATCCGAAATTTTTATTACGATGACATTATCGTCATATTCTTTAACCAAAATATTATTGAAGCTCAAATCTCGATGTAATATTTCTTTAGAATGAATAATTTTCAGTCCTTCGAAAAATTGAAAGACTATCTTTTTTCTAAAATCAAAAGTCATGAAATCTTTATTATTATTTTCGTTTATATATTTTAAAAGAGTTTTATCGCACCATTCCATAGTGTAGCTATTATCTGTGTTGTCATAACTGTAGACTTCTACTATGTATGGACTAGAAATACTTTTCATTCTTTCGAATTCTAATTTGAATCTTTCACTTTCTTTTTCGGTTACATCTCCATCTGTTTTTAGTTTTTTTATTACAAATTTCTTTTTGCTTATTAATTCTTTGTATGAATAAACATGTGCATAAGAACCTTCGCCGATTAATTTTTTTTCAATATTTCTTTGTTCTAACATAAATTTACCTCCCAAAAATTATATATTTAATAATTCTTATATAGAAAAGAAGCATTATACTATCATCCTTTTAAATTCTTTTATTTTAGTATTAATTTATATCATATGTACCATCAATTTATTGATACTGATGAGTTTGTGATTAATTGTGTTTCTCAACATTAATTCTTTATTATTTTCTTTTTTATTTTATAAAATAATAACTTTTTATTTTTGCTTTACCTATAAATGGTGTATATAGCTATTGATATTTCAACCTATATGAGACTTATCTAATTATCTTCCATTCTAGTTATCACATTTTGAATTATTAAATTCCAGCATTTATTCTTTTAACACTTTTTGACAGCAAAAAAGAATATCACAATGATATTCAACTATTTTATTATAACATATAATTAATTTCATTTAAAGTTATTTGTTAACAATTTTAGAGAAATCCTTTAAAGCATTAAATATTTCGGTTCCTTGCTTTGGATTTTTCATAAACTCTTCCATAAATTTCGATGCCGCCTGATTTTTTAGTTCATCTTCTTTTAATTTTGAATTTAAATCACTTTCTGCCATTTTTAATCTAATTTGTTCATCTGTCTCCTTTTGAATTCTTTTAAGTTCTTTTTCTGATTCTTCCTTGATTTTTTTTATCTCTGTATCTGCAGATATTTTTACTGTTTCAATTTCACTTTTTGATTTTCTTATAGCTGCTAAATAAGTTAATGTAGAACTTACTAAAGGAACTATAATTGAGATTCCTAATTGCATTTTCCAGTCCATAATATTTACCTCCAAGACCATTATACCATATTCTTTTATGCAAAATATGAATTCTATTTCTATTATCCTTCTGAAAGTTTTATAATTTCTAAGAAATATTATATTTAACTAAGAATATATTAAATTAGAATTACACATATTATATTATTCTCTCAACTAATTTATAAAAGAACCGCTTTCCCCACACCCCTTGCGATTCTTTTGTTTTGATTTTAATTTCTATTTATATACTTTTAGTAATAATAAACTTCTATTTTTGCACTACACTTACCGGCGAAGCCCGCGATTTTTGACCTTTCGTGCTCAAGCCCAAAAATATCATAAATGTTTTCCACATTTATTGTTGATAAAGTACTAAGACTTTTGTATAATGAAAGAGTAATTTATATATGAGAACACTATTATATTTTTATGAAATATAAAAAGTTTGTCCGAGATGGGACTAGGTCAATTTGAGTCAAATCTCCAAAACCACTGTTGGGAGTTCGATTCTCTCATCCCCTGCCATTTGAATTTTAAGCAACAGTGATGTTGCTTTTTTTGTTTTATAATCCTATTACTAGGTATTTTGTGTGAACTTCTATCAAAATAAAAATATCCCATAAGGGATTTGAGTTCTCATACTTACCTTTGCAAAAAGTATGCTCTATCCATTGAGCTAGTAGGATATTTAAATTATATTGCTTCATTATTTTCCTATCAATACTTAATTGTTTTCTCTGTAAAACTGTTTTTTATAAAGTTCTGTTAGTATTTAGCAGTATATTTCTAGTTCTAATTTTTCAATTAATTCTTCTTTACTTAAAGTGAATTCTCCTCTTGACATACATAACGTATAACGCATTTTTAATAAACTATCGAAATTGATCTTTTTGCAATTACGAAGGAAGCCGTATCTCTTTTTTTCTTTTTACTATTTTTAAATAAAATCTCTAATTATTTCCTTTATGTATGTATTATTGAACCAGAAGCATTGTTTTGTCATCCATTCACCATTAGGCAATTGATCTGCATACTTGCTGATGTCTCCTTTTTGGTAACCACTGTTTAATTTATATGCTGATTTTGTTGAGTGTGGTCTTACGTGGACAAATCCATTGTCTGCAATTCCTGGAAGATTATTACAAACCCTATTTCCTAAAATATCAAACTTAACTCCTTCTTTTAGTGTATTAATTGTTTTTTCCCAGAAATCTTTTATAGTAGTATCTATTATTGTCTGTGGCATATTCCATAATTTAAATCCTTTAAATATATATTTTCCATTTTCTTTTCTAAATATAAAAAACATATACTTTGTTGTTTCTAATTCTTCTTTAAACTTACTCTCTTCCCATGTCTCATTAACAATTTCTTTAAATTTAAAAATAGGAAAAGAAATTGATTCTTTAATCCTACCATTCTCTTCTATTCTAATAGTTTTTGGGATTATATTTGCTTTTATGAATTCTTCTGTGTCCTTTAATCCTTTTTTTACATCAAACATTCTATTTACTATTAAACTAAAATTATCCTTTGAATTGCTATTAATATTAAATTCTTCTTTTAATTTAGCCTCACTTTTACCAATATGCTTATCTATGATATTTTTTACATAATCCTCAAATAATTGACTAGAGCCTTTAAGTATCTTTTCCACATCTGAATAATTTCCTATATATTTTCTAACTAATGCTGTCATATATGATGTTTTAAGACAAAATGCTCTTTGCATAGCCATTATTTCTGAAAATGGTTGTTTTCTTAGAGAATTCTTATTTGCTCCTTTTGTACAAGCACCTAAATACATTGTGTCAGCTTCAGATAATTCATGTGCTTTTCCTGCTCTGATTTTATTAATTATAAAATTCCAATCTTCTTCTATTTGTTTTAAATCTTCACTGTTAGAGAGCTCTAGCATTTTTTCATGCGTAATCTTTAAATCCTTTTTATCTTTATTTGTTTCCCACAAATACCATAGAATTTGAACTTTATTATTTTTATACCAAAAATGGCTACTTTTAAACTCATTTTTATATTCTGTTTCGAAATCAATGATATTGAGTACTAATCTTTCTTTTGCACTCAATTTTCCATTTTTAATTTTTTTGTAAGGAGTAACTTTCAACTCTATACCGGCTGGCATAAAATCTGGTTCCGAATCACTATTATTTTCCATGCCAAATAGATATTTTTCTATAAGTTGCCCTAGACCTCCTTTATTTGCTTCTTTATCTTCAATTGTAATAGCCTCTTCTCTTAGTATATCATTTAAAGATTTACCGATTGCTGACTTCGATATACTTTCTATTTCTTGTCTATTACATTGTCTACCATTTTTCATAAAATTCTCCTTTCGATCTTGTTTTAATGCTAAAAATAGTTTAAAATATTACTTGTAAGGTTAATCTTTTTTTCTACTATTGTATAATATTTAGGATTAAAAGTTGATCTTTTTCGTTAATTAAATTATAATATAATTATATCATTTATACAAATGTCAGGAGGTCTTATTTGTGAAAAAAACTTTAATTGAATTATTTGCAGGTGTTGGAGGGTTTCGTTGTGGACTTAATCATGTAGAACTGAAAAATGGTAAAACTATTGAAAATGGTAATTGGAAATGTTTATGGGCTAATCAATGGGAGCCTGCTACAAAATCTCAGGAAGCATATGATTGCTATGCCATGAGATTTGGCGCTGAGGATGTCTCTAATGTAGATATTTTTGAAGTTGATAAGCACGATATACCAGACCATACTTTATTGGTTGGTGGCTTTCCTTGTCAAGATTATTCCGTTGCTCAAACTTTATCTAATAGTAAAGGTATTGAAGGAAAAAAAGGAGTATTATGGTGGGCAATCGAAGAAACTCTTGCAATTAAGCAACCTCCTTTTGTCTTATTAGAAAATGTGGATAGATTACTATTGTCACCAGCAAAACAAAGAGGAAGAGACTTCGGAATGATTCTTAGAAGTTTTTATGAGAATGGCTATGATGTTCAATGGAGAGTTATTAATGCTGGAGAATATGGTCTTCCTCAAAAACGTAGAAGAACTTATATCTTTGCTTATCATAAATCCACAAATTATTATAAAGAAATGCAGAAAAATGAGGACTATGATGTAATTTTTGAACAAGGAATGTTTGTACAACAATTCCCTATTAAGGGGAGTTATGAGGAAATTACAGAATCAAGTATTTCTGAATATAAAGATTTAATAGAAGTAAGTAATATGTTTAAATGTAATTTTTATAATGCTGGAATTATGAAAAATGGTGGTATATATTCTGTTAAAGTAAAAGCTGACTATAATTTAGTTTACCCTTTAAGAAATATTAGAGAGCAAAACGAAGTTGATGCAAAATACTTTTTGACTAATTCTCAAATTGAAAAATTTACCTTCTTAAAGGGAAGTAAGAAAATTCCAAGAGTTAAACCTAATGGAGAACCGTATTATTACACAGAAGGTTCTATGCCGTTTCCTGATAATCTAGATGCCCCCGCTAGAACAATGCTTACTAGTGAAGGTGGAGTTAGTAGAACTACTCATGTTATAGAAGATTTCAAAACTAAGAGACCAAGATTATTAACCCCAGTTGAATGTGAAAGAATAAATGGATTCCCAGATAATTGGACAAATACTGGCATGACACAAAAGAAAAGAAATTTTATGATGGGTAATGCTTTAGTAGTTGGTGTTATCGAAAAAATTGGAGAAGAAATAGAAAATATTATAGATTCAGAAAAGTAAAAGGCTCAAATCTTCCTAAGATTTAAGTCTTTCTTTATTTATAACCTGTTTGTCTAATTAACAATAAAATTTCTCATTTTATGAAGCTTATCACTACTAAATACAAATTGTTTTATAAATCCAATTATTTTTTTATTTGAAAGATAACATTGCTTAATAATATATCGTAGCTTTTCTTTTTCAAATTACGATAATTTCTTTTTAATTCTTCTGCTAGTCCATAGCATATTATTTTTTTATTATATCTTTTAACATAGCTTAGTGCAGACTCTAACTCTTTTAGAATAAGTCTATTTTCGCCTAAAGATAAATCCATACCGCTATCAATTTTTCCATAATCAATATAGTTATGACTGATATCATTAATAATACCTATATCACCACATACCACAGCTCCCCTTGTTCTTAATTGCATTAACTCATAAAATGTTATTTTTTCTTTTTCAATGCATTTACGATTAACTATATAACCTACCATTCGATCTTTACTATCATCTATAAATTCAATTTCTTTATAATTACCTAATTCAAACTCTACAATAGTTGTAATATTTCTTGATGTTAGACCTGTGTAGCAATTATAAATATTGTTGTTATCTTTATATAATTCTAGGAAATCAGTTAGTGCTTGTTTTTTTCTATCCACCATTAAATATCTAGCTATTTCTTTCAATTTCATTACCATATCGTTTTCTTTTATATTAAGATACTTAGCTACTGATTGAATAGTTCTAGGTCTTATATCAGTTATTTTAAGTTTAACAAGTTCAAAAATATTAAAATACTCTATTCTAAAATCTTCTAAATTATTATTATAGATTCCTTTTAAAATAAATTTCATTTCGAATTTAGCATTATAGGCAATTAAGATATTGCCATGAAGAAAAGTCAGGAAATCTTGTAAAACTTCTCTTTCTGCACTACAGTTTTCTAACATTTTATTTGTAATTCCTGTAAGCTTCTCTACTTCTTTTGTTAGTTTTTTTACTGGCTTAACATACCTTTCAAATTTTTCTAGTACATTAAAGTTTTTATCAACTTTTAAAGCCGTTATTCGTATTATCTGACTGTCATCAGAGTTTCCTGATGTTTCGCTATCAAGAAAAACATATTTTTCTCCCATACTATTCTCCTTTTTATTTTAGTAAATACCATTTTTTACTATATTTGTTATATCTTATAGGACATTCTGTATCTGACAAATCTAACATATACCGTTCTACTGTTCTTATACTCTTATCTAATTTTCTTGCAATTTCTTGACTAGATATTTCATCATATTGTTCTACTAACTTTAAAACCTTTTCCATACTGTAGTACCTTTTTACTGATAATTTTTTTGATAATCTTTTTACTGTTTCATCATACATATCATCTAATACCCAAATTACGCTATCACTAAAGAATAATTCATAAGATATAAAACCTATTTTTGAATACTTGTCAAAATCTATACTCTGGTTACATTCTTCGTCCACTATTGCAATATAATTATATTTCTTTAATGATTTCCAATATCTTTTATCGAAAATATCTATCTTGGTGTTTATGTCACATAATTTAATAATCGCCATAAAGCCTTGACTTCTAAATAATTCTTTAAAATTACTCACATATTTAATATATGGAAACCTATGAGATTCTCCTTCACAATAACTCCAACTATTTCTTTCATCTCTAATATCATTAAATTGGATACTACTTTTTTCTTGTTCATTAAAATTGCAAAAAACGATATTTCTACCAACTTTTTGTTTACTTAAATTCATCCTTTTTTATTACTCCGTAAGTATCAATTTCTAGATTAAAATCTTCATCATCACAGTTTTTTTCTGTTTTTAAAAACCTAAAATCAAACATTTCGTCTTGACTGACATAATCAAGATTAAGCTCATTCCTCATATTATTATCTAATAGTTTTTTTACTGAGTACTTTGCATTTCCTCCTCGAATACCTAAATGATTTTCAAAACTTCCTACCTTTTCACCGCTTTTATAATTTCCTAAGAAGAATACTAATTCAATGCCCTCTTCTTTTGAATTTAATTCTAAACTATCATAATCAATATTCTTAAAATTATTATTCTCAATTAAATCAAACTCCTGATAAAAACTCATGATATTTTTCACTTCACATAGTAAGGTCTTTCTAATATCTATGGTACTATTATCATGGTTTTTATCAGCTCTATACATTGATTTATAATGTTTATTATTTTTTGCTAGGCTTAACAATGGCATATAGTTTTTAATATGACCTACTATTCCACTTCCAAAACTTTGATTTTTCTGACTCACACCAGAGAAAGAACCAATTCCTTCTTTTACTTCCATAAAATATATTGTAATCTTATTATTTATTGGTTTATTAATTAACATAATATCGGATCTACCAGGAGTTTTCGTTTCCTTTTCTACTATAGGATTTTTATTTGCATCCAAAACATAATCATTGGCTCCTTCTAAATTATATTCCATATCATATGCAAAATAGTTAGCATCTTGTTTTGTATTAAACTCATAAACTAATTTTTGTTGCAATATTTTTTCTCTTTTCTTCTTTTCTCCACCTAGTAACTCTTTATTTTGATACCCAGTTACAACTGCTTTTAACTTATCAAAAATAGAAATCCAATCGTTAATATCTAAAATCGGTTTATTATTTATTTCATCTAATATCTTTGGTCTTTTTTCTTGACAAATTTTAAAGTAGTTTTCTTCAATAGAACCAATATATTGATTTTCTTTGCTATTATATTTTATTTTGAACATACTACCGCCTGCAACATATAGATTAATAGCATTATTTCGAATTTCTAAAAATACATCCTTATTATTTTTTACATAGTCTATAATCCCTTTAAATTCATTATGAAATTTTTCCTAAAAATCACAACTTAATTTTCTCATATTACACCTCAATTTCTTCATTATCTTCTAAACTAACTGCATTCTTAAAGATTTCTTTTGATTTTTCTTTATTCAAAGTATGAATTGTAACAACTTTCTTGGGTTGTGTAATTTTTGCTAGTTCCTTAATAGCTTTAATATCTGCATGTCCTGATGTATGAATTATTTTAAAATCGATTCCTAATAATTCTACATTATCAATAAATGTTCTAAAACTTTCCTCTTCTTGATATCCCTCCCACATGGAATAAACTAAGCAAGCATTTACAATAGCTCCTTTTGCCTTTAACATTTTAATATCATTCAACATGGATGTCTTTACCATCATACTATAATCTTGAAAAACAACCTTTGAATTACTAAATTTCTCCAGTGGTTTTAAATATTTGTTTTTAAAATCTTCATTTTTTCTTCGGTATTTTAAAGGAGTCCATACATATACATCTTTAAATGTAATAGGATTAGGAATACTTTCTTTTAGATAGGAAGTAATAGTTGCGGTAAACAAATCTTCTATGAAAGTTTTATTTGTTTTCTTACTTGCTTTATAAAAACTGACAATTCTATCTATATTAGTAGAAGATTGCAAAAGAAATATTTGGTTATACTTTTTAAATACTTCTATCGCCTGTTCTGTTATTTTCTCTTCTGTATCGTACTCTATCTCATCTCTTCCAAACGAAGTTCCCTCTGTCACCAAAAGGTCAACTGGACCAATTTTCTTCAAAGTAGATTCCAATATTTTTCCCTTACGCCCATGATTTCGAAAATCACCTGTATGTAAAATCCTTCTATTATTACTTTCTATCAACAGCATTGCTGAATTATAAGAGGAATGATCTGCAATATAAGAAGTTACTTTTATATCTTTTATTGTAACTGGTTCTTCAAAAGAAATTCGTTTTGTATTTACCTTTGCTTCTTTTCTAGTGAAATCACATAATAATTCATAAATCTTCTGACTTTTTTCTTCTACATAAACAGGAATATCATCTAAAATATAGTTAATAAGTCCAATATGATCTCCATGACTATGAGTGATAAATACAGCATCATAGCTAGCTTTACCTGTTGTTAACCCTTCTATCATAGGTTTTTCTATAACTACTTCTTTTTCTTGGCTTGGTAAATCTTCTCCAAAATCAATTACAATTTTAGCATTATCACTTTTTACTTCAGTAATACACCCTCCAATTTGATTTGTACCCTTGATTACTCTTACTTTCATTTTTTCTCCTTTAATTTATTATCCCTTCACTTTTTCTTTTTTTACTATCCTCTAAATCTATAAAAACTCCTTTCTAATCAAATTATATCATATATCTTTATTTTTCGTATTAAACGACAAAATTGAAATGACAACTATATATATAAGTCAACGAAAATTGCTAATTTTATGCTTGTCTTTTTAATTTTCATCTACTACCATATAAATGGTTAGAGGATATTATTGTAATAATAAAAAAATGTAAAGAATACATTGCCTTTCTATTAAGCTATTAAAAATCGAATAAGGGAATAGAAAAAACAATATAAAAGCTGTTATCTTTACTTTGACAATTAAAGTGAACAAAGTTTTATAATATAAAAGAAAAGTTACTTTTTTATTTGTTATATATCAAAGCTTTTTTCAAAAATTTTAAATCATTTGAAAAATACCTCCTACTTGTAGGTGTTTAGGATTTGGTACACATACACAAAAAGATAAAAGTACAAAAATTATGTACCAATTGTGTACCAAACGTTTTATTTAATGATGACTTAATGCCCTATTTTGTTATGCAGTACATTAAAAAAAGAAGATAGCAGTTTATTTACACTCCAAAACTACTGTTGGTAGCCCGATTCTCTCATCACCTGCCTTTGAATATTAATTCTAACTTTTGTCTTTTTAACATACTTTTATATGTGTTATACTTAAAAATATTAGAAGGAGGTGATATTATGAATCATGCTTTTAGATTAACGCGAGGAAAAGATATAAAAAAAGAAATAATTGCTTATTGTCAGAAAGAGAATATAAAAGCAGGCGTTATTATCTCTGCTGTTGGTTGTATTAGTCATTTACATATTCGTCTTGCTGAAGCAAAAGATTATATAGATAAAGAAGAATGTTATGAAATTGTGAGCATTACTGGAACAGTTTCAGATACTGATGTTCATATTCACATGTCAGTATCAGATAATTCAGGAAAAACGATTGGTGGCCATTTAAAAGATGGGACAATTGTTGATACAACATGTGAAGTTGTAATATATGAACTAAATGATTATATTTTTGATAGAGAACCAGATAAAGAAACAGGATACGATGAATTAACAATTAGAAAAGTTAAAAAATAAAAAAATAAACTTCAAATTATTGGAGTTTTCTTATAATGGGAGTGGTTGAAATGAAAATTTTATTAGGAAGTAAAAATCCATCAAAAAGAAATGCAGTAAAAATAGCATTAGAAAAACTAAAATTGGATGATTGTGAGATTATAGCCTGCGATGTGCGATCTAACACTCATAGTAAACCTATTGGATTTGAAATAATAAGAGGAGCAGAAAATAGAAATTCGGCACTAAAAAAATATGCTCTTGGTAACGAAATTGACTATGATTATTTATGCTCGATAGAGGGCGGTTTTTCATTAGATGAAAATGGACTTCCATTTGTAGTTACTTATTGCATAGTTGAAGATAATAGAGGTAAGAAATCTACAGGAAAATCACTAGGAATAAGACTAACTAAGACCATGTTTAATTATTTAAAAAAAGGTGGTTCATTAAATAAAATTATTGAAGAAATAGTTCAAAATGAAAATAATAAACAATCACTTGGTATAATGGGATACTTGACCCATGGATTATATAATAGAGAGATTGTTGATAGTGAAGCTGTTATTTCTAGTTTAATCCCATTTGTTTATAAAGAAGAAAGAGAAAAACTAAATCAATATATTAAAAAAATGGAAAATCAAGACAATTAAACAATTTATATAGCATTTTAATTTAAGCAACTGTGACGTTGCTTTTTTATTTTGAAATGTTAGCTTTATATCAGTAAAATTCCTAAATAGTCTAAAGTATTACGCATATAATTTAATAGTGATAAATATTTATACAGTTAATAAATTGTACTATGATTATGATTCATTAGAACCTTATATCGATACTCATACTTTAGGATTACATTATAATAAGCATTATCTAAGCTATTTAAATAAACTTAATAGTCTGTTAGTGAAAAATAATTATGATTTTAGATATACATTAAATGAATTAGTTTTTCATATAAATGAGTTTAATGAAAGTGATAGAGAAGATATTCTTTTTAATTTAGGTGGAGTTATTAATCATAAAATATATTTTAAAAGTATTTCTCCTAATAGGGAAAAACCAAATAAACTTTTGAGTGCTTTGATTAATAACTTTTATGGGGATTTTGATAACTTCAAGGAACAATTTAAAAGAAAATCTCTTTCTTTAAAAGGAGCTGGTTATACTTATTTAGTACTAAATAATAGTAAGTTAGATATTGTTAATTTAAAAAATCAAGTTAATCCTTATAGTTATAACTATTCTCCTCTACTTTGTATTGATATGTGGGAGCATTCTTACTATATTAATTATGAAAGTTATAAAGAAATTTATATTAATAATTTTTTTGAAATAATAGATTTTAGTGAAGCTAATAAATTATTTAGTATGTAAATTTAAACCTACCCTATTTTTGTGATTTTAATGTTTTCCACACTTATTGTTGATAAGACACTTGTACTTCTGTATAATGAAAGTGTAATTTGTATATTGAAAACACTATTATTTTTATTATGAGGTATAGAATTTAGGTAAAGATGAGATTAGGTCAATTTGAATCAAATCCAAAAAAAATTAATTAATTTCGATTCTCTCATCTCCTATCATTAGAATGAATCAAATTTTGTGTTTGTTCTTTAGATATATTTCATTTTAAATTTAATAAGATTGGAGAATTATATGAAAAAAGAAGAGTCTTTGTTTAACAATGGTTTTTTTGAATTTTTGAAAACGGAAGAAGATTTTGTTGTTGAAAATCAATTAAAACATATAAAAAGAAATATGGTTAGACGACCACCTGGTATTAGAGCTCTAATTGTGAATGAAAATAACCAAATATTATTGTCGAGAGAATTCCGATATGAATTGAATGATTGGGATTATCGATTACCTGGAGGAAAGGTCTTTGATTCTCTTGATGATTACAAGTCTGCATTAGAAAATGATACAGTTATGGAAAATGTTTTAAAAACTGTTCCGAAAGAAGCTTTAGAAGAAGTTGGGTTAGTAGTTTGCAATCCTAAACTCTTAAAAGTTTCTTTGGATGGTGCTGGAGTAATCTGGGATTTATATTATTTTGAAATAAGAGATTATAAAAAATCGGATAATGGTCCTCAATTAGAAGAGGATGAAATTATAAATGGATATAAATGGTATGAATTTAATGATATTATAAAAATGTGCCAAAATAATGAAATACATGAGGATAGAACTGTTGGTGTTTTATTAACATATATTTTAAACTCAAAGAAATAAAATTAGAAGAAACATTTCATAGAATTTATTTTAAATAATTGCAAATTAGAAATTTAAAATTCTTGTAATCACTGTTTCATTTGAATTTTAAGCAACATTACTGTTGCTTTTTTGATGAAAATATTGAATAAAAGGCTTTATTTTTATACCTATTTAAATATAATTATGATACAATTAAGAAGATAATTGCAAGGAGGAACGATAATGAAAAGAATGTTTAAAAACAGTATCTTCTTTCTTATACTCCTTTATCTTTTGCTTTTTTGTCCGAAAGTGTATGCTGCAAATGATGGATGGGTATATGAAAATAACCAGTTTTATTACTACAGAGATGGTAACAAATTAAAGGGATTCCAAGAGATAGAGGGTAAAAATTATTTTTTTAGTTATGTTACTTCCGCTTAAAAGCATGGTCTTCAATCAATAGATGGAAAAGTATTTTATTTAAACAATGATGGAACTGTCTACCACGGACTTAAAACTATTAATAATCAAACCTATTATTTTGGAGATGATAATTTTGCTTATCAGGGATTTCATAATATTGGGACGAAAAGATATTTCTTTAGTTATGTAACATCTGCTTTAAAATATGGTTGGCAGAATTTAAATGGAAGAATGTTCTATCTTCACAAAGATGGTTCTGTCAAAGAAGGTTGGCAAACTATTGATGGAGGTACCTACTACGTTAAAGATAATTATATTTTAAAGTGATTTCATAAGATTGGTACTAAAGAATATTTCTTTAGTAATGTCACTGGAGCCTTAAAACAAGGTATTCAATGTATTGATGGCAGATATTTTTATTTAAATGATGATGGGACTGTCTATCACGGATTTAAAACAGTTAATCAGCAAACTTATTATTTTGGTGATGATAATTTTGCTTACCAAGGATTTCACGACATTGGAATGAAAAGATATTTCTTTAGTTATGTGACATCTGCTTTGAAATATGGTTGGCAAAGTCTAAACGGAGAAAGATTCTATTTATATAGTGATGGCTCTGTTAAAGATGGTTTCCAAAAAATTGGTAACTATAATTACTATGTTAATAATAATTATGTTGTTAAGGGTGTAAGAGAGATTGGTGGTGCAACTTATTACTTTGACAAAAATTTAGGATTCTTAGTTGAAGGTTTCATTCAAGATAAGAATTCTGTTTATTATCAAGATGGAAATGGCTTCTTTGAGGATGGATGGTTAGAAAAGGATTCTAAGAAATATTACTTTAGTAATTATAAAATGCTAAAAGGATTTAATAAAATTGGTACTAAAACATATTTCTTAAGTACTGTTAATGGTCAATTAAAAACTGGATGGCAGGTTCTTAATGGGAACTTATTCTATTTGAATGATGATGGAACAGTCATTGATGATAGTTGGCAAACAATAGATAATAAATGGTATTACTTTAAGAATCATTACGCATATCGTAATCTACAAAGTATTGATTATAAATATTACTATTTTAATGCAACTAATGGTTATTTAGAGACAGGATGGATAACAGCTAGTAGTGGTAAAAACTATTATAGTGAGAGTGATGGAGTCTTATTAAAGGGTGAAAAAGTAATAAATGGTGGCACTTATTATTTTGATGAGAATAATTTTCAGATGTTTACTGGCTTCATGACTGTTGAAAATAAAAAATATTACTATGATAAAAATACTGGTAAAAAGGCAGTCTCTACTGTTAAGGTAATAAATGGTAACGAATATGAATTTGCTGCTGATGGTGAATTAGTAAAAATTCAGTATGTACCTGTTTATTATAGTCAGAAGGATCCTCGATGGTCATATTTAAGTTATGGAAGAGGAACTTTTGGTGGGAATGGTTGTGCTCCAACTAGTATGACAATGGCATTTCAAGCTATATTAGAAACAGTAATTGAACCTACAGGCGTTGCTAATTATCTATATTATCAAACACAAGAATATAATAAGTATACTGTTGGTACTAGTGGTTTAGGTATTATTAAAGCAGCTGATTACTGGGGAGTAAAATATATTCCAATAAAATCTAAAAATCAATTAGATGAAGAATTAAAAAAAGGTAGAATTATATTTGCTGCAATGGGAAATGGCAAGTATGCAACTCCTAATTGGAATCATGCGATTATTTTACATAGATATCATAATGGTCTAACCTATTCCTTTGATCCTCTACAGGGATTAAACAATACATGGGTTTCAACTGATTTAATATGGAGAGAAAAAAGTAGTGATCCTGATGATTCTAGAGGTAGATCTCAATTATATGCCTTATATAAATAAAATTGTTTTGAAACTATAAAAGGATGATTAAATTCATCCTTTTTCTTTGACCATTTTATGATTAGTTAATTTTTTGTTCATAATTTGTGGAAACTATTTTATAAAGTACTGGTTCTAGTTGATAATTCTTAAAATCAGTGTAATCTATTTTCTTTATTGTAATATTTCCATCTCCCTTATCAAGAACATAATAAATTAATGAATGATTACACCCATATTTAATAGATATATTTTCCATTACCTCTATTTCTTTTTTCGAAATAAAGAAAGGTTTGTCCTTTTCTCCTTTATTAGTTTTAACTTCTATGCATATTTTCTCACCTTGTTCATTGTAACTAATTAAATCATAACCTAAACCATCAAGGGGTATATCATCTTTTACTTGAGCAATTAATTCAACTTTAGTTGCTAGCTCATTCAATCCTAAATATTTGAGTTTATATTTTTCGACCTCTAACACAATCAATTCACCCTTTTTACCACTTAATATTTTTTTTACATTATTTTTTGATTGATTATTATTAGAACCATTACTTACTCTCTTTTCTCCTTTTTTTCTATTTATAGAATATTTTTCCTCAGATATCGATACATTATATTTTTCTTTTTTCCCAGAAATTTCTATTGATATATTAATTTTATTAGGACTTTGTATCTTTCTATTTTCCATGTCATTGTATGTATCTTTATCCATATTAGAGATAGCATCAATAATATCTAGAGGAAATTTCTCTTTCTTTTTTTCTAATTTTTTGTACTCTTCAATGAGACTTTCTAGATATTTTATAATTTTGGATTGCTCTTTTATTCTGTATTCAATATCGATATTTCTCTTTACTATTTCTTTTCTTACATTCTCTTGACTAAAATCAAATTTTAGTAGTTTATTTTTATAATAATTGGTTCTTATTTTAGGAGATGATTGAGAAATAATTAGTAATTTTATAATTTTATTTCTTATTCTTTCTGATAGTTTTTCATCTTTTTTATCAAGATAATATAGAATAGAACAAGAATCTCTTATAATCTTTTCTAAATACATGTTACTTATTCCTTTTTCTTTACGAATTTGGGATAGTTCTTTACTTGCAATATTAAAAGCTGATTCTATTTCACTTATAATAATTGGTTTTTCAAATAGTTTTAATATTTCTTCTGAATTAAGTTCTCTGAGATTTTTATCTTATGCATAATTCTCTAACCAATTTTTAATTTCTTTATAACTTTTTAATTCGTTTTCTTTAGTTATTTCTTCTATCATTCAATTCTCCTTTTATTGCCTTATTAAGTACTTGTATACTGCGTTTTGCGATATTATAGCATTATATACTTTCTTAGTAAATAGTTGGCTATAATGGTCTTAAATTTAGTCTTAATAAGACATTATTTTATAAAAAAAGAACATTGTTTTTTTACAATGTTCAATTAATTATTTTTTCTTTTCTTTTTTTTGTTTCATATCATATGCTTTCATTACATATATATATACAATTTTATCATCAAAGATATAGAATACTGCTCTTTCTCCTGCTCTTTCTTCATGGAAAAGAATAGGCTTTTCAATGCTATCTCTAATGTTGATTAAATCATCAAATGTTTTAACATATTCAACACGCATGTCTTTATCCATATCTGTTCTTTTAAAGTTGCTTGTTTCACTAATGTAACGATCATAATCACGCAATATTCTTTTTAATTTATGAGCATAAATTGTTTTACAATCACGATTACTTATTATATAAACTATAACAGCAATAATTCCAGTAATATCTAGGATTGCTAAGATTATCGTTAGACCAAATAAGTATGGATTTGTAATCATTGTTGAACTATATTGGAATATTTCATCAACATTATTTGATAATTTATAGTCCATTGTAATATCTAATGTTTTATTTGTAAGCGGAATTTCTAGTTTTATTACAGCCTTGTCTTTTAGTTCTTTATCAAATTCTGCATGTTTTCCAACTACATCTACATATAAACTGACTACAACTTTAGAATTTGCTTGAATATCATATTTACTTATGAAGTTACTCGCTAACCTATTATATTTATCATAATCTATCTTTACATTTTCTGATATTGAGAATGTGTTATTCTTAACATCATTGAAACTTGTTTTATTTAGAATTGTTTCTTCTTGATTAAAGATATTTTTACCTTCAGCATTATTTACTTGAACATCTGCTGTGACGTAATATGTGTATTCTAAATCAAAATCTTCTGTACTTTTGAAGTTATAATCAAAATCAGCATCTATATAGTCTATCAATGTTGAGATATAATTTTTATCTTTTGGCAAAAATTGAGTCTGATAGAATTCATTTTGTTTTAGATATACATTGTAATCAAGATTACTTTTATCTGTGTAGTGTACAACATATTCTTTTTGAAACGTTAATGATAGACACCCAATTAGTATTATTACTAACATGATTAGTACTCCAGTTATAACTGTTATTGGAATTGTTTTTTCGTTTTCACCTTCGCCTACGAAAAGGAATTTTGTATTTCCATTTTCCATTTGTTTCACCCTCTTTAATAAAATATTTCATTTAATAATACCGTTGGCCAGGCAATCCATAGTACTCTCATGTTTACTTTGCCAATAATATCTTCTTTTTTCACTATCCATTTATCTTCTTCTTTATTGGCATCTCCTTTTGTTTTGTATATTTCCCCTTCTGATACCTTTAAGCTTTTGACTACTCGATGGACTATTCTTGTGTCATTATGTTTAAATACTATTACTTGTCCTTTTTCTAGGTCCTCTTTTTTATTGTATTTTTCATAAATAATCGCATCTCCTTTATTTATAGCACCTGTCATTGATTCACTAGCTACTGCAACCATTCCATATTTAAATTCACAAGAAACTAGCATTACTACTATTGCTACTATTACAAGTTCTACAGTATTTAAGGCTTTGTCTATTTTACTTGGAATTCGATTTTCTATTTTTCTTTTTTCTGTTAGTTCTGTTATTACTCTATACATTAGATATGGAAAAATTAAAAGTGCAACTGCTAAAATAAAACTATTAATTTCTGGCTTTATTGGAATGATAAATATATATAAGTCTATTAGTAATCTGTACCATAGACATGGCTCGTAGCCATATTTTTTACTGATAAAGTTCAAAAATAAGTTTTTGGAAATACTCTGAACTAAAAACAAACAAAAGAATTCACATATTTGATGATAATTACTTAGAGAATAAATCTTTGGTGCTATCATTACATCAATTATGATGAAATTCAAAAACATAATAATCTCACTTAGGATATATTTATTATTTCTTTTTGTTTCAGTCAATGATACTGTGTATCTTACTAATTCTTCTACTATTACTATTGCAATTATTAAAATCCATTTTTTTGTACTAATACTAGTTGAAGAAAAAGGGCTATATGTACTAATAAATCCAGTAAATAATCCAGTTAGGTACATTATTCCGAGTAAAATAATTGATAATCCAATAATTATGAAGTTTACATCTTTGCATCTTTGTTTTATGGGTTTTTTGTATTTTACAGTTGTTAATAGTAGTATTAAAAACCCCGATATACTTAATAATCCAACTAAGCAATCTGCTTTTTTTAATACAAAAACGTTAAAGAATAGTATACAGAGTAGTGCACATTCAATTATGATTTGAAATATAAATTTTATCACTATCCCCACCACTCTTTAACTATTTTCTATTAAAAATCACTTTATGACTATGCTGCAGCTCCTGCATCAACATCAGTTTCTTCTGCATTTGCAGTTATTGAGCATGCAATTTTGTATGTCAATGTATCTGATGTGTCATTTCCAACATAAGATCTAATCATTTTAATGCTAACAGTGTCATCTGTTTCTGTTGTAGTTCCTGCTTTTAATACTTTTGTATTAAATACATTAGCTGGAGTTACTTTTATGTATTCATGTTCAGTTGCACCTTGTGGTGTTGCAGTACATGTTAGTTCATTAAGTTTAGCATCATAGTTTGCACTTTTATTTGAAATCCAATAATGTAATTTAATTGTGTCTTCTTTGTATTCAAGAGCATCTGTTGTAAAAGTAATTTTTTTTCCATTATCAGATAATGTTGGAACCATTGTTGTACTTTTTTGACCATCTAAATCTTCTATGTATGGTGCAGTATTTTCAACGTCTACACCATCAGAAAATACAACATTATTATCAAAATCCTCTTGGTTTGATTTAACTGAAGTTGTTCCGTCAATGTTTAATGTTGTTGATACTGCAGCGAATGCAATTGTTAACAAGAAGATTATTCCTATAATTCCTACTTTTGCTGTTCTGTTCTTTCTCATTCTTTACCTCCTCTCCTCCATATTCTATATACAATTGTATCACTAATAGTTGACAAATTTCAACTTGTTTTTTATAATTATTCTTTTTATGCTTTTTATGTGTAAAGTTCTTATATTTTTTCACAAAAAAAGAGCTTTTATTGCTCTATCTTTCCACTCTACTTGCATTTACTTTGCATGTAATATTGTAATATATTACATCTTCATTACTTGTTGGTATACTAGTAAGTTCTATTTCGACTGTTCCAACATTTTTTGTTGTTTCTCCAGCTTTAATAATTGTTTCTTGCAATTCATTTTTTGGAGTTACTAAAAGACATTTTTCTGCTTTTTCTATTTGTTCTGCTGTTAAACCTTTACTATTTGATGAGTCAGATTGTCTGTAATCATTATTTACTACTTTTTGACAGATTAATTTTTCCACTTTAATACTTTCTCTATTGTTATTAGTTATCCAATAATGTATTACTGCTCTATCTCCTACATTTGTAAATAATGGTGTTTTAAAACTTAGTGATTTTTCATCTTCAGATACTTTTAGATAATCAGTTTCTTCTTGTTTTCCATTAAATGTCAAGTATGGCTTCTTTTTTCCCACATTTGTAAAAGCTACATTTTCTGTTATTTCTTCATTTTTTGTTATTTCATTATTTTCATTGTTTTCACTATTTTCTTTATTTTCTTTTGCATTTGTTTTTGGCATCTTAGCCTTTTCTTTGTTTTTTTCATTTTCTTCTTGTTGTTTGGATGATTCATCGATATTTAAATCTTTCATTTTTTTTAATTCTGTAATATTGGTTGCTACAATTGTGAAGACTATTAACATTACTGTTATTGTTACTGCTAGTAATATTTTTAACTTTATATCTTTGTATTTTGTCATATTTTTACCTCATATATATGGTATCATAGTTCTTTAATCTGGACAATAATTGAATTAAAAAATTGCTACATTCTAGTAGCAATTTTCTTAACTTGACATTAGCCCCTTATAGTATTTCCATGCTAATACCTTAAATACTTTTTGATTTAAGTAATCTTCACTAATTACTCCATTTACCACACTTGTTGTTAACTCACTTGCTGCAGATTTATAATCTGAACACAAGATAATATTATTTCCATTTAGAATTGCCTTGGTGTATCTGTTAGAAACATCTTTTGCTGCATCCATGTCCAAATCGTCAGTTATTGCAATCCCTGTAAATTTTAAATCGTTAAATAATAAATCATGTACTGGCTTTGATAAAGAAGCTGGATTTTCTTTATCTAACGCTGAAACAATATTATGAGAAATCATAACTGACTCTGCTCCACCCTCAATGCCTGCTTTAAATGGTACTAAATGCGTATTTCTTAATTCTTCTAAACTTGTATTATCAACTGAAGATGATGTGTGAGTATCAGCATTATTTCCGTAGCCTGGGAAGTGCTTTAAAGAATATGAAACTCCTGTATTCTTACTAGCTTCAACTACTGTTACGGCATATTGTCCTGTGATTTCTGGACTTTCTCCTAAAGTTCTTGCATAAATGTAGGAAGTGCTGCTTGCAATATCAACTACTGGTGCAAAATTTACATTTAATCCTAAGTTTCTTAAGAGTGCACTCTTATTAACCGTATCTGTTTTTATTAACGGAAGCCCTCCCGTTTTATATAGTTCTTGTGATGATTTAAATGGTTCTGGTGCTAAATTACTGTTACTACTAACTCTAACAACCTTTCCACCCTCTTCGTCAACTGCCATAAGCATTGGTATTTTAGAATTTGTCTGTAGTGTTGATATCATGCTCTTTACTTCTGCTTCGGTCTTACTATTGAAATCTACCGAATAAAATGTTGTTCCGCTTATAAAATAGTTTTTTACAGCATCTTGTGGAATAGTATTTTTTGAGTATCTAACTACCATCAATTGACCTATTTTTTCTGCAAGTGTTAAAGTTTGCAGTTTTTCGTACGCTTGGTCATAATACTCTGAAAATATTCCGTTATCTTGCCATTCTTCGGGGATATTTGAAGTTGGATTATTAGGATTTTCTGGTCTAGTAGATATATTTACTTTATCTGCTGGAACTATTATTACTGGTCGTATTCCTCTTAAAATCTCATTTGTAATTCCTGTTGAAGAACCAAGAAATCCATCTCCTCCGACTAGATATACTTTATTATTTCCATCTTTTTCTCCAGTCCAGAAGGTTGTTCTCAACAACCACTCGTAATTCTCATTATATGCCGCAGAGCAACCACCTTGCTGTCCAACTGCACATCCTATCTTTGTCAATTCTTCAAGGCTTATTAATCTTCCTGTTGCTCCTAAACTAAATGTTTCATTTAAATAGTTTACATAATTGTCAACATGAGGTTTAACTGTACTTGTTGAGTATTCACTTGTTTGTCCATAGGCTATAGTTCCTACAATTGGATTTCCTTTGTCTCCTAAAGCTCTAGAACTTTGAAGACCATATCCCTCTTCAGTTGTTGGTATATCTGCATAATTAGTTTCATTAATTTTTTGTTTTCCAACTAATAGATTATATTTTGATAACAATGTGTAATTTGTTCTGTCATAACCGATGATATTAAAGCATTCATTTCCAAAGCAATATTCTTTACCCATAAGTTTTTCTTCGCTTTGGATTAATTTTACGTTTAGTTTACAAGTGTATTCTGTAGTATCGATTTCTTCTGGAGAAGTTTCTATGACATATGGCGTATTAAGACTACCATTTCCTGATGCCACTCTTATCCCTTCTTTTAATGAGATGGTTGGTCTTACTCCCATTAGTCTTGCTGCTACATTTGTCCATTTTGAGCTTAAACCTCCGTCATTGTAGACAGCTACACCTTGTAGATAATTATTTGAGTTTATATTATAAGCATTTGGTGTCATTGTCCAAGCAGATTGCCCATTAAAATATAGAAAATAATTTGTGTTAGCTGGAGATGTTCCGGTTGATGCCACTAGTCCCCCAGTTGCTCCAGCATAAACTACTTCATCACCAGTTAAAGCTCCAACTGGATATTTTAGGTCTCCGTTTCCATTTGCTGCATTTGTCGTAAATTTGTCGTTCTCATTAATGCATTTTAGTGTTGGTTCGATCTTACTAATATGACTTCCACCTCTAATTGCGAAACCATATAGTGTTAGATTCTTACCATAACCTAATTGATTGTATGAGCCAACATTTGATGTCCATTTTGATATATCTGTTGGTGTACTTCTATCATTGCACCACACTGTATCTTCTAAAAGCTCTGCTTCTGGTTTGCCCAAGAAATTTTCTTCATACCAATTATCATTTTCTTTTTTTAGTAGTGAATCGTTTTTATTCTCATGTGTTGCTGCATACGTTGAACTATTTGGAGTTCCATACATATATCCTGCATAGGCATTATCATCACTGCTACTATTGTAATAAATAGAAGCTATTCCATTACCTGATGGTTTAGAACATTGCCCACCATTAGGTGAACCATTATATAATAACTTTACACCATTTGTTTCTGTCGTTCTAATGATAAGCCAACAGAATCCATTAAATATGACATTGTTATTACTTATATTACCTCTGTAAAAATAAACTTCTTTCCCAGAATCGGTATTTGTTGTCGAATAAACACCTTCTCCATTTGTTGAACTTGATACAGCACTAAAGTTTAGTGTAGTATCAGCACCTTTTACTTGATTTTTTATTTCGTTATATAAAGATAATTTTTCTGATACTTCTGTTGAAGATGTTACGTTTCCATCCATTTCTTTTCCCATTTCAAGAACTTTGCTTGTCGCATCATAATGAAGAGTTGTATCATTATGAATTTCTGGGGAACATGTCATTCCAACCTCTGCATCATATTCCTTTGAAGAATTTGTTACCTGATAATCAATTATTGAACTACCAATATTTTTGATGTGATTACTGGTAAATTTAAAAGTTTGTCCATCTGAGCTAAGTAAACTTTTTTGATCAACACCATCTATTTGTAATTTAGAAATATATATTTTTAATTCGTTATTTTTTGCTAATCTTACTAGTCCTTCTACTCCAAGAGTAGTATTAAGTGTTGCATAGCCAACTGTCATCGATAGTAATGCCAATATTAGATATATTTTTAATTTATTTTTCGATTGAAAAAAATCTTTTACTCTTGGAAAACTCCATTTATTTTTAAATTTGTACTTCTTCATATCTTATTCTCCTATTTTTTATTATATATTTTTTTTAACTTATAAGCAAGCATTTCGAGTTCTTTATTATTGATTAGTAATTCAAAAAAAGATAATATATAATATATAATCATTAAGTTATAGGAGATGACTATGTATGAAAAAAAAGATAATTATTGCGGGATTTGCTGGAATTGGAAAAACAGAACTTGCTAAAAAATATCGTAACGTTGTTGACCTAGACTCTTCAGATTACGCTTATGATAATAGTATGGTTCAGCATTTATCTTTAGAAAGACGCAAAGGTGAAGTTCGTCCTAGCAATCCAAATTGGCCTGATAATTACATAGAGGCGATAAAAGACGCTACTTCAAAATATGACATTGTGCTAGTGTGGGACCGAGAAGATATTATTAAGGAATATTTAGCTAATAATATTAACTTTAGTTTGTTCTATCCTGATAAATCTGATTTAAATAATTATGTATTAAGATATAGAAACCGTGGTAATTCAGAAAATTATATAGAAATGAAATTAAAACAATATAATGAAAGAATGTTATTTTTTAATAAACTTAATGTTCCAAAGACTATTTTAAAAGATAATGAGACACTTGAAGACTATTTGATTCGTAATGGTTATCCATTGAGTAAATTGTAATTTTTGACGAAACTTTTTTGATGAATTTTGAACATATTTTGACTAGTTTCTTTCTTTTTATTGTGATATAATTTTTATAATTGGAGGGGTATATTTATGGATAGTGATACTATTAAGAAAAACATAGATAGCTTAATTGAAAGAGCTAAGGTTGCTAGAGATGAGTACACAAAACTTAATCAGGAACAAATTGATAAAATTGTAAAAGCAATGGCAATGGCAGTTTTGGAGAATCATATGATGCTTTCGAAAATGGCTGTTGAAGAAACTAAAAGAGGAATTTGTGAAGATAAGATAACTAAAAATATTTTTGCTTCTGAGTACATTTATCATAGTATTAAGGATAATAAAACTGTAGGTGTTATTGTTGATAATGAGGATGAAGGATATATGGAAATTGCTGAGGCAATTGGAATTATTGCTGGAGTTACCCCAGTTACTAATCCTACATCAACAACATGCTTTAAATCTTTAATTGCTGCTAAAACGAGAAATGTAATTGTTTTTGGCTTTCATCCATCTGCTCAAAAATGTAGTGTTGCAACAGCGAAAATTCTTTTAGATGCAGCTGTAAAAGCTGGTGCTCCTAAAGATTGTATTTTGTGGATTGAAGAACCTTCTGTAGAAGCAACGCAGACTCTTATGAATCATCCTGATGTTAATTTAATATTGGCTACTGGTGGTAAAGGAATGGTTAAAAGTGCTTATTCATGTGGTAAACCCGCTTTAGGAGTTGGTCCAGGTAATGTTCCTTGTTATATACATAGTTCGGCTAAACTAGAAACTAGTGTTAATGACCTTGTTATGTCAAAATCATTTGATAATGGTATGATTTGCGCTAGTGAACAAGCTGTTATTGTTGATAATTATATTAAAAATGAATTCGAAAAGTTGATGATTAAAGCTGGATGTTATTTTGTTAATGATACAGAAAAAGAATTATTATTACAATATACGTTTAAGGAAAAAGATGGAAAATTTGAGCTTAATTCGGATGTTGTTGGAAAATATCCTTATGATATTGCTGATAAGGCTGGATTTGATATACCATTTGATACTAAGGTTATCGTTGTTAGAGAAGATGGAATTGGTGATAAGTATCCTTTTTCTAAAGAAAAATTAAGTCCAATTTTAGCTTACTATGTAGTTGATAATTATATGGAAGGTATAAAAGTTAGTGAAAAACTTATTGAGTATGGTGGTATGGGCCATTCTGCTGTTGTACATGCAGAGAATCAGAATATCATTAATCTTTTTTCAAATGTTGTTAAGGTAGGAAGAATAATTGTTAATTCACCATCTACTCACGGTGCTATAGGAGATATTTACAATACTAATGTCCCTTCTCTTACTTTAGGATGTGGAACATTCGGTGGAAATAGCACTACAGATAATGTTTCTAGTGTAAATCTAGTTAATTTAAAAAGAGTGGCAAAGAGACAAGTTAATATGCAATGGTTTAAAATCCCACCAAAAATCTATTTTGAAGCTGGGTCTGTCAAATATTTATCGAAAATGCAGGGAATTTCGAAGGCTTTTATTGTGACAGATGCTTCTATGGTGCAGTTTGGCTATGTTGATAAAATCATTTATCAATTAGAAAAACGTAGTAATCATGTACATTTTGAAATTTTTAGTGATGTTGAACCTGATCCATCTTTTGATACTATTGACAGAGGCGTGCAGGCGATGGGAAAATTCGAACCTGATGTCATAATCGCTTTAGGTGGTGGGAGTGCCATTGATGCGGCTAAAGGAATGTGGTTATT
The DNA here is from genome assembly GCA_946560065.1 of uncultured bacterium. GTDB lineage: Bacteria > Bacillota_I > Bacilli_A > RF39 > UBA660 > UBA3789. The sequence continues at coordinate 16,439 of CAMNUE010000015.1, read as the reverse complement.
TTATGAACACCCTGATGTAGATAGAGAGGGATTAAAACTTAAATTCTTAGACATACGTAAAAGGACTTATAAATATCCAAAACTTGGTCTTAAAGCTAAGTTTGTTGCAATTCCAACTACTTCTGGAACAGGAAGTGAAGTTACTTCTTTTGCGGTTATAACTGATAAGAATAAGAACGTTAAATATCCATTCGCAGATTATGAATTAACTCCAGATGTTGCAATTATTGATCCTAATTTCGTAATGTCTTTACCTAAGGTTTTAACAGCTGATACTGGTATGGATGTTTTGACACATGCTATTGAAGCTTATGTTTCTAATATGGCCAGTGACTTCACTGATGCCTTAGCAGAAAAAGCTGGAGAACTTATTAATAATTATTTAATACGTGCCTATCAGCATGGTGATGATAAAGTTGCTAGAGAAAAAGTGCATAATGCAAGTTGTATAGCTGGAATGGCCTTTACTAATGCTTTCTTAGGAATAAATCATTCTCTTGCTCATAAACTGGGTGGGGAATTCCATATTTCTCATGGTAGATGTAATGCTATTCTTCTACCTTATGTAATTAGGTACAACGCAACTGCACCAACTAAATTTGTATCTTTTCCTAAATATGAATATTATATTGCTGATCAAAAATATGCTAGTTTTGCAAAGAAGATCGGCTTGGAAGTTAACGGAGTTGAAGAAGGTGTTGAAGCATTAATTAATCTTATCAATAAATTACTATGTGAATTAGATATTCCTAAATCCTTTAGAGAGTATGGAATTGATGAAGAAGATTATATGAGTAAAATTGATGAGTTAGCTAATAAGGCTTTTGAGGATCAATGTACTACAGCCAATCCTAGATTGCCCCTTGTAAATGAATTAAAGAAAATATTAATTGATGCTTATTACGGTGTTAATTTGTAATATATTAAAAAGTACCAACTTTAGTTTTGGTACTTTTTTGTTTTTTTCTTACTTTTTAATTTTATTCTGTCTTAATTTCTAACTTATTTTAGCTTTTTTATTGACAATAATTGTTTATACTTTATTATTAATTTTTATGTTTCTTATATTTATTTTTAAAGTTCTTCCTCGGTAATAACTTCTATTCCGTTTGCTTTTAATAGTTCTGCTGTGACTCCATCTCCATCTGTTAAGGTATGAGAAAATGTTCCATCATATATTTTTGCTTTTCCACAGGATGGACTTCTTGACTTTAAAATGGCTTTCTTAATATTAAATTTCTTAGTTAGCTTTAATACTTCTTCTGCTCCTCTTCTATATTCCTCGGTAACATCTCTATTATCTTTTGTTATAACCTTATTTTCTAGTCTTTCTGCTGCAACTCTTGGTGTTACTAATCCTCCTAACTGTTCTGGACAAACTAGAATGGCATTTCCATTTTTGATAAGTTCAATTATCTGACTATTTTCATTGTTTCCACCGTCATATTTGCAATTGACACCAGCTAAACAAGCACTAACTAAAATTCTTTCATTTTTTTCTTTCATCTCGAATTCCTTTCTATTTATAACAAGTATGATATTTTCTTAGTGTTTTTATGACAATTATGTTTTTATTAAAACTTTTTTTATAGAAGCTATACTCATTATATACTATTTTTCTACTCACTAATCTATTTAGTTATTTTAATTTCTTCTATTGGAACTTCAGCTTGACATAACATTTGAGAAAGATTTTTTGAATTATTCATTTCCTCATTTAAGCTACTGTCTTTTAAAGGTGTTAATTTATTATCTAGCATAAAGTCTAAGGGTTCAATATTTCTTGAACACTCTTTTGTTTCAGGATTATAAAAAGCATATATCTTGCTATTGTCTGGTAATTTTAAAGAAAACATCATGTAATATTTTTTTTGACTATTTTCATTACTAGTAACTGTATGTCTATGTACTAACTCTCTTTCTCCACTCTTAAATAAATACTTTTTTATTTCTTCCATAAAATTTTTATTTTCAATGAATCCAGTTAGCCCTTCAGTTATTTGTGGAATACACTCTAAAAGATAATTAAAACGGTAAATGAGAAGTTCATCCTTTAATTTTGCAAGTTTAGTTACATCCATATTTCCTACATATTTTGCACCATCTCTTGAACCATTCAGTTCTTCGCTTTTATTTATTAATGATTTTACTGAAAGATTATGCATTATTTTTCGTGTTTGTTTAGTTATTATTTTCTTTTCAAAACTTTCTTTAATTGGATCTTTATGCTTTGATAAATCTGGATCAATCTTTGCTATCTCTTGCATTTTTCCTTCAATTGACATTTCTTCATTCTTAAGCAATTCTAGCATTTTCATATTATAATTTTGATAGATATCCGAAGTTCTCACAATATGTGTACCTAATTTTGTATTGATATCTGTTTGTAATTTTTCTAATAGTTCTTCTGTGTACATGTTACCTTTTAAATAACCTAATGTTTGGTCTAGGTTTCTAAGATATTCTTCTGACATTGTATCAAATGATGGTCCATTATAGTGAACATATTCACTCATACTACAAAAGCTTTTTGTAGAAAAGCCCATTTGGATTCTATAAAAATCTGGGATAGGATTTATTAAATATCTTTTATTATTATCACCATGGTATTCGATTGCCCAATGTGGAAACGCTTGACTGTCATCAGCCTTTATTTCTATCATGTTGCAGTTTAAACCTAGCTTTTTGGCTAATTCTACATGTTTATATACTGCATTTCTACAAACTACTGAGTAATTCTCAATTGTTTTATAATTATTATATATTTCTTTTCTTCTTTCGTTATTATCTTTTTCATAAAAAAACTCTGTGCTTTTTTCAAGAATTAAAGCTAATTCATGACAAAGATAACGCATTTTTTGATCATTAGTTAGATTTCTTGGAACATTTTCAATAATTTTCTGACATTTTTCTTCTATGTCTAATTTATTTAATTCTTGCATATAACTCTTCCGATTCTTTATTTGATTTTACATTCATATCTACATTTCTCTCTTCCAAATAATCAAAAATATCTTCTATAGGTTTTAATTTTATTGCACTTCTTTTTTCAACTTGTTCAATACTTGGTTCAAAAAAATTGTAGCTTTCATTTTTTCCTTTTTGTGATACAACAAGTATTTCTTTAGCATTTGATTTTAATTTGTGAACTTTAAATACATCTCTATTTAAAGTTGTTTTCAAAATTGATTCCATATCTATAAGACTGGTACTTTCTTGCTCGCTCATATTCTTTGTCCTTTCTCTATTTAATTAATTCAATTATATCATTTATAATTGTTTGGATAAAGAACTTTGTTTTCATATTGTTAATTAATCGTAACTTTAAGCTTTTTTATTATGCTTTGTATATGTTTTTTATTAATTTGTAATGTTTTAATATTAAATTTTTAGTAAAATTTATTTAGAATAGTTAGTTTTTTAGTTTTGATGTTGTTATTTATTCCTGTTCCTAGTTCTATACCCGGTTTTATTAATGGACCGTGATAGTCGCTACCTCCACTTATTAAGAGATTATACTTATTGGCTAATTTTATGTAATTTTCTATTTCTTCTGGTGTATGAATACTGTGATAAACTTCGATTCCTTCAAGACCGTATTTTTTTAGTTCTTTGATAATATTTTCAAGTTCCTCATTTGTACACTTTAGAGTTTTTGGATGTGCTAGAACGGGAATTCCGCCTGCGCCTTTTATTAAGTCTAGACACTCCTTATATGTTATACCTTTTTTTATTTCTGATATTTTATCGTTAGCTGGTGTCAAATATTTATTAAAGGCTTCTTTAACAGTTGAAGAATACTTGTGTTTGATGCATAACTTAGCAATATCTGGCCTACCAATATTTCCTTTTGAGTTTAATATAGTCAATATTTCTTCTGTGGAAAAAGTTATTCCATAATCTTTTTTTATTTGAACTAGTATTCCTAACACGGAATAGAGACTGTTATTTTTTAATTCCATTATTTTATCGTTTAATTCTTGATTGTTAATATCAATATTATAACCGAGAATATGCATTTGCCCTTTTTTTACTTTGGCGGATAATTCAATTCCTGGGACTATTGTAATTCCTAATTTTTCTTCCTTAGTAAGAGTAATATTTTTATTGCCTAGGACTGTATCATGGTCCGTGATTGATATTATTTTAATTCCTTCTTTTTTTGCTTTTAGAATTAATTCATTTGGTGTGTATTCTCCATCTGAGTAGCAACTATGAGTATGTAAATCAACCATTATAATTCCTTCTTTCTAATCTTAAAACTTTTCCTTCTTCCGCAACATCTGTATTTGGATATATATTTTTTGCTTCTTCTAAGTAGTTTTCTTTTGGAATACTAGGCCAAAAGTGTGTTAGGAGTAATGTTGCTGGTTTAGCATTACAGGCAATTAGCCCTGCTTCTTTTGCATATAAATGATTATCGCTTTTTCTAACTTGTCCTTTTAGAAATGATGATTCACAAATTAATAAATCTGTATTTTTAGCAAATTCTTCCAAAATATTTCCTTTAAAGCCTGTGTCCGAACTATAAACAATGGTGGCTGATTGTGAGATAACCTTTGTAGAATAAGTGTTTACTTGATGTGGATTTCTTGCAAAGCTTATTTTTAAATCATCTATATTTAAAATAGTTTTTTCATCATAAGTTTCAAATTCTAGATATTGTTCCATTCCTAAGTTCGTCAAAAAGTTGTAGTCATTGATGGTTGATTCTGTTGTCTTTGTCACTTTATCCCCGTATAAGTTGATGTAGGTTGCATCAATGGTTGTTAAATTTGGTTTTGGGATAAATACTTTTACTTTTTTATCTAGTAATCCTAAATTGTGATGAACATAAGTTGTGTAAGCTAGAGATAAGATATCTCCATAGTGGTCTTTGTGCAAGTGACTTATTATTACGGTCAAATTATTTAAATCTTTTTCCATATTCATTTCACTAGTAATACCATTGCCACAATCAAGTAAGATTTTTGATTTTCCCTCTTGAATTAGAAATCCAGGACAGTTTTTATTATTATAACAATGTGGAGATACTGTACCGCATATTTTAACTAACATTTTTACTTCCTTTCCATCATCTTCTGTTTCACTACAGGAGGAACATACTCTGAAATATCTTTGTCTAAACTTGACAATTCTTTTACAACACTTGACGAAATATGTTGAACTTCATTGTCAGGAAATAGACAGACTGTAGACAGTTGTTTGTCAGATAATTTTCTGTTGATTGTTGCTAATTGTAATTCGTATTCAAAGTCTGTAGTTGTTCTTAAACCTCTTAATATAGTTTTACAATCTTTTAATAAGGCTACATCGACTGCCGCTCCTTCTCCAGAAATTACTTTAACTTTTTGATAATTCTTATAAATTTCTTTTAATAGGGCTACACGTTCATCAATTGAGAATAATTGCTCTTTTTTAGATTGATTTTTCATCACTGCAATTATTACTTCATCAAAAATTTCTGTAGCTTGACTAACTACATTCATATGTCCATATGTTGGTGGATCAAAACTACCTGGATATAATACTTTTTTCATATATTTTATTAACCTCTCTTTCTATGTTATTTGAGTTATTTATTACTTCATCAAAGTAATACTTAGAAAAATCTATTGATGCTTTTTCTCGCTCTAAAAATTTTTCTGTGGAAATGTTGTCTCTTTTTAGAACTCTCTTCATTCTAGTTTCTATTGGTGCTTCTACTAGAATTCTTAAATCACTTGAGTAGAAGTATTTAGTTTTTGGAAGTAATAGCCAATCTAAAACGATAATGCTATTTTGATTTATTGAAATATATTCATCTATTAATGATTCCATTGATGGCCAAGTTATTTCTGTGAGTTTTTCCATTGCAGTTGGATTATTAAATACAATCGCTGCAAGTATTTTTCTATTAACTTTTTTATTTTGGATTATAGATAAACCAAATGCTTTTATTAACTGTTCTTGAACTTCTGGTAAATCATTAACATAATGGCCTATTTTATCAATATCTAAATGCTTAATGTTACTGTTTAGACTTTTCAATTTATTAATGATGGTACTTTTTCCTGCACCACTCTTTCCTACTATTGAAATTATCATATTTGTCACTTACTTTCTTTTTATTGTTTTGTAATTTTTCTTTTTCCTTATTGAAATTATCATATTCGTCACTTCCTAATTGAATTATATGGCATTTTTTACTATAATAAAAATACTTAATTATTATGTGCAATATAACTGGAGGTTATTATGAATATTGATTTTGAATTATATAGAGTTTTTTATACTGTGGCGACCATTGGTAATATTACTAAGGCTTCTCAAGAATTGATGATTAGTCAACCAGCTGTCAGTAAGTCTATAAAGAAGTTAGAGGAGCAACTTGGAGGTGTTTTATTTACTAGAACTAAGCGTGGTGTTGTCTTAACCGAAGAAGGTAGAGAGTTTTATAAATATATAAAGCAGGCTGTTGAACAGATAAATAATGCGGAAAGTAAATTTTCTGATTTAATTAACTTGGAAATTGGTACTATTAGAATAGGTATTAGTACTACATTGACAAGGCAATATCTCCTTCCTTATTTAGAGAGATTTCATAAGGAATATCCTCGTATAAATATACAAATACTTACGAATGTCTCTTCTGAATTATTTAATAAACTACAAATGGGATTACTTGATATTGTTATAGTTAACTTGCCATATGCTTGCAATTCTGAAATTGAAATAAAGGAGCTTCAAGAGGTCCATGATGTGTTTATTGTCGGGAATAATTATAAGAAGCTAGTTGGCAAAAAAATGAAACTTGGAGAGTTAGCAAATTATCCTCTAGTTCTTCAGGCCAAAGGATCTATTTCAAGAAGTTTTTTAGATAAGTTTTTGGCGGATAATAAAGTTACTTTAGAACCAGAAATGAATTTAGCAAGTTTTACTTTAGTATGTGATTTTACAAAAATAGGTTTTGGAATTGGCTACTCTACTAAAGAGTATATTCACGATGCTCTTGAGAATGAAGAACTTTATGTGCTTAATGTAGAACCTAAGATTCCTTCTAGGAAGATTGGACTTGCTTATTCAAAGAAAAATTTACCTAGTTTTTGCACAAGAAAATTAATTAGCATTATTACGGACAAGCTGGATAAATAAATCCAGTTTTCTTTAACTTTTGATACCTTTATTACTAAAATTGTTGAGATTTGCTGTGTAAGAGTTTTATTTATTGGTCTTAATAAAAAATGATTTCATAAAATTAAAAAGTATGTTATAATATAGCAAAATTTGAAAAGGGGAGTGAAATTTATGTTAAAAATATTTAAAACAAGTACTGTGGAAAAGAAAATTAAGAAAGTAAAAAAAATAACAGTTGATACTTGGATGGAACTTACCTCCCCTACTAACGATGAAATTGATAAGGTTGTTGAGAAAACAAGTGTTGATAAAGATTTGATTTTAAAGATGCTTGATGATGAAGAATTGCCTCGTGTTGAGCAAAGTGGAAATGCAACTTTAGTTGTAATTGATACACCATATTTGGAGCCTGGTGAGACTTCACATATATACAAAACATATCCGCTTGGTATTATAATAACTGAGAATAATTATGTGATTACTGTTTCTCCTAAGAAAACTAATATTTTAAGTGATTTTAAACAAAATAAGGTTAAGGATTTTCGTACTGCTAAGAAAATTAGATTCTTGATACAAATACTTTTGAAGACTTCTAATTATTATCTAAGAGCTTTGAAGCAAGTAAATCAAGATATTGAGAAGAAAGAGAAAGTTTTAAAGAAGTCGACTGAAAATAAAGATTTGATAGATTTACTTGAGATTGAAAAAACACTGGTTTACTTTATTACGTCTTTAAAAGCTAATGATTTAGTTTTGGAAAAGTTAGCCAAAGGAACTATTTTTCCCTTATATGAAGGAGATTTAGATTTACTTGAAGATGCGATTATTGAGAATAAGCAAGCAATTGAAATGAGTGGTATTTATAGAGATATTTTATCTTCTATTACAGATACATATGCAACTATTGTTTCAAATAATTTGAATATTGTTATGAAGTTTTTAGCTGGTGCTACAATTGTCTTATCAATTCCTACTATGATTTCTTCTTTCCTTGGAATGAATGTTCCTTTAGGAGCTATTTCTAAGTATGATAATGCATTTGTAGTAGTTATTATAATATCTGCATTACTTTCTATAATAATAGCGATAGTGCTTAAGAAAAAGAATATGCTGTAGATTTATGTGGATTTTAGATTAATAGAAAAAACAGAGTTTAGTTACTCTGCTTTTTTGTAGTTTTAATTATTAATATTTTGCGAAAGAGTTTGTTTTGTATTCTTTCGTTTATTTATAATTACAAATCCTGCTATTCCTGCAATGATTAGTAGTGTACCAATTAGATATAAAATTTTTGAACTAAATTTTCCTGTATTTTCTACTGGAACTGTTGGTTCATTCTTTAATTCAACTGCTTTGATACTTTTTCCGTCAACTGTAAATTCAACACATTCTGTATTCAAAGAATACCCTTCTGGAGCAATTGTCTCACAGAGCCTATAGTCTCCATCTTCTAAGTATGTGTAATGTGGTTCTTCTGTTGATACCCACGTCTCTTTTTTAGATTCATCATCTTTTTTAGTAAGTTCTAATGTTGCTCCTGGTAACTCTTTTGAGTTTGTAGCATCAATTTTGCTTATTTTAACAAAGTTATATAATTCAAAACTAGTTGCAACTACTTCATTTGGTGTATATCCTAGTAATACATTTGTGTATCTTTGAGTTTTATTTTTATTAAGTAGTGTGTTACTAGAACTTGTATTTGTAACGCGGTAGTCATAACCATCATCTCTGACAAAATGTCCATATACTTGTACTTCAATACTACTTAGGTCCATTTCTGTTAAATCTTCTTTTAATGGAACTGCTACTCTAAAAGAACCATTCATGATGTTTGTGTTTGTTTGTTTATTTCCTGCTGAGTCAGTTATGTATGCACCATATCCATTTGGATCTTTTATTTCTACTGAATAGTACATGTAATTAGGTCTATTTGATTCAATCTCTACTGAAATTGCATCTGTTGTTAGTAAAGTAAAGTTATTGTTAATTTGATAACTAAGTTCACCTGACTTTAAAGCTGATATACTTGAAGTTGCACTTCCTGTGTAGGCTTTTGCACTATCAACAAGTAAAGTAATATAATTTAAGTAAGTGTAGTTGTTAACTGTTCCGCCTGCGATAATGATGTTTCGTACATCTGCGGGTGTAATAGTTGTTTTTGTTGTTGGGTCTTGAAATTGACATCCTTCATTTGCACAATATGTAGTACTAAAGCTTGAACTATTTTCGTATATGTATAACCATAGAGCTAGTTGAGTAATATATTGTTTTACATCATTACTTGAAACTGTTCCATAAGTTCCTGTTGAAAAAACATTATTAGTAGTATTTGTTGTGTTATAGCCATGAGCTAATATGTAAAGGATTCCTTTATTAGCAATACTATTCGGATTATTTTCTAGTATTTCGAATTGCTCTGTTGTTTTTGGAATTTCAAGATTTTTCATTAGAGAATATAATGGAGTTGTATTGTCATTTGTTTTCATTAGTTTTACTGCAAATAATGATGTGTAACTATTTGTTTGACTCGCTGCTGTATAAGCATCTTTAACATAATTAACAGTTGTGTCATTAGTTACGTTAGTTGTGAAAGTATTTTTAGGTATTCCTGATTTATCGATACCAGTATCTATTGCATAACTTGTACCAAATCGGCTTATCATTGAAAATAAAAAAGCGAAAGTACAAATAATTCCAAATGAAATAGCGAAATACTTTATGTTTCTTTTCATATTCCCACTCCTATTATATAAAATTATACCATAAAAGCATATAAATGAATAGACAGAAATTAGTTCGATAATTGTTGTAATATGTAAAGTCGTTTTAATTATTTAAGTAAAATGTTGTTAAGTACATAAATGAAGTGTAAATTTGTCTGGGGATTTAGATAAATTAAAAAGACTCTAGTGTGAGTCTTATCTTTTGATAATAAGTTCTTGTCCAACAGATAGTAGATTACTAGTTAGATTGTTTAGTTGTTTTAATTCGTCTACTGATAAGTTATTTTCTCTAGCAATTGACCATAGGGTATCGCCTCTTTGAACAATATAAATTTTATCATTATCAGTGTCATCAGATGATTCTGTTGCAGGAACTTTTAATTCTTGACCTATTTGTAGTGTTAAGTTTTTTAGATTATTCATCGAAACTAGTTCATCAACAGTGATTCCATAGTTATTTGCGATAAGCCAAAGGCTATCTCCTTTTTTGACGATGTAGATGTCATATTCAGATGGTTGAGTAATGTCATCATCTGGAGTTCCATTATTATTAGGAACTATTATTTCTTGTCCAATATATAATGTGTTAGTAGTAAGATTGTTTAGTCTTTTTAGTATGTCAACAGTTGTATTGTACTTAGATGCAATTCCATATAGTGTGTCATTCTTTTTAACTATATAGGTTGTAGTGTCTCCTATGTTTGAATCATCGCTTGAAGATTCTGACAATTTGAGTACTTGACCTATTTGTAAAGTGTCACTTGTTAGGTTGTTTAATCTTTTGATTTCAGATACAGATATCCCATATCTGTTAGCAATTTTGTATAGTGTATCTCCTTTTTGAACGGTATAAGTATTTACTCCTCCAGGTGTAGTGGATGTTCCTGGTGGATAGTAAGTGTAGCCTGTGTATTCTGCGATGGCTTTGACAACACCTTCGACGTAATTGTTTAGATTTGTTCTTAGTTTTTGAGCGTCTCGTGGTGAATCAATAAAACCATATTCGACTAAAATTGGTTCAGTATTACCGGTCTCTCTTAATATATAGTAGTAATCTTGATTAGGGTTTTCAGGAAGTCTTCTTTGATAGACTTTTCTTTTTATTTGTCCAGCCTCTCCAATATTATTAAGTGCCATGTCAGCAAGGGTTGAGTCATTCTTTAGCGAATAGACTATTTCCGCACCTTCGCCACCTCCTGAGTGCCCTTGCATATGTTACTAATTATTTTTATTTTCTTTAGATTTCTTACCGTTCTTACCAGATCTTCCATAGGGATTTCTTGCTAAATTCCTATTCTCATATTTAAATTCTTTATCTGGTATAACATTGAATTTATATTTTATTGTTATATTTCTTTCTTGATCAATTACTATTCGATCAATTAATAAATCATATAAATCCTTTTTTGATTTTTTTAGATTTAATAGTTCTTTTATTTGCTTGGTATAATCTGGTGTGATATCCTTTGTGTTTTTTACTCTATACCTTTCCATCTTTTGCAATTCAACTTTCCTATTAATTTCTGATAGTTTTTCATCATATTCTTGTGATAATTCCTTATACATATCAGCTGAAATAACTTCATTACATCTATCTTCATATAAAATAGTTAATCTTTTTGTTAATTTCTTTTTGTCTACTTCCAGCTGATTTATAATATTATCAATTTTATTTGTGCTCTCTTTTACATTTTTGGCAATCTCTGAATTTAATTTTTTTACATCTAATTTCTTTATATAAGTATTCACATCTTCATCAATTTTTTCAATTAACTGTTCTTCTAAATAGTTATATGGGAAGAAATGAGATGTACATCTTACTCTTAATGGATCTCTAGAATATTTGTTGCAATTAACTGTCCAATAATCATGATTTCTTCTATATGAAACGGTTAATTTATTTCCACATTCCTTACAGAACAGTTTTCCTTCAAACAATCTTATTTCTCTTTCTATTTTTACTTTATATTGTCTATTAAAACCTTTTCTTATAGCTTGGCAATATTCAAATGTTTCTTTATCTACTAAAGCTTCATGGGTATTTTCTACAATAAACCACAATTTTTCATCTAAATTTATTTTCTTTTTAGATTTATAATTAACTTTTGCTTGAGTATGCTGAACCATATCACCTGTATAAATTCTATTTGCTAAAATTTTTTTTACAGTAGAAATATTCCACTGATTACTATCTAATAATCTTGTTGAATAGGCTGTTCCTTTATAAGCACTTGGTGTTGGAACTCCTTCATTATTTAGCCTAGTTGCTATTTCAGAAGGACCAATTCCTTCAACTCTCCATTTAAATATCTTCTTTACTATGGGAGCAATCTCAGGATTAGGGATAAGATGTCCTTTATCTTCAGGATCTCTCATATATCCATAACTTGGTAAACTTCCAACAAACTTTCCTTTTTGCCTTTTTTCATTTAAAACATTTCTTATTTTAATTGAGTTCTGCTTACTATAGTAATCATTACATGCAATTATGAAAGTTGATGAATCATTACTTGCTTGATTTTTAAAACTGTCATAAGACTCTAATATTGAAATAAATCTAATTTGATTTTCAGGGAAAAAAGTTTCAATATAATATCCTGTCATAACATGATCTCTACCTAATCTAGATAAATCTTTTACGACAACACAATTTATTTTCTTGTTTTTTATATCTTCCATCATTTTTTGAAAACCAGGTCTGTCAAAATCAGTTCCAGAAAATCCATCATCTACATATTCATTTACTAAATTGAAATTATGATTTTTTACATAATCTCTTAATAATTCTTTTTGATTAGTGACACTTTCACTATCAGATTCGTATTTTTTGTCTTTGTCTCTATCTTCTTGAGATAATCTTATATATATCCCTACATTAAATTCAACATCAGTTAAGTAATTATTATTCATCATTGCCTCCATTCCTAATTACTTGACCAATAATTAAGACAAGTGAATAATAACACTATATTAGGATTTATACAAAACTGCGACATATAATTAACTTGTGTTTTTTCTTTCTAATATTTTTTCTATAAGATATCTCAAAATTAAATCTTCAAAAGATATTTTTTTATCATCATTCATATCTTTCACCATTATAAGATTATGCTACAAATACAATATTATTTATAGAATATCTATCCTTTCATTAAGTGTTTCTAATCATTTTTATTTTTCTAAAGTTTGATCATTCATTTCATCAGACCACGATGCAACTTTGCAACAACAAAAAAGAAATAACATTATAAATGCTATTCCTAAAATTATTAATAAAGATAACATTAGTCCATCTTCTCTTCTTTCTTAGGCTCGTAATCCATTATTTCTAATTTAATATCAAAATCTCCATCTTTAAATAAGGATGAGAAAGCAGTATGTTTCTCCAATTCAATCATTAATGCATCTTTAATAATAGTTCTAACCCTTTTATCTACATCAAATTTATTACTTCCAGATTGTAAACCTGTTCCTTCTAATATTAATTTATATTTTATTTTATATTCTCTCATAATTTAACCACAAAAAAACACATGTGTCCTATGTGTTTAATTTCCTTTCATAATATAAATTTGACTTTTTCCGATTTGATTATATATCTTCTTTAAGGATTGCCATATTCAGAGCCAAAGCAAATTTAATAATACAACTTTTCTTAATATGCTTTAAAGTCTTATCTGCACATTGAAGTTGCTCTTCCATTACAAGTTCTGTATTTCCCATAAAGAAGATTCCTTTAAAAAAGTGTTGTTCTTCCATAGTTAGATTATCCAGAACACTTAATATTATATTTAAATATTCTAGAAAGTCTTCTTCTTTTTCTATCTTCTTTAAAACATATCTTTCTACTGGTGAAGAGGTAAATCCAGATGACTGTACTTTAATCTCACTAAGATGAGATGTAATACTAGGTGGAAGTACACTAATGTATCTGAAATAATTTTCTTCAAATACTTCCATAAATTCATTTACCTTCGATCTTGTTTTTTGATAATCATATTTTTTAATTACTTCATTGCTCAATAATTTCATAATGACCTCCATAATCAAAAAAGAAGAGAATAAAAGCTATTTACTGCAATTACTTCTCTTCTTATAGTTATTTAGATTTAGGGGTGCTTTATCCTTATGAACATATTTTTCTGAAAACATAATGATATGTTTATTGCAAACAATTTGCACCATAAGAATCATCCCCAAACCTCTAAACAAAACCATTAAATTGTTATTTATTATATAATTTTTTGGGAAAAAGTCAATAACATTTAATGCAAAATAAAACAATCAGCAGATCTCTTTTGCTAATTGTTTCATTTTACTATATTTTATCATCTTAACTTTATTATTCAAGGGTATTTTTGGGGGTAAATTTGGGGGTACTTTTTTAAATTGTACTTTTACATCTATTTACTATATTTTCAGGAGTATTATTTTTAATAAAATCTACTAACTCTTCATAATAATTAGTAGCATCTATAACATTTTTATATTTTTCTAATAATAATGGACTTGCAATCAAATCTTTATCTTTTATATATAAATAAACTTCATAATCATTTGAATCAGTACACTCATTAAGCATTACACCAACAAAACCTTCCATAAAAGTGTTTTGTGATGTCTTATATATCGTTTTATCTTCTTTAGTGTTACTAATACAATATTTTTGTAAGTCCTGGATAACTTCTGCTATATTCATTTGACCCTCCCGTTAATTAAGTAAATAGTATTATAACAAAATAACAATTTTAATCAATCCTAAATACCTAATTATTTCTTTATAATTATATTATAGTCTTTTTTCAAAATTATGTATATCATTTTACATATTTTAGTATACCTTTATTTTTATAATATGAATCTATTAACCTTTCATAATGTATTTTCATTTCATTTATTATATGATAATACACTTCTAAAGGATTTTTATCTTTATTTTTTCTTTGAAATTTTTTAAGATTCAAATGAAAATTTTGAAATAAATACAAAGTAGAAAAATCATTAATGTTAGTCCATAAAAGTTTTTTTAAAAATTTCATTATAGATTCTAAGTCATTCTTATTATCAAGATCTAAGTTTTGCAAATTTTTTATAAAGGGTCTAAATAAAACCTTATCATCTATAAAAAGAATTGTTTCATAAAAATTATTTACAATTGCCTTATCCATACTATTAATAAAATATTGCATATTATCATTATCCCCCCAATATTTTTTACATAATAAAAATTCTGGGGTTTGATTTTCAAGGATAAATTCTAACATTAAATCTTTATGACATATTGTAGGAAATTTTGAATCAAAATAATAAATAAAGTTATTTAGCATATCAATAAATTGTTCATTTCCTGTTAGATAACCTTTTTTGACTAAAGAAGTTACAATTGTTGGTGTTTTTTCATCTGTAATTAGATCTATTGCTTTATCCAATATATTCTTATTAATTAACTGATAGATTCTTCCACCATTATCAGTTTTTTTCAACGCTAATTTCTTTAATTGTTCCTTCCTTGCTCTATTTTTCATTTAAATCACCTGTCGAATATCATTATAGCACAATTTTACCAAATGACCCATAGTTTTGCTAATATTGTTCGTTTTAATGGGAAAATTATACTGGTGAAAGATATGAATGATAATAATTTAAAATTTTGCAGGGAAGAACTAGAAATGACACAATCAGAACTTGGTCTTGTATTCGGAGTTACTGGATCAACAGTTTCTGGTTGGGAAAATGCACATGATACTATGCCACTCCCTAAATTAGTAAAATTCTCTAATTTATACCATTATTCACTTGATTATGTAACAGGATTATCTAGAGAAAATGATTATTCAATAATTGATAAATTAGATAAAAACAAAATAGGTTGTAAATTAAGAAAAATTAGAAATGATTTAGGATTAACTCAACAGGAGATTGCTGATGAATGCATGATATCTCAAACAACATATAGTAATTATGAAACAGGACAGTATTTAGTTACTTCATTAGTTCTATACACAATATGTAAAAAACATAAAATTTCAATAGATGAATTATTAAAATAGGTAGATGATATTCTACTTTTTTTTGGGAACAACGTAAGTGGATAGATATGGTAAATATATCAACGGAAATGGTTGATCCAAAAAGTGGAAAATATGATAATCTTCCTCATATAGGACCTGGAAACATTGAATCTTTTACAGGTCAATTTTATGACAATATTAAAAAGGTTGGAGAAGAAAATTTAATAAGTGGAAAGTTTCATTTTTATCCTGAGGACATAATTTATGGCAAAATAAATCCACAATTGAGGAAATACGTTTTTCCTTTATTTGAAGGACTTTCAAGTGCTGATTCATATGTTCTGAATGCAAAGAATGGACTAAATCAAAAATACTTATATACTTTATTACAAACAACTGATTTTTATAAATATTCTGTTTCTGTATCAATGAGATCTGGTATGCCTAAAATTAATAGAGATGAGTTAAATGCCTACGAATTTAGTATGCCGAAAGGAAATGAACAACAGCAAATTGGAGCTTTATTTTTAGAAATAGATAACCTTATCACTCTTCATCAACGTAACTATATTTTTAATTATTTAATGAT
>CAMNUE010000014.1 GCA_946560065.1 uncultured bacterium | reverse complement strand
AGAAAGTTGCAATTGAAGAATCTAATTTTCCAAGTAAAAAATTTGCTTCTAATCTAGTAAGACTAGGTTGATAAACAGTATAACTATCAGCAGTGTTATTTGGTACTACACTAGCTTCTGTCAAGATTCTTGTTTGTAACAAAGTAAATTTAAAAGATGCTCCAATACTCGTTAATTTAGGTTTAATTAAATTTGTTAAATGATACATTGGTAATGGGAAATATTTTAACTCTTCAGCAACTTCTTTAGCAAGTTCATAATATTCATCCTCTGTTTTACTTGAAGAATTGTTATATAAATCTATTAATCCATACCAAGCATTTATATTTAAAGGTTGAATTTCTAAGGCTTTTCTATAAGCTTGTTCTTGTTTTACTTCATCATTTTTATAAGAATTAGCTAAATAAACAAACTTTTCGCTTTGTTCAAATCTAGGATTATCATTGATAACTTCTTGTGCTAAAGCCATATATACTACAGAATAACCTCTAGAATAACTAGCATTACCCCAACCAAGAAGCATTCTTTCACCTTTTTCAGAATAAGCCCAACCGCTTACATCGTTATCTAGATTCCAATAACCATTTCCGTTAGCATCTTGAGTATAATAAATAATTGCAGCATGTCCAGGTTGACCAATTACAGCAGAAGGAATACCGTGAACACCACGAATATTAGAACCAGTTTTTGAAATACCACCACAAACTGCACCAGTACCAAATTTATTTCTCATATTCATCCATACTTTGTATAATTTGCGTTCTGAAGTACCTCTAGTTATTTTTATAGTATACTCAGGGGAATCAACACCACCAGGTATAGTGTAAGTTAAATCCCATAAACCTATTTTTTTACCAGGGTTCTTTTTATCTGGTACAGAGAATAAGTCATTAAAGTATTCCTTATTTTCTTCTGAATAGTACAATTCATTACTATAATTTGGCCAAACATAAGCCATATAAGGATGTGGAGTCAAACGATTTCCAACACTACCTTGAGCATCAATAAATTGTTGAGTGTAAGCGTTTAACCATAGAATTTCCTCATCATCTATATTATTGTTCATAACAAAACGCATTTCTTCAATAGTATAGTTTTCAAACCATTTTGTAATATCTAAACCAGTAATTACATTAAGATTACCATTTTTGTACATGTATTTATAAATAGCATATCTTCTAACAGCATCTGATTGATTTTCAGTCTGACCAGACTGCATCCATAAACCAACTAGTTTGGAATGTGTTAGTGAAAGACTAATAGCCATTCTAGTATATAAATCTCCTAATACAGTTCCATACTGAGTAACCCCTGTATTATTAAAATCATTCTTGTAATTTCTATATAATCTTGATAATTGTACTAAAGAATTATAATAAGTACCTTCTGGTTTACCACCTAAAATATAATATCTAAGAGCTTTTTGATTACTCATTAACCAATCAAGTACAGCCTTATTATCAGCACTTTCATTATAAAAAGAGTTAATAGTATACTGTCCAACATTTTGAATAAGTTCTTTTCTTAAGACATTTAATTCTAATTCACCTGTAATATCAGTTTGTCCTGTATACTGAGATTTAATAATCTCGTTATACTCATCAACCGATTTAAAAGCAGATGTTTGTTCAGCCTCATTAACCAATTTAGCATCAGCATATACAGAATGGTCGTTACCATTTGCACCATTATCATTTGCACATAAACGAAGATACTTTGCTTTACTAATATTAACTTTAATGAAAGTAGCATTTTCCCCAGGTTTTTTAGTAACAGAACTAGCTTCTTTCCAATCTTGTCCGTCTTCTGAAGTATAAATATGATATATAACTCCATTTCCACTATTAGATGTAGTATTAATACCAACAAAAGTAGTAAAGTATTTGTAATTATATTTACTAATATCATAAGTTACCTGAGATGAAGCGTGAGCCCAAATACCTTTTTTGAAAGTAAAAACATTATTCTCAATCTTTACAGTAATCTTTCCTCTACCATTAACCTCATCATATCTAATCTTATCCCATCTTGTATAAGATTGATTAGCAATATATTCTATATCTGATAAATAAATTCCCTCTTTTTTATTAGCAACCATGTATTCTTTTGTAGATACATTAATTGTATTTTTAAATAAAACTGTATTATTAAAATAATTAACTAAAACTATAACAAATATAATAAATACAGTAATCACTCTTAAATTAATATCTTTATTACTATTATTATTCATCTTAATTATTACTCCTTATTCTATTTTAATAAATTATATCATCACAATTTTTTTAGATAAATACTTATTTACACATTTTCTAAAAGTTTACATGTAAATAAAAAATTCAGCTTTACACTGAACTTCTTCTTTTTAACAAATATTTACAATATATTTTGAGTTTTACCATCTATAACACTAATAGCATTATTACACCAAATAGATATTAATCTATCAATCGCCTCCTTAGTATAGAAAGCATAAGGAGCTGTCACCATAACATTTCCATTAAAATCATTCATATTATTATCATCATACTTTTCAAAAGCATAACTAATAATTCCTTCTTCAGCTTTTTGTAACATCAAATTATGATTATATATTTCATTTGGATTATTAATTATATTTACAAAGAATTGATTATTCATTCTATTAATAATTTCATCTGTTATCAGTTTCTTAGTTTCATCATTAGTAACAAATGCTGGAACAATAAAATCAGCCTTACTAATTAATGTATCTAAATCTACGTACTCATAAGCAGTATCCTTTTTTCTCCTATTCCAATAAATAACTTTCATACCAAAACCATTACATATTTCCGCAATACGATTTCCAATATGACCTAGTCCAATTATACCAACAGTTTTATTTCTAATTTCTGTTGTCAACATAGATAACGAATAATCTACTTGATAATTATTTTTAATTTGAATAGGAAATTTTTTAGCTAGACTCATCATTAAAAATACCGCATATTCCGCAACAGAATCAGTAGAATATTTAGGAATATTAGTAACAATAATACCATTATCTCTACAATAATTTAAATCTATCCAGTCAAAAGCCGTAGTTGACAAACAAATTCCTTTCAAATTTTTAATTTTACTTAAATGTTCTGCACTTATATCCCAATTATACCAATCAGGATCAACTAATAAAATTTTTTCTTCTAAATCATCAAGATAAGGAGCCTTATCAAGTTCAAAAAAATCCTCTAAGAAAATCACTTCACCAACATTTTCTAAACTTTTAATTTGCTCTTTTGTAAAACTATCCTTTGTATAAGTAACATATATTTTCATCTTAATCCTCCCTTACTTTCATTATCACTACAATAGCTCTTTCTAAAGTAGTCTCAATATTTTCACTTATAATGCCATACTCATTAACTGAATAAAGATTATCTCTCAATTCACTAAATGGGTGTACTTCTAAAACATCGAAGCCTATCTTTCCAAAAAAATCTTTTACATGATTAATATCCTCAAATCTATCTCCTAAACTATTTCTTGATGTAACATTACTCAAATTTTTATTAAACTCTGGTATAGCATTATCTTGTACTTCAATAAACTTCTTTGGAGTCACATCACTAGTTATCCAAACTCCACCATGTTCTTTTAAAACACCATAAATATTTTCTGCAACTATTTTTTTCTCAGCAAAAGAAAGATATCTAAGAAGTCCTTCATTAATTATCGCAACTTCTCCATCATCAAAATTACTACAAGCAAAAGTAAAATCTTCACTTCTTAAAGCATTACCACATACTAAATTTAAAGTAGTTTTCTCTAAACCAATTCCTTCTATAATTTCCTTCTTTTTAGAAATAATTCCAGGTAAATCCATCTCAACATACTCATAACCATTATTAGAATACCTAAGACCTCTAGAAGAATAACCTCCAGCTAATTCTAAAACTTGTTTAATCTTAGATTCATCTAAAAGCCTATCAATAAGCTTACATCTAGCCTCTATCTCTGGAGCTAATTCTTTATTTAAAACAACATCAATTCTACAGTTATTTTCTATCCAATCATTTATTTCTTTCTCATACAAAATATCAGTATACCTTCTTGGATAAGCCGTCACAAAAGCAGTTAAACTTACTTCTTCATAATCTTTATCTTTTATTTCCATTAATCTACCTCTTTTTAACCAACTGTATCTCTTCTAAATCATTTGGTACTAAAACATTTCCCGAAAAAACACTTTTAGCCTCTTCTGTATACAAAGATTTTCTCTCACTACCATGACTTTCTTCTGTATGATATAAAATTAAATTTTGAACACCAAACTCCTCCATAGTTTTAGCAGCACTTAAAGCAGTAGAATGGTTCTTCTCATATGGGCGAAATATAGAAGCCTCTTTATCTAAACAAAAAGCCTCATGTGTAACATAATCCGCTCCTTTAATTCTCTCACTTAATGAAAGATTAAATGGCTCATCTCCTAAGAAAATAAAACGATTATCATCAAGAATACATTCAAATCCAAACTGTTTTGTTCCCTTAGCAATTATGTCAAAAAATTCATATTCAATTCCATTAATATTATATTTATCATTATTTTCTAAAACTACAAAATCAACAACAGACGCTACTGTATTCCATAATCTATCAGAAAGAACTTGAGGAGCAACGGTAATAATCGCTTCATGAACAACATCATTACAATATATATTAATATTTTCCTTAATCTCACCTTGAACTACTTTTCCATAAAGTTTCTTAAACATCCAAATAAGTCCCAATATATGATCAGTATGACTATGTGAAATAAATATATTTTTAATATCTTCTAATTTGATATTAGAAAGAGCTAATCTTCGCATTATTTCCATTCCGCCACCAGTATCAATCAAGAAAAAACCTTCATCATTTTGAATCACAAAACACGTATTATATAAATCAAAAGTAGCCCCATGTCCTGTTCCTAACATCTTAATAACTGCCATATAATCATCTGCCCTTCACCATATAAACTATCATCTATTATAATTTTTATATTTTATAAAGTCAATTTATAAAATCAATCTCAAAAAAAATGCATCTCATAATTAACCTTCAAGTCCATCAGTAGTTACATAATTAGTATTTTTAACAATCTCCTAAACACACAAAATAACCATAATATAAGTTAATACCTAGATTAATGTAAATTAGTAAATACCTCTTTTAAATCAGCATTGATTACTAATGAAGCTAACTCATCATATGGAGTTATTTCATTATTAATTATAATTAAATTCTTACCACCAAACAATTTTACAAGACCACTTGCTGGATAAACAGTTAAAGAAGTTCCTGCAACAATCAAAGTATCCGCTTTATAAATATATTTTATCGCCTCATCATAAGTTTTAGGCAACATCTCCCCATAAAGTACTACATCTGGTTTTATTAAACCTCCACATTCACATAGTGGAATATTTTCATGATTAAAAACAAACTCTGCATCATATTTCATATTACAATCTATGCAGTGGTTACTATAAGTAGTTCCATGAATTTCAAGCACATTTTTACTACCAGCCTTTTGATGTAATCCATCTATATTCTGAGTAATAATTGCCTTTAGTTTTCCTTTTCTCTCTAAATCAGTTAAATAATTATGAATAACATTAGGCATAACACCCAAAGAATTCATTTTACTTTTATAAAAATCAAAGAATAATTTAGGTTCATTATAAAAACATCTTGAACTTAAATAATATTCTGGATTATAATCATATTTTTCTTTATATAAACCATCTTTCCCACGAAAATCTTTTATCCCACTAACAGTAGAAACACCAGCTCCTCCAAAAAAGACAATATTATCAGACTCATCTATAATTCTTTGTAATTCTTCTATTTTATCCATATACTACTTTCTCCATTTCAACATTAAAACTAGTAAAAGTATATTAATTTAATACTTCAAACTACTCCCAATTATAGCAATTTTTATATTAATTTTCTACAAAAAAGGAACCCGAAGGTCCCCAATAAACATCAAATCTTATTTTAACTTTTATCTTCATTAAATAAATTTTAAATATCTCTTAAACCTTTAAATTATTATCTCAACATATCCTTAATAATTACGTAATCTAACCAACTTAGTTTTTATTGGATGATGTCCCTCTCTATTTTTATCATAGTTCATAGAATAGTTAGGAAATTCCATATTATACTTTTCAATTTCTCTATTTATAACTGATTTAATATATTCTATATCTTCCTCTGTTATATCTTCACAATATCTTATAAAATGTTCAATATTTTGTTCACAAATTGAACGGTCAAAAAATATCGAATGCATTTCACCTTTACTCTTTAATTCATTAATATATGAAGGAGTCATTATATCATATTCTAATATTCTTATATCAGACAAATCACGATAATAAATATTTGCCTCATCATCAACTAAAAAGTTTTGTGTATGAGCTGATTCAAAATAAATTCCTAAACTAGCATAATACATCCATATCTTAACCATATTCTCAATACATTCTATCATAAATTCTTTTGAAAAACTTCCTGATACTATACAATAAAACCAAGGATAAATTTTCTTTTTCGGCATTTCACGGATTATATAATTATATATTTCTTTTTCTCCATAAACACATTTTTCATTCAAATAAGTAAATTTAGAAAATGAATGTTTTGATAATTCTTCCTGCGCTATCTCACTTCTTCTTAATTCCTTATTAGGCATATTCCTAATACTTCTTGTAATTTGTCTCAATAATGGCAGTTTATAACATACATTTTTATCACTAGAATATACAGTTCTAAAAGACGATGTTGGATAAACAAATTCATATTTAACAACTTCGTCTCTTGAAATATTTAAATCATCTAACATATCAGGATGAATCGGAATAGTTTTCCCATTTATCTCAATATAAGGCATCAAAAAAGCATCATGTTGATAAACTTTTGAAACATTGTTTATATATGAAAGCGGACTATAATTATCAATATTAATTTGCTCATGTTTAGGATTATAATTTTTACACACATAATTACAGTCTTTAGAATTTTTTAATTCAGCTAATAAACCCTTCAATAATTCTCTTGCTAATCCTTTAAATGTTTCTATTAAATTACCTTCTATATTTAATTTATCTTTACAAAACTTATGAAAATCATCTGACATTTCATGATGATATCTAGTTCTAAATTCAATTCCATATTTATCACATATAAAGTTGAACAACATAATATTACCAAAATATTTTTTTACAATATCTCTACTACCACTTTCTAATAATGATAACAATTCTTCTACACTTT
Organism: uncultured bacterium; assembly: GCA_946560065.1. GTDB lineage: Bacteria > Bacillota_I > Bacilli_A > RF39 > UBA660 > UBA3789. Next base: position 59,711 of record CAMNUE010000014.1, on the reverse strand, counting down.
TAAATAAATACTTCTCACCATCAATTATTCTTTCTTTTTTTAAAATAATAAGTGTCTCATATATGTACTTGTATATGACATTTTTAAAAAATCTTTTAAACTCTGCCATATCATTTGTATTAAAAGCATCTAATTGTTTCAAAGTATCAGAAATCTCTTTCATTAAAGAAGTTTTATAAACATTAAATTTTAAATGAGCAGTACTACTTTCAAGTAAACAAATATACGAAAATAAAGAATCTAAATAGTTAGGAGATGAATATATTCTTGTTTGAAAATATAACCATTCATCAATATTATATGAATTAATTCTTTCCGTATAATATTTTGTAAACGAATTAATATCTTTATAAGAATTGTATAATTTAAGCATTAACTTTTCATTGCCTTTAGTAATTTTATCTTGAATTTTACCATCTGAGAATATAATTTCATAAATTACTTCATCATCATCTTCAATATCAATATCTTCTCTTGGCAATCTATGACTTATAGAATCATGTATAAAATCGCGATATTTAGAAGTTATTTCAAATAAGGCATGAGAAATAAGTTCTTCATATTTTTTACCCTCAGAAAAATCTTCATACATAAAATTCAAATCTATATCACTATCAATTAAATTAGTTCCACGTGCAAAACTATTACTCAAATATATTCCAATTTTCTGATTATCAAAATCAAATTTATCAATTAACTTCTTTATTAAATCAACTACAATATTTTTATGATATTTTATAATATCAAATACTTTATCAAAATCTCTTGTGTTTAGTAAGCCTTCATATTGCATACTAACATTCTTATATTGTTTTTGATACCATTTTGATAATTCAAGAATAATCTTTTTATAATCATAATAACTTATAATATCTCTAACATCAAATTTAATTAAATACTTACTCATTAATATAATTTCCTCTGATCTTTAATATAACATTTACCTTTATGATTCATGAATTCACTATTACGTGTCAATGTTTCCTGATCATCAGTAATATTACCAATATAATATTCTGGCATTGGAATTAAATAACAACATTCATACATATCTCCCTTATGGTCTATTGCCAAAGAATTTGTACAATAACCACATCTCTCAGTTACTCCAACTGGAACATGAGTAGAATATTCATTAAAAATACGTTTTAATTCACTTTCACTTTGAGATACTGAGATTATTTCATTGTCACGAGCACGTCCAAAATTTACTACTGGTCTAATTACTAATTTCATTTTACTATCCTCAGTAGTGATACTATTTAAAAAATCTATTACTCTAAATGTTTCTTCATAGTTATCCTTAGTCAAAGTTAGTCTAGGCTTAACAGGAATATCATAATCTAAGCAAGTCTCAATTCCTGCTACAGCACGTGCAAATGCATTCTCATTACCTCTAACCTCATTATGCATTTTCTCCATTCCATCAAGAGATATCTGACAAGATAAGTTTGGATTAATAGAAAGTAATTCTTCAATCTTTTCTGGAGTTAATAGATAGGCATTAGTAACTAATTCCATTTCCGCACCATATGATGCTAAACTCTTAGCAATTTGTTTTACAGTATCATATTCAAGTAATGGTTCACCTCCAGTCGCAGACACAACTTCTGGTTTATAATAATGATAAAAATCATCCAACTCTTTTTGAGTATACTGACGTCCCCTAATTCCTTTATTTTCACCAGCACGATTATAACAATGCTTACAAGATAAATTACAATTGTTAGTCACAAGATGTCTTACTTCATTTAAAATTATTTTTTCTCTCTTTATTTGATTCATATTCAAATCTCCTCTTGACTGATTATCTTACTAGTTTAATCATATCATGTCAATAAATTATTATTATTATTTTTTTAAATAAAAGAATACAATCACAAAAAAAGAAAATTAATAATTTTCTTTTTTAATACAATAATGCATCTAATATTTCTTCTCTCAAATTATTATTTCTTTCTTCTATTAATTTTTCATTCCATGATGTTATTTTTCCCTCATTATCTCTAGAATAATATCTATCAACTATATCATTTTTAGTGATTTTTAAAGAAGCAAATTCTTTAATTTTAACCATTTTAGTCGGAAAATCTTTATTTGAAATAGAAGAGTTTAACCTACCTTTTAATAAGGTCATATTCCCTAACATATCTATATGATTATCTCTATATTCAATAGATTGAGGAACATCTAATTGATTACCATTAACATCTTTTAAGCCATTTCCAATATCATTAAACCAATTTTCTTTCCATTTTCTTGGCATTATATGCTCTAATGAGTATACATATTTTAATGAAGATTCATCATCAGAATCATTCCTTCTATACAATTCAATCCAGAATAAAAAGTAAGTTGCAAAATTATTTGATATATGATTAAACAATGTATATTTTATATCACTAGATACCTCCTCAACTTCTTCACTAAGTTTATCATCGTCGTTAATTATAGCCATACACATTTTATTATAATTTTTTATCTTAGATGTATTCTCATTAAGATAATTAACCAATAAGTATTTTTCAAGTAAGTGTAATTTTTCATTAATCAAATTAGAATCATTTTCATGTTCATATAGTACTTTTAAAATAAAAGGATGAAACGTTGTAACATCATTTACTTTTAATAAATGTAATAATCTTTGCAATACATTCTCCTTACTATAACTATATAATGATTCTTTATTATCATCTTCAAAATTATCTTTAAAAATTATAGCAGTCTTTTTCAAATTAGCTAAAAATTCATTAACATTCTCTATTGTTTTAATTTCGTTTGCTAAAAAGTTTTTATAAACCTTTGTTAAATCGGAAATGTTATTATCATATTGAGAAAAGAATCCATTTATAACACCAAAACAATATAAGAATAAATCAAGTTTTGTTCTCTTAATGCGACCAGTTATAATTTCACTATTCCAATATGATTCAGTCTCATCGTCTTTAATAAAGACTTGTTCCCAACTATCTTCATACAATTTATTCATTTCTTCAAAAGTTGTAATATAGTCATTTGAATATTTTTCATCATATAATTCATCTACCTTTTTAAAGATAAAGTTTTTAATAGTATCAGATGCAGTTAATGATACACCAGAATTATTTAAAGTATCAAATATTGATTGTTCATCCATATCTTTGTCTAAAGTAATTATAACCCATATTAAATAGTTACCATTTAGAAAATCATCCAATACTTTTTCTTTTTTTTCATCCGAAATTTCTGACAATCTTTTAATAAAATGATTATAACATCCCAAAATACCAGTTTCTTTTCCTATTATATCTTCCATATTTTTTTCAAAGCAAATGATTTTTTCATAATCAGCTTTATCAAATTTAGAATGTTCCAATTTAGGCGTATATTCACTATGGAATGTTGCTTTACTAAATAAAGCATTTGACATTTCTGCCTTTGCATTTGTTTTTGTTTCATTATTAATACTATCATAGATGGCCATTATTAATATACTTATAGTTGTTAATCTTTGTTGTCCATCAATTACATCAAGCACACTACTTCCAGCGCCTATAACATTTCTTTGAACAAGAATTGATCCTAAAAAGCCTGGTTCCTCTTTAACAAAAAAATTATCAAATAATTCATCCCAGTTTTCCTCTTTCCAAACATACTTTCTTTGAAAAAAAGGAATTTTTAATTTTTTTTCGGAATTAAATATTGTAAATCTCTCTTCTTTAGCGGTAAAACCAGCCATAACAACACCTCACTTAAATGTATACTTATTTAAAGTAATATAATTATAACATTTATGTAGAGCTTTGTCGATTTAACAAAAAAGTGAGACACCTTTCGGTGCCTCTTCAGGGGGTTCGGTTGAATATACTCTAACATTAAACCGTTAGAGATATCGGCGTGATATACATGTACCACGCATCTTAATCATAAAGGATAAAATTACAAAAGTCAATTACAATTAAGAAAGTTTTTTTTAGTTTACACAACTAATTTTTATCATATCCTTATATATCAACAAATACCTAAAAAATTATTTTTATGATTCTGCAATTGAAGCAATTAATCTTTGCTTTAATTCATCGTTATCAGTGTCTTTATTTAAAAGATACTCTTTTGAATCCTTCTTTGCTTGAAGTAATATCTTATAATCATTTTTAATACTAGCAATCTTAAAAGTCATATCTCCACTTTGCTTAGTTCCAAATAAATCCCCATGACCTCTTAACTTAAAATCTTCTTCAGAGATAACAAAACCATCATCTTCCTTTTCCATTATTTTAAGCCTTTCAGCCTCACTATCACTAATCAAGATACATTGACTCTTAGATGTTCCACGACCTACTCTACCACGTAACTGATGTAAGGTTGAAAGACCAAATCTATCAGCATCAAAAATAACCATAGTTGTAGCATTAGGAACATCAACACCAACTTCAACCACTGTTGTTGAAATAAGTATTTGAACTTTATTTTCTTTAAACTGTTCCATTATTAAATCTTTTGCACCACTTGCCATCTTTCCATGAACAATATCTATTTTGTAATGGTCTCCAAAAGCTAACTTCATTTGTTCCCTAAGCTCATTAACTGTTGTTAAATCAGAATTTTCACTTTCTTCAATAAGCGGCGCAATAACATAAACTTGATGTTTATTCTTTAACTCTTCATACATCATTCCTAAAACATCTTTAATTTCACTATTCTTCTTTACATATGTATCAATTTTTTGTCTACCCTTAGGTCTTTCTTTAATAGTAGAAACATCCATATCCCCAAATATAGTTAAAGCATAAGTTCTAGGTATTGGTGTAGCACTCATATATAAAACATCTGGCTTAACACCTTTATTCTGTAGATTAGCTCTTTGATGAACTCCAAATCTATGCTGTTCATCAGTTATAACTAATCCCAAATTATTATATTCAACTTCATCTTGAATTAAAGCATGAGTACCAATTACCATATTAATACTTCCATCTTTTAGTCCTTTATATATATCAGTTTTATCCTTCTTAGGAGTAGACCCTGTAAGAAGTGCAATCTTAACATCAGTATCCTTCAAAAAATTACATAGATTTATATAATGTTGATTAGCAAGAATTTCTGTTGGAGCCATTAAAGCACTTTGATAATTGCATAAATAATTAGCATACATTCCTGTAAAAGCAACAACTGTCTTACCACTACCAACATCACCCTGAAGCAATCTGTTCATTCTGCTTGGAGCTTCTAAATCTTTTAAAATTTCTTCAACTGCATTCATCTGATCATTAGTAAGACTAAATGGAATTTTTTTAATAAATTTATCAAGTTCTTTTCTATCTATCTTTCTAACTAAACCATTCTTTTCTTTTTTATTTTGTTGCTTCAAATAATTAATCTTAAACATAAACTGAAATAATTCTTCATATTTAAGTCTAATTGTTACTTCTTTTAACTTTTCACTAGTCGAAGGATTATGAATAACATTTAATGCTGTCTTCTTATTTAAAAAACTATACCTGTCTATATACTCTTGAGGAATATAATCGGGAATATCTTTTCCATGCATTAATAAAGCCATATTGATATAAGTTGCCATATTTTTATTAGTAAGACCACTAGTACAATGATAAACTGGTTCAATTTTAATTTTGTTTGTTAAAATCCCCATCTTTATATCACTAGCTGTAATAACATTCTTACCCTTATCAAACTTTCCAATAACTGTAACTCCAGTACCAACACCCAATTGGCTTTTTAAAAAAGCTCTATTAAAAATTGAAACTCCAACAACACCAGTTTGAGTTACAAGTCTAAAATTCATTTTATTAAGACCAGCTTTAAACCTCATCAAAATTGGAACACTTTCAACCTTTCCATCTATTGTAATTTTCTCTCCATCCTCTATTTTAGATAAATCATTTCTTTCTAAAATATCATACCTAAATGGATAGTGAGTAACTAAATCTTCTACTGTTTTTATATTTATTTTATTTAATAAAGAAAGAGACTTAGGACCTATACCTTTAACATCTTTTAATTCTGCCATCATACCACTTCCTTCTTGGCATATTATAGCATATTTTTAATATTTATCCAAGAACAAAAATATAGATATAAATATTATTTATATCAAATGAATACATTTATAAATCAAGGTTTTGACAAGACTGTAGTTCACAAAAAAAATTAATTTTTTTAGTCTTTTTTGTTGACAAATAAATGCTTTTAGATTAGTATAGGAACTACCAATTCGGAATTAGGCGAATTGGTCGCTAGTATCACACTAGCCAACCCCTTTTTATTCTTTTTGGAGGCTACCCTCAGGGGGTGTAGCCTCTTAGATTGAAAATTAAAAGACGTTTGCCGACGTCTTTTTTTTCTATATATTTTTTTAAATAAAAAAAGTTCTAGACACAAAATCTAGAACTTTTCAACTTCACTTGACCTTGACAAAAGGTGGTCAATGCAAAACATGAATACATAACCAAATGAGAATGCAACTATCAAACCAAATACGTATAAAAAAGCAGTCATTACCTTACCTGTAATAAAAAACATAATTAATAAACAAATTGCTAAGATAATGCCTAATCTAATAAACCACCTAGATAAAATTTCTAAAATAACAATAAGATTTACTTCACTTTTAGAATCAAATTCCTCATAATTACTCTCTTCGTAATTACTACCATCATCAGAAGAACTATCTTCATAATATTCATAATTAGATGTACTATCATCAGTATTTACTTCTTCGTATTCGTAACTGTCACTATAGTCGACATCAACCTCATAATCGCCATATTCTTCATCATAGTCTACATATTCTTCTAAATCATCAAAATCTTTAGACTTAGCCATAATACCACCTCAGCTCCCTTTTCACGGCATATTATACACTATTTTTTCAAAAAAAGAAAGAAAAAAATACCAAAACGGTATTTCTTTAAATATCTTTATTCTCCAAAGACTTGTAATAATTATATGTTTCTTCAGCCTGTTCCTTATTAGAATTAAGTAATTTTTCGCCTTCTTTATTAAGCTTCTTCAAAGAACGATATCTGTCTTCTCCTAAAATATACTCCTCATATTTAGAAAAATCAGCCTTACTATCCATCTTAAATTCACGACTAGTAGGATTAAAATGAAATAATGGGAAATAACCAGAAGCAGTAGCATCCTTTTCTTCATTAATACTATTCTTCATTCCTTTAATGATACCTTGAGCTATACATGGAGCATATGCAATTATAATAGATGGTCCATTATAGGCTTCTGCCTCCTTCATAACCTTTATTGCTTGCATTGGATTAGCTCCAAGAGAAATAGTACCTACATAAACATGTGGATAACTAAGAGCAATCTTAGCCAAATTCTTTTTAGCTGTTTCTTTTCCACCAGCAGCGAATTTAGCAACAGCCCCTGTTCTAGTAGACTTAGAAGCTTGTCCACCAGTATTAGAATAAACCTCAGTATCAAGAACCAAAATATTAACATTTTCATGATTTGCAAGAACATGATCAATTCCATTATAACCAATATCGTATGCCCAACCATCCCCACCAATCATCCAGACAGACTTAGGGGCAATAAAATCTTTTAGTTTTAATAATTTAGTAATCTTTGTTTCATCAACCACTTCAAGTAAAGCATTAGCAGTCTCCTCAGTTATATCTTCACAATAAGCCTTATAAATATCAACTTCACTTTTCTTAACTAAATTTAAATTATTTTTAATAAGTGCAATAACCTGATTTTTCATAGCTTCATCCGCAACTCGCATACCAAATCCGAACTCTGCATTATCCTCAAACAATGAATTAGCCCAAGGAATACTATAAGGCATTGAAGGTGTACTAGCACCATAAATAGAAGAACATCCAGTTGCATTAGCAACAATCATTCTATCTCCGAATAATTGTGTTAACAACTTCAAATAAGGAGTTTCTCCACATCCAGCACAAGCCCCAGGGAATTCAAACTTAGGACGCTTAAACTGACTTCCCTTAACTGTATTAGTTGGCATTACATCCTTTTTATCTTTAACCTCATTAAATAAATATTTAGACTCAACATCTTTCTTTTCTTCAAGTAATTCATGTTTCATCTTCATAACTAAAGCCTTAGCGCCCTTTTTACCAGGACAAACTTCAGCACATAATCCACAACCTGTACAATCTTCTAAACTAACACCTACTGCAAACTTATAATCATAATCTTTAATATTGGCATCAATTAGATTTCCTGCAACAACATCAGGTGCATCTATAACTTCTTTCTCGTCTAACAAGAATGGTCTAATAACTCCATGTGGACAAACCAAACTACATAAATTACATGCAATACAGTTTCCTGAACAATAGCTTGGAGCAGTTTCGCTACTATCTCTCTTATCTAATTTAGAAGTACCAGCTTCAAACTCTCCATTTGGCATTTTAATAAAACTACTTACTGGTAAACTATCACCCTCCATTGAATCAATAACTTCAAAGAAACTTTTACGACCAGTAATTTCCTTATCATAATCAACATAAGGAACCTTTACAGGAACTAAACACTCAAGTGAATCATCAATTGCCTTAACATTCTTCTCTACAAGATTTCCACCCTTATTAGCAAACTTAACTGCCAAATTTTCTTTAATCTTTTCAATTGCAAAATTAAAATCAATTATCTTTCCTAATTTAAATATAATAGTCTCCATAATTGTACTAATCTTACCAGGAATTCCTGCATCAAATGCAATTTTACTAGCATCAACGGTAAACATTTTAATCTTCTTAGTTTGTAAAATTCTCTTATCATGATTACTCATCATTGCCAAAACTTCATCAGCAGTCTTATTTGTATTTAATATGAAAACACCTTTTTCCTTAATCTTTTCTAGCATCTTCAAACGTTTCAAATAACTATCTTTTGTACATACAACAATACTTGCTTTCTCAACATAATAAGTAGAAGTGATTACATTCTTTCCAAATCTCAAATTAGAAATAGTAACTCCACCACTCTTTTTAGAATCATATTGAAAATATCCTTGTACATAAGCATTAGTATAAGTTCCTGTAATCTTCATTAAATCTTTAGAAGCAGAAACCATACCATCACTACCATATCCATATATTAAAAATTCAACATTTTTACTAGGTAACATAAACTTTTTATCATAAGGAATGCTCAAATTAGTAATATCATCTTTTATACCAACAGTAAAATTAGAATGAACATCTCTAGTATCAAGAAAATCAAATACTCCCTTAATCATTGCTGGAGTTGTATTCTTACTAGAAAGTCCATATCTACCACCATATACACTAACTTTTGCATCAACTTCTTTAATCGTTTTGCAAACATCTAAGTATAATGGTTCTCCACTAGCTCCAGGCTCTTTAGTTCTATCAAGTACAGCAATTTTCTTTACTGATTTAGGCAATTCTTTTAAAAAATATTTAGCACTAAATGGACGATATAAATGAACCTCTAAAAGACCGACATTTTCATGTTTCTCATTAACTAAATAATCAACAGTCTCTCGTATAGTTTCACAAACAGATCCCATCGCAACAATAACTTTACTTGCATTTTTACTACCATAATAATTAAATGGTTGATAATGTCTTCCAGTTATTTTATTGATTTCATTCATATAGTTATTAACAATATCTGGAACTTTATCATAATATTCATTACGAACCTCAGTTGCCTGAAAATAAATATCTTCGTTTTGTGCAGTTCCCCTAATTGTTGGTCTATTAGGATTCATTGCTCTACTTCTAAATTCATCTAAAGATTTCTCATCAATAAGTTCTTTTAACTTATCAGTATCAATTAAATCAACTTTTTGAAGTTCATGACTTGTCCTAAAACCATCAAAGAAATTCATAAATGGAACTCTACCTTTAATTGCCGCCAAATGTGCAACACCAGTCAAATCCATAACCTGCTGTACTGAAGAAGATGCAAGCATAGCAAAACCAGTACCTCTTGCTGCATAAATATCTTGATGATCTCCAAAAATTGATAAAGCATGTGTTGCTAAACTTCTTGCAGCCACATTTATAACACAAGGCAGCAACTCTCCTGCTATTTTATACATGTTCGGTATCATTAAAAGAAGTCCTTGACTTGCAGTATATGTAGTAGTTAAACAACCAGCTTGTAGGGAACCATGCACCATTCCTGCAGCCCCTGCTTCACTTTCCATTTCAACAACTTTAACTGGAGTACCAAAATAGTTTAATTTTCCTTCACTACTCCATTTATCAGTAAGTTCTGCCATTGGAGAAGCTGGAGTAATTGGATAAATTCCAGCAACTTCAGTAAAATTATATGAAACATAACTAGCTGCTTCATTACCATCCATTATTTTCATCATTATAATCACCTCTAGTTTCTTTCTAAATAAATTATACAATAAATTCAATTATATTAATAGTCAAAAATTCAAAACAAAAAAGCTCAAATTACAGCATTATTTTCTATAACTTTTAGCTTTTTCTTCAACTCTATTTGAAATTAATTTATAGTATTCATCCATCATTATAAACCAATCTCTTCCAATAAAATATTCCAATTTATTAATAGTTGAAAATAATTTATCTCTATATAATTTCATCACCAAATAATCAGCAAATTGTTCTTCAAATCCCGCAAAATACTTACCGTTATCATCTTCTAAAAAATATTCTGAATCACGAGCGGTAAGTAAAGGACTAATCTCTTGATTACCATAATAAACTAAAAAAGGATTATCACCATGAAAGGAACTATCTAAGATATTAGAAACAATATTATAACCAAAACCATTTTCATCAAAATTACTCATATATATTAGATAATCTCCAATTACACTAGAAATATAATCATTTTCACTTACATCTTCATATTTTTCTCTAAATTCCAAAAAATATTCAGGATTTCTTTTTATAAAATCCATAGGTTCTTCTATACTTTCAATAAGCTTCTCATATAAAAAATTACTATAATTCCAAAGTTCTGAAGAAACCTCTCCATAATTATTAATCAATCTGTCTTGAACTCCTTGATTAACTTCCATATATCTAGAAGGTAATTCAGAATTAGAAAATAAATCAAGCAACAAATGACCAAATTCATGTGCAACAATCATTTCATGAGCAGATAAAGAAATCTTCATTCGACTAGTACTTTTATCATCACTAGTTAAAACTGAATTAAGCATATCAGAAGAATTAATAATTCTAATATTACACGAACTAATCCCACTTAAATTAGTCACAATCTTCTTGCTAAATTCATCAGAACTATTCATTCTAGAAAAAACATCAGAAAGTAACTTCATTCCCAAATAATCAGTATCATTTGGCATTTTTCTAAAAAAATCTTTTGCTTCTTTTAACAACATAAAATCACCCCATAAATTTATAAGGGATAGTATACAACAAAGAAGATAATTATTCAATTATTAGAAACAAAAAGAGTAAATATTTAACTATTTACTCTTAACAGGGGCCTGTGCAGGCTTATTTTGTTTATTAGTCACAATCCAAGCATTTGAAACAGTTCTTCCACCATAACTTTCTCCTGCACTAGGTTTATTCCAAAGTTTTCCTTCTACACTCATTGTACTAGAAGCACCACCATCTAAATTAGCAGCATTATAAGCCTTATATCTAAGAAGAATATCAATAACATCATTCATAGTAGCGCCAGTACTATAACCAGGAAGTCTACCTTCAATGATTAGAAATAAAACAATTCCATCTTTTCTTTGAGCTATAACACTTCTTGGAGCAGTACCCCAACCACCATCACCATGAATTTTACTAACCTTTCCATTAACGATTAAGTTTGGTCCAAACTCAACAGCATCCATCATTCCTTCAGCAATTGCTTCAGCTGGTGCCTTACTAGTTAAATTCATCTTATGATCCTTAGTAAATCCTATAAGTTGTCCTGATCCACCTGAATGTTGCCAAATAAGCTGACCATCTTTAATAATTGCTCCATAAGGAATTGAGCCATTTCCCCAACCATCTAAATCTTCGAAACCGCCACCATTGATTCCAACAAGACCATTATTTTCTTTTACTAAATTATTAACGGATTGCCCAGCCTTACCAAGCTTACTAGAAACGGCAAGTTCAACGTCACTAGGATCATAAATAACAGTTAAATATCCTTTGTATTTTGATTCTTCTAATCTAATAATCTTATATACCTCATTATTCTCCATTCTTGTAAATAATTCTTTCTCAAAAACAGATGAATAATGACTCTTCTCTTTATTATCTCCTATAACAATATCATCCAAATTGATTTCTTCATTATTTTGTTCAATATAATTAGCACTCATTACTTTATTAACTGTATCTTCATTATATAAAGTATATGCCAAGTACTTATGAGACATTGTTGTCATAGCAGTTGGTATCCAAAATGCCTTAAATTCATTATTATTAATCACAATCAATCCATCAAGCACAATTATATCTAAAAGTATTATTAATATAGTAAACTTACTAATTTTTAATCTCATTTTTCTCTTCTTTTTAGTATCTTCTTCATTAAGTTCTAAAACTTCTATTTCCTTCTTTTTATTCTTAAGCATTTATTCCCTCCAAAGTATAAGGTTCACTTTTAGTCCCATTACCGACCTTAAGTATATTTTTATTAATTGAAATTACTGGTACAAAATGTTTAATCTCCGAAACACTTGCTTCTCCAAGTAATCCATTATTAAAAGATACATATTGAATACCACCTACAGTAGATGTCGTATTCATATGAAAATAATCATTTAAATCATTATTAGAAATATAATCGAATACATTTAAAAGCCCTACTTTACAAATTACATAACTATTATAAATATTCGCATACTTATAATTATTTTCAGCACTAATCTCTCCAGTATAATAGAAATTATCCACAAGTAATGAAGCATATGGTAATGCATTAAAGTAAGTTGTATTCAAATAATTAGCTATATTCTTAGTATCTCCTAAATTAAAGATACTATTAGTAGGACTATAGTTTCTAAGTATCTCAACACCTCCAAATGAAGCATATCCATCCATATACATTTTTAATACTCCTTCAGGTGATTCTTGATATACCTTATATATATCATTGCCTAATTTTACGTAACTATCAACAAAATTAACATTATCCCCTTGATCAACTACAAATGGTCTATCAAAACTACCATCACCAGATGCAACTACTAAATCTTTTTTAAGTGTAATTACCGCTCTTATTCCATATCCTTCTAAACTATCACAATTTTTTACACTTCCATCTTCATCTACATAAAGATTTTCTTTATCTTTTGTTAATCCCAATAAATAAAATAATTTATTGTTTTTTAAATAACCCTTTTTTCCATCAGCCAAAACATAATCTGAAACACTAAGTGTGGTAACATAATCACTATAACTATTTTTTGAAGCCTTTACCTTTCCATCATCCAATATATCTTCTCTATAACTTGTTTTTACTAAAAACTTTTCAGGATTAGGTAATGAATTATAGTAAACTCCAGAATTAGCTTCTTCAGTAGCATTTAACCAATACTTTAAATTTGAAAATTCATAACTACTTTCTTCACCCCACATAAATGATGAAACCAAATCATTAGATACTAATTTTACAGTATTATCATTATTAATTCTCAAAACTCTAAAAAGTCTATTACCAAAACTTACATAATTGCTAGTAACATCACCTTTAAAATAGTAACCATCAGAATCACGATGCAAACCATCGCCACTTCCAACTAATTTATTCTTACTAACAACCAATCCATTCAAAGTAGATGAATCTGCTTTAATAGCCATATTTTGTTTACTATAGTAATAAAAACTTCTAGCCCCAAAGTATAAACCTATAATAATTATTATAGTTAAGCTTAAAAAATTAAATATAAATTCTTTTTCACTAATAGCTTTTATTTGTTTTTTTGTCTTTCTTTTCTTCGCCATACCCTTACTCTCCATCTTATACGATTATAACAAAATAAAAATGCAAGTACAAGACTTACACTTTATTTTTTATATAATCATGAGTTTTTTAGAATTATCAGAATCATAATGCAAGCCATCAATTGTTTTATAACCTTCAGATACTAAATAACTATAACCATCATTGCAAGTTTACTTTACTTTCAAGTCAAACTAGTTGTATTTATAATGCTGCCATTAATTGAATCAAATCTAAAACTCTTTTTACATTACACAAAATATTAATTAGAGCAAAATAATCACAACTATTTAGCAAATTCATCATTCCGTCTCTATTACTTAACTACCCAAAACGTTGACATATTTCTAAGACCATTTTCTCCTCCAGCAACAGGAGTATTAACAATCTTTTGATTTATAACTAATTCCGAAGAACTACCTCCATCTAAATTAGCAGCGTTATAAGCTCCATACCTCTCCATTATATCACATAAATCGACCATATCAGCACCAATTGAAGTAGCAAGTCTTCCATTTATAACTAAGAATAATACAATACCATCCTTTCTTTGACCAATAGCAGACCTTGGAGCAACTCCCCAGCCACCATTTCCTTTAATAAAACTTCTCTTACCATTAACTATCAAGTAAGGACCAAATTCGATAGCATCACGATATCCCTTTGCAAGTGCTTCTTCTTTACTCATATTACCTAATATAAGCTTATTTTCTTTAGTAAATCCAATGAAACCTCCACCCATTCTAGCATCAACATAATCACTAACTACTTGACCTTTCGAAATTACTGTTCCATGTGGTAAAGCTCCATTAGAATTCCAATCTGGATCATAAAAACCCCCAGCATTCATCGCAATAATCGCATTTTCTCTCTCACTAACAGTAAGAATAGATTCTCCTCTTTTACCCAAATAAGCAGTAGTCGCAATACTAATTCTAGAAGGATCATAAATTGCCACTAAAAAACCTTGATAACCACTACCACTAACATTAATAACTTTATATAAATCATTTTCAGGATGATGTAAAATCTCCTTCTCATATTCATTTCTATATATTGTAGTCGTATATTTTCTAAAATTAATTTGATTAGGATCACTTATTTCATCAATTTCAAGAATACTATTATTCTTTAAAACCTTTTGAATATATTCATCACTATACAACCAAGTAGCTAAATATTGATGTGTCATAGTAGTCATTGCACTCGTAATCCAAAATTCCTTAAAAGAATTTATTGGCCCATAAAAAAGAAATAAAAAAGAAGTAAAGCCAACAATATAAACAGAACATATAATTGCAACTACTTTTCTTCTTAAAGGCCATTTATATTTATCAGTAACACCCTTTTTTTTAAACATATATTATTCCTCTTTACCATCAAACTTTTTATCACCATTAAAATCAATATAAACCTTTTTTGTTTTATAATCTTCTATTTTATATAATGTACCAAGACTTACTTGATATTCATTATATTTTTTTACATTTCCATTATAAACTTTAATATCTGATACAAAATAATTAACCACTTGCTCATAAATACTTTTATAATTTTGACATTTATTATTAACATCACTTTTTGGATAATATACATCATCACATAACTTATTAAGTACACGTGTATTCTTTTCTAATTGATCAACTAAATTCTCATAGTTAGATAACTTATTTTTAATATTAGCATCTTCTATAAACATAGAATCATAATAAATATTATTTAATACGGTATTATAAAGATCATCTCTATATGACTCAAAAACAGATGTATTAGTACTAAAAACTTCAAATGTATCACTAACATCATTCATTCTATTTTGAGTTTCTTCTCTATCTGCCTTCAAACTAATAACAAAAGAAGAAACTCCTCCCGAAATAATCATTATAAAACTTAAAGTCATCATAAAGTAAGCTATCTTTCTACTATTCATATTACCACCTATTATAATTCTAACAAAATTTCAACTTTTTGTATAGAAGAACTTTAAATATTTCTACCAGTAGATAACTCATTTTGATATTCACCTAAATCAATATCATTTTTTTCTGCTAAACCTTCTAATTGCAAACAAATATCTTCTTCTGTAGTAAGTCCATAGATATTTAAAATAACATTTGAACTATATTCTAAGAAATGTTCAATATATAATTCTTTAAAATATTTATCTCTTTTTTCTTCTCTTGCTTCTATCTCTTCCAAACTGCTTCCTCTATCAAGTAAAGACTGTCTCCAACTGTCTAGTTCACTATCATCATAACCACGATATATAAAGTAATTGACAACTAGCTCAGGAAAATCAGCCAAAATCTGAAGAAAATTTTCATAATTTGGACACACAACTATTGGTGTTTTTCCTCTCTTTAGTGCAGCAACTAAATCACTTTTCTGTATTCCATACCATCTTCCTACCTCAGCTCCCTCATAGTAATAATCCATCTTTTTTATTTCATCGATATTAACAGAAAATATTGATGAAATAGAATCATCTTCTCCAGTTCTTGGTTCTCGTGAAATATACCGTTTTATAACTTCAACATTAGAGTATTTTTTTGCAATAGACAATATAAAATCTTTACCTGAACCACTATCACCAACTAATAAAATAATCCTCTGCACTCTAATCACTCTCCTACTATTTTTTAAAGAAAAAGGTAAGATATTAATATCTTAACCTTTAATCCTTTTCTCTTCTTCCTTAGTTAAACTTCTAATGGAAAAATCATCTGTATTTGGAACTTTAACCTTATCTAATTGAATAATATAATGAATCTCACCATTTTGTTTTAAATCTTTATATGCAACAGTTCTTTCTAAATCTCCAAATACAACTTTCATATAACCAGTAGCTGACTTCAATCCCTTATTAAGGATATCTAATTCTATACTATTATAATCATTAAAATAGTAAATAGTTAAATTCTTAATACAAATATCATCTAAGCAGTGTTCTTTTTTTAGGGTATCATTAGTGATCACCGTAGCATCCTCATATTCTTTTCCAGTAACTATTTTATAATTATTTTTACCAATTTTTCCTTCTTGCTTTTTTCCATGGTCATTAGTTGATAAAATAACAATCAAGCCAACAAGTAAGAATATTGAAGCTACAACAGCAACTATATATAGTAATATTTTTCTATTTTTTTTACTCACCAGTACCATCTCCACTTCCGTTATCTTCATCCTCATATGGAAGATCATCAATAATTACATAACCATTTTTTGGAGAATAATAATAATCTTCTGACTCTTGATCTGCTTCAAATAATTCGGAACACGCATATTCAGTAGTTGCAACTAAAGAGACTGAATCACCATTTAAACTAGGAGTGTATATTGTATAACCATAAGTATGAACATGTTCAACATCTTCCACAACAGTTACTTCTTTCTCTCCTATCTGAACTTGCTTTTCAACTTCACGAATAACTTTTTGTAAAACACCATCTATTTCTTCTTCTACTTCAACCTGCACCATTTGTGTCTCATATACAGGTTCCATTCTTGTAACTTCTTCTTGAACAACATGTGACCAAGAGATTGGAACCTTCTTCATACCAACAGCCTTATAAAACTTAGATTTATCATCCTGATTTTGGAAACACATATAATAGCTACAATCAATATCAATATCTGATTCCTTATGACACAAATCTTTATATACACCAGAAGGATACAAATATTTATCAAAAAAACTTACTTTATACTTATACTTTGCATATATAGTTACTTCTTGATTCCTAGGAACAAAGCACTTTCCCTTACAAGTATCAGCACTTATAGGAGGATGTACATTAGAATCATCATCATATTGATACTCATAATCAAATGTTAATCCATTTTCTTCATCATATAACATCTGAGAACATCTTTTATACATAGAATAATCAACTGAAGAGTTTGTCTCATTTCCATATGAGTCTTTAACAACTAAATAAACTGTTCTCGTATCAAAATTATCACCATAATCCCAATTTAATTCAGCTTCTCCATTTATATTAACAAAACCATTTTTATTTTCTTTTACTTTATCATACGTTGCACTGAAGATATTATGCTCGTCACTCATACAATTCTTATAATCACTAGCTGTTCCAATACAAACATTAATTGTATCCAGTGGATCTCTAATATAAAAATCATATTTTATTGTTTTAGATTGAAAAACATATTCTGCTGGTGGCAAAGGATCAGGTAATTCTTCTTCACCCTCCCCATTTTCGTTTTGAAGCTCTGGTGCAGCAGTTTCATCTGGAACTACAGTCTCATCTGGATTTTCTTCCTCTTCTGCTATACTTTTAATACTAAAATTATCAATGATTGCCGAACGATCCTTATAAAATTTATACGTTTTGGTAGTTTTAACTTCTTCTCCATATGAATCTTTAACTTTAATCGTCACATCATAATTTTGTCCTAAATATTTATCATCATCAAAATCATAAACAAGACTACCACCATCATCACTAATAAATTTAGAATAGTCTATATCTTCACCACATACTTCCTCAGAATCAGCAGTTCTTGCTAAAGCCGAACCTTCTTCTGGCGTAGTATTTAATTTTCTACAAATCTTAAATGTTAAGTTACTATCTTCAGAATCATCATGAGCAGTAAATGAAAGATTTACCCTATTTAAATTTAATGCAGCAAATTCTTCATCAGTAAACAATTCATAAGGATAATAATATTCTTCATCTGGCTTATTCAAACTAGTAGTAGTAATCTCTAAATCATCGCCAATTGTAGGAGCCTTATTTTCATACAATTTATACTTAGTTGAACCTGTGACAATTTCACCCGCTGAATCCATAACTCCAACATAAATAGTTTTTTCTGAACCATCATATGGCTTTTTGCTATCTTTTGGAGTCAAGACTAATTCTTTGTTAGTAAAGCCAGAATATGCTTGATAATTTTTAGAATCTTTACAATAATCTTCGTTTTCGGAAACGCAAGCCTTTAAAACATTGCTTGTATCAATATCGTCTCTAGCCTCAATAGTTACCAAGGTATTTAAAGAACCACCTTCCTCTTCATCAGAACAAAAAGTAGTATTAACACATGGTCTTTCCTTTGATCTAACAGAAATAGAACTAATAGTTGGCTTAGAATTTTTATAAACCTTATATTTATAAGTACTTGTAGCTTTCTGACCATACACATCTGACACTTCAACACTAACTTCTCTATCTTTACCATCATAACTACCAGCAAAATTATAATCAATAGTATAAACTCCATTTGTTGCATACTTACCTTCGATAGTTCTAACTCCATCAGACATTATTTTTACATTAAGATCTCTAATAGGCATATCATCTTTTGCTTGAAATGACAATACTGTCGAAAGACTACCACCTTTATTATTACTACCATCAGTAAAATTAGTAGGCTTACTTGTAATTTTTAAATTAGAAATTTTCGGTGCCTCATTTTTATGAACTGTATATCTCAAATTATGATAAGTAGTTGCTCCAACAGAATCCTTTACATAAATACGCATGTTAATAGTACGCCCATCCAGAAAATTTCCACCAAGTTTCTCCGTTCCAAAATCAAATTCCATAGTATTACCATTATTGAAAAGAGAGCTATCACTATACTTTTTATAATCAGTACAATTATCCAAACTGTCACCACTACCTGCAACAGCTGCTGCAATACATACTTCCAAATCCTTGTATGAATCAACATCATCTGACACAGTAAGTCCTAATAAAGCTTTAGTCAATGGATATTCATCAGAATTTCTTTTCTTAACATATGTTCTTGTTGGATTTGTATCTATAATAGGATTTCTATTCTTATGAATTTCATACTCAATTTCTTTTACAGTTCTATTTCCTATTCCATCTTCAAGAACAATATTAACAGTTACTAATTCTCCATTATAACCACTTAAGCCAAACATAGTATCAAAATTAAAAACTTTTTGGTATCGATCACCAGAAATATCACTTGAAGGAACACGTCCAAGAGAAATAATATTTCCATTACTACATTTAAAAGTCAAAGATAGTTTCAAATTTTCTGGCAAAGTATTATCATCTGTCAACTGAAGTGAAAGTAATGCATCATAAGATCTATAAGATTTATTAGATGCAGATGAAATCGTTCCATTAACTCTAGGTGCCTTATCCCTTGATGAAGTTGTATTCTCTGCTAAAGAAGGATAATTATAAACATAATCAACATCATCTATATAAGAAGAAGATGGAGAACCCAAATGTTCATTTATATAACTTTTCATAGACTTAGGGCTTTTACACTCAGAAGTTTTTTCAGTTACCTCTACACATATTATTTCTGTTTCCGTTGGAGTATAAACATACTTATTAGCGCCCTTTCTAGCCAATTCAGAATCCTTAGCAAGTTTTACTCCTCTATATCCACCTTTTTTTACTTTTTCAACAACTGTAGCAGAATACTCTAACCCCGTATCAGTATTTTTTACAACTACAAAAGAAGCTTCTTTTAAAAATTCTCCATTTCCTGGTGGATTATCAAAATCAGAATTATTTAAATAAACTAAACTCATTACAATTGCATTACCAATTTCGGGCTTTTCAATTTCATTAGAACTTGCATGCATCTTATATTCAGCCTGAGCAATTAACTTTTCTGCAGCATCTATATACAATTTATCTTTACTATTACTCATCAAATTAACGATTGTAGGCAATGCAAAAGCCATCAAAATACCTAAAATAACAATTGCCGCTAATAACTCAACTAGAGTAAATCCCTGTTTATTCCTTTTCATAGACAATCCTCCAATCTACTTCTTTTTAAAAATAAATGCTTTACTAAAAACATAATTAATAACAATAACAAAAATATTTGCTACAACCTTAGAAATCATCTCATTAACACTCATCACATCAATCATTAAATACATTATTGCCATATCAAAAAATAAAGACATAACTCTAAAGATAAAAAATGAAACGCATTCTCTAAAAGTTTCACTAAATTTCTTACCTTTGCTTTCAAAAACAAATAATTTGTTTGTTATAAAAGCAAAAACAACAGAAAGAAACCAAGCTATTATATTACTTACATAAGTAATTACTCCAATCTTTCTAAATAAGAAAAAAGAAATAATATTAACAAGCGTTGTACATCCTCCAAAAAATAAATATAGTAAAGCCTCTCGACATTTATTAAACCACGAAGTATGATTACTATCTTCTATATAATTCTCTATTAATTCTATCATATTACTAGTATTACTTTCAAATTTTTTTGGCTTAAATGTTTGGCTCTTTTCAATTAATTTACCAAGCTTATTAAAATCACGAAGTTCCAAAATATAACCTTGGTCTGAAAATTCTTTTACTATTTGTCTTTGATGATCATTAGTATGTTCTTTATACTTAGATAATCGAGCAGCTGCTATAACTTTTTTATTTTTTTTAACTGCTGTAAGAATTGAACCTGCTCCTCCATGAGTAATTATCAAATCACTTTTTTCGATATATTCATCAAATTCATCTGCAGGAATTAAATCAAATATCTCCATATTGGAAGATTCGTATTTAGTAAGTCCAGCTTGAACAACTACTTTTTCTTTAATAGTTCCATTTAGAATTTCTCTATCAATTGCTTCAAGTAAACGTGGAAATCCTTTATCTTGAGTTCCTAAAGTAACAAATATCATTAGAAAATCCACCCCCCATAAACAGCATTAGGATAAAGTTTTAGTAAACTTTCCCATTGAACAATAAATAAATCAGAAATTGGATATAAATACTTACCAGTAACTGTTTTGGTACTAATATTAGCAAAAGTCTCAATATAAATAATCTTACTACCAAAAATTTTTCCTAAACAACATAAAGCAGCTGCAGTATGAACACCAGTCGTTACAATGTAATCAGGATGTATTTTAAGATATAAGTATAAGCTTTTAAAACAATTATAAAGAAGCTTAAAAGGATATACTAACATATGATCTTTAGTGCCATAAGCCAAGAAATTAACTTTACCCTTATATTTATCTTTTAAATATAAATTTGAACCAGTTTTCTCAGTAATTAAATTAAAATCATATTTTTTAAACATTTTCTCTAATTGCATTAACTCTTTTAAATGTCCTCCTGTAGAAGCCACAAATAAAACATTTCTTTTACTCATAATCATCACTCTCTTCTATAAGTGTAAACCAATCTTTTACAACGATATCACTAGAATATTTTTTTACACTTTCACGAGCCATTTTCCCCAATTTTTTTCTTTCTGTTTCTTTATCAACTAAAGAACTTATTTTCATAAGCATTGCATTAAAATTTCTATTTTTAATTAAATATCCATTTTCACCACTATTAATAATCTCACGTGCTCCCTCTGCTGAATCAAATGCAACACATGGGACTCCATGACTCATTGCCTCAATAAGTACAATTCCAAATGACTCTGTATAAGAAGTCATTAAGTAAATAGAAGAATTATGTAAAACTTTATCAATATAATCTTTTCCTTGATAACCATGCAATATAACATTTTCTTCTAAATCATTATCTTTAATAAACGCTTCTAACTTTTTTCTCTCTGGACCATCACCAATTATATTAAGCACCCAGTCTGGATATTTCTTTTTAATAAGTTTATAAAGCTTTAATAAATCCAAATATCCCTTTTCAGGAGAAAGTCTTCCAACTGAAACAAATGATTTTTTATTAAGAGGAGCAATATTTTTAGGAATCTTCTCAATAGAATTAGGAATATAAACACAAGTACAGTTACTATTTTTTAATTTACGAGAATAAAATTTATTTAAATCAGAAGATACTAAAACTAAATAGTCTAACCCTTTAGCACTATTTATCACATTAGTTGCATACTTATAATCTTCATGAAAATGATTATGTTCCCAACCAATTTTCAAAACATTATCTTCTCCATAAGCACCAAGCCAATAATTAAAAATGTCTCTCGTAGAAATAATTACATCACATTTTTTAGTTCTAATATATTTCACTATTGATTTTTTTCTCTTATATAAAACTTTTAAAGCAAATGAAGATTCTTTAATCATCTTAATAACATTCTTACTCTTAAAAGCACTTTTTAAAGCAGCATGATTAGGTTTTAAATCTTTATTTAAATATTTTACTTTAACTCTACTATCTAAATCAAAAACACATTTATCATATAATTTATAACAAGTAGCAATTTCTACTTCGTATCTACTACACAAAGAATTTGCTAAAGTAACTACAGATTTTTCTATTCCACCATATCCTAAATGTAAAGATAAAATCGATATTTTTTTCATAATACCACCTTAAAATAATTATAACATTCAAAATAGCAAAAAAAAAGTATTAATAATAATACTTTTTATTGCTGTGGCATAACAGGAGCTGATTGAACTGGCACTTCAACTGGTGCAACAGATGCAACAGGCGTAACAGCCTCTGGTTGAGCAACATTCGCTGCATCTACAACAGGTGTCATAACTGGCTCAGTAACTTGAGGTTCAGCTGGAACAACAGGCGCAACTGTTGGAATTGTTTGTGTATTTTGTAGAGGATCTGCACCACCATATATTTGGTGATTAGCCTCTTGATTAATATTAATATCAGCAACAACCGGACTAGCTCCACCATAAATAACAGGTTCTGTAACTGCAGGAGCAACTTCTTGAACTGGTTGAACTTGAGCAACTGAATCAACAACAGGTACAGATTCTGGAACAGTTGTAACAGGTACAACAGGCTCAACAGCATCTGCTGCTACAGGCTCTACTGCAACAGGCGCAACTGTCATAGGTTCTACTGCAACAGGTGCAACAGAATCAGTCGTTGGCATTGCAGTCATATTAGGAACTGCATCATTTACCATTGTTGCCATAGAGTCTTGAACAGCTGGAACTGTTTGGACATCTGGCATCACAGAATCAGTAACAGGTACTGCCTCTGGCATTACTGTAGCAGAATTCATATCAGATACTGAATTAACAGTCATAGTAGCATCTACTGCTACAGGCTCTACTGCAACGGGTGCAACTGCCATAGGCTCTACTGCTACAGGTGCAGTAGCATCAGCCATAGGCATCATATTAGGAACTGTCTCAACTGGAACAGACATTGCCTCCTGTGTAGGAACTGCTGTTGTTTGAGCAACAGCAACTGGATCAACCATTGGTGCAGCCTCTGGCATTACTGGCTGAACACCAGCAACATCAACTCCACCAGTTGGCACTCCTGGAGTAGCAACTGGAACAGGATTAACAGCAATCTCAGGTGTTTGAGGAACACCCATCATTGGATTAACCGGCATTGCAGGTTGAACACCAGCAGCATCAGTTGGAACAGGTCCAGGTTGTGGCATACCAGGAGCAGCCATCGTAGCAGCATTAGCATTAACAGCAGTCGGCTGAGTTGTCGTATCAGCTGCATCGGATTCCTTAGCAGCTTTTTCTTTCTTAGATTTTTTACCCGTAACTATTAAAACAATTAACGCAACAATTAATAATACAACTCCACCAGTAATAAACAAACCTGGAATAGTTGTAAACCAAGATAAATCAAAATTCATTTTATCTACTCCCTCTATTCTATAATCTAATAATATGATAACAAAAAAAATTTGCAATTGCAAATCTTTTGTAAAATGTACAACTATTTACAGTGTAAATATTGTCCAATAATTTTCTCTATCTGGTAAAACTCTAAACTCCATCAATTCTTTTGACACAGGATGTGTAAATGATAAATAATAAGCAAACAAACTAATTTGACAATTATCCTGTAAACCATACCTTTGATCTCCTAATAAATAATGACCTCTACTTGCAAATTGAACTCTAATCTGATGATGTCTACCAGTCTTTAAATCAACAGATACTAAACTACAATTATTTTTCTCATTATATTCTAAAACTTCATACTCTAAAATTGCTTTTTTCCCGTTTTTAGAAACAATTGCATTACCATTATAATCCTTATCTAAGTAATCAATCATTTCACCAGAGGCATTTTCCATTTTACCATGAACAATAGCTAAATACTTTTTAGTAATACTATGTTCATTAAAAGCCTTACACAACCTACTTGCAGCCTTACTAGTTTTAGCAAATACCATGATTCCGGAAACTGGTCTATCAAGTCGATGGACAAGTCCCAAGTAAACATTTCCCGGTTTATTATACTTTACCTTTATATAATCCTTAACCATATCCATAATTGAAGAATCACCAGTATTATCACCCTGACTAAGAATATTGTATGGCTTAACAACTACTATAATATGATTATCTTCATACAATATATTTAATTTACTCATTAGCTTCCCATCTTCCATAAATACCACAAGGTAAAATTAAATCATTACTACTTATTGGAATGCCAATTTCACCAGATGAAATAACACCATCAAATTTACTCTTAATAGTCATTGAAAGTAAATTAGCAAGTACTGTTGAAGATAAACCTGTTGTATAGGAATTAATTAAAAAGAATAATGGTTCATCACTAAGAATCTCTGAACATATCTTTACTAAATATGCCAAATTCTTTTCGATATCCCAAACTTCGCCATTAGCTCCTCTTCCATAACTAGGAGGATCCATAACAATCGCATCATACTTATTACCACGTCTAATCTCTCTTTGAACAAACTTTACAACATCATCAACTAAATATCTTATATTACCATCACGATAACCACTACAATTGACATTTTCTTTACACCAATCAACCATTCCACGAGAAGAATCAACATGTGTAACACTAGCTCCTGCTGATAAACATGCAACAGTTGCTCCACCAGTATAAGCAAACAAATTCAAAACCTTAATTGGCCGATAAGCTTTCTTAATTTTGTCAATCATAAAATCCCAATTAACTGCTTGTTCTGGAAATAACCCTGTATGTTTAAATCCCATTTGTTTTATATTAAAAGTTAAATTATTATAATTAATTTTCCAAGTTCCTGGAATATTTTTTAAATTTTCCCAGTGTCCTCCACCCTTATTACTACGATAATAAACCGCATCAATCTTTCCATGATACTTTTCAAGTAAATCTCCATTATCCCAAATTACTTGTGGATCTGGTCTTAATAAATAAACATTTCCCCAACGTTCAAATTTCTGTCCTAAAGATGCATCAATTAATTCATAATCTTTCCACTTATTTGCTAGTAACATAATACCACCTCTCATCTCGCTTATTGTATCATAATAAGAAAAAGAAAAAAAGATACTTAATCTTTTTTCCCTATCACAACAGGTTCAACTCCATCAAACCTGTCTATATTTGGATTATATTTTAAATTATTAGTTGAAAATAACTTATCAAGTTTTACTTTAATTTGTTCTTTTGTAAATGGCTTAGAAATATAATCAATAAAACCTTCACTAATATATTTTTCTTCAGCTCCCGATACTGCATCAGCCGTAAGAGCAATTACAGGAGTTGAAAAATCTGACATTAAATTCAACTCTTTCATAGCACGTTCTCCACTCATAACAGGCATCATTATATCCATCAAAATCAAATCATAAACTTCCCCATTATGAATTTTTTCCAAGCATTCTTCGCCGTTGTAACATTCATCTATCACTAAATTAAAATCAACAAGACTTCTTCTCGCAACTTTAATATTTAATTTATTATCATCAACAATTAAAACCTTTTTCCCCTCATAGTTATTAGTTTTTACTAAATAGCCTCCAACATCACTCATATCACTTGCATTAAATGGTCTATTTAAATTCTTAATCCTTTGTGGAATCTGTACCATAAACATAGAACCCTTACCATAACTGCTCTCAACATTAATAGTTCCTCCCATTAGTTCAACTAATTTTTTAGTAATCGCTAATCCAAGACCAGTTCCTTCAGTTGTAGAATTTTTCTCAATATCTAATCTTTCAAATTTTGTAAATAATTTATTGATATCCTCAGATTTTATTCCACGTCCAGTATCTTTTACAGTAATCATCAACAAACAAGTGTCATTCTGATTTATACACTTAACATTAAAATCAATTTCACCTCTATCAGTATACTTTATCGCATTAGAAAGTAAATTATTAACTATTTGTTTAACATGAATCTTATCACCCAATAACTCATATGGAATATCTTCTGCGATATTTATATTAAATTCAATCTGCTTATCTCCAATTCTAGTAGCATTTACTCTTGCTAGAGATTCCATTTCTTCTTTAAAAACATATGAAACATCAACAAGTTCTAACTTATCACTTTCTATCTTATTTATATCCATGATATTTCCAACAATTTCAAGTAATGTCTTAGAAGCTGATACAACATCATCTAAATCTTCCTTCATACTATTAGGGCAATCATCTCTTGACCTCAAATCTTCACTAAGACCAACAATTGCATTCAAAGGAGTTCTAATCTCGTGGGACATACTAGACAAAAAATCACTTTTAGCACGATTAGCTTTTTCAGCTTGCTCTTTAGCTATAGAAACTTTTTCCAACATTTTTACATCAGGATTCTCAATAGTAAAATACATAACCAATAAAGAAAATGCTACACAGTAAGTTTCAGTAATTACTTCAGGATAATAGATTCTAAGTAATAAACCTATAAAAAACAATAAAAGTAATAAAAAGAAAGGAACAGATTTTTTCAAATTATATTGATGTGAAATAAAATATTTAACATTCAAAAAAATAGTACCACTTAAATATAAAATTACCATCATCATTGCTAGAACATAAGCCCAACCACCAACATCTAGCATTTCTCCTTCATTAATGGTAGTAATAGGAACTATAAAAATAAATACCATAAAAATAATATTTAAAAGAAATAGACACCTTCGTAAAAAAAGATAATTATTATCATTCTTAATAGGATTAATAGCCAAATTATACATAAAGAAACCACTCGCTACCAAAACTAAGAAAGTCAAATGAAACTTTTGAATAATACCTATAAGAAACAAATTACCTATTGTCTTTGCAAATAAATAGCCAAAAACTCCCGTAATAGAAAAAAATAAACTATAGAACAATAAAAACCTATATGCAACTACTTCATCAGAATAACTATTTTTCTTAACACTAAATATGATACATAAAAATAAACTGATTGTAAGTGCCGAAATAGGTAGCCAAATGCCACTCATCCTATCACATCCTATCACCTATAGGATAGCATTTTTAATATTTTTTTTCAATACATTAGCTTGTCTTTCTCTCTCAATAAAGTTCATATTTTTAAATATAAAATTTGTCTTTTTTGAAATATCTATTTGTGCTAAATGTTCAAAAGCTTCATCTGCTGTAACAATTTCTTTATCTATAAAGCGTGTATTATTAATAACATCGACTGTATATCCGTTATCAGAATCTTTCATAATTTCTTCCAAAAAAATTTCCCTACAATTATTCGGCAAAGAACTACGTTTAAATAATCCATTTCTTGCTACAACATACTCCCAAATATCCCATTTCAAAGTAGCCATTACATCACGTAATTTATCAGATTCCTCACGAACATCACCAATCTTCATGTTAGATGTATCAATATTTTTACCAATATTAACAAAATAATCATTACCATAATATTCTACTGCAACTGGTATAATATCTGCTTTCCCTTGAATAGCCGCTTTAACTGTTCCAACAAATAATTTCATAACTATTTCATTTTCAGTAATATTCCATGCTCCTTCAGGATAAATCAAAACATTACCATTTTGCTGCAATAATTCCACCATTACTTCTGATGCTAATTTTCTATCTTCCTTATCATCTGTATCAACAAAAATCATTCCAATTGCATTTAATAATATTATTTCCAAACTCCGATAAAGCTCACCAGGATCTCCCCAAACAAACCAAGCATCATCTTTTAATGATTCTATAACTGTTTCAATATCATATCTTCCAACATGAGTCACTGCATAAACTCGAGGTTTACCTGTATTAATCCTCTCATCACCGATAATCTTCAAAGAATGCCTCAAATATAGTCGCTCGAATTTCATAAAAAGAGTTATAATACTATGAATTTTTTTTCTTAATTCAATCCCAGCTATCTTACTAGATTTAGAATGCTTATATTGCCTATAAGCACGATAATACTCATTTAACTCTTCCAAAGTAAGTTTTTTAATCTCAAAAAAACTCTTTTTCTTAAATTCATCTATCTCCATATTAAATCCCCCTTCATATGTCGCTAATTATACCACAATTCTTCTAAAAATACAACAAAAAAAGAACCAAGAGGTTCCTAAGAAGCAACTGTAAAAGTTTGCTTATAATTAGTAACTAAAATATTTCCATTATATGAAATTATAACATCTTTATAGGTATTAAAAATCTCATCTTCCATCATCTGAAATTCACATTTAATATCTGCATACTTACTACATTTTTCATTATTAGAAATTTTCATTCTAAAGACTTTTTCATCTGTCCTAATAAATGTATTAAGTGAATCTCCAGCATATCCAAAATCAATTATCTTAGAACCATAATCATTTTTATTATAAATAATTGAGACACTAGTAACAGTTGATGGTGAATTATAATCGGCTTTAGAAATTATATACCCATAAACATTACCATCAGTTTTTAATACATAATATAAGCCCGTACTACTATTAGCAGTTACAACCTTAACTACATCTTCTTCTCTTAATAATAAATTATATAACTCATAAGAATTATCAGTTTCAGGTATAACACTATAACTTTGTACATTATTAGAAGCAGTCAAATAATAGTAATGATTATCATTAGCCTTAATAATTTTATCATCATATATAGCTTTTACCACTAAATCAGTTTCAGCTTCTTTACAATTTTCATTATTCGCATATAATTGTCCTAAAGACAACTCATAAATCTTACCTTCACTGTTTATTACATGTCCACTTGTAAAATACTTTATTTTCTCAAAACTAGTATCCTCATCATCCTTAGGATAAAATCTCTCACAAGTAAATGTATCACCTACTGAAAACCCTGCATGCCTAATATCTCTTGTAATACTCCCTTTACAAGCTGTACAAGAAAATAATACAATCAAACTTCCTATCAACAAGTAAATCTTCTTTTTATTCATATATATCCCTACCTTATAGTAAGAATATATCATACTTTAAAAAGATTTTAAACTAGAATTTTTTAATAATGTCAAATATATATTTAATATACTCTGGATTATCTGTATACTTTTCAATAATCTCATAAACTTTATTTTTAGTATTTCTAGTACTCTTACTATCCTTCTTATTGTATAACTTTTCAAGTTTCTTATAAGTAATCTCAATACTTTCTACGTCACTAATAAATTTATCACTTTCAACCTGCATAATTCCTAGCCTTTTCTTATTACCATTTAATCTAAACATAAAATAATCATAATTTCTAAGTATCTTTGATCTCTTACTATTTTCATAAATCATAATCGCAAAAACAATATTAGAAATTTCTTTATCCGAAAAATCACAACTATCATAAAATCTATGTTTAAGCTTCGCATAATTAACTAAAACAGTTTGAGTACTCATATACTTATCTTTAATCTCTTTATTATTAGAAAGAATATTCTTTTTTTGAATAAAATTATAAATAAATATTAAACTTAAAAACCAAAGTACTATTCTCAAATCTTCTCCTGTTAAAAAAACCTCAGTAACATTATTTATAAATTCTTGATTCACAATAAATCCTACTATTATTAAAACAATATAATACTCAATATTTTTCTCATTCTTATCAAAAAAATCTCTCTCAATAAAATAACTATTATAAATAATATCGTATATCATCAAGAAAACATATATTAAGAATATATTATCACTATAATTAATTCCTAATCTAAAACAATATCCACCAACAATCATCATTAAAATTATTGAAATAACTAATTTTTCTATCTTAGTAACTGAAAATTTATTATCAATAATACTAATTATTAAGAAAAACATTAATCCACATAACATATAGAATATCCAACCATAAAGTCCCACACAATCACCTCAAAAATATTTAAATTATCTTTTAGAATACTTTTTTAATCTATCTTTTACTAAAAACACTAAATCCATTGACCCCTTCATTTTATTTAAAACTAATAAAGCATCCTGTAATTTTACCTTCTCACTCACCATATCCTTAATTTTCAATGCTTCATCACGATAATTAAAATTATCAATTGGATTAATCTCAATAAAATCTCTAATATAGTTTTCTATGTCCTTTAGAACATATTCTTTTAAATTATACTCATCCATTAAAGATATTCCATAGTATCCTCCAACTAAATATCTAAATTGATTCTCTAATTCCATAAAATCACCTATTACTATAATATAATAAAATACTACTAAAAGTAAAATAAATATGATAAAATCAAGATAGAGGTAAAATATATGGAAAAAGAAAAGAAAAAAGATTTAAAATTTATACTTATTTCTACTCTAATAATAAGTATGTCACTTCTCTACTTATTTCAGACATCATATGCTAAATATAAAAAACAACTAAACGGAAATGTCTTATCAAACATTGCTAGTTGGAACATAAAAGTAAATAATGAGACAATAAAAAATAAAATGTCCTTAGAAAAAGACATCATTCCCGTTTTTAATAAAAATGACTACATCAAAGAAAATGTTCTCGCTCCAGGATCTACTGGCTACTTCGATTTAACAATAGATGCTGAAAATGTTGATGTTGACTTTATTTACGAAATAACTGAGGAAAAAAACAGTGATTCTTTAATTGATTTAAAAATAACTTCTTATGAATTAAATGATAGTGGGACAAAAATACCATATGATGAAACAACACCACTAACAGGAGAGTTATTAAAAAATACTAAAGATACAAAAATAAGATTATACTTCGGTTGGGATGACAATGAAGAAACACAAGTCATGAATAATGTAGAAGATACTAATTATGCACAAAAACCAAATGTAAAAGGCAATTTAAAACTAAAACTTCATTTCATTCAAAAAAAGGCTCAATAAAGCCTTTTTTATTTTTACATTATTAATTATCTTACTTTCTTTGTTGAACAATCATATCAAGTTTTAACTTTAAACAAGCATTTTTAGTTCTTGATTCATATTCCCCACATTTTTCTCCAAAATAACTATCTGCTGAATCCTTATCCAAATATAAAGAATCTCTTAAAGCAAGGAAATTACTAGAATCAACAATTGCTTCAGTGTACATATTATTATCTAACACATAATACTTAAGTGTCGAATCATACTCATAATTATCATCCAATTTATAATAAATAACATCTTCACTATCATAATTCCAATCAACTTTAACTTCAAAATTAATTGTCTCTTCAATATCCAAGGAGTTTTTAGGTGAAACAAAAGAAACAGAAAACGGATATTTATTCTTTAAATCGTTAATTACTTGCTCATTACTTTCTTCTTCTATCTTCGTAACCTTACCAAATAATTCTATTGATTTAACAACATAATTAAAATCTGCTGCAACTTCACCTTGATTTCTTACACGAAACTTTCTGGAGTAAGGTTCCATACCAGGTAACATCTTATGAATATTAATAATTGCAGTATTAGTAGTTTGCCCACTATCATCTGTAAAAACAACATCCCAAGCTGCTACACTAGCATCTATTTGTAAACTAGCACTAGTAACATAAGCAAACCATGCAAATATATTAACACCTAATGTTAACAATACAAACAAAAAACTTGTATATTTGACTTTTCTTTTTTTACGTTCAAATTCTTCACTAGAAAAATCAATTTTCGATTTGCCCATATCAAATTCTCCTCTCTAGATTATTTCTTCTTCAACTTCTTCTATATCATCAACTTTAGAAATTTCCACTAATTCTTTCTTTTCTAACTTTATACATGTGATAGTCTGTAATACTTCTAAAACAATCACTAAAACTAAAGGACAAAAGATAAATAAAAAGAAACCAGCCTGACTCTTAATAACATGATTTATTGTGTTAATAACAGGAACCTTTCCAACTACCTTTCCCAAAATCTGATCTGCAGTAATAGAAGGATCTTCTATCTTAGAATTAACACCCTTAGTAAAGAATATCTTCCCACCATTTTCATTTTCTTCTATCTTAATAATTCTATGAGTAATAAGCTTATTCTCAAATCCCCCTCTATTTCCTTGATAAGCAATATCATCCCCAACTTTTAAATTATTAGTATCCCAGTCCTTAACTGCAATTACATCATCAATATTATAGACTCCTGTCATCGAACCAGTAGCTATCGTAAATAATCTATATCCCATAATACTTTTATTACCAGATAATCTCTGAACTAATATAAAACTTAAATAAGCGATAATTAACACCAAAAGTAAAGTTTTAATAGTTCCAAATAGTACCTTAAACACTTTATTACCAAAAATCTTTTTCATCAGTCTACCCCATTTCCAAGTAATTCAAGCATCTCCTTTATACTATTAATCTCCCTATCTAGTCTATCATCAAGTATTCTAGAAACACTTCTTGCTTTTTTCTTATTTTTTTCTTTTATAATATCCGCTTGCTTTTCAAACATAACTTTTAATTTATCTTCAGTCAGCTCCTCATCAGTATCTAAAAGATTATCAATAAGTCTAACCATCATTTGATTAATCATATTAGTTTCTGATGTTCCTGTAACAGTAGAAATTAAGTTTTTATTCGCAATAAAAGTCAACAAAAAAGCTTGATCATACTCTGTTTTTAATAATCCTTTATCAAAAAAATTACGTTTATCCTTTTCCTTTTTATCTTTACTAACAAAACTTTGAATATAATTCCATAATTCCTCTGCTTTTTTAAAGTTTGGATTCTTTAAAATAACATTAGTTTTTCTAATTGGACTTCTAACTGGAGAAACATGAAGTCTTGATAAAGTTTGATAAAGTTCAGAACCAACAAAACCATCAAGCTGAACCTTAACTTTTTTCAATCTATCTCCCAAAGACATAGAACCTTTTGAACCACTAGATTCTTTCATATTCCTTGAAACATCATTAATATCAATTGAAACCTTAATATTTTCATTATCTATCTTCGTATTTGCTTCATACTTCATCATATTTTTATCTACACAATATGAATTGCCAGAAGTAGCCTCTAATCTATTTTCATAAAAAGTTCTAAGATTATTAATTAAAGTAAAAATAAATCTATTTTCATACGTATCCAAACTTTCTTCACGATTAATATTTAATATCTTAGAAGGCTTTACATCTCCATTATCTTCAATCTTTTGAATTAAATTAGTATGTTGTGTTAGATGAATAACTGATTCTACTGTAACTCTTCTAGCTAACTCTACTTTAACTATCTCTTCTTCGTTTATGATAAATCTTTTTGGATTACGTAAAATATTATCGATATATGGTAAAGTATCTTCAATAATATCCAACCATTCATAATCAAAATCCTTCATATCATAATCTCTTTTAATATATAAAGTAGAATTCAGATTATTTAAAAATATTTCATTTTTATCTTTTTCTTCTTCAAAATCTTCTTCATTATCCATCTAATCACCTCCTACTAAATCATTTTCTTAAGTCTCAATAAATAATCTTTACATTCATTAAAATTTTCTTTACCAAAAGATTTATCTAAAAATTCAATAAATGGATCAATCTCATCTCTTATATAAGCTAAGTTTAACTGCTCAAACTTTCTTAAAATCTTACGCGCTATATAATAATCGACTCCATCAACTTCAGTTCCCCCACAACTAACATAAGTCGCAACAAAATCTTTCATCTGCTTAACAATACGGTTACCAAAAGCTATACGGAAGTGCTTAATAACATAGTCATCCATATCATTAATCTTACTTTCCATCTCACTTGTTAATGGATATTTCTTCTTAGCTTCGGCAAATAATCCTTCTAGATAACTACTATTAATATTCATAGGATCAGTATCAACTGCTTCAAAAACTTGACCTTTATCATTAATATCAATTGGCATAGCACGGTCATATACTTTATCTGTAACAGCAAAAGTCGAATCATCATTATTAATTGTACCAATATACCACATATTACCAGGAATATGTAATTTACCAGCATCTAACTTTTTTGGATCAGTATCCCATGAACTCGGTACTAACTCAATTATCCATTCATCACGACTAGGCATTTCAAGAATAGACAACATTTCCGCAAAGTAATACTCAACACGCGCAATATTCATTTCATCTAGAACAGTTACATAAACATCGTCTGTATATCCTGCTAAATACATAGCCTTCAATACTTCAGTCTCATTAAACTTTTTAGTAAACTCATTAAAATATCCAAAAAGCTCTGTTCTATCTCTCCAAGACGGTTGAACTGAAGCAATAATTGCATCATTTTTAATAAATTTACCCCAAGCATAAGCAAGCGAAGTTTTACCAGTACCAGAAATACCTTGTAAAATAACTAACTTTGTAGCTGAAAGTCCTGAAATAAACAATCTTATCATATTAGTCGTATAATAAAGTCCCAATCTTGAAGCCGCAAAGTTTCTAAATATCTCTACTAATTCCTCTAAAGTAAAATTATTATCGTAATACTGTATTTTATAATCTTTAAATGCTACATCAATAGAATGTAATTTAGAAAATCTAATATTATCTAAATCTTCATCATCAAGTGTCTCAATTTCTTCATCTGTCGCTTCTTCAGTAACAGTTGCTTCCTCATTAGGTTTAAGCCCAAGTTGCGAAACTTTCATTGCTAAAATCTTCTCTTTTTCTTGTACCAAAGTTGCAACTTCCTTATTTAAAGAAGCAATCTCTTCTAACATAGATTCCTGTTCTACTAATGTTTTCCTAAATTTAAAGTATTTCTTTACAAAGAAAACTATTACTAAAATAATTAAAGCTAAAATCACAAGCATTATAATAACTGCAAGAACTACCAAAACCCATTCTCCAGTCGAAAAATCCTTACGATAAGTTTCTATTATATACAAATAATCTCCAATATTAAACATTTGAACAAGTCCACTAAATATTCCTCCAAGAATTTTACCAACTCCACTAAAAAACACAGACATAAATTCAAATAAAAATCTAACGTAAGTATCCATCCTACTCCTCCTCAAATACTAAAACTCTCATACCCTCATTCTCATATTTAATAAAATAATCAATATCTTTATCCTTACAATCCCTTACTATTAAATAATTAAATATACCTTCTTTATAAATATTATCAATTTTAGTATATACATCATTTATATGAGAAAAATCTTGAATACAACCAAAATGAAAATCCTCAAAAAATGCCTTCTTTTGATTTAGATAAGTACTATAATTAACACATAAAACTACATTATGTCTAAATATTGGATTATCAATTAATTTAAATACTTTGCTTTGAATTCTTCCCCTACTAACAAAACTATCACAAAGTTCTATAAAAATAATTTCTGGCCTATCATGATTAATAATCTTTTTTAATAAATCTAATGAAATCTTTTGAACTAAACATTCAAACTTCTTATAATCAAGTTTTTCATCTTTATACAACTTAGAAACCATCGTTTTCTTATAATTATCGAGTACTGCAATATCTTCCCTCAACTTAAAATATTTAATATTATTTTCTTTTATAAAACTAAGTTTCTCTATACTAAAATAATTATCTTTCATATTCAATAATTTATTAGTATTACTATAAGTCTCCTTTACTAAACTTATTAATTTATTAAGTCTTTTCCCAACTAAATCATTAAGTAAAGCAACGCCACTTATAAATTTTTCTACTACTGAATCAATATCATCTTTATCTTTATAATTTAGTTGATCAATCTTTGTAATTTCTATTGCTATATCAAGAAGTTCTGATATTATCTTTCTATTTTCAACATATTCCAAATTACCGACCTGTAATTCATAACCTGCATAATCCGCAAGCATCTCTTCTTTTATACCCTTAAACTCTAACTTCAAGTTCCTTTGATTATAAACATTTTCTTCTATTGTATTAAAAACACCATAATAATAATTATCTACATAAGTTCTGAAATAAGCCTTAAAGCACTTACTAACAAAGTCACTATCATCATCATAAATATAAGTACCATATTTGATAAGGCGATTAATCTTATAATTCATAAACACATTTATCAAATTGTCCATCTAATCACCCCTAATCACCCTCTCATACCTTATTAAATTATATCACACGAATGTCATTAAAAAAATATATTTTGTCTTAATTTGCCGTCTTTACAGAAACATCAATTATAGATGAATCATTAACTATTGGATAAGTATAATCTTTAGTCATATCATCCTTATAGAATTTTATCGTTTTAGAAGAACTTGCACTAAGAGCAAACGAAAACTTTGAAACATAATCATAACCATTAACTTTTTGTGTTTGATAATTATCACTAAACCTATCTAAATACAATCTATCAGTCATATCCACAAATATATTATTTGGATCAAAAGATAAAGTAACAATTGCTGAAAAACACTTAGCCTTTTCCTCATCACTCAAAGTAGCATATTCCTCTAAACTGACTTGACTTCCAACTTTATAGCTACCAAAAGATTCCTTAACTTCATAATAAGTAACTGAATTAGTCAAAACAAGTGTCAAAAACTTTGAGTTAACACTATCTTCTATTTGATAAGAAAACTTACTCTTTTCAACTCCAATATTATATGTTGCAGACATCGTCTTTTTATATGGAGAAGTTGAAGTTACTGATGTCTTTACAACAACACTATCTCCACTATAAAAATTCTTTTGTGGAGTAATAGTTACTTGATAAGTATCACTTTCTTCATTCTGATAAATAATTCCTTTATTCTTACTAAGTCTACAAGTAACAGAACCAGAACATGAAATAGAAATATCATAACTAATATCCGATTTTGTAATTTTATCAGGACCATTTCTATTAGTAACATCAAAAGTTAAAGTATAAGAATTAACTCCATCCCAGTTGTTAATTGAATAGCTCTTTCCATTTATATTTAAAATACTACTTCTAAAATAAAATGCTTTTGTCTCTAATAAAAATTCTCTTGTTATTCCCAAAACATACTTTCCAAAAGTAACACCAACAAGAAAAATAACTATCAGAAATATCAAAACA
Organism: uncultured bacterium; assembly: GCA_946560065.1. Lineage (GTDB taxonomy): Bacteria > Bacillota_I > Bacilli_A > RF39 > UBA660 > UBA3789. The sequence continues at coordinate 21,702 of CAMNUE010000014.1, read as the reverse complement.
ACTATACTTTTCTTTCTATTTTTTCTAATATAATTCATCATAACTTCTCCTACACCACTTGCTCCGAATCTAAAAATAATTCAATACTTTCTAAATAGTTAGCATAAGTAATATCATTTTTATAAATACTAGGAAACTTAATAACAACTGTATAAATATCAGTAACTCTATCCTGATAAGACATTTCGTAAGTACTAGGTGTTTTATAAATCTTATACCAAGCATTATTTTCATCTTGTACTACTTTAGCACCACTAAATAAATTAACTGCTCCAGTGGCTTGATAATCTTCATTCCTATATAATTCCATTGAAATTGGTAAATTAGTAGTAGTTCTAATCTTCAAATTATACTTAATATTTACATCACTAACATTTTTAGAATTAAAATTTGAAACACTAAATTTATAAACATAAGCATCATCAGATGGAACAATTCCATCCTCAAATAGATTAATTACTTGATTATCATCGCCAAAAATGTAAAGCGCTTTAGAAAGATTACCATTCAGCTTAGTCTTAGCCTCATATCTAGCATAAGCTATATGAAATAAATAACCTGCACTAAAAAGTACTAATAATAATAGAAGTGCAAAAAGAAGAAATCTTTTTTTCTCCTCAAAATACTTTGGATATTTAATTTTATTTAAAAGTCCACTCATTAATACACCTACTCTTTATATTCAACTAATTCTTCTCCTAAATATTGATAAGTAGAAAAATCAATAGTAAAAAAATCATCTAAACTAAGATTATCTTCAACAATAGGTTCTTGTTCTCCTTCCTCAGGATTGCAGAAATCTATCCTAATTATTGGCTTAACTCCATTATTTATATCATTTAAAGTAATAATTCCTGAATATTCGTTTATAGCAGTCTTAATTATTGTTGAATTAGAAGATTTAATACTATTAAATTCTATTATCTTACTGCTATCAATTTTATGATCTATAAAAGAAAATTTATATAACAAAGCAACATCACTTTCTATAGGATTCAATTCTAATTCAAAATACCCACAAGAACCAGGAGACAACTTTCCTTCACGTGTATTAGTAGAATCCCATTTAATATCATTAATTAATACATTTTCAAAACTAGTTGCATCTTGTCCATTGATTAAAAGTTTAAATTTCGCAACATCACTTTTAACATTTCCATCTATATTAGATTCATAAGAAGTATATGTAATTTTACTACCTAAATAAAAAAAACAAAGTAATAAAATAGCAATAAAACAAATTTTTCTTTTGTGTTTCTTGATTCTCTCCATACATACTCCTATGATGAAAATTATATCATAAAAACAATTAAAAAACGATATTTATATACAAAATTAAAAATAAAAAGACTATTAACAAAATTTTATTTGTTAACAGTCTAAATAAGTTCTATCTTACAAAACTTCTATATCATCATCAGATTCTGTTGATTCTTCCTTGCTTTTCTTTTTATCTTTTTCCTTTTTATTAAGTTTATCAACTATCTCTTTTTCTTCTACTTTTTCATATCTAATAATAACAATAAACTCATAAATTTGATAAATGAAAACTACTATAATCGGTAATAATACTAAGAATAAGAAACCAATTCTACTCTCTAATACATCAAGGATTCCACCAAGCTTACTGTAATTAGTTGCATATTTACCTAAAACTTTAGCATTAGAAATAGAAATACCATCACTATCATCTAAAGTATATAAAGAGTTAAAATCATCTTTTTCTTCTTTAACAACAACATTAGTTTTAATTATATAACTCTCATCAAATACAGCATAATAATAAATCAAATCACCCTCAGCAATATCATTACTATTCTTAACAATCAACAAATCTCCCTTTTTACTATTATTGATAGTACGCTCACTACGAGTATCAACATTAACAAAAGTATAATCACCAAATTGTGTATAACCATACTTATTCCTACAAAGAATAAATGCTGTAACTAAAATAACATAAATTATAATCACAACTTCCAAAAAAGACCAAACCCAATGTAAAAACTTTTTCATCTACTATCACCATCTCAATCTTAACATATTTATAATTTAAATTCAAACTATTATTCTGTTTTTTTCTTAACTATTACATATTTTATATCATCATCTACTAGTTGGTCTTTATCATACAATCTAAACACAAGTTTATAAGTACCACTCTCAGGTTTATCCTTCAAGTAAAAATTAAACTTTCTTTCTTCTAAACCATTCATATCTAATCTCATTTCATTACCACCATAACTAGGCAAAGCATTTCTAAAAAGAGAAGAGAAAAGAACAGATTCAAAAGATGCAGAATCAATAGCAGAGATATCTCTCTTAAATAATTCTAATCTTATATTAGGATTATTAAGCACTGAACTATATTTAACATTATAACTATTATATATTTCTTTTTGTAAATTTAATGACGTTTCTCCATTTACTATCATTGTATTATAATCAGCATTAACCACAATAGAATTATCAGAGCCAACTACCATAATTTTCAAATCCTCACTAACTGAATTTTGTATATTTGAATTATGAAGACCATCATCTGAAGCAAATAAAGTATATCTCAAAGTATAAGGTCCTGGTGGTAAATCTTTATTAGTTAATAATGAAATTTTTTTCTTTATATTAGATACCTTTCCAGCTAACTTAATTCTAAAAATACCATCGCTATCAGCAAAATATTCATTTCCATCAATCGTTATAGAAGTTCCAGTAAGTAAACTAGAACTTACAATTTTTTCATCTTGATCGTATAAAGCAACATTAATTCCCATACTACTAGATTCATAATTAGTATCAATTACTGATTCATTATTTTGTGTCTGATCATATTTTATCTCAGTTGTATAAGTAGTATCAGATACAATGTCGTGATACACATATTCATCAGCATCAGTTATAGTCTGAGTAAGTTTCGCATTACTACTACCAAAAGTACTATAAACCATTTCTTGTTGTCTAATACCTAAGACTTTTAAAACTTCTTCATTTTTAGAATTTCTAAGTTCAAACAACATTGAATTATTAAGATGAGTACCAGTTTGAGTACTATCCTTCAAATCAAAAATAAACATAAACTCTTCATCTACAATACCAATATCTTCTGAATAATACTTTTTATTAGCAACTTTATCATCATAAGTATTATCAGTACTAGTACTACCCATCTTAATAAAATTACTAAGTCGATAGCTAACTTCATTATACCGCTCAAATTCAATGAGTGAATCATTATAAACATCTTCTGTGATTGTAAAATAGTAATACTCTGGTCGTTTTTCATTTCCACTATAATCTATCATTGTTATCATAGTTCCAACAGGAAGTGGATTATTAGTAGTTAAAACATGAAAATTAGTATTATCTTTACCATAAATCTTCTCAAAGCTATCACTCCAAACCATCAAAGAATAATAAGCACTAAATTGACTTTGATTAGTTATATTAACAGTAGTTGTAGATGGCATTTCATATCTCTTATCATAAGTAATTGAAGCATCATAGCTATCAGGATCATCATATTGTGCTGCCAACAAATCAATAGTAATTGTAATCAACTCAATATCATAATCATATTCAGTCTTAGGAATTTCTGCTTGTAACATAATAACTACAGTACCCAAAGGACCCTTCGCCGTAATATTTTTAGCATGATATAAATAAAACATCAAAGAAGGCGGTAAAGATCTACTATCTGTTTTATACTCTAAATCACCATCTACTTTTCCAGTTCCTTCACTAATAAGTGAAGTAGAACCATGGCTAGTCCATTCTTGTGTTTCAACTTTCATTGCCAAACCAAGAATACTATTAGCATCTTCTTCAGTTTTTCCAATTCTTGGTACTCTTGCTGGATCTATTAAGTTAACTCCTTCACCTAATCCCTCACTATTAAATCCTAAAACCGAAAATTTAACATCACCTTTAGAAAGAATTTCTTCAATAAATTGTAATTCTTTAGTTCCGAATGAAGAATACTTAGAAGCAGTCAATGTAAAGCTATAAGTAATAGCTGATTTTCCTACTAACCAACGATAACCAGTTTCACCTACTGTTGTAGGATCAATATATTTCGTTGAAACTTCTGAATAATCATCACTTAAATAATTGGAGTAGAAACCATCTTTAGTAATATCGTGATTTTCCTTATGTAGACCTAATACATAACTACCACCAATAATCGACATAGCTGCATCACCAGCATCTCCATAATTAACATTATTATCGTATAAACCAAAACGATAAGAACCTCCAGAATATGAATTATACATTCCAAAGAAGGTCATTCCTGTTATAACACCATAAACAGTTGCTTTTGAATTTATTGCAACATTTAAATTTTGATTAGGAGCCATATAAATTCTATTATCTACATTTTTTGTAACTTTCTTAGAATCATCATCAATTTCAACAACAGCAGGAACTAATTTTCCATCTTTGTCAACACCACTATATATCTCTTTAAGTAAGTTAGCATTATTCTTAAGTAACAATGTAGTATTATTTTTAATTATTAACAAATCAATAATATTAAAAGAATAATATGCATCACCATAATCATTTGTTCTATCGAACGCACCTTCAAGTTCAATCACTGAATTATCAATTACTAATTTAGTAGCTCTTTGTATCGAAATAGCCCTATTAGGCTTAGCCTTGGTACCCAAATCTTTAATTGAAACAATAGAATCTCCCGCTGAAGAAGAAGCATTTCCAGAACCAAAAATACTACCATTAATTACAAAATCATGACCTCTATCAATATAACCGTTTCCATTTATATTGACATTAATTCCTTGAGTTACAGCAATAAAGTCCCAGTCAAAGTGTTCATCACCATTAGCGTTAGATTCTCCTCCACCAAAAACAGTACCCTTAATAGTTATTCCATCTTCTGTAATCTTTTTTAGATTAACTGCATTAGTACCGATATCAATCTCAGTGGTTCCATAAACAAACGACATTTTAGCTCCACCATAAACATTCCCATAAATGTAGCCACCAACTATTTTAACCGAAGCATTCGAATCATCATTTTCTTCCAATCCTGTCGCAGCCGCATTTCCGGAACCAAAAACACAACCTGTATTTGGCGCTTCAGAATCCTCTGTTCCAATTATTGTATTACCATCTATTATGATAGAAGAATTTTTATAAACAACAGCTGTTGCACCATTTCCTCCTGCATAAACATTTCCATCAATTGAAGCATCCGTTACAAAGACTTCTGTACTATCTTCAACAATACCTTCATTTCCACCACCAAAAACATTTCCTTTTATAGCAGCATTATCAATATTTAAGAAAGTACCATGTCTAATTCCCGCAGCATTACCGCCACCATAAATATCTGTAACCATAGCCTTATTAACATCAACATTAGTTTTACCTACGACAGCCTCATTTCCACCACCATAAATTGAACCAATAACTCCACTATTTGCTAAAACATTAGCAACACTAGTTACACCACCTTTGTTATTTCCACCATAGACAGTATTAACATTTGCACTACACGAAGTAGAATAACTTGTTTCAACACTTCCAGTGACATCAAAATCAGCTAATGCAGTATCGGATAAAATTTCAAAATCAAATGTATAACTTCCACCAACTGGTAAAGTATTATTACCATAATATTTATTAATCGAATTAACAATAAAGGTATCTTCATCAATATCTATATTACTGTAAGAATCATTTTTAAAGATTTCACTTTTAGGAACATTCAACACAACATTCCAATCACTAATTTCAACATCAGTCTTATTAATAACTTCCACACTGACCTGAGCATAAGTAGGCTTAGTTGAGGAAGGATAATATCCTGGAGCACGTTTACTATAGTCAATCTTTAATTCAATTGGTCTTTTTCCACCGACATAAACATTTGAAGTATCAAGATCACCAGAAGTATTTGAACCTCCAAAAGCATTCACTACTTCTCCACCATAAATATCAACATTAGAAGTAGATACTCCAGCTGGTAATGGTGTTCCCGATTCATCTACACCACCATTTCCGCCTCCATAAACATTAGTTATTTTCCCATCATTTATAGTAACATTAGACACACCAGACTTAGTACTGTCTCCCCCACCATAAACATTTCCAATTTCTCCTGATGCAATATCAACATTTGTTACACTAGATTCTCCACCTTTGTTATTTCCTCCATAAACACTACCTATTTTATTCGCTTTAACATTAACATTAGTAGTCTGAATATTTCCAGAAACATTAGAACCTCCAAAAATATTATTGGCAGAAACTACATTTAAATTAATCAAAGACTTCGTAAGACCTGCCTTATTTCCTCCACCATAAACATCATTTACAGTTGAATCTTCTATTAAGACATTAGAATTAGTAGACTCAGCTTCATTTCCGCCTCCATAAATATCTCCAGCAATTATTCCCTCAGTAGCAGCTCCTGTTCCTAAAATATTAGTAGTTACTCGTTGAACAGTAACATTAGTATTGACTGTTGAACCAGCTTTATTATTACCACCATATATATTATTAACATCTCCAGAAGTAAATTTAACATTAGACTCATTAACTGTTCCAAGTAAATTAGAACCACCAAACAATTCATTTACAGCAGAACCCTGTAAAAATATATTAGTAACATCTTGACTGGCATTATTTCCGCCTCCATAAGCATTTCCAATAACACCACCATTTAGGTAAACAATATCACCATTACTAGGTTTTCCAGAAGCATCCATACCTCCAAAGACATTTCCAATAGAACCACCTTTAATATTAACTTCTATATCTCCAACTACTTTAGGAGTAAAACTATTATCTCCTTTTGCTCCACCAAAAACGCTCTTAGAAACTACACCACTATTAACTGTAACCTTTGTAGTACTAGATGAAGTTGTTGCAGTTTGATTAGTGGTATTAACAGAACCAAACGCACTTCCACCATAAACGTTTCCATCTATTTTTAAATCAGTATTTAAAGCATTAGTATTACCAATTACAACTGAAACATTATTTCTAATATAAGTTCCCGGCCTAGTACTATCAGTATATCCACCTTCTCCACCACCATAAACATCATGAAGAACTCTACCTTTAGTAACATTAACAGTAGTAGAACCATAAACAGTTCCTTTTGATCTAGAACCACCATAAACATAACCAACTTGTCCACCAGTCATGTTAATTTGCACTTCTGAGGAAATAGATGAAGTTCCAGAACCATTGTTATTACCGCCACCATAAACAGCTCCATCAACAGTACCACCAATAATATCAATCTTTGATAACGTTGTTGAAAACGAAGAATGACCTACATAACCATAGTTTCCACCACCATAAACATTTCTTTTTACTTGTGCTCCTCCATCAATTATGATATGTGATTCTTTCATTGACCCAATACTTTCATTATTTGACTTTCCATTTCCAATTCCAAAAACACTTCCAGCTTCAGCCCCAAAAATACTAGTTCCTGAACTAACTAAGTTAGCATCACCAATAATAGCGTTTCCACCTATATAAATAAGAGAGGACCCTTTGATTTTTCCATCAGCACCACCATTTGTGCTACTAGAACCGTTACTACCACCAAAAACACTATAATTTACTTGCCCTCCAGTAACTGAAATTATTCTATTACCATATGTTTCTGAAAGACCAGCTCCACCAAAAATATAATCAACCTGCCCACCTTTCATATTAATATAAACTTCGTTCTTAGTAGACCTATTTTCATATGATGCTGGACCACCTATCAAGTTATAAATCCAACCACCTTCAACTATAATTTCACTAGCAGCCTCCATTTTTCCATAATTACGACCGCTAACATAAACACCCGTAGTATAATCATGCCTACCAGTACCATATCGCCCACTTTTTATAATTGTATGAAAAGCAACACCATCATCAACAGTTCTAATATTTCCACTCCAAGTTCCTGAGAATGCAAAAGAAACAGCTAAATTATCTGTAGTTTCATCAGTTATTCTATCGTAGTCACATCCCCAAACCATTGTTCCATCAACATAGGAGTTTCCACTAATCGAAGAATATCTAGATGTACCACTATTTGAAAGAGTTCCAAAATTATAATAACCAGATTCAACTATCGTTCTGTATTTCGTAATATTTGAAGAAGAACCAGTAGTACTATTACTACCAGCAAGAATAACACCTGCTGTAAAATAATTACCTGTATGTTTCATTCCACGTCCAATCTTCAAATTATGCCAATTACCATAAATTTTTTGACTAGAAGCTGCACCAAGAGGTATATTCTCCTGATTTGTATATTCTGTAGTAGTACTATTCATAGTAATATATTCAATCCTCAAATCCGCAGTTGGTTTTACATAAGCACTTTGTAAAGAATAAGAAGTATCATAAAAATTACCATTATTAATTCCTGTTAATGTTAAAGGAACCGAAGGAGTAACATTCTCTGCATAATAATTATTTATATTTTCAGTTAAGACAACAATATTAGTATCTCTTGTAACTAAACGATAAAGCTCTTCGTTTTCTGAAGATAAATTAACATTTCCGTCTTCATCATAATATTGTAATAATTTATAATAATCACACCCACTATAAGAACTACAAGACCCACTTTGAATGTTACCAGAGCCATCATAATAACCAGATACATTTTGATTAGAATTAAAATGCATCTTTCTAAAATAGCCAGCCATATTATAACCTTGTGGAAAATTATTCGCAATTGTTTCTTTTAATTTTACCTCATAAAACCTATTGTTAAGTAACTCATAATAAGTCTCTGAACTACTATATTTCTTATTACCATTAAGTATATAATATGAACATCCTCGCCAAGAAGTACAGCGTCCAGATAAATTACCATTAGTTGTACTCTTAGCCCCATCAGGATAATATCCTCGATACGCAACAGTTTCACTAATATAAACACTATCAAGCGCAGGCTCATAAGTTTTTTCAGCAACCGAAACAATACCAGCTTCATCTAAATTATCACTTATATCACTCCAGTCCGGATTTTGATTTAAGATATATGTATTTCCTTGACCCCAAATAGCATTAAAAGTAATACTAATTTCACTTGTACCAGCAATTACTGGTATTTTAGCATACCTAAGATATTCATCAGAATTATGCGAGATAACAACTCCAGGATAATCAGTAGCCCAACCTTGAAAATAACTATCATTTGGCCTATTAGCATATGGATTATCAATAAGTTCTAAATTAACATAACCATTCTCGATAACAAAATATTTATAATATATAAATTTAGAAATCCTCTCAGTAGTACTTACAGTACCAACTAAATTACTATCATTCAAATCAGTACCATCATACTTAATATAGACTTTTACAAGATTTCCATTATTATATAAATTTCTATTAACACCAACAGTTTCAGGTAAACTATTAATATCACGATAATCTATATAATTAAGACCTGAATAATAATTATAATCACTATCCAAATCATTAATATAAATAGTATCTCTATCATCAGCAGTAGTACCTAAACCAGATGCATGTACTGGAATATTTCCACTTCTAGACATTGAAAATGAAAAACTCTTTGAAGTAGAATCATTCTTAGGAACTATCTTTTCCTTCTTCTTAAAGACAAATACTCCATCAATAAAATCCCAATAATAATCATCAGTTGTATTAAATTTATTTAATATCTCATCAAAAGATACTTCACTATTATCTAAGTAAAACTTACCATCTTTCTTAACATAATTATTTTCAAACAATACACCGTCTACTTTTTCTAAATATAATTTATCAGTAGAACTCAAAACATCACAAATAATGTTACTAGTATCACTCAAAGACTTAATACTAACATTTGCCAATAAATCACTATCTCGATTACCAGTAATACTACCTTTCAAATATATATTATTAATTACTGTATTCTTTGAAATATTATTAATAAATCCAGTAGCATTAACACTACCAGTCATCTTATCACTAAGCTTAATGCTAAAATCACTTATCGAAATATTTTTAAAACTACTAAGCTCACTAGGTTCACTATCATCACTTTCTTGATAAACAGAACTATCTCCAACAAGTGTTCCAATAACTACTTTACCATTTTCTTCTTTGGGCTCAATAGTAAGATTATTAATATTAAGATTTTCAACAGTAGCATTTACTGTTTTAGCAAACAATCCATAATAACTAGTATCCCCAAACAAACTACTACTTACATTAAGATTATTTAAACTATATCCTGCACCATCTAAATGCCCTTTAAAAACCCTTTCATCTCCAGATACAGATATACCTATACTAGAAATACTATTATTTCCGAAATCAAGATCATTTCCCAAAACATAATATTTATTTTGATAATTTAAATATTCATCACTTTCAATCAACTTTTTAAAATATATAAACTCCTCCTCAGTCTTTATAACATAAGGATTATCATAATTACCATTACCAGTTTCAAAATTTAGTGCTACACTAACTCCATCCCACGTTTTATTATAAGCACCTAAAGTTAATCTACCAGTAACTAACATATAAATAGCAAAAAAAACTATTAATGATAGAAGTGCAAGAGAAATATTAAAAATTAGTTTTTTGGTATCTAATTTTTGTCTTAACATACTTCTCACTTCCTCCATATTAATAGTTCTTAATTTTAACCATTCTCTCTATTTTATCTAAATCAAACACGTTTTTCTCATCAAATTTATTAGAGACTTTCTTCATAAAAGCCACTAAAGTTTTAATTTGTTTTATACTATAAGAATCATTTTTCTTAATTTCCTTAAAATAATTGTTCTTATCAATCATTACTTTATATTTTAATATTTTATAAACACCATCAAATAATTCATCATCATTATATAGAGTTGTATAAGCTAAAATACGTAAAAATACATATATTGGCATTTCATATATCTTATTTCTAATTGTCTCTGTTAAACCAACTCTCTCTAAATCATAATCATATATTTCTTTAAATGGAGGTGTGTTAATCTCTTCAACTAAACCTTCAGTATCATTAGCAAGTAATAAATGACACAATTTATAAACAAATTGATACTTAGTCAACCATTTCTTATTCATTCTAGCCTTAGTAACTTTGTTATTCTTACACTTTAATATTGAGACAACCAAATCTATAGTTTCTTTTTCGTTACTTCTTTTTTGCTTTTTCTTTGAAACTATATTATCTAAATACTCATCAAAATCCAAAACTTCAATTTCTTCTTCTTTTTCAAGTTCCTTTTCATGAGCCTTATTTAATTTTTCCATCTCATTAAAAGCAATAGTAACTGTAAGTCCACTAGATGGTTCTTCAGTTTTAGGATTAGGATTAGCAAATATCTCATCAGGCAACTTCTTATTATAAGTATCATCATTGACAACATATTTTTTGATTATTTTGTCAAAATTTACTAACGATAAGAATATAAACAAAATTAAGAATATAGCAATCGATTTAAGAATAAAACTTGGAGAAACAATAGTCTTTACTGTACCAATTATTTGGCTTTTAGTAATTGGATCGTCCGGAGAATTATTCGCATCACCCTGACATATATATTTATTTCCACTAGTATCTACAAGTCTATGAGTAATAATATCCTTATCTGAATTCTTATATGTAACAATATCACCTATTTTTACTTTATCTGTTATCTTAACCAATATTATATCATCAACTTCTATAGTTCCAGACATACTACCTGTTGCAACAACAAAGTAAGTATAACCAAACACATTAACATAATCTTTCTTCATAATATCAGTAACTACAAAAGTATAAATACACAAACTTACTAATAAAATTAGAAAGAAAGAAGTCATATACTTAATTACCTTTCTTATCATCATCTTCACCACACCATCTATTCTTTTTAATTTATTATAACACAACGAATATTAAAATTCGACAAAAAAAGAAAACTTATTAAAAGCTTCTCTTCTATATTAACTCAAGAATTCTTCCATCTGGATAAACTATATTTAACATTTCATCCAAATTCTTAATCTTTTCAAGACTTATATCTGATTTTTCAATATTCTGAATCAAATTTATAAAACCAACACTTTCCATAGTACTATCTATATTTTCTTTATTAACCATTTCTTCAGTAACATTCAAATTAAGTAATCGATATTTATCAGAAACAATTTCTGCTATATTATATTCTACTAAAACATTAACTTTTCGCAAAAAAATATTGTTAGGGTTAAAAATAAATTTAAAGTACTCTTCAACACACTCTTCTAAAGAAATATTATTAAATTCTTCATTATTAGTAAATTTTTCTTCTAAAAAATCAAATGAAGATAAACTCATCATCAACAAATCATAAATACTTGAAGAATCATTTAATTTATTCAAATTATTGGTAATTTCTAAATCATAGAATTCTTCATACAAAAGATTTAATTTCTTTATTTGTTCATTCATTTTCAACATAGAATTTTTCATCTTAACTTCATTTTTTCTAGCTAAGAATCCCACACCAGTAGCCTTAATATATTCTTTATAGATAACTAATCTGTTTTTCTCTTCTTTTTCAATTTCCTTTTTCTTTGCATCAAACAAACTCTTAACATTATCCTTTTCTTTGTACCTTTTTAACAAATCTTCAATTATGAATTCATATCTGTAATACTTCTTCAATTCAGTCAAAGTCAAATATAATCCCATAATTGCGGAATCATAACTCTTTTTATCAATTTTATTCAATTCATCATAATTACCATTAATTGCAAAAAGATTATAATTCTTAGTTCTTGCAGGAGCCATTTCAAGATAATCATCAATTCTTTTATTACCATCAAGAAAAAGTTTAGTATTATTAAAAGCATCTTCTGCCTTTTTACTACCAACTTCATTTCTATAATTCACATATTTATCAATTACATTTGTTGAATTAACTTCATACTCTAAAAACAATTTTTGTTTAAGATTAGAAGCATGTACACTCAATTCCTTTTTATACTCAGATATTATACATTTCAAATTCATTTTCAATTGTAACTTTATCTCTGGACAAGTAAAATAAATTCTTTCAAATATATCTTTCATCTTATTATAATCAGAATTTTCTAAAAAAGCATTCATATACTTCTCAGTAAACATTGTATACTTAAAATCATCAATTTTTAAAACTATACCAAAAGACATAAAAACATCTATAAACCTTTTAATAATCTCATTTAACTCATCTAAAGTAGTATTATCACTTATTGAGGCAACTATAAAATCAATTTTCAATTTAAAACTATCAGAAATATCAGAATTCAATTTAACTAAATTTAATAAATTAGAAATAGTAGTTTGTTCTTTATCATAACTTCTAGTCTTATCCTTCGGTAATAATCTCTTAATTCGCTTAACCATTTCATTTTCAATTATAACCTTATATTTGGAGAAAATTATTTGTTGTTTTTTAGTATAATTATTTCTTTGTTCTACGGCATTTTTATAAAATGTAGCTTTAGTTCTCTTAGTACCTTCATCCGTCTCTAGCTGATAATTATCAATATGGTTTCTATCAATTTCAATTTCTTTTACAATTGAAATATCTGGCAATTTACTCATCGTCATCATCACCACCATCTTCTCCATCCAAAATAAGGCTTCCACTTAAGTATTTTAAATGTTCTAATACTTTTGTGTGTAATTCTAAAAGTTCTTCTTCTGATAATTTCTTCATTTCTTCTTCAATATTCATACCTTCACCTCATAGAATAAAAAGCCTTCAACCGAAGGCTTATTTATATTTTAATGTTTAAGCTTTATCATTAATACTAAATTGTAAGTTATAAGTTATTGAACCACCAGATGCACGGTCTTCACAATCAACATCTTGTCCTTCAATCCACATATAAATTCTTACCTTAGTTACACCTTCCTTGATATCAAAAGCTTCTAAGAAAGCTGTATTAGGAATACCAGGTGCTTCCTCTGTTCCTGTATTTGTTCCAACAGTTGTAACATCTGCAAATTTATCCTCAGCCTCGTTATTTAATGTAACTTTTTGATCTGCAGTAAATGTTGTCATTACACCCTTATAAGCTAACTTAGGATGTGTAGCACCAATTGTTAAACCATAAACATTTCGAGCATTATCGATTGCTGCTGCAGTATGTGTATCTTGGTTAGGTTCCCAAATCCATGTTTTTTCATTTCCAATTATTTGTTGTGCATCACCAGCACTACTACCATATGGAACATTACCTTCATTTATAAATGCAACACGTGCTGCATTTTCTATACCAGTTGGTGTAGTTGCAGCTTTAGCAGTAACTCTAGAACTTGATGTTAAATAAACTTTTTGTGCCTCAGTTGATTGGAAAAATAAATCAAAGGCAACAAAGTCTCCTTCAGTACCATTTTTTTCTTCACTTTTTTCAGAAATTAAATAATTAGTACCAGTAGCTTCATCAGATTCAATAGTACCTCTATACATATCCATGAATCCATCTGATACATTAGCAACTGTTGATACTGGAACAGCTGTCTTACCATCTCCCTGAGGTAATTGGTTTCTAGCACCTGACCATGTAACTCCTGTAATATCCTCGTTTGTAACAATTGACTTCCAGTTAATAGCATCTGTTGAAATTTGTAAACCTTGAGAAGTAGAAACATTAACATCAATAGCTTCAACGGTTACTGTTCTATTAGCTGTAAACCATGCATAAGTACTAGCTGTCAAAATAATACCAGTGAACAAAATCATTATTATAGCTATAAATATCTTTTTTCTTCTTCTGTCTTTTTTAGCTTCTTTTTTTGTCATATTAACTCTCCTTTTTTACTTAAAATGTTCTTCAGTAATATCCATATGCATTTTGATTTCCCCACCAAGCAAATCATTTTTACATTCTGAATCATCGCCTTCAATCCATACAACAATAGTATATTTATCTTTAGCATTAGGTTTAAAGTTTTTTCTCTGCTCTAAAACTGCAATTGATTTCGAAGTAAACTTCTTAGTACCCCTTTCGGCCTTGTTAGTCTCTTTGCTCTTTTTGGCATAGACTACTTTCTTACCATTTTTTATTACCATAATTCGAATTGCCTCATCAACATCTCGAATAGTATCATCAATATCAATTTCATACCAATAATGAACTGCTTCCTTTCCAGCATTAACTACATAGAAAGTATAGGCGATATAATTATCACCATTATGTGCACCATTACCTAAAGAATCAATATTAGCTGGCAACCACTTAATCGAAATATTATCCATATAGTCAATGGTATCAGCAGTTAACTTTCTAGTTTTTTTAGAAAGTTTACCATTTTCTGATAAATAGACATTTTTTCTATTAGACAAATTCTTATCAAGTGTAACAGTAAATCTACCACCTTCATAAACAATATATAAAAACAAGTAAATAACTGATACCAAAGTTAATAACAATAACAAAACGATTTTAACAATTCTCTTAAAAAGTTTTCTTTGATATATCTTTTTTGCTTTTACTTCAACTTCGCCTTTCATTAAACCACCACTTGCTTCTATATTATTAGTACTCCCACATGCCACCTTTCCTACTATGTCCACAATAATTATAACCACAAAAAATAATTTAAGCAATACAAAATAATCGAAATTTGTCAAAAAATAAAATTTAATGTCAAAAATAATTATAAATGCTTAAAGATATAAAGTCTTTTTCTCTTAGAAGTACCTTTATTATTAAATTGCTTACCTATCTCATTATTACTTTTATCATCTGGATGCAAACGTTTTTCAATCATTTCTAAATTCCGATAAAAATCAACAAATTCTTGATAATAATAATTGTAATCAGAGCCATTCGTTCTAATTCTCACAATATTACCACTACTTCTATTAGCCTTAATATCTTTACAAATAGCCAATCTAATTGAATTACCAGTATACTCTAACATCAGGGTATTATCAGTACTACTATCGGAATGCCATATAATACGCCTATCTTCTAAATTAATAAAATCTTCTGGAAGAACAAGACTACCTTCTTTATGATAATCATTAAGTATATATCTACCAATAATTGATTTCATTAAGCTTTCAAAAACCAAATAAGCCTGCAACTCCTCAAAATTATCAGAATCAACTCTAAATTCTATTTCTGCTTTTTCTTTAGAAGCTGAAAACATCACATCATTATCAACTGTTTGCCTAATTAAACAAGAATCATTTCCTTCTTGTAAAACAATATACCCTCCTGAACTAATCAAAGAAAAATCACTTTTTTTCATAAATATATACCTCCTATACAATTTCAATATAACACACTAAATATCAAATAAAAAAAGAAGTTATTATTTTTCAAGTTATATTTTAAATAATTTCTTCTTTCTTTTCAGTTATAACAACCTCAAAACTAATTATTTTAGGTTCTTCATTATCAACAGATTCGTTTACATCTATACTAGAAACTATAATAGGATCATCAACTTTTTCTTCACAACCTACATTTTCTGACTTTATTTCTTTTAACGTTTTTATTATTTCTATAATAATAATTAAAAGTAAAGGACAAAAAAATAATAAAAAACAATAAAATCTATTTTTAGCAATATGATTAAGTTGTGTAACAATAGGAAGTTTTCCTACTACTTTTCCAATAATTTTTTTATTACTAATTGAAGGATTATCAACATTAGAATTAATACCTCTAGTAATAACTACAACATCATTATTCTCTTTTTCAATCTTAACAATTCTACTAATAACAAAGGTTCCATTCAAACCACCACGTTCACCAATATATGCTACATCATCATCAACTTTTAAATTAGTAATATCAGCATCTTTTATTATAAGCATATCATTTTTATCATAAATATCAGTCATCGAATAATTAGTTAACGTAAAAATACGATAACCAAATATACTTCTATCATCAGATATTTTTTCTATTAATAAAAAAAACAAATACATAGAAAATACAACTATAAACAAAATTTCAACTATCAAAGAAAAAACTTTAAATAGTTTATTATCAAATAATCTTCTCATTTACTAGCCCACACCTTCTTCTAAATTATACCACTAAAATAGTAAATTAAACAACCAAGTATAATACAAAAAAAGAATCGATTTAAATCAATCCTTTCATCATAACTCAAGCACGATAGTCGTTTAACATTCCTGTATAAACTTCACTACTACCTTCGATTCTTGAAAAATCATCAGGCTGCACTATATCAGGTAAACCAATTTGTAAATTAGAATTATCAAAAACATACTTTACAAATTCAGCACAATAAAATGATTTTTCCCTCTTTATTTTTAAATGCAATGCTACTGCAAACAATCCAATTATATTAAAACGATAATTTTTCTTATCTAAGTCTATTTTCTTAATAATTCTTATAATCTTCTCATATTGTCTCTCATCAACCTCTAATGAATAAATTTTTGTCTTAGTTTTATTAAATCTTTTAAAAGTACCATAATTAGGAGATTCTTGAACGAAACCACCAACAAAAGGCACATAAGGATTAAGTCTTCCAAAACTATACATTTGTTTTAAATTCTCATCTAAAGATATAGAAACATGAGAATATTCTTTTTGAGTATATATCT
The DNA here is from genome assembly GCA_946560065.1 of uncultured bacterium. Lineage (GTDB taxonomy): Bacteria > Bacillota_I > Bacilli_A > RF39 > UBA660 > UBA3789. The sequence goes on along the minus strand of CAMNUE010000014.1, from coordinate 4,135 downwards.
TAATTAATTTTGATAAAACAGTTCCAGAATACGTTAAAACAATATATATTTTACTCATATCAAAACTCCATTCTAAAAAAATTATAACACTAAAGACAAAATGTGACAATATTAAACAAATTTCGAGAACAAGGAAAGTTTAAAAAAATATTATAATTACTAATTTTCATCAAAAATCTTTTCAAATACTTTTATGCTATTTATCTTAGTATAATCTTCATTTTCCTTAAATTTATTCATAAGTAATTTTAAAAGTCCTTTTAAGTTATCTAAATCTTTTTTAGAACATTCATCCAATGAAATTGTAAACCCTAACCAAGTTAAAGTATCATTGTAGTCATCTTCATCAGCATAACCTTCACTAAAATATCTAACTAAAAATTCATACTCTCTATCCCTAATTTTTTTAGTTAATTCATAACTAGACAAATGTCTAAGCATAAATTTTTGTTTTGCTAATACATTACTTCTAGTAAGAGATTTAATTGACTTCATATACTCATCCATCATTTCAATAACTCCATCAAAGCCTTTTGTCTCAGTTGCTAAATTCATAAAGTTTATATTATTAGAATTAACTTTCGTTTGTGAAGGTCTACACACTACCATAGGATGTTTATTTTGAAAACTTTTATAAGTATCTTCATGTACACTATCATCAATTATCGCAAACCATTGATTTTTAGTACCTATATCATCAACACAATAATCTTTAAATGTTTCTACTTTTCTAGAATTAAAATTACAGGCTTCATAAATATCTACATCATTCTCATAATCATATCTACCACCATAATAAAAGTTCATTCCAATTTTAACATTCTTAGTTAAATTACGACTAAGTATGTCTAAAACCTCTCGCATAGAATCAGAACTATCATAATGAGTAGAAATACTAATAGTAGCATAATCAGCACAAAATTGCTTTCTTATCTCATCAAGCTGTTTAATAAAATAAGCAGCCTTGTCATCATCTATATAGTCACAAGTATCCTCTAAATCCAACATAACAGAAATAATCTTAGGTATAGGCTTAGACCCTCCTTCAAAAAAATTCTTCTCCTTTTTATATCTTTGATTATCATAAAATTTTTTCTTTCTATATTCAGAACTCCAACTATTCACTTTTTTCACTATAAATACCTCCTAATTTTTTATTGTTGTTTATTATAACATAAAATAATTAAATTTTAATCAAACCAATTAAATCATAACCATTTTCTTTAATATAAAAATTAATTTCTTTAAGTTGTTCTTTTGTAAGTTCATTATAAAAAGGATGTTTATTTATATCATCAAAATGTTCAAAGTATACAACTTTTAATTTACCAAAATAAGAATCATAAATCTTATTAATTTCATATTTACCAACTTCACTTGAGACACGAGTTGTATAAATCATTTCTCCATTAAAAAGTCTTTCTTGATAAGCAACATATTCAGATTTAGGAAAATCAATATAGTAAATCTTTTCATTAGACCAATCTTCATCTGGATTAAAACCATTGTCTTTTTCCCATTTAATATGATTATCTCTTGCACACTTTACTGCTAAACAACCATTATTTTTAGTTGCACTAGCCCCATCAGTTACAACAAAAAATGGTAAATCAGCTTCATCAGCTAATTTTCTAACTTTTCTGCAAAATTCTCTTGCCTTTAAAATCTTTAATTCATCCTTCATTTCAATACCTCTTTTAATCAATATAATATTATATAAAAACATAAAAACGACTCATTTACAAGTCGTTTTCTATTACTACTCGAAAAACTCGAGTTACCTATCAATCTGGTGCGTTTACTGATGGGGTTTTGCACTCACCAGTAAAAAAATAAGTTCATTGATATTTGATATATTTATTATATCGTTTATCTTAATTTAAAGCAATATCATTTGTTGCATAAATTGTAATTTTTAATAATAACTTATTTTTTTTGATTGTTTTCTTTTTTCTTTTTACTCCACCAAGTACCAGTAAGTGTACAGCCTCCACCAATAAATATAAATAGTATCATAAATATCCAAAATTCCATATTCTACCTCCTAAAATCTCTTTTTACTATAATTCTTTCATTATGAATATTTCAATTATAAAAATAATAAATGTTATTAAACCTGTCAAAATCGCTAACAATATTTTTTGATAATTTCTTTTTCCAATTTCTTGTTGTACTTCTTCATAAGATAATGATTTATTTTCCATAAAAGCAATAATCTCTTTATAAGTTTGAATATCATTCTTCTTTTTAAATTTCTCAATGACTATTGCTGTTACAAATGTTATTACAAAAAATAATGCCCAAATAATAACACCAATGTATCCATCTAAGGTAAATAATGGATATGCACTAAACATAACAATTAGCATTTCTACTAGGAAAATATAACTCATTATATTAAATTTTTCTATTTTTTCTTTACTTACTATCCTTTTCATCTCCTCTATATCTCCTTTTATAAAATCATCTAGAGTTACATGAAAAATGTTAGATAACATAGTTAAACTTTTTATATCAGGATAACTTTTATTTGTCTCCCAATTAGATATTGTTTGTCTTGAAACAAAAACTTTCAATGCTAATTCATCTTGTGAAATATTTTGTTTTTCTCTGTATTTTTTAATTCTTGCTCCAACATTCATTTTGCACCTCCAATTACATTTTATATGAAAGAAATATTTTTGTCTGTCAAAAGTCTTTGACATCTAGTTATTAGTAATGAATTATAGTAAATTATTTTTCTTAATTGTAGCAAAAAAGAGTAAATCTTAAATAATCTACTCCACAAATTGTAATTTAGTCTTCAATTTTTATAATAATATCATAAGCAGTAGAACATTCTTCTTTGGATAACTTTGTTTCATTAACTAGATATTCTATTGCCTCATCTCCATTATCAAACTTTTTCAATATATCTCTTACTTCTTTAAATTTTTCAATAACAGTCTGAATTTCAGTATTCATATTTTTTCTTCTCCCTTTCAAATTGTAATTTAAATTATAGTTCTTTAAACTTAAAACCTTTTATATTATTTTCTTCTACAACATTTTTAAATTCCTCTGTAACATAAGATATTGCCTTTGGAAATTCTGGTAATTTAAAAATAGTTACATTCTTTAATTTTTCATTTTTAAAAACATATTTAATAACTCTCATAATTTAAAAATATATTTTTTTCTTTCATAGAATAACCTCCTCAACAAATTGTAATTTGTGTTATACTAAAATTCTAAATGCAAAAGCTAATAATAATGCTATTAACAAACTATAAACACTATTTTTAGGATTTACATATAACACTAATATTGTTCCTATAAACAAAATAGTATAAATTATACTTTTAAAATAAAAATACCCAACTCCTATACTAAAAGATGATATTAACATTATAGTAAGGATTATGCTACTAATAATAATTGATATTTTTTCTTTTCCCTTTGCATACCAACAAATAAAGGCAAGTATTGGTGTTATCATAGTTATTCCATACCAAATCATCATATAGTTTTTAGGATTAAAACCACTAAAATAAATTGTATATAAATGGTAACTTACTGTCATACCTACAAAAAACAAAAATACATTCAAACTTGCTCTTAATGGTGTCTTACTAAATACTGAAATGGTAGCAGCAATAAAGATCCATATTCCAAACAAAGAAAATACATTTCTTAAATCTAATATTCCAAATATATGTTTCCACCATATTGTATCATCAATGCTTAAATTATCTAGCCATTTAGAAAATATCCCCAATATTATTCCTAATAAAAATATTGAACTTGTATTTAATATTTTCCTACTTATTTTTAGACTTCTATCAGGAATTCTAATTTTTTCCAAAAATTCTTTCATACTTGCTCCATTCTAAATTGTAATTTTTTCTATTTTGCGATAAATCTATAAATTGCATAAGCAACCCATATAAGCCAAGAGAATGCCCATATATCAAATATAAGACTTACTGTTAAATACACAATAGCCACTATGATTGCTATTAACCAATTCATAATTTTTTTCTTATCCATAATTACATCTCACTTTCAAATTGTAATTTTATAGTTACCTATTATTTTTTTATTATTGTATTCAAACTATTTATAAACTCTTTTCTTCTCACAATGGTTGCAATTA
>CAMNUE010000013.1 GCA_946560065.1 uncultured bacterium | reverse complement strand
ACTTATTTCATCTACATCCTCTAAAGATACATCTTCAAGTTTCATATTTCTACATCTATTAAGTTTTTCTTCTAATTCCTTAATATTATATTTATCCATAAAATCACACTCCAAATTAATTGTATATTAAAAATGTAATTAATGTTAAATGTGCAATTTTTTAAGTTCTTAAATGTCGTAATCACCTTTCTAATTCCTATAATAAATAATACCAAAATTACTATATTATTACTATTTTTTTAATGATTTTATCCATTTTTTAATGAAAATGTGCAAGATCTAAATTCGAGAATCTCCTTTATTTATAATGGTTTATTGGTGTTCTTAAATAAATCGTAATCAACCATGAAATAATTTCTCGTTGATAACCTTTAACATTATCAGAATTCATTCTTTTTTTTCTATTGTTTTTAGACATACCTGTCACTTCCTTTTTAAGTAAACTACTTCTACATTATATCATATATTTAACTTTTGAATTCATATTATGACAAATACTACAACTACATTTCTATAAAAATTTCAATCTGATGCATGAATTATCCTAATGTAACAATTATTATAACACAAAAGAGTAGATTAAAATCTACTCTTTATAACTACCTTTAATTACAAAAAACATATTAAAACTAATAAAATTATTAAGCCAACTACTTTTTTCTAAAAAAACTCTTTACAAAAGATTTAGGAACATCATCCTTTTCTTTTTCTTCCTGCACTAATAATTCAGATACTTTCTCCTGTAAGTTCTCAGTATCAACAGATTCAGAAACTTCAATATTCTTCGTTTGACTTTTCTGTAATGCACTTACTTTATTAGCTGTTTCTTCTTCCGATTGAACAATTCTTCTAATAACAATATTAGTTGTTTTACTTAAATCAATCAATTTAGGAGCATCAGGAGGTAATGTTAAAACAACTGGTTTTGTAGGAAAAGCTTCTGAACGATTAATAACAACAGCATACTCACCAGAAGACAATAAAACCTTTTCACCATCTGTATACAAAGGTATATGTTTCAAAAAAAGTTTATACAAATCCCCATCTAAAGAATTATTGTGAGCGAGTTGTCCCATAAAAGAAATAACATTCTCAAAAGGAGATAACATATCTTTTTCCAAAACACTTTCTAATAAAGTATCATATGTATCACACAAAAAAATAATCTGTGCGCCTTTAATCCATTTTTTAGAACTATTCTTACCATTTATTGCAGGAATTCCTCGACCCAAAATTGTAAGTCTTACATCATCACTAACCTTATCTTTTAAAGCAAGGTACGCATGAGCAGTATGATGATTACTATCGATTGAAAAATCATTAAACTTTTTTTTAAAAACAGATGCTGCCCTTCTTTTTAATCTGCTCAAAGTAACAACATCATCTTCAAATTTCTTTCCGTATTCATGTAACAAAGCTGCCATACAAACCGTTTCTAATGAAATTTTCTTATCTTTAGGCAAATTATTATTATACAAATTAGTCAAAACAACAACCATTTCTGCTACACGAAAACAATGACCAGCTTTAGTACTTACATGTTGTTCTTTTAAAACCTTCTTTGGAATATCAGCCAAACCTTTCAAATTAGCAGACATAGAAAGTGCATATGGCTTGAGAGTATTCAAAGCTACTTCCGAAGCTTCTTCTTCACAACTAAAAACATCTTCAAGACATCTAATCGTTTTATCCTGAACTTCTTTAAACTTGGCAGCATCAAATTCCATCACATCATCATCTATTGAATCACTATTGTCTACATTATCAATATTATCATCATCAACACTAATCATGCAATCATCCTTTGCATACCAATTTCTAAGTCTCTCAATAATACTTTCAGTTAAGACAGAGCCTTTAGTAACTAAATCCTTTCCATCACGCGTCTTAATACTTTCTTGTAATATATATCCAACTTTTAAATCACTTACAGATACAATTTTTTTCAAAAAAACCACCCTTTCAAACTATCTTGTTCTAATTCACAACCCTACACACATTCTCAGTATGAAGATTACAAACTATTATATCAAAATTTAATTAATATTACTATAATTCCTTATATAATAAATGTAGCATTACAATTTATGTGACACATTTAGTATATAACATCTACAAATTAAAAAAAAGAAGCTAATACCAAAGTATTTCTTCCCAATTAATACTTTTTATAATTTACTTTAACATCAAATCCTTAATATTAAAAATATAAACTTCCTTATATAATAAAATTAGCATTGTTTTCTAATTACTTTGTAAGCACTAAACACTTGTTTTTCTCAACAACTACATCTTGTTCATTAATAAATATATAATTAATATCTTTTTCTTTGACTTCAGTTTCAACAAAGGATGGAAAATAATAATCAACAATAATCCACAAAACATCTTTATAATTCTCGGGAAAAGAGCCATAACCATCAGTAATTACTATCTTATTATCAACATTACCAGAAAAGCTCTCAGCCATTAAACCAAAATCAGTTCCACCCCTTCCCTTTATACTGATTTTATCAATAACACTACAATCTGAAACATCAATCCACTCATAAAACCTAGTATCACAAAAACCTATTTTTAATCTACTATCTTTTAAAATGTTTTTACATTCTCTTAATATTGCTTTAAGCTTCTCCAAATTCATAGAACCACTAGTATCGATAATTATTTCACTTTCAGAGAATGATGGTTCAGATTTTTCTTCTCGTCTTACGATTCCATCCATTTCCACTTCATAAAACAAAGTAACAACTTCTTCTGGATTATTTATATTTGCTTTCAAAAGTTCCTTCCAACAAAGTAACGGACTAGCACTACCAATATCACCTAAAGTTTCCTCTTTTCCTTCTGTACCACTATTAGAATACGCAAAATACTTTAATTCATCCTTAAAATCATTCAAGAGATCATCTCTCAAGCCAGCATTTTGACTCATCATCTCTTGAACATCATCGCCAAACATCTCAGCAAATAAATCATCTAAATTAGAAAGATCAATGTGATAAGTATTAACACCCATCCACTCTTTAATTTCATCAAGTCTAGGTAAAAATCTCATATACAATTCTTCTACAGAATAATCAAGCGCATCTTCAACATTTACAAGTCCCTCAGGCATTGTTAAGCCATCTCTAACTAGCATCTGATTAATAATAGCATCTTCGACATAATTTAATAAATCCGAATCTTTTCCAAGATTTCTAAATATATGCTTCAATACAATATGAAATATTTCATGGGCTATAATAAATTCTTTCTCTGCATCAGAATAATCATCAATAAATTCTTGTTTATAAAAAATATTTTTTCCATCCGTAAAAGCAGAAGCTGGAACATTCTCATTTGTAAACTTAAATTTTAAGTTAGCAATAACATTTCCAAATAACGGATATCTAATTAAAAGCTTTTTTACAATCTCATCTATTTCCATCTAATTCTAACCTTTTAACTAGTGCTTTATTAGACTGACTATATAATTTCATAATTCTTTCGTCATTATCTTTTGACCATTCATAATCAAAAACCGCTAAAAACTCTTTACCTAAACCACTAACAAATTCTCTTACTTTATCTACATTTTCATCATCAACTGTACTTAAACAAATTGTCGTATACCATCTTAATGAAGAATCAAGTGCTACATCTTCAACCTTACATCTATCGTTTAAAACATCATCTACAGTTATTAATCTCATCTTACAAAATTTTATAAAATCTTGTGTAAGTTCTTCTCCAATAAAGGCACGAAGTACATTTGGATTATTACTTTCATATAAAGCTTTTGATGCAAGGACCCACTTTCTAGGATCAGCATTAGGAGTAACACCATTATATTGTGTTCTTAAAACTCTATCTCCATTAACTCTTACATAATCAATTATTGCTGGATGAATTGTATTATTCTCTTCATGTTTCTTATATAATAATTGTCTTCCCTCTTTTTTTCTATTTAAAGCCCATTTTAACCAATTTTCAGAATCAGTTTCGATATAAACATGAGCAAATCTTCCAAATAATGGCTCGCTCAATGCTGTAGCTGATTTTGATTCACTAGCTTCATTACCCGCAGCACATACAACAGCATTTTCTGGTAATTTCAATCTAAAACCACTATTTGTTAATGTTTTATTAAGAGTTACCTCAAATGCCACTTTTTGGACATCACTTCTCGCGTTAGTTAACTCTTCTAGAAATAAGATATGAATTTTTTCTGGTTCTGCTTCACACTTGGCACAAAAACTTTTATACCAGTAAGGTTCATATAAGAATAATTCTTTTGAGTTGAAATCTTTCGCAATAATCCCTGTAAATCCATCCGAACTAGTACAACCAAAATCAACTAATTCCAAATTTCTATCTAATGCAATCATTCTTTCTGTCTTACCAACTCCAGTTGGACCATGTAAAAATACTGCAATATTACTGTTTATACATATCTCTATTATATCTTCTTCTGTTAATGAATTAAATTTAAAATTATAACGATTACATTCATCTTTTACATTTCCATTAAACAATAATGCTGGAGAAACATGTTCTAATTCATCATTAATACTTTTTAAAAATTCTCCATTTAAATTCTTATATAGTTCACTATTCTCAAATCTATTTCCCTTACTATCTAATACAGCACCAAATAATATAACTGATGAATATACCAATCTCTCTTCGTCATCAATAGTCAACGGAATACTCTCAACTCTTAAATAAACATCTTCATCTTTTTTACTTAATGTTCCATCACTTAATAATTTTGGTTGAACCTTGCATCTTTTTCTAATAAATCTAATTCCAAATGCTTCATACTCACGATACTCTTTATCGTCTACAAAGTGCGTTCTACCTGTTGTCGCAATTAACTTACTTTTACTTTCAAACAACTTATCAAATGTTTCTCCAACTCTACCACCTATAACTGTAAGTGGGTATTCAAGATTCAAATTTTCTAATTCATCAAAATTAAAATCTTCAATATCATCAAAAGAAAATGCAATTCTAACTCCAGCTTTAAAATTAGCATTATTTACATAAGACAGTGCTCCACCCTTATCAACATAATTCGCATAATTACTTATCGTTTTATTTTTCTTAGTAGTAATATGTTCTCCATCAAACCAATATGCTCCAAAACCAGTAGATTGATCAAAGGGCGTCTCAGTTAAACGTGCCAAATCAGTACAATAACACTGAAATCCTGTTTGTTTTAAAGTCTTTAGTAACTCTTCATTTTTCAAATATTTCTCATTCAATATTCCTAGTTTTTTGATTCTCATCAATATTCCCCCAAAAAGTATTTTATATAATACCACAAAATTGCTATTTTGAAAATAACTTCATACCAAAAAGAAAAAGAACTAACTCTCTAGTTCCTTCTCTATAAAGCATTTAATCTCTCAAGTAAATATAATTTATCTTCCTTAATAGTAATTGAATCTCTATTTTTAATCATCTCAATAACTTCTGAAATATCATACCATTTAACACAAGACAGTTCCTCTTTTTGAATTATAAATTCCTCTTCTTTCTTATTACAAAAAACATAATAAAATCTAGTTAAGTTATCATTTTCTTCTAATACATTCAAATCTTCTTCTAAAACTTCTATTCCAAGTTCTTCCTCTAATTCTCTAAGAGCTGCATCAAAAAGATTCTCTCCTGCTACTACTCCTCCAGCACAAGGAGCCCATTTATTAGGATTAAACCTTTTATTAGGACTTCTCATCTCAAGTAACATCTGTCCCATATCATTAATAAGAAATATTACTACTTCCCAGTGAAGCAAAGAAGAATCTTGAACTGTTTTTCTATCTACAATTTGCCCAGTATTATTTCCAGACTCATCTACAATATTCACTAATTCCATATAATCTCCTTAAACTACTTAAAATAATCATCCACAATTCTCATTAAACTCTCTTTATTATCTTCAAACTGCTTTTTCCTATGTCCATTTGCTCCTGAAGGATGCGGAAATCCTAACAAACTCTGTTTTCTTTTAACTAACTTCTCCCTTATCATTAACTATAATACTTCTTCTACTGATTTTCCAAGAGGAATTATCAAAGCATCAGCTAACAATTCTACCTCTTTATAAAAATACTTTTTCAAATATTCTCTAAGAATTACATTGTCTAAAATTTTAGGATTCGAACCTGTATAATTTTTTCCATTAACAAAAACTGGATAGGGAATCATTGATGTTGTATGTAGTAAATAATCTTTATCTTCAAATAACTCCGAGCAACTAATAAGTTTTAACTTTTCATTTAATTTTAAACAATCCAACATCTCAATTAAATTCTTTCTCATACTACCTGCAAATCTAGAGTTTCTCTTACATTTCTTTTTTATAGACTCATCATCTAATTTATTAACCAAACCTTCATAGGCGGTTTTATAAGCAATACTAGTCTGTGTCCATCCAGGTGTAATTCCTACTATAAATACTTTAGCATCTCTATTAACAATTTCATTATGTGGAGCATAATATATCCTCATATTATTGGAACTTATTAATTCAAACTCCTCAGTCATAATATCATTTTTCTCAAAGCTACTTAATTTTTTAATCTTATTACAATACTCATCAAACAAATTTATCGCCACATTTCTCTAATAACTAATCTTTATTTAAACTAAACAGCTCGTCTGAAAGCTCTATTGCTTCTTTTAAAAGCTTCTCTAAATTAGAAAAAGGTTCCTTTTCATAATCTAATTTATACAACCAATCTAAATATTTAATTTTTGCCGCATCATCTGGTCTACCATAAATAACTTTTCCACTACGTAACCAATAACCGAACTCAACATTAGTTGTGAAAGCTGGCATTTCTGGTAATTTTCTTGGTATCCAAAAAACAATAACTATTGCATCTGTTAAAGCTTCTCGCTCCCACATTGCTTGATCAACATAATCTTCCTTTGGCTTCCAAGTTGAATATTCAGGAACAAAAACAACTCCATCAAATCCAATTCTTTCTAAAATACTACAAGCTTCTGTTCTCCAGGAAACAACACCTTCTCCCCTTGGGGTTGGTCCCGCTAGAAATATAGACTTTTTTCCTTTTATTACTTCTTCATCAGAATAATTTACTATCATAGATATTCCTCCAATTATCACACCAATATCATAACACATCCAAAGCACATGGACAATGGTCAGAACCAAACTGTTCTTTTAAATAATTTACATCTTTAATATTATCCTTCAATCCCTCAGAAACAAAGATATAATCAATTCTCCAGCCCATATTTCGCTCTCTGGCATTAAAACCATTCGGCCACATAGAATAAACATCTCCATTTTGATTAATCTCTCTAAAACTATCAACTAATCCTAAACTCAAAAGTTCATCTATTTTAGACCTTTCTTCATAACTAAACATATTATTATGATAATTAGTCTTATAATTTTTTACATCTTTCTCAGTATGCGCAATATTAAAATCAGTACAAATAAAAATATCTTTTTTTAGACCTTTAATAAGTTCCAAGAGTTTATTAATTGCCTCAAACTTATAGGGATGATTTTCCTTCTTTCTACCACCATGAGGTATATAAATATTAATAACAATAAACTTCTCATATTCTAATAAAAGAAATCTACCTTCACCATCAAATCTATCTAATCCCAGTTTTGAAATAACATTCAAAGGCTTCCTCTTAGTAAAAATCATAACACCACTATAACCTCGCTTTTCTGCAAAATTATAATAACAATTATACCCATAATTTTCTAAAATTTCCTCGTTCATTTTTATCTCTTGTAAACAAATTATATCAGGATTATTCAAAGAAATAAGTTCACTTAAACTATTACTCTTCTCTGCACTACGGTAACCATTTATATTCCATGATACTATCTTCAATCAAATCACCAACTCTACTTTTCCTTTTCAATTTGAGCAGTCAATTCCAAAAACTTATTATTCCATAAATCTATCTTTTTATTAGTTAAAGATTTTGAAAATATAATAGTTTCTTCATTAATTTCTGAGCACTCTAATTCATTACTATATCTTTCACTAATCATACCTTTATTTTGATACAACTTAATCGCATCCTCAAATTCAGCTGATGTATAAACTCTGACTGCAGTATACCCCTTCTTCTTAGCCAAATCTTCGAAAAAATTAAACATCAGAGAACCATAACCTCTATTTCGATACTTATCCAATACCCCAAACCAACTAAGCCACGCATCATTTGGATATTCATTATAAGAATAAAGACCTACTACTCCAACTGGTTCTTCATCTGTATAAGTAATAAAATTAATCATTTCCTTACGATAAGGATTATTCTGGATTCCTTCGATAAAATTATCTCTACCATTCTCCAAAGGAAATATTTCATTTTGTACTTTAACAGCTATTTCTAAATTATCTCTATTAACTTCTTCAAACCTTAATTCCATTTATCTTCCCCATTTCAATTTATACTATAAGTAAATAAAAATATTTTTATTTTATTTTATTTATTTTTTCTATAAACTTTATTACAAAGAGGTTCACTTCTAGTACCCTTACCAGGAATTCTAATCTTCTCTAAATCGTCATATATACTATATAGTTTAATTCCATATTTTTGACATTCTTCAAAAGACAATTCCTTAAAAGCAGGACATGGTAAAACAGTACCATCATACTTTATATCTAATTTTTCAAGTCCTGCATTACATTTATGAGTAGTATCCCCTTGTAAAGGAATACCTCTTCTATCATTCCCACTATAAACTTCACTACTTCTTTTTAACAATTCAAAAAATTCTTGTTTCTCTTCTTCATCTAACTGTAATTTTTCTTTATTTTGTAATCCTCTTCCTTGTGGAACAAAATTTAAAAAACTAATATTTTTAATTCCAGGTATTTCAAGCATCTCTAATATATCTAATATTTCCAAATAATTAGGTTTCATAGGTACAAAATGTACATCAACGTTCAATCCTACTACAGCAGCATTAAACATTGAATCTAAGGCTGCCTGCCTACTGCTTTCACTTCTTCCCATCAAATAATGATCTGTTTCTGCCTCATACCCCTGATAATCGAAAACAATCTTATCAAGTCCCATCTCTTTCAAACTTATAAAATCATTTTTGCTGATTTCTGAAAACTTACTTGGGTGTAGAAAATTATCATAATAATGCTTAATATTATTGATTAATCTCTTATTCCAAGGTTCATGCTCTAAGATTTCCAAAATATCTTGTTCCCTTTTCTTCTCATAGTATTTAACTACTTCTTCATCTAACTTCTCACGTATTTTCACTCCACTAGTAAAAATAACCGTTCGTATACCCTTACCTTTCGCATAAGCAACCATTCGAAATAAATCAGGATGAAGAAACGGTTCTCCTCCAGAAAGTGATAATTCTCCTATTCCTCCACTACTTAAAAAATAGTCAATAACTCGCTTAAAGTCTTCAAATTTAATAATGTTTTTCTTATCGATACATGAATTAGATGAACAAAATACACAATTATTTGGACATCTTTCAATTATCTCAAAACATAAATCCTTTACCATCTATAATCACCCTAAAAATATAAATCTTAATTCATAAATTTCTTAATCCAATTATATAAAAGTTCATTTAACTCATCTTCACAACCATAATAAAAATGATTTGCACCATCAATAACTTTATAAGTAAAATCTTCTGAATTAATAGCTTTTTCCTTTAAAAGTTCTTGCCTTAAATAAGTAGGATATTCTAAACTACCTGCAAATGACAATATTGGAATATTAATTTTAGATAATTGTTCAAAAACAACTGGATTTCTTTCAATTGGAAAATTATCGATATTAGATTCCTCTAGACTTTCACTAAGAAAAGTACCTGCACTAATATAATCAGTCTCTCCTAATAAGCTAGAAAGTATCTTCCTCGATTCTCCACTTTCAACAGCTTCCTTTGCCTCTTTAAATATCTCTAAAAAATTACTTTCTTCCTTCTTAGTAATTCCCACCATATCAGGAGCACTCGCAAGAATTAATCCATCTACCATTTCTCTCTTATTTAAATAATAAAGTACCTTATTACAACCTAAACTATGTCCCATCAATATAATCTTTTTATAACCATATTCTTTAATTTTTCTCATCCAAACATCAATATCTTTTAATGAATCTTCAAATATCTCAAAAGTAGCCCCTTCTATAAGTAAACTTCCGTCTCCCTTATGCAGACAATTAATATAGTTATGACCACGATTATGTCCATATAAAAAACTAATTCCTCTACTACTTAAATATTTACCTAACTTATATGCAAAAGAATTATTAAGAATGCTCTGAGCCTGTCCATGTACAAATAAAACACAAATATCTTTCTTCTTTGAATCAAAATATGTTCCTTGAAGCTCTATCTCATCTTCTGTTTTCTCGTATAATAAATCAATCATTTAAACTACCTCCTAAAGTATTACTTATAAACTTTTTCTAATCTTATCTGTTTACCATTAATAAAATATTCATATTCATCAGATACACCATTAGAGTAAACATAAACATTATGTAAACCATTCCTATACCATACTTCAAATTGAAATTCACTACTATATATCAAAGATAATTGTCTTTCTATCTCCACATTTCGTAAGTCATATATTTCAGAAACTGCTTCAATATCTTTTAAAGACTTATGATTAGTAAGTTCCTTCAAAATTCCCCAGCCAACAACTTCTTCTAAATTAACTGGAATAAAACCAAAATCTAAGTAAAGTTTTGCTGCCAACCAAGTAGTTGTCTGAGTATGTAAAATAATCTGCTTATGTAAATTCTTCTTCGCTATAGTTAGAACTTCACTAATTAAAGGACGAGCTAATCCTTTACCTTGATAATTCTTTTTAATCGCAACCCAATCAACCGCGGCAAAACAATCATATTCTGCTTTCTTAAGAAGGGAGA
Organism: uncultured bacterium; assembly: GCA_946560065.1. Lineage (GTDB taxonomy): Bacteria > Bacillota_I > Bacilli_A > RF39 > UBA660 > UBA3789. The sequence continues at coordinate 64,826 of CAMNUE010000013.1, read as the reverse complement.
CAGTAGCTGTACCTATCTTTTCACCACTCTTATTGTCTACTACAAAAACACATCTTTTATCTAAATCATCAATAAAACTATCATAAAAATCATGAAATATCTCATATCCTCTAGAAACAGAAGTAAACTCTCCACTCTCAAGATGAATATTAATCCAGTCATCTATATCTCCATCTTTATAAAATTCATAATGATACCCATCTGGTAAAAAATATCTATCATAATAATCAGTATTCTCGTATTTCATTATTAATTCATAATATTTAATTGTATTATCTATTGCTTTCATCTAATTCTTCCAATCTTTTTCTCATCTTCCACTACTTCTACTGTAATAACATCTATACCAGAACCATTTATTTCTTCAACAATCTTTTCTTGCATATTCTTAGCATTTATAAAATTAGCTTCTCTAAGAGCGCATCTTTTTTTTAAAAGCTCATCAGTTATATGTAAATATACTATCAAATCACAGTCTAATAAAACTGTACCAAACATTGGAACACCTTTCTTAATAGATAATCTGCTTCTAACAAGTTCATCCATCATCTTCCCGATTTCTTCTGTCCAAGGATCACTACATACATAATCAGTTTCTTCTTTTGTTAGTAAAGGAAATATCTCACTATCCATATCAACACCCATACCAGTATTATTTATAATCGTACTTTTTCCTGTACAAGTAGTTCCAATAACACAAATTCTTTTATCATAATTATCATTAAATATTTTTAATATCTTTTCTTCAGTAGAATTCAATTAAACATCACTCCATCCATAATAATTTTATTATAACATAAAAACGACTTTAAAAAGTCGCTTCTTATTTCTTATCTCCAAACCTATCTAATGGAAATAAAACTAATTTTGTTTTACCTAAGATATCTTCTTTCTTAAAAGAGCCAAAATATCTACTATCCATAGAATTTTCACGATTATCACCTAAAACAAAATATTCACCTTTAGGTACTTCGAAAACAAAATCATCTGTTAAACCAATACCATAACTATCTTTAATCTCTTTACCATTAACAAATAATTTACCATCTTCACATGAAACTTCTTCACCTGGTAAACCAATAACCCTTTTAATAATATATTCGCTACCTTCATCAACAACAACAATATCAAATCTATCTATATCCGACACTCTGTAACTTATTCTATCAAGTATCATAACATCTTTGTCATGAAGCGTTTTCATCATACTTTCACCATTAACTATAATTGGCGACATAACAAATTGTTTTATTAAAATAACAAACACTATTATCCCTATATAAGGGAAATATTCCTTAAAAAACTTTTTAAAATTATCTTTGCTAGTACTTTCCATAACAACCACCTAAACAAAAAATAAGGCCTTGGCCTTATTTTTATTTTTGTCCTCTTTCTTTAATACGGTATCCGCCAACCATACCTCTAAGGAATGTAAGTTTAGCACGTCTAACTTTACCTCTACGTACAACTGTAATACCAGCAACTTTAGGTGAATGCATAGGGAATGTTCTCTCTACTCCAACACCACTAGACATTTTACGAACTGTAAAAGTTTCGCTAACTGATCCACCACGGCGAGCAACTACAACACCTTCAAAAGCTTGGATACGTTCTCTTTTACCTTCGATAATCTTAACGTCAACTCTAACTGTATCTCCAACACGGAATTCAGGAACGTTAGGATTAATTTGTTTTGCATTAATTTTGTCTATAATATTCATTCTAAGTTCTCCTCTCTAATTATTTTTCCCAAATGATCATAATCATAAAAGATAAGCGGATCATTCCACTAGACGTCTTAAATCATAACATAAAACAAAGAAAAAGTAAACATTTTTTTCTAAATAAAAAAGAACACTAGATAATTCAAAACTATCTAGCTAAAATATTATCTAATTGGTAAATCCATATATAAGGAATCAGGACCACCAGAGACAATCGCATATAATGCAACTATCCCTAAAATAACAACAAGCATTATTATCAAAAACATATTTTTAGAATTAACACTATTCATAACATTCCTCTAATCTGAAAAATCTGCTTCCTTCATAACATACTTATAAAGTCTATCATCATCTTCAACAATAAATTCACTCTTTATATCGTTAATTCTTGAGTAGACAATTGGCCTATTAAGAGCATTTCTTGCATCCAATAATTCATTAAAACTATCAACTTTTGTAACAGCCTTCTCACGGGTCGTAACAAAACCATTTCTAGCAATTACTATGATTCTATCATAATCTCTAAGAATTCTAGATAAAGTCTTTTGATACTCACTTCTCTTAGTAGTAACACTTAAAACCATTCTAGTTAATCTAAATAATATTAAAAGTGCAACAATAATTAATAAAGTACCAATAATAGCACAAGTAATATTATATTCATTCCAAATATTATTATCTATCTCAACACTTTTATCTTGATTAGTTATAATATTAGTAGTAATACCAAATGTTTGGTTTCCTAAAGGCATCACAATAGAAGCAACTTTTCTAGTCTCACTAGGTTCATCTAAATACATTATAACTTCTAAAGAAGCTGACGCATTAAGTGAAAAATTAGTTCTATAATTAGTAACAAAATTATTTTTTTCTTTAAAATCAATGTCCACATTTTTACTGAAATCTATTTTTCTATTTGTACCTGTAATTTTTGTTTTATTGATTAAAAGATCTTCATCTTCGTATAATAATTTTTTACTATTAATACCATCATAAATTCTAGTAACTGCTACTACATGATAAGACAAATCATAATCTATGTTAGTAGAAAAATCTACGTTATACTTAAAATTAGCCTTTATCTTATCAGTTATCATACTAACATATTCCATACCATCATCTAAACATGTATTTGCATAATAATCAGTACCTGTAACACAAACTGAATAATCTATCTTACTAGTTTCACTATAAGTAACTACTTCTTTTTTACCAAAATTCATTGCTTGCAATATCAATATACATGCCCAAAGAAATAATATAAAAATAAAGAAAATTGCCACTCCAACCCTAGTTTCAAAACTAATATAAATTTTATTTAATGACGATTTCTTTTTTCTAGAATCCTCTTCTTCAACAATATCTGATATTTTAAAATTGTCATCTTTAGAATTCTCTATATCTTCATTTTTATTAGAAGCATTAGTAACTTTATCAAAAGAATCATCAGTGATCGTATCAGAATAATCATCATCTAAATCATCAAGTATTTCTATTTCTTCCATTTTACCATTATGATTCAATTTCATTTTACTATTTTTGTTCTTCCATGAAAAGTTAACCTTAATAGAATCAAAATTACTACTATTATTTAAATACTCAGAATTATTTTTTCCCTTTTTATCTTCATTCATTTTGCTATTCACCACCTATAATTTATCCCTAAATTCTCATGAATAGGTTTAAGTAATCAGAATAGTATAATCCTACTCTACTATATACTAAAGTATAACATATCTTTATTTTAAATAAAACATTTTTTTATAAAAAAATAGAAGCATTTAAACTTCTATTTCTTAAACTATTTACTCTTCTTTCCAGAGTTAAGCATATTCAAGTAACTATCTTGAACTTCCATAAGCCTTATCTTAGCTTCTCTTTGCAAAGCCATTAGTTGCTTTGACATTAATTCAAGTTCCTTTTGTCGTAAAAATTCTCGATATTTAACTTTTATTTCTAATCTAAATTTCTCTATCTGGTTTAATGCTTCTCTAAAAGTATCTCCTGAATCATCATCATCAACTAATAATTCTGTTAAATAGCTAATTAGTTTATTATAATGTTTAAATACTTTTCTACTTACTAAAGGATTTGCTAGTCTCTTATTAACTACTTTGATTTCACGAATTTCACATCCATTAATATGAAAAACCTTATTTTTAGAAGCCATCATAAAACCATTAATTTCTGTAAGTTCATTTTTATTAACTAATTCTCCCTTATTGGAATAATTCATATCACTAATAGAATACATCAATATCACCTACTTTTTATCTAATAAATCTGGTCTTCTCTCCCTGGTTCTTTTCAAACTTTCTTGATATCTATATTCATCAATTTTTTTGTGATCACCAGAAAGTAATATTTCTGGAACTTCCATTCCTTCATACACTCTTGGTTTTGTATAACTTGGATAATCTAATAAATAATTGTCTTTAAAAGAGTCCTCAATATGACTTCTTTCATTTATAACACCAGGAATAAGTCTCACAATTGAATCTACTAAAACCATTGAAGGAATTTCTCCACCCGTAAGTACATAGTCCCCAATACTGATTTCCATGTCACATAAACTTCTAATTCGCTCATCAAATCCCTCATAATGTCCACAAATCAATATTAAATGTTCTTCTTCAGCCAAATCATAAGCCATTCGTTGTTTGTACTGAATTCCATCAGGTGTAAGCAAGATAACTTTTGACTTTTCTGTTCTAATACTTTTAACGCAATCAAATATTGGTTGACAAGTAAGCACCATTCCCGCTCCTCCACCATAAGGAGTATCATCAACTTTATTATGAGGGTCTGTTGTATAATCCCTAAAATTTATTAAATTAATTTCAACTTTTCCATTATTAATTGCTCTTTTAATAATGGACTCTTCAAAAACACCTTTAAACATTTCTGGAAATAAAGTTAAAATATCAATCTTCATAAAATCAACCCCTATTACTCCATACCATCAAGTAATTCTACATATAATTCTTTTTTATTCTTATCTATTTTTACAATCATTGGTGAATTATAAGGAATTAAGATTTCCTTATCAAATTTCACTCTAAGTATTTTATTATCACGACTTGCGAAAAAAATTTCTTCTATTATGCCAGTTTTTCCTTCATTTGTCAAGACTTTGAAAGTTAACAAGTCTTCATCAAGCACCTCATCAGCAGCAAGATTTAAAGCATCTTTTGAAAAATACACTTTCTTTCGTAATAAAAATAAAACTTCATTTATATCTTTGTAATCATTTAAAGTAACCATATCAAAATTCTTATGAACTCGATAACTTCTGATTACATAAGTAGAACCATCTATTATTAATTTATTTCCTACTTTAAAAACCTTCTCCTTAAAAGGAAAATCACTCATAATTCTAAGTTCACCTTTAATACCATGTGTATTAACAATCTTCCCTATATAAACATTATCCATTTTTACTCCTCCAAGTTTGCAATCATCGTATCATAATGATCATCAACTTTATTTTTAATATTTATACCAAGTTTCTCGGCAATCTTCAACAATTCATCTTCATAATTATCCACTTTATCTTCTTCATCTACTAAAAGCTCTATCTCAACAAAATTACCTAATCTTTCCACTTCATCAATGCAAATATTAGCACCTTCATATTTAGAATATCTTCTTTTTTTATTTACTCTAACCCATTCTTTATAACCTAAAGCCTTTAAAAAACTATTTGCTTTCTCATAGTCATCAACACCAAATTCAATTTCCTGCGACTCACTTTTCTTTAAACTTTGCTTCTTATAATTTAATTCAACTTTATCATCAACTCTTCTAACTCTTAACCAAACAGAGCCTGCACAACTTTCAACATTATCTAAATCAAAAACATATATTGTATCATTCTGCATAATATAATCACTAATTGTACAATTAAGACTTTCTAAGTTATTTGTAAATTCAACTAAATTATCCACTTTAAATTTTAATTCTATTTCTCTCATAAAAAACCTCTTTTAAGACAATTCATAAAGTAAAATACTACATGCTACTCCTACATTTAAGCTCTCTACATTGTCATTCATCTTTATATATAAATTCTTATCACACATTTCTTGAACATCTAATCTAACTCCATTACCTTCGTTTCCCATTACTAAACAGAAGTTAGTTTTAGCATCGCTACTTAAACTTCGTACATCAACACCACGACTAACATTAGTTCCATAAACTGTAATTTCTAAATCTTTTAACCTAGCTATAGCATCATGAGAATTCATTCTAATAATATTAACATAATTATACATTCCTTGTGTTGCCCTAAGTACCTTAGGATTATATAAATCAACTGCATTTTCCGACAAGATAATAGTATCAATATTAAAAGCTACCGCACTACGAATAATGGTTCCCAAATTTCCTGGATCTTGCAACTCATCAAGCAACAAAATTCTTCTTCCAAGAATCTCTCCACTATCATTCTTTTTACATAAAGCAACAATTCTAGGAACGGTCTCCATTACCGTAATCTTCTTCATCACCTCATAACTTACAAAAGTGACAGAAGTATCATATGAATACCCTTCACCTTCCAAGATAAATAATTCCAAAACAACTCCAGCCTTATAAGCTTCTAATACAAGATGATCACCTTCAACTACATATCTTCCCTCTAAATCACGATACTTCTTTTTCTGTAATTTTACTAATCCCTTAACTTTTTCATTTTCTAAACTTGTAATAACCATTAAAACTCCTTCATTTCTTCTCGATATTTTTTATAATTAGGCATATTCTCTTCTACTACCTTCCAAAATCTTGCAGAATGATCTCCATGTACTAAATGAGTCATTTCATGAATAATAACATAATCGAGATAACTAACATCTCTTTTTATAAGTTCTAAGTTAAGTGTAATAATATGAGTTCTAATATTACAAACACCCCATCTACTAGTCATCTTCCTAATCCTTAATTTAGGATAAGGTATCTTTCTAGTATAATGTTCATAATTATAATTCAAACGTTCTAAAAATAATTTCTTTGCCTCCACCTTATACCACTTATCAATATCAAATTCATGATTAACATAAACTTTATCTCCACTAAAAGTAATACCTGGACTATCTGTTCTAATTAAAACATATTGCTTTCCTAAATAAAAGAAACCACTATTGTTCTTAGCTTTAACTTCTTGAAAATCAATCATTCGACAAATTCTATCATAATTATCCTCTATAAGTTTAGTAATTGACCTCATACTAGTAAACAAAGACGTTGTCACATGAACTTTCAAATCCTTCTTGACTCTAATATAGGTATTTTTATTCCCACTTTTCTTTTCAATTACTACATCATAATCTTTATTATTATACGACAGTTGCATCTCACATCACCACTTCTATTTTACAATATCTAAATAGAAAAATAAAGATTTAAAACATGTTCAATCCTAGTATTTTCTAAATAATAATGTTATCATAAGAGTAAAGAAAAAAGGAGTACTTATATGAAAGAAACGATAACAAATTTAAAGAAAGTTTTTAAAGTATCTAATGAATATCGTAAACACTTCATCCTAATATTTTTAACATCCATTATCCAAATAATAGTTGGAATCATTCTACCCCTTTATACTGCCAAACAAATCACTCTTCTAACCAATAACATCTATGAAGAATTAATACTTGCTAGTCTTATGGTCTTAGGAATCAGTATGATAAATGAATTAAATACCCTTATTATGGGGATTGCTTGTAATAAATTTAGAATTGGTACTATTAAAAATCTTCAAATAAAATTAGGAACAGAACTCTTAAAAATACGTGAAAAAGATATTCAAACAAATGGTACTGGTACCTTCATTGAACGACTTACAAATGACACTGATAATATGGCTGATATGTTTACTCATGGAACAGGATATATCTCCAGAACACTAATGAATACCGGAATTTTTATTGCCATCTTTATCATTAATAAATATGTCTTTTGTTTTTACTTTTTAGTTGCCATAATCTTAACTGCCCTTCATTTAACTAAAAGTAATAAAATGGCCAAATTAGATATTCAAGTAAGAAAACAAAGAGATAAAGTCTCAAGTCTAGTTGGAGAATTAGTTAGAGGAGAAAAAGATTTAAAAATGCTTTCTGCAAAACAAACTTTTCTTGAAAAATTGGATAACGAAATAATTCAAAAAAACATTAAGTCATACAATAGAAGAAAATTAAATTTATCCTACTCTCTCCTAATAAAAATATTATCTGACATCTTTATATTCACCCTTATAATCTTACTTATTATTCTTATAAAAAAGAATATTATTTCTTCTGCTATCGCAGTTGCCTTATTTACCTACAAAACAAATATTATGACAAACTTCATGGATAACATTTCCCTTTTATTAGAAGAAGTGAAAAACTTTAATATCTCAACAAGTAGAGTCTTTGCTATCATTGAAAATAAAGAGTTCCAACAAGAAAAATTTAGTACTAATCACCTAGATAATATTCAAGGAAACTTTGAATTTAAAAATGTTTCTTTCTCATACAATGATAATTCTAAAGTTTTAAATAATATGTCCTTTAAAATCAATAGCGGCGAAACAGTTGCCTTTGTAGGACGAAGTGGTGCTGGTAAAAGTACAATCTTTAATCTCTTAGGAAAAATATATGACATAGATAAAGGTCAGATTCTTATCGATAATAGTGATATTAATACCTTAGATGAAGATTCAATAAGAAGTAATATTACTGTTATTTCACAAAATCCCTATATCTTTAATATGAGTATCAGAGATAACTTCCATTTAGTAAAAGAAAATATCTCTGATAAAGAAATTAAAGAAGCATTAAAATTAGCCTGTCTAGATGAATTCGTTAATAGTCTTCCACATAAATTAAATACTATAATTGGTGAAGGTGGTACTAATTTAAGTGGTGGTCAAAAACAAAGACTAGCTATTGCCAGAGCTTTAATTCAAAAAACAAAAATAATTTTATTCGACGAAGCAACAAGTGCCCTAGATAATGAAACACAAACAAGTATTCAAAAAGCTATTGATAACTTAAAGGGAGAATACACAATACTAATAATTGCCCATCGTCTTTCTACTATTAAAAATTCGGATAGAATACTCTTAGTAGAAAATGGTAAAATTACAGCTGAAGGGACACATAAAGAGTTACTTGAAAACAATAACAACTATAAAAAACTCTATGAGAGTGAACAAATCGAAAAATAATTTTAGCTTAAAATGAATAAAAAAAACGCATTCCAATCATAATACTTTTAGAAAGGAATGAATATACATGGATATAGATATCAGACGTCATATAATTAATAACTTTCAAGGAGATGACTTCGAAACCTTAAAAAGAGCCATTGATGAATCAGTTAAATCTAAAGATGAACTAACCCTTCCTGGATTAGGTGTTTTCCTAGAACTAATTTGGGAAAATGCTTCTCAAGAACTAAAAAATGAACTTATAGAAATTATCAGAAAAAGAGTAAAAAGAGGCCTAGATGAAAATATCTAAGCCTCTTTACTATTAATCACCACTAATTCTAATCGCAACCTTATCACTTAAAATTAAACCATTATAAGCAAAATAATTGTAAGTATCACAATAACTACATATTCCCTTTTCTAAAGCTGCCCCACAGTTAAAACATTTATCATTATTATTAAAATTATCTTTTAAATTATTAATATAAGTAAGTACAAAAACCTCATTCTTACTTTTAGTTTTATAATTCAAAGTGATTGCCACTTTAACAGTCATAATATTATCATCTAAAATACAATCTTTTAAGACAACACCAACTATTTTGTTAAGAACTCTATCACTATTTTTTTTAACTCTAATCTTATTTTTTAAACGCCTATAATAACTATAATTTAAATAACCACTAAATGCTTCATAATCACCTTCATTAAGCCCATTTTCAATAATAAAAATACTCTTCTTTATATAATTATAAAATTCATTATTAGAAAAAGTTGGACACTTTTCTTTAATAAGCTTTTCTACCTCATCTTCAGATTTAGTATAATACTCATATAAATCTACATATCCATCATTATTTAAATCAAAATTATTAAATTCCTTATCATCTGCCAAACCTACAATATCTAATTTATCATTAGAAGTCCTTTTTTTATATTTTGCTCGATCTAATTTAATTCCAAATATTACCATAAATAAAGCTACATCCATCAATAATAAAACAATTGTTGGTACAGAAAAACCATAAGAAATTAAACTACCAATCAACAAAAAAGTTACTATTCCCATAGCTCTAAATATGAAAATATTACCAGATGTATCTTCCTCAGTTTTATAATCCTCTGTGCTATTATCAAATACTCTTTTATCATCACCATTACTCATCTTTAACACCTACAATACTTTCCAATATAAAATCGCCATAATTTCCAACCATATAACCACATCTAACACAAACACCCATCACAAAGTTACAATTATTAGCCCCACACCCCGGACAATTATTCTTATAAGAAATTAATTTGTTATGATTACCAATCTTTCGAGAAAAAGTATAAATATACTTCACAAATCGATACTTACCAACATCATTAATCTCTTGTGTTGCCTGTTTCAATGTAAAATCATTATAACGATAGTCTGTTAAAACTTCAATAAATTCATAATCATCCTTAACATAATAATTTTTAAGTACAACACCCTTAATTTCTAAATCAACAATAATTCTGTCCAAACCATTACTTTTATCAGTTAAAATCATATTATTTAAGTAAGTATAAAACGATTCACTAACCAAAGACTTTATTTTATCTAGATTTTCTCCCATTCGTGCATCATAAAAGAAATGAATAATATTCTTAACAAAAATATAAAAATTCTCTTTGGAAAAATTCTCATCATTCTCCTTTACTCTTTTAATTATTTCAGACTCTGGCATATCATAAATGATTTTTTCCTTCTTTGATTCTATAAAAGTACTGTTAATAATACCATAAAAAACTAAAATTAATAATAAAGTAGCAAAACATCCCAATAAATCATGAGTAAATGTATAAACTAACCACATAATAAAAGTAGAAAAACAAATATACGCAATTGAAACAATAACTCTCTTATTCATAATTATCACCTATAAAAATCTTACCATAAAAAATATAAATTATTAATCATTCAAAAAAACAATTATTATCTTTACGTCAACAATAATTGTTTTTTATTATAAATTATTTATCTCTTAATTCTGCTCCATGCACACTAACAACTTTATCTATTATATTATTAAATACTGTCATAACCTCTTCCTCGGTAAGAGTACGACTAGAATCCATAAAGTTAACAGTAAAAGCAATTGACTTCTTATCATCAGCAACATTCTCTCCAGTATAAACATCAAATACTGTAACAGAATCTAGTAATCTGCCACCTGCTTTTTTAATAGTAGTCATAACTTCTCCTGCAGTAACATCTTTATCTAATATGAAAGCCATATCTCTCTCCATTCCTGGATATTTTGGAGCCTCCCTATATTTCAATGGCTTAATCTTACTCATTAAAGCATTAAGTGATAATTCAAATACATAAATCTCATCTTTATTAATACTTGGATGAACTCTACCAAGAATACCAATTTTCTTTCTATCAAGTAAAATATTCGCACTAACCCCAGGATGTAAATCAGTCGCATCGCTAATCTCAAAACTATATCTATTCTTAAATCCCATAAAATCAAGTATATTCTCAACAATACCCTTTATAGTATAGAAATCATACTTAACTGGCTTACTCCAACCATTACTTGAATAATTTCCAGAAACAAGTCCACATACTAAACTAGTCTCATTATACTTCTTATCATAAGTCTTAGCTATTTCATAAATACAAATATCTTTTACCTTACGTTTTTTATTATAACTATAAACATTTAATAAAGATGGAATTAAACTAGTTCTAACAATACTCTTATCACTACTCATTGGATTAGGTAAAATAGCATTTTCAACTTCTCTATATTTAAAAACACTTGCCATCTCAGGGGAAACTAAAGTATAAGTTTTAACTTCATTTAATCCAAGACCCCTAAGTCTTTTTGAAAGCATCTTACGATATTTAACATCTCCAACATATTGTCCACGTCTAATTGGAACAGTTGGAATTGTACTAACAAGATTATGATATCCATAAAGTCTACCAATCTCTTCCGCAATATCATTAACATTAGGATCAATATCAAGTCTACGGGATGGAATAGTTACGATAAACTTACCATCTACAAGCTCATAATCAAACTCAAGTCTTTCAAGTTCTACTTTCATATCATCTTCACTAACAGTAATACCAAGTAATTTATTAACATCTTCGGGAATAAATTCAACCTTCTTAGGTGTCTTATCAATAGAATCATGTCTAACTACGCCAGTTAAAATCTTCGCATTTGCATACTTCTCAAGTAAGTGACAAGCACGTTTTAGAGCCATCTCAGTATATTCATAACTTAATCCTTTACCATATCTAATAGATGCTTCACTACGTAAATCCAAGTTACTTGCAGTATAACGAATACTTACAGCATCAAAAATTGCAGCTTCTATTAAAATGTTCTTAGTATTCTCATCAACTTCAGTGTTTTCTCCACCCATAACTCCTGCAATACAAACGGGCTTCTTACCATCAGTAATTACAATATCGCTACTTTTTAATACTCTTTTTTTACCATCAAGTGTTACTACTTCTTCATTTTCCTTCGCATCTCTAACTAGTATTCCATCTCCAAGTTTATCCTTATCAAAGAAATGAAGTGGTTGTCCAAACTCTAACATAACGTAATTTGAAATATCAACTACATTATTAATTGGTCTCATTCCAGCAGCAACTAAGCGTCTTTTAATAAAATCTGGGCTTTCTCCAATCTCAACTCCTGTAACCATTTTTGCTAAATAAAATGGACACTTTTTACTATTAACATTAAGTTTAAAATGTTTATCTACACTATCTTTCTCTTCCTTAAATGTTAATTCTGGTAATTTAACACGACGATTTAAAATAGCACCAATCTCATAAGCAAATCCAATATGGTAGTAGCAATCATTATTACGATGTTTATGAATATCTAACTCATACAAAGTATCTCCCATTCCAAGATAAGCAATAGGATTCCCTCCAACTGGTGCAGCACTATCTAATTCTTCAATACCTTTAGCATAAGTCTCATCAGTCTTCTCTTCAAGTCCTAATTCATATAAAGCACAAATCATTCCATTAGATTCAACTCCACGAAGCTTACTTTTCTTAATCTCAAAATCTCCTGGTAACACTGCTCCAGGTAAGGCAACAATTACCTTGATTCCTTCTCTAACATTAGGTGCCCCACAAACGATTTGAACTAGCTCATCGCTTCCTACATTAACATGGCACACATGCATATGATCACTATCTGGATGTGGAACACACTCTACTACTTCACCAATTACTAAGTGTTTTATTTGATTAGTAATTACTTTCTCAACATTAATTCCAGCTTTTGTAATCTTAACAGCTAATTCTTCTAAATCTTGATCACTAATGTCTATATAATCTTTTACCCATTCTAAACTAATCATTTTATTCAGCCTCCTTTCTATCAAAAACTCTTGATTCTCTTAAATCTGTATTATAGAAAACTCTTAAGTCATTAATATCATACTTAAGCATAGCAAGTCGCTCAGCTCCAAATCCAAAAGCAAATCCACTCCACACTTCAGGATCATATCCAGCCATTCTAAGTACATTAGGATGAACTACTCCAGCACCTGCAACAGTAATCCAACCAGTCTTCTTACAAATATTACATCCACTACCTTTACAATTAAAACAACTAATATCAACTTCAACTGAAGGCTCAGTAAATTGATAATAACTTGGTCTAAATCTAGACTCTACATCTTCTCCAAACAACTTTTTCATAACAACATCAATAGTTCCTTTTAAGTCACTTAAGCTAATATCTTTATCAACTAATAATCCCTCAATCTGCATAAATTGATGTGAATGAGTTGCATCATCATCATCTCTTCGATAAGTTTTACCAGGACAAATCATTCTAACAGGAACTTTACCTTTTCCTTCTAACATTGTACGAACTTGTACAGGAGATGTTTGACTACGAAGTAAAATCTCCTCTCCTTCTAAATAGAAAGTATCTTGTGCATCTCTTGCTGGATGACCTTTAGGTATATTTAACATCTCAAAATTATACTTATCATATTCAATCTCTGGTCCATCCACTACATCATATCCCATTGACATAAATACATCTTCAACTTCTTCAATCAATTTCTCCAATATATTAGGAGCCCCAGTTACTACCTTAGTAGCAGGTAAACTAATATCAATTGCTTCACTACTTAATTTTTCATTTAATAAGAGAGTCTCAAATTCATTCTTTTTTTCTTCATAAAAATCATTAAACAGATTTCTAACTTCATTAACCATTTGTCCAAAATTCTTTTTCTCTTCATTTGGAACATTCTTAATTTCGCTATTAAGTTCAGAAATAATACCTTTCTTTCCAAGATACTTTATCTTTAAATCATTTAGACTTTTTAAATCTATTACTGTATTTTTATCTTCTTCAATTAATTGTTTTACTTCTTCTATTATTTTATTTTCCATTCTTATACACCTCTTCTTCTCTTAGTAATAATTTTTCCTTTAGAATCTTCATACTGTTTTTTTATTTCTTCATGAATAGTTTCAAAGCTAACATCATTAATATTTTCATAAACAATACCTAATTCTTCACAAAATCGCATTTTATTCAATCTATCAATCTCAGATAATGCAATGTCTTGAACTTCTTTATTTGGAAATACACTGTCTAGCACATAAGTTGGTTTCGAAGCTACTGAAACTTTTTTTTCGGACAAAGATGAATTATTTTCTAAAGATTCACTCCAGTCCTCAACAGCTACTCCTAAAGCTGTTTTTCTAATTTCATCATTTGGAAAAACACTATCAAAAATATATTTAGGTTTACAAGATTCTTCTAAATTAGGAGCTTCCTCACCAGTAAGTAATGCACTAAGACTACATTTTCTAGAATTACCAGAACTAATTATTCCAATAGTTAAATTACTCTTTTTATTATCAATACTCATTCTAAATCATCCTTTCTAAATCACGCATACTTCCAATACTTTTAACTTTATTCTTATCAAAATTATCATTGTTATTTAGATTAAAGTATATAGAATCTAAACCTGCAGCCATTGCAGCATAAATATCTTTATCTAGTGAATCACCAATCATAACACACTCTTCCATATGATATCTTCCACAAGCAATTCTAAAGCTTTCTGCATGAGGCTTTATAGCAAACTCTCCTCCATAAAAATCAGTAAAGTAATCTTTAATACCAGCTTGCTTCAATCTAGTTATTTGTGGTTCTAAAAACCAATTAGTAAGAATAACTAAATCTTTATCTCTACTGCTTAACTCCTCTAAAGTATCAACAATACCATCAATTATTTTAGGTTCTGTATCACTCCAAGCAGCTTTCCAGCCTTTAATCATTGCCTCAGTAATTAAAATACCACTATGGGCAGTCAAATACCTACTAAGTTTCTTCATATCATATCGCCTGTATGTATTTTCATAATCAGCCAACAACTTAGAAATCATTGGAATAAAAACATCTGCATCATCCTTACTCAAAATATTCTTAAAATATGTTTTTTCATAAGAATAATCTGGTACTAATAAAGTTCCATCAATATCAAATATAAATCTTTGCTTCTCCATAACCTTACCTCCAAAAAAAAGACAACTATACATAAGGACGATTTACTCGCGGTACCACCTTATTTTATAGTTATCTTTTACTATACACTTAAATCTTTTAACGCAAGAATTACGCTTACTATTAATAAGAACTCCTAAGACGAATTCATAAACTATTACTGATTATTTCCACCAACCATAATCTCTCTATAAGTAAATCATTTATTACTACTTCTTAATCAAAGTCGATAAACATATTATATCACATTAATAAAATAATATCTTATTTTTTTTATTAAAATCTACTTTCTATCAACCACAGATAATTGATTTTCCAGCATTCTATCCTTTACTAAATAAAATCTTTCTTCAATATTCCTACATATATCTAAATCATTTTCTTTAAAATACGAACTTAAATTTTCCATAAAACCAGCACAATATTCATCAAATAATTCTTTTTGTAAAAGTAAAAAATTAATATTTTCACTTTCAGGATATTCAAGTACCATATCAATAGATTTAAGCATCATACTTCTAACACCATAGATAGTTTCTTTCAATAAATTAATCTTTTGGTTTACCTCATAATATTTATGTTTTTTTAATAAATAATGAGTGTCAGTTACACGTGGAGGATTTAAAATTTGATATTCTGTCAATCTACAAAGTATTTCATCTATTTTATCTTTTATTTCTAAATCTAAACCAGCGATACAATAATGAAATTCTTCTCTAGTTATACTTTCTCCCTTTTTAGCTTTAGTAATAATTTCTTCTAATAATAGAAATTCTATGTCTCTATCTATCTTAGCTTTCCCATTACTTTTCATACCAAACCTCGCTATATTTTACTATACAGTAAGTAATTCTTGTTCTTTTTCTTTTAATAAATTATCAATTTTTTTATTATACTCATTAACCAAATCTTGAATATCTTTTTCCATTCCTTTTTCTTGATCTTCAGGAAGTTCACATTTTTTAACGTCCTCTAATCCATCATGACGAATATTTCTAATAGAAACCTTCGCTTCCTCAGCTATTGCTTTTACTTGCTTTGCAAGTTCACGTCTTCTTTCTTCTGTAAGTTCAGGAATTACTATACGAATTGTTTCGCCATCATTTCCTGGATTATATCCTAAATTCGATGCAAGAATAGCTTTTTCTATAGCACCTAGAGCTCCCTTATCAAATGGTTTAATTAGCAACTGTCTAGCCTCTGGTACAGAAATAGTTGCTAACTGCTTTAAAGGAGTCATACTTCCGTAATATTCAACATTAACTCCATCTAGACTAGAAGGATTTGCACGTCCTGCTCTAACAGTTGCAAACCTTTTATTTAAATTTTCTATTGTTTTATCCATATTTTCAGTAACATCTAAAATAATCATATCACTATCCATTTTTTCATCTCTCCTTAAATTTTATTATATTATAATAGCCAAAGAAAATAAAGAAAAAAGCGTTAAAAAGTGCTTACAAAAATAACAAATCCTATGAACACCGTAAATAACGACATAAAAATTATAAATACTACTTTTAACATTTTATCTAAAAAAGTAGTACTAACTTTATCCAATTTTGTTTCTTCAATTTTCTCTCTAGTAACAAAGTCATTTAATATAATATCATCTGTCTCAACAATCGTTTTTTCGTAATCCAAATCCTCAATAATATTATTGACTCTATCATAAAGACTTCTCATTTCATCTTCTAATTTTCTAATTTTAGTAGTAGATTCTCCTACTTCTGTTGTAGGTTTACTAATTTTCTTTGTATTACTAATTACTTTATTTGTAGTTTTTTTAGTAGTACCAGTTGAAACTTTTTTTCTAGTTTTTGTCCTATCCGCAACAATTATTTTATCTCTAACATTTCCCCTTTTACTAGTACTTTTCTTTGTAGTACTTTTAGTAATTGGTGTTTTTTTTATCACTTCTTCTATATCTTTTTTACTAATTACAGGAACACTTTCCTTCTCTTCACTTGCCTTCTCCACACTTAATTCTTTAATTTGTTGATTAAGCTTCGTAAGAGCATTAGTACCAGAACTCTTCTTAGCCATACTACTCATCCCCTCTATTTGCGCCTATTATATCAAATTTTCCCAAAAAAACAAGTAGTAAAACTACTTATTAATTAATTTTATTCCAAAGAAAACGATAAAATACTATAAGATATAAGTAAAATATAAATTATCCAATTCCTCCACAAGAAGCATCTCTCACTTTTCCTTCACGACTAGTAAAATCATAAATTAACTCTACACATTTATTGTTATTATCTCCATCCTGAATGAATTGAAATAAAATACCTTTATTATAAGGTAATCCATAACTATAATTTCCAACTTCAATCTTACCATAATTATAAATTTCCCTACCATTAACATCAACTAGTTCAATAAGATTATTATCATTTACCAAAACATATTTTCCGTCAAGAATATCATATATTTTACTATATTTACCATCTAAATAAATATTTCCATTAAAATCAAAAATATGTCCATTATTTTTACTATCTATTGCCCATAAATAATCTCCACTTTTAAGCATTCCATTATATATTACAGGAATAATTTCACTATCATTTGTATAATCAATTACTCCTACTGAACCATTTCTAAAAACTGCTAATTTATTTCTATCTAATGCCGTTGCATATAAAGAAGGACCTGTAACACCAATATTTAGATTAACTGTAATTAAATCATACTTGGGATATACAACACAACTACCAGTATTTAAATTATATATACCCCATTTGTTATTCATATTAACACCAATCATATTAGTATCAAAACCATTTTCTAACATAATTGGCATTACTGAATTATAATTTACATTACTAAAAACTCTATTACCACTCTTATAATCTATCATTTGAACATTATAATCACCATCAGAATAAAAAACATAAGAACTTTTCTTTTTATCAAGCAAAGTTAACTCACTATAAGCACCATTAATATTAAAGGAATAAACATCATAGTTTTCCACGTATTTTGGAACATTCAAAGTAGCTTCTTTATTAGTTTTATTTACATAAACTTTAACATTACCCTCTTTTACAATAGGTTCTTCTCTCTTTTCCTGTTTTTCTCCATAACCATAAGCTGTCTCTTCCCCATTAATTGTACATTTTTTTAAATAAACTAAACCATCTTCATAGATTTCATGAACTTTACATGAAACATCATCATCCAACTCAATCATTTTATTCGCATCAGTATATTTTAATAACTTTCCTTCTTTCTGATAATAAACTGAAATAACTTTTTCTAAAGCCTCTCCATAACTATTAACAATTTCTTCCTGTTCACTTTTACTAAGCTTTTCTGAGTCATCTACTTCAACATTTTCTTTATTAAATAAAAGAAAATATAATGTAAAACTAATCGCAATGACAACTACAAAAGAAATAATACTAATTATAATTATTAATTCTTTCTTTTTATTTTTCTTTTCTTTATCAGTAACATTATTATCCACTTTCTCTGTAATATCATTACTTTTATCAGAGATATTTTCTAAAGAAGATTTTTCTTCAATACTTTCACTTTCTAAAGTACTCTCACCATCTATTTCATCTATAGAATCAATTCTTTTAGTATTACCAACATCTTCAAAATCTATCTCATCTATAGAATCAATCTTTTTAGTATCACCAGAATCTTCAAAATTAGCTAAAGAATCATCACTCTCACCAATAATTCTTTCTATTTCATCGTTAATTCTTTCAATATCATTATTTTCCCTTTTCATATACTCTCCTCTACTATATTAATTATAATAAAAATAAGTTCATTTTAAAAGAAAAAAGAAAAGTTTTCTAACCTTCCATAACTTTTCTACTTCTAAGAAAAACAAATATACAAGTGATAATAGCTGTAGATAATACAAAAAAAATCAGTTCTATAGTAGACCATGTCTTAGGATTAGTAATTACATTATTTGATGACCATTTAGCATACAAATTAATTTTCCCTGAAAGTATATAATCCTTAATTGTAGTAGATAACTTTTCTACATCAGTATTTTCGAAATATTTGTCATCACTAAAATAATCATTAAACAACTCAACATTAAGCTCACTAACTTTATACTTAAAATCTTCGTCCAAATACCATCCTTCAAAAGTAAAACCTTCTCTAACCAAATCTTTCAAAACTATAGTTCCATCTTTTTTCGAATATTTAATTGGATTTTTCTCTATGCTCTCCTTACTTGAATTTTCAACATTATTATAAGAAATATTTAAAATAGTTTCTTTATTATTATCTGGATATGTAGCATGAATAGCAAGTCCATTATACATTCCAGACGTATAATATGAATATTCTATAGAAAATACAGGTTTATTAGAACTATCTTTAAAATAACTCATAAGTTCTTTATACTCTTCACTATCACTACAAACATCATGACCAATATCTTCATCCATCAAACTTTCGGATATTTTTAGAAAACACGCATTACTTGCTTCAAATTTTTCAAGAGGTTCAAGTAACCAACTATTATAACTAAAATCAATCTTATTACTATATTCACTAAGGTAAACACCATCAACATCAGATCCAAGTCTATAAATATAACCATTATATGTAATAGTACTAAAATACAAAGGAATGAAATAAGAATTATAAAATTCCCCATAAGCATCTGATAAATCTATACTATCTCCATCATTCCACGTAGTATTTGACAAAGAGTCTCTAATTGAATAATCTTTAGCAAATACTCCAAATGGCATACCTAAACAGACAACAGTAAAAATAAAAGAAAACCCTAACCTTCATAGACCCTCCATATATTATATATACTACCACAAATGAAAACAAAAATAAAGGAAGTGAATTAAAACTTAAATAAAAAAAGTCAATGCTAATATGCATCAACTAATTTAAATAAATTATCATCATACAAGTAATTCTAATTAAGCACCTTGAATTTGACTCATAACTTCTTCAGCAAAGTTTTCTTGTTTCTTTTCGATACCTTCACCTACAGCAAATCTTACCATTGATAAAATTTCTCCACCGTTATCACTAACATACTTAGCTACTGTCATTTTATTTTCTTTAATAAATGCTTGTTCAACTAATACTACTTCTTTATAGTATTTTTCTAATTTCCCAACAACCATTTTTTCAATAACATCTTCTGGCTTACCAGCAGATTGTTGCTTAACTTCTTCAGTAATAAAATGTTTTTCTTTTTCAACTAATTCAGCTGGAACATCTTCTCTCTTTAAAGCAATTGGATTCATAGCAGCAGCTTGCATAGCAACATCCTTAGCTATTTCTTCATTTGCTCCTTTAACAACAACGATAACTCCAATTTTACCACCCATATGTTTATAAGTACCAAATACTTCGTCATCATTCTTTGTTACTTTTTCAAAACGTCTGAAACTAATTTTTTCTCCAATCTTAGCAGTTAAGGCAACTAACTTATCAGATATAGTTTCACTTCCATCTTTAACAGTTAAAACATCTTCAACAGTTTTAACATCATTAGTTAAGATTTGATCTACTAAATAATCAACAAATCCAGTAAATTCTTCATTCTTAGCAACGAAATCAGTTTCGGAATTAACTTCAACCATTACTGCAGTATTTCCTTCAGCTTTAATTTGACATAAACCTTCAGCAGCGATTCTGCTCTCTTTTTTAGCTGCTTTAGCAATACCTTTTTCTCTCAACCAATCGATTGCTTTGTCCATATCTCCTTCACATGCTTCTAGTGCTTTTTTACAATCCATCATTCCAGCACCAGTTTTTTCTCTTAGTTCTTTTACATCACTTGCTTTAAACATTGTTTTTCCTCCTTCATAATACTAAACACTTATATTATATCTTATTTTTCCTATTTTAAAAAGAAAAATCTACTAAAAAGGAATGAGTAAACCATCCCTTTTAAAGTAAACTTAATTATTTAGTTAAAGATTCGATTAATTCAGCTTTTTTCATTGTAGAATATCCTTTAACTCCAGCATCTTTTGCTTTTGCTTTTAAATCAGCTAAAGTTAATGAATCTAAATCTTCATTAGTAGTTTCAACTTCTTCTTTATTTTCTTCTTTTACTTCTTCAACTACTTCTACTTTTTCTTCTTTAGCATTTTCTTTCTTTTGAGCTCTTTTTTCTGCTTTAGCTTTATCATCTTCGCTTACATAATCGATTACATCATTTCCATTAACTTCAGCAATAGCATTAGTTAAAGCTCCAATTAACAACTTAACTGAACGAACAGCATCATCATTACCAGGAATAACATAATCAACCATATCAGGATCACAATTAGTATCTACAATACCGAATACTGGAATTCCTAAAATACGAGCTTCTTTAATTGCAATTTCTTCTTTACGAGGATCAACAATTACCATAGCTTGAGGCATTCTCTTCATATCACGAATTCCTCTTAAGTTTTTATTTAATTTCTCATATTCTTTTCTAATTTGGATAACTTCTTTTTTAGGTAAAGCTTCAAAAGTACCATCAGTTTCCATTTTTTCAATATCTTCCATTCTTCTAATTCTTGAACGGATAGTCTTGAAGTTAGTTAATGTACCACCTAACCATCTTTCATTTACGAAATACATGTTAGTTCTAGTAGCACATTCTTCAGCAGCTTCTTGAGCTTGTTTCTTAGTTCCTACAAATAATACTTTTCCTTCATTTGCAGCGATTTCTTTCATAGCTTCATAAGCTTCTTCTAATTTCTTTACAGTTTTTTGTAAATCGATAATATAAATATCATCTCTTGTAGTGAAGATATATTCCTTCATTTTTGGATTCCATCTTCTCTTTTGATGTCCAAATTGAACACCTGCTTCTAATAAATAATTCATTGATACAACAGTCATTTTCTTTTTCTCCTTCGTTTTTTCTTCTATCAGTTTCTAAAACTTATCACCATATGGCACTAGATAAGTAAATTCACTAATATGTTTATTTTGTTAAAGCCTCAATAATTTCAGCTTTCTTCATTCCTGTAACATTGATTTTCTTCTTAGTTGCTACTTCTTTTAATTCAGCAACAGTCATTTTAGAATAATCAACATCTTTATTTTCTTCTTTTGCTTCTACCTTTTCTTCTTTTTTAGCTTTAGTAGCTTTTTCTGTTTTAGTAGTAGCTTTAGAACCTTTAATAGTTACTTCACGACCAGCAACTTCTGTAGCCTTAGTAATCTTTCCATCTTTTCCATCTTTAGCAGTTTTAACTAATTCACTGAACATTTTTGGATCATTAATAGCTATTTCTGATAACATTTTACGGTTAATCTCAACTCCTGCTTTTGTTAAACCTTCAATAAATCTTGAATAAGAAATATCGTTTTGTCTACAAGCAGCATTGATTCTTGTAATCCATAATTTTCTGAAATCTCTCTTCTTTTGCTTTCTATCTCTGAATGCATACTGTCCTGAATGCATTAATTGTTCTTTTGCTGTTTTATATAATCTATGTTTACTTCCAAAGTAACCTTTAGCTTCTTTTAATACTTTTTTATGACGAGCTTTTGTAACTGCTCCATTTTTTACTCTTGCCATGTCTCTTTCCTCCTCTACTACTTAATTAGATTATATTCTTTAATCTATTTTGATCTGCCTTACTAAGGTTAGATCCCTTTCTACAACTTCTATTGAAGCTTGTTGATTTGCTACCAGTATTATGTCTACTTCCTGGTTTTCCAATTTTATAATCATTTTTACGTTTAGTTACTACTTTAGCAGTACCTTTATGTGTTTTAATCTTTGGCATTTTTATTTCCTCCTACTTACTTATTGTCTTTTTTTGGTATTAACATCATTGTCATTGTTCTACCATCTAACTTAGGTTTTTGTTCTATATCTGCATATTCACTTACTCTTTCAGCAAAACGATCTAGTACCTCACGGCCAAGCTCTGTATGAGCCATTTGACGTCCTTTAAAACGTACTGTAAGTTTTACTTTATCTCCCTTTTGTAGATACTTAGTTGCATTTCTAAGTTTAGTTTCAAAATCTCCAATATCAATAACAGGTGATAAACGATATTCTTTAAGCTCTGACATATTTGCTTTTTGTCTCTTTAAAGCTTCCTTTGCCTTTTTTTGTTTTTCATAACGATACTTATTATAGTCCATTACTTTACAAACTGGTGGATTACCATTTGGACTTATTAAAACTAAATCAAGTGCAGCATAACTAGCTAAAGTTAGTGCGTCTTGTAATTGTTTAACTCCAACTTGTTCACCATTTGGTCCTATAACTAAAACCTCTCGAGCTTTAATCTGATCATTAATCAACATGTTATCATTATTCTTTGCGATACCTAACACCTCCATAAAATAAGAAAAGCAGATATAAAAATTTATACCCGCTTAAAAACCTAAATAAAATATTATCATTTTAATTCGGCCTTTTACCTACCGTTACTCACAGTCAGGTGGATATAAATCTCTTTCCTTTTTTCTCGACTAGTAATATTTTATGTAAAAAGTGTTGATTTGTCAACACCTTTTTCACTTTTTTATTTAATTACAAATTATCTATGTCTACCTTTTGTTTCTTCATCATCTAAATAGAATGCTCCAACTAAGTTACGTCCAAACTTTTCTGGTTGATTTAAACCATAAGTACTTGAAGCACAATTTGAATAATAATAAGGATTAGTAATTGTATCAATATCACTAAATTTAGTATTATCTAAAGAAATATTTCTATCTTTAAGTTGTTGTTTAATAATATTTCTTAAAATAACATGCATCTTAGGAGTAACAACTCCATTCTTTACAATGTTTTCTTTTTCTAACTCAACACCATGTGTAGTTGACCACATTTTCCAATCGTTAAGCCAAGCAGGCATACCTTCATATGTCCAATCAGGACCAGCACAAGAACTTACATAAGTATAAATATCTTCATCTTTTGTTCCTGCATAATCTAACAATGCATCAGCCATTAACATTGGTAACTTTTTATCAATTAATTCAGCACTACAATGTGCAACAGCAGTAACACCATTTTTAGCATCTTTCATAACAATAACAGGACAATCGGCTACTGGATGACAAGCTACAACACCAGGTGCCTCTTTAGTAACAATTCCTATATCTTGAGCAATATCTGACCAACCTTTTGGATTAGCCTCTACATATTCCTTATCAAATACATGATATGTTCCCTTTTTATCAGTTTGATCCATCATAAACATTTTTAAATGATCAAAACCATATTCCCTACCAGCTGCTTCTCTATGCTTCATATGAATAGCACTTTTATCTTCTTTAGTAAATTTATAATCACTATCTAAAGAACTTAAATTATGCATTTCCATAATCATTTTCTTATCAGCATCAGTAATATTAGAAAGTCTAATTGTACCTCCATTCATCGTTCCAAAAGCATTTCCTAAATCAAATATTCTTAAATCTTTCATTCAATAATTCCCCCTATCAGAAAGTACACATATTATATCAAAAAATAATCAAAAAGTCAACCATAACCACTACTATTTTCTTTTTTTATACAATGTTTTATTCATCTCATAAATATTCATATCATTTAGTCTACCATAAGCAAAATAAGCTTCTTTTCTCGTACCAATTTTTTCATATCCCATACTTTCATGAAGTTTAGTAGAAACAGCATTAAAATCAAAAATACTGCTCACAAGAGAATTATATGAAGAATTATTATAAAGTTCTTCTAAAAATAACGATAATGCCTCTCTACCATACCCTTTATTTTGCTCATTTCTATCTCCTATCACAATCTCTAAATCAGCACTATTATTAAATGAATCTTTTCTAAACAAATTAATATAACCAATTAAGTCATCATATTTCTCTATAATATAACTAACATCTTGTAATTGTTTAAGAGCTCGGTAATCATTCCAATTAACTTTATATTCTCCAAGTGGAATAGAAACTAAAGGATTGTTTAAAAAATGAGCCATCTTAGAAACATAATCTACTTTACTAGTATCATATTTAGTTAAAGTTATCGAAGAATCATCACGATGCAAAGATGAAGAGCTATTATCAAAAGTACTTTTAGGATATTCTACATAGGACTCATCAATATCTAATAAAGATACTCCCTTCTTTGTTCCATACATACTTCTAGTACATTGAAAAGATTCTAAATTATAATATTTATCATCATAACAACTTGCCTCATGTCTTTCACACATAAAAAACATATTAGCTGTTTTTGCTATTTCCAAACCTTGCTTATTAAAAGCCGGAACATCCATTACTATACTATTTAAATTCATTATTTCAAAAGCATATTCAAGTAACAAATCAATTGCTTCGGCTCCAAAATGAACTTGTTTATCAAAAGAAATACTTGGATCAATCTTTATCCAAATTGAACTTCTTTGATTCATTGATTGTACATTACTTAAACCAGTAAATCCAATCAACTTATTATTACTTTTATCAATAATTGCAAAATAATTTTTTATTGCCATATCATTTAATTTATCACGTGCCTCTTCTATAGAATTAATTTTTTCACTCTTGTACCCTTCAAAAACAATTCTACCATCATGACTATTATCATTAACTAATTCCATATATTTTTCTGCATCATTTAAATTTATTGATGCCAAACAAATATTCTTACCAATCATTTTCTTATAATATTCCATAAACATCTCCTCGATATATCGAATTAGAATATCACAAAAAAAGTTAAGAAACAACACTATTTCTTAACTCTTTCTGCATAAACAACATATCTCATATTATCAACCCTATATGGGTGACAAGTAAATAAAGAAAGCATATCTTTTCCATCTTGAATCAATATCTTATCTATTTCATCTGGTTCTATAATGTCCGTCTTCACAACTTTATAAGTTAATTTTTCTTTAAAATTCTCAACATATATTAAATCTCCACCTTCAATTTTTTCAATATCCCGAAACATTCTTTTATTAGGAAGTCCCCTATGCCCTGCAATAACAGCATTAGTATTTTCTCCACCTATAGGATAAGATGTTTCTGTCATTAAAGTTGCTCCCTTCGAAAGATTCTTCTGATTAGCTCCCAATATAATTGGAACATCAATTCCTATTTTAGGAACATTTAAATATCCTATTATATTATTTTCAATCCCATACTTTCTAAGATTAATACCAACAGACTCATAAATAAATGGATCCTGTAACTTTTCTTGTTTATCAGAATATATTCTTTCATTTTCAAGCTTCAATTTCTCATACAATTCTTCTATCAAAACAGCTTTTTCTTCTGAAGCTAACTCCTCTTCTCTAATTTCAATAAACTCTTCTTTCTCGTCCAAAACTTTTCTTTGATACGTAAAGTTATTTAATCTTGGATATAAAAATATTCCAATTCCACCAATAATCAACACAATTGAAAGAACACCCAAAATATTCCTTTTCATATTCTACTTTTCCTTTTCTATTAAATTATTAAGTTTTGCCTTTTCTTTAATATCTCGATATTTATAACAAGCTTCTATATAAGCATCAATTATTTTCCTTGAATTATCATCAAAATCATAACTAATTTCAGGATGCCACTGTACTCCTATATTAAAGACATTTCCAGGTAATTCTATCCCTTCAATCAATCCATCTTCACTTACAGCACTAATATTATAAGTCTTATTAATTGTTGCGTGATAATTATGAAAACTATTAACTTCTATCTCATCTTCACCAACTATCTCATATAACTTAGTATCCCTAGCAATTTTAACTTTATGCGTAAACCCTTCATCACTTTCTTGCTTATGATTTATCACACTCTCATTTTTTTCTAAAGACACATCCTCTAAATAACAACTCATCAACTGCATCCCAAGACAAATCCCAAGTACTGGTATTCTTTTCTCAATACATCTTTCTAATAAATATCTATCATATGGTGTAAACTTTCTTCCTCCTGGAAAAAATATTCCATCTACTAAACCTAAACTATCTTCAATAGTATCTTTTTCTAAATCAGTAAGTTCTGGAAATTCATTTCCCCTAGTATCCATATAGTCAACATCTTGAACAGGAGCAATTGGTAAAACATACCCTGAAGCTTTTTGAATACACCTACGAACTTTTTCCCCTAAATATAAAATACATCTACCATCATCTAAATGCTCATATCTAAGTGGAACTCCAATAACTGCCTTCATTAATAATCATCTCCATGTCTATTATAACAAAAAATAAGTTTTAAAAACAGTTAATGTTTACTCATAAAAAAAATTATGCTACAATAAACACCAATTTTGAAAAAAAGGAAATTATTAAGGGGGATGAATATGAATATACTAAATTTAAATATTAATGAGCACATGCCTGATATTATTGATTCAATTATCGAAGTTTATGGTAAGAGAAATAAAGCCCAAATAATTGAACAACAAAAAAGATATTTCTATACATCATATGCTGAACCAGATAGTGTTTTAAATTACCACTCATTTTTAGAAAATTGTCTAGTAAATGAAACAGAAATTAAATATTTAAGAAGAATTGGCGTTCTTGATTCATCGTTTGAACTTAGAAAATCTTATCAAAAATTTCCTAAAAAAATTAAAAAACTTTCAAGAAAATATTTAGATACAGGATTTATAGAAGCAACAAGTGATTTTGAAATACAAAACAATTATGGAATATGTTCATTTAGAGATGATAATCAAGACTCAGTAAACAAAATAAAAAAGCATATAAAAACATTAAATCAAATAAGCTATCTTAATGGTTTAAGAGATGAGAAAGAACCCCTAATAACAGAAGACAACTATGAAGAATTCAAACAAACTGAAGAATTTAAAAAACTCTATGAACAAATAAAAAAATATTTCAAAATTTATGAAGAACTAAGTATTGAACTTAATAACCAATTAAAAAAAATTTCCTATCTTAAAAATTATTATGATGAAGAAAGCGAAAAACATAGAAAACTTTATAAACTAAAAATACTTAATCTTTATGAAGAAATTAAATCACTCATTCCAGAAAAAACAAGAAAAGCTCTTAATGAAAATTTTAAAAATCTTGAAGAAAAAGTCGACTTCCTTTTAAATTTTGATCCTTTTGATGAAGCCTTAATTGATAATTTTTCTAGTGAGTATGAAGAAGATTTACATAATTCAGAAGTACCTGGAAATAAAAAAAGAGGTATTTTAATAGGTAGAACCTCATACCTAGAAAAATTAGGTATTGGAGTTAAATTTTGGGATTATAAAATTTATGATGAAATAATAAAAAGAGAAGAAGTAAAAAGTTGTATACCTTCTCAAGATTTTGTTGATTATATTCTAAAGAAAAAAGCTAAATGTAAAGAAAGCACTAGACAGACATGTACTTATCAAAACGTTCTCTTTAAAAAATGTGTCGAGGATATTATTGCCCCATCAATTAATAACTGCACTGATTTAAAAACTCTTAGAACAGAAGCAAAAGAATGTTTATATAATTTAATAAAAAAAGGTAATAGTTGTAATTTTATAACTGAAATAGATAAAGATGGGAAAATTAGTTTACATCCTGTTATTTTTCATATGGTTACTAGAAGCGACTGTGCTGTAATAGATTATATATTCTTACATGAATTAATTCATGCCCTTGAGTTTCATGAAGAACTACCAAATTGGAAAACAGGATTTGACGTTGGAGATGAAAATCTAGTAAATAAATACAATAAAAAATATCGTAAATATGAACGCATGAATGAAACCATGACTGATATAATTGTTGAGAAAGTTAGAAAAATTCTATTAAAAAAAGGCATCTACATAGCTGATAGCAAAAAGTTAACTGATACTAAAATTGTCAAAAATAGAAATAGCGATATCATTTTAAAAAGAATGCTTTATCCTTTATTCGACAAGGTTGGAAATGAATTACTAGATGCCAGAATTACAGGCGATACATTAAGTTTTGTTACATTAATCGGTTTAAAGAACTTTCAAGATTTAAATGATGCTATAAATCATGTTGATTATTTACTAGATTCTAAAAAACTAAAAGAAAAATTAAAAAGAAAAGATTACCAAGATCCTACAGTTATCGAATATAGAGAAATTATGAATCAAATTAATTTAATATACCAAGATATTGATAGAAAAATTAAAAATATTCATCATGAAAAACCAAAAGTATACCATAAGTAAAAAGGAATCAAATGATTCCTTTTCTTTATTTTTTAGGGTTTCCCATAGACCTTGCATCTACATTATCACTAGAGTCATTAAACATATCCTCTAAAGTATAACTTTGACTATAACTATCCATCTTATGAATTTCTGAAAGTAATTGATCTCTCTTATCAGCACTTATTTGACCCTGCTTAAATTTGAAAAATATTTGGTGTTCTAACTGCTTTGTTCTTTCTTTTACTAAATCTTCTTTTAATATTTCCACATAATCCTTATTATCCTCTATTTTTTCTTTTAAATTAGCCTGTTCTGTAATTCTATCTTCATCAGAAATTTCTCCACGACTAGCTTGCATTGCAAGTAATCTCATTTGCATAGTACATAATTCATTTTCTTCCAAAATCATGTTCATATTAGCATAATTATCTTTGATTGATTTAGTCATTTTAGTATCTCTTAACTGATAACTAAAATTAAGAGGTTCAATTCTATCTTCCATTCTAGCAAGATATAGTATTTGTAAATGTAAATATTCCTCAACCCCTTCAATACTTGATTCTAGCTCCATAGCTCTTATTTCTAATTTTTTTTCTTTAATTTGCCAAACTAATTTTTGATAAATCCTATCGTTAGCAGAAAGTCCTTTAGAAATTTCTGATTCTCCCATATAAGCAGCATCAACTAAACGGTTAATCTCAGCCAATTCCTTTTTTAACTTATCAAGCTTTCTAATAGAACGCTCTGCTTCTCCTCTAAACTCATTATACTTATCCATGTCTTTTACTTTATCAATTCCCACGTTTTATCCTCCTACTTAATACAACTATTATACATGAAAAAAGCCACTATATAAAGTGACTTTTAATTAAAACTTAATTTTTTCGTTAACATAATCTACAACTTCTTCAACTTTTAATACTACCTGTTCCATTGTATCTCTATCTCTTAATGTAACTGTTCCATTATTGATAGTTTCATCATCTACTGTAATACAGAATGGTGTACCAATAGCATCTTGTCTTCTATATCTCTTACCAATTGAACCAGCCTCATCATAACTTACCATAAAGTTACCAGCTAACATACTGTAAATCTCACGAGCTTTTTCACTATGATATTTCTTAGCTAAAGGAAGCACTGCTACTTTCATTGGTGCTAAGAATGGATGAAATCTCATAACTTCTCTAGTTTCACCATTTTCTAATTCTTCTTCATCATAAGCATTACATAATACTGTTAATACTGTTCTTTCAACTCCAACACTTGGTTCAATAACATAAGGAATATATTTTTCATTAGTTTCAGGATCTAAATATTCTTGTGATACTCCTGATACTTTTTGATGTTGTCCTAAATCATAATCTGTACGAGAAGCAATACCCCATAATTCTCCCCATCCAAATGGGAAATTATATTCAATATCAGTTGTCGCATTACTATAGAAACTTAATTCTTCTTTTGAATGATCTCTAAAACGTAATTTATCTTCTTTTATTCCTAAATCTAGTAAAAACTTACGACATGTATCTTTATAATATTGATGCCATTCTAATTCAGTTCCCGGTTTACAGAAGAATTCTAATTCCATTTGTTCAAATTCACGAACTCTAAATATAAAGTTTCCAGGAGTAATTTCATTTCTAAAACTCTTACCAACTTGTCCAATACCAAAAGGTACTTTTAATCTCATGCTACGCTGAACATTCAAGAAATCAACAAATATTCCTTGTGCAGTTTCAGGTCTTAAATAAATAGCATTTTTACTATCTTCAGTAACACCTTGGAAAGTCTTAAACATCAAGTTAAACTCACGAATATCAGTATAGTTAAATTTACCACAATTAGGACATACAAGATGATTATCTTCAATCATTTTCATTAATTCTTCATGACTCATTCCACCTGCTTCTTCAACTATTCCAGCTTCTTCTAATAACTTATCAGCTCTATGTCTCGTATTACATTCGCGACAATCAATAAGTGGATCTGAAAATGTTTGAATATGACCACTAGCTTCCCAAGTCTTAGGATTCATCAAGATTGCTGAATCAAGACCAACATTATTAGAATCCTCTTGAATAAACTTTTTCTTCCAAGCTCTTTTAACATTTTCTTTTAATTCTGCACCAATTGGACCATAATCCCATGTATTAGCAAGACCACCATATATCTCACTTCCTTGAAATATAAATCCATATTGCTTACAGTAAGCTACTAATTTTTCCATTGTTAATTTTTCCATTTAATTCATCTCCTCTTTTATCATTTCAATTATTTTATTACTATCACTTTCAATCATCATATAATCTGCAGGAACCTCATCAATGAATCCTTCTTGATGCAATTTATAAAGTTCTTCGATTATAGGTGTATAGAAGTAATCACAATTATATAAAATTATTTTTTTACCTTTCTCTATTCTATGTTCCTCGATTGCTGAAAATAACTCAGCCAACGTCCCGAGTCCACCAGGTAAAAATAATAATACATCACTAATTTTATGAATTTCTTCAAACCTGCCAGTAGTGCTATCAGTTACAACAATCTCATCATAAGCTTTATTAATCTCAATCTTATGATGGTAATCTGTAGAAACAGCTGTAACTTTTTTATTATTAGAAGAAAATTCTCTATAAGCAATTCCCATGATACCTCTAGTATCATTACCATATACTAATTCAATATTATCAAATTTAGCTAATTTTTTAATCAGAATTTCACAATCATCAAGATATTTCTTATCTATATTATCTTTTGATGAACAACCAACAAATAGCTTCATTAAATCACCTCCATAAAACAAAAAAACTTCTAGAATATTGTAAGGACGAAGTAGTCTCCGCGGTTCCACCTTACTTATTCCAGAAGAATCTGCTCGATTAATATACTGCTCTGGGCTTTCCACACCCGTCATCACACCTATGCACTAAATATATCTTCTTTTTATCTTTATGTCAAGAAAAAATTAAAAACTATTTTTCCATCTCAGCCTCATATAAATGTTTATAGTTCTCACATTTCTTTAATAATTCCTTATGTGTACCCATAGCTTCTATCTTTCCCTCATTTAAAAATAAGATTCTATCACTATTTACTACAGTACTAAGTCGATGAGCAATAATCATGATTGTGTAATCTTTCTGTAAATTATTTATTGCCTCTTGTATAGCTTCTTGCGTTTCATTATCTAAAGCTGAAGTAGCTTCATCAAATAAAATTATCTCCGTCTTTTGAACAAAAGCCCTCGCAATTGCAAGTCGTTGTCTCTGTCCTCCACTCAGATTAACTCCACCTTCTCCAACAACTGTATCATAACCATCAGGTAATTTCTCAATAAATTCATCTAGGCAAGCCATCCGACAAGCCTCAAACATTTCTTCATCTGTCAAATTATCTTTAACTAATTTAAGATTATCCCGAATACTCATATTAAATATATACGGATTTTGACTAATAATTGTTATATTATCTCTGATAGATTCTCTATCCAATGTATTAATATCTTCTCCATCAATTGTTATTATTCCACTATTTACATCATACATCTTACAAAGAAGTGAAAAAATCGTACTCTTACCAGCTCCGCTCTTACCAACAAAAGCAACTGTTTCATTAGCATTTACCTTAAAACTAATATCGTCAAGAACCTTTTCTCCATCATTATAAGCAAAAGTTACATTTTTAAATTCAAAATCACCTTCTACTTTATCCAAATGTTTTTTACCAAAATGTTCTTTCTTAAAATCTTCACCTTTAATAATTGAAAATATCCTACTAGAAGATAAATTAAAATCTTTAACTCTCTCAAGTAACATACTAACAAAACTAACAATAGAAGTAACTCTTCCCATATAATTATGTATAACTAATGCACTAGCAACTGCTAAATTATCATCTATTATTAAGAATACTAATAAAAAAATCATTCCACCATTAAATAAATCATATAAACAATCTCTAAGTAAATTATATTTTCTATCTTCACTGCTTATAGAATAACGAAAATTATTAAGATTAGTAACTTTCTTCTTAAGTTCTCTCATAAAGCTATCTTCAGCACTAAGCATCTTAATATCTCTAGCACCTCTAACTAATTCTCCAACAAATCCTGCTGTCTTCTCATGCTCTTTTCGATATATTTTATCCTGCTCAGTAATATAATTAACTCTTTTCTTCTCAACTATATATATAATAAAAACCATAAAAGCCAAATAGAAAAAAGCTATTTTATTAATTATAAAAACTGCTCCAAAAATACCAACATCTGTAATAATATTAGATAAATGCATATTTAAAACATTAAATATCTCTGCAATTCTTCCAGTATCATTAGTTAATCTCTGAATAAAAACACCCGAAGAATTTTCATCCAAAGATTTATTTTCTAATCGTAATATTTCTTTACCAAGATCACTTTGAATCTTCGTAAATGTTTCTCTATAAATAACTTGTGAAAAATAAGCTGTTGCAAAATTAACAAAATTTCTAAGAACCTCTACTCCCATTAATATTGCACTCATAATAAGTAATTGCGTAAACTTGCTATTTGTCAAATTAATAATAACTTGTGCACTAATTATTGGTACCCCAATACTAATCGCAACCGCAACACAATTAAATAAAATATAAAATATTAATCTAATCTTTTGATCCTTAGCATATTTCCAAGCAAATTTTAAATTATTCCATAATTCTTTCATACATCCACCTTCAATATTCTCTTAATAAAGATATCTCCATCTCTTGTCATATTATAACACATTTTTACAATTATTTACGTTCTATTCAAAAATTTAACTAAAGAAACTAATCAAGAATTTTGAAAAAATATAATTTTATGATAATATATAGAACGCAAGGAAGTGATATCATGAGAAAAAAACAAATACTGCTTATAGCAACAACTTTTTTTATCGCAACAGCAGGAACCACTTTAAAAATAAATAAAAAGAATTCTGAAGATATCTCAAAAAAAGCAACCGAATATACAACAAATTTTACAAATGATGATTTCAATATAGCAGCACATCGAGGGTTCTCATCACTTGAAGTTGAAAACACAACAGCGGCTATTGAATTAGCCGCAGAAAAAGACTATGTAGACTACATAGAAATTGATGCTAGAATGACTAATGATGGCAAAATAGTTTTATCACACAATGACCAAATAAATATAAGTCCTCTTTCAAAAACAAGTATTTCTAATTTAAATTATAAACAAATCAAAAATAAAAAACTAAATTATCAAACGGTTATTTTAGATGAAAGTATCCTAAAAAGTTCAAATATTAATGAAAAAGAATTAATTGGTAAAAGAAATCTTTCTTTAACTAATAGAACATATACTATAGCTGGATTACTAGAAGGAATAAATAGTTGTCAAGATAAAAAAATCTTACTAGACTTAAAATTTAACAAAGATGTTGAAGAATTCACGGAAGAATTAAAAACAGAGTTACAAGGAATTGATACAACTAATATTATATTTCAAAGTTCTAATCTTTTAGGAATTCTTTATCTTCAAGAACATACAGACTATAATTGTTTAGGCATATTAGATAAAAAAGAAGATTTGCAATACACATCACTATTTAAAAATGTTGGTATTAGGAAAAATCTAATCAATCATGAAACGATTGCTAAACTATTAGACGAAGAAAAAAATGTTGCTATTTGGACAATCAACACTACTGATGAATTACACGAGGTAACCACAGAATTAGACGATTTATATAAAGATATAATTTATATAACTGATTACCCAGATATAATTGCAACAAAACTTTCTGAAACAGAATTACAAAAAACAAAAAATACTCCTTAATCAAGGAGTATTTAATTTTGTTATATTATCTCACGATCCATCTTTGGACCAGCTTTTCTAAATCTCATTTTTTTAACTACTACAAACATAGCTAAACCAATGATGAATAAAACAAGTCCGATAACTGAATAAGATAAAGTACCTTTTCCACCAGTAGTTGGTAATACACCACCACCAGTTAAAATATTTTTATGAACTGGATTCTTAACTTCATTAGTATTTATTCTAGAATCTCCAATATCTAAACTAGCTCGATTAGTTATTACATCTGGAGCTTTCTTAGTTACTTCTACAGTAAATGTTACATAACCTTCTGCTTTAGCATTTTGTTCACCTAAGCTAAATACAAGTTCTCTGCTTTCTTCATCAAACTTAACAGTAGCATTAGGTACATCGGAACCAGTACTGTAAGATACTTTTGAAAGACTAGAAACATAGTCAACACCATCTACTAAAGTATCACGAATAACAACATTAGCTGTATCATCTAAGTAATTCTCCCAAGAAACTCTATAAGTAATTCTATCTTTATTCTTAACTGTTACCCCTTCTCCTGGAGTTACAACAATTTTTCTTGGAATATAAACACC
This sequence comes from uncultured bacterium, assembly GCA_946560065.1. Classification (GTDB taxonomy): domain Bacteria; phylum Bacillota_I; class Bacilli_A; order RF39; family UBA660; genus UBA3789. Next base: position 28,826 of record CAMNUE010000013.1, on the reverse strand, counting down.
ATTTTCAACCTCTAAAGTATCAAATGAAGTATCACCAATTTTAATATTAGCTTTATTAGTAATCTTTAATTTACCAGAAGCAGATTTATTATCCTTATCAACTACATTAGCTCTGACATAAAGAGTACCACCTGCATCAACTGCAGCATTCTTAATTGTACTTGTTAAAGTATTTGTTTGCTTATCAAAATTAATTATAATGTTATCATCTTCATATTTAGCTTCAGCACCAAACCAAGCATCATTAACACCTACAAAATTGGCTCCACTAAATAATAGATAATCATCTAATTTATCAGTAATAGTTACTGTACTAACCTTATTTGTATCATTACCCCAGTTAATTCCATAGATAATTTCATCACCTACATGAGTAACAACGCCATTACCAGGAACAATAACATTCTTAGTAGCCTTTTCATTATTAGTAAATTTAACATAATTATGATTTTTCATAACTTGTTTATTATTAGCAGTTGTATAGTTATAATATTGTGTTCCCTCTAAATCACTAACAAACTGATCTCCGACATAATTATGATTTCCTAATTGATAATAAGTTAAATACTCTGAAGAATCAGCTTCTTTAACAATATAACTTGTATTTTCAGATAATCCATAAATTACAATATATTGTCCATCTTGAAGTGAGAACTTATATAGACCCGTTTTATCATCTACTTCTAAAACATCAGTCTTTAAAAGTGTTGTTTTATTTTTATCAGATGTATCACGTTGATAGATTTCATATTCATACATATTTTCATCTTTAGTACCACGTTCATCATCTAATTCAACAAGAAAATCAAACTTTTCAAAATTATCTTCAAATTTTGTAGCAGTCTTAGCAGAATTAGAAACCTCTTTCTCAACTACTAATTCTCTAGTTACATCATTTTTATTAACATTAATATCTTCTAATGGAGCATCAAAACGCATATAGCAATTTGAACCAGAAGCTCCACGCTCAGTATAGAATATATTCAAACGATATTTTTGTGATTCATTCATATTTCCATCTTTATCATAATAATCAACTGGTTCAATATATTCCCATAAATTAACATATTCACCAACTGCTGAATGAATACCACCAATATCAGCTATTAATTTAGCTTTTCCAATAGGGTTACCACTCTTATCAAGTTTTTCTAAGAATACCCATAAATCATCATCACCATAGAACCAATAATTAAGTGGTGCTCTATATCCTGGCGCAATTGAAATTGTAACATTAAATGCCATACCAAAGAAAGAATTATGATCAGCATCTTTTATTCCCGTACCACTTGAACTATCAGAAAGTGGGAATTGTTGTTGATTTGAAATAAGTCTTCTATAATCTTGATATGTTTTACTACCAAATTTCAAATCATGACCATCTGTTCCATAAGAATCACTACTATCCATTGGCCAAAATTCATTAGAATAAATTTGAGTACTTCCAACATTATAAGTTAATTGGAACTCTTTTAAATTTTCTAAAGTATTTTCAGATTTAGTATTATTTCTAATAGAATCTAAAGTAAATGTATTTCCTCTACGATGGAAACCAATTGTATATTCACCATTTGTATATGGTGTTTTACCAGGAACTTCCTTTTCACTAAAGATATCTGGAGCAGCAATTCCGCTATCAAATACTGGGATAGCTTTATTACCTTCAGAATATGTCATTTCAGGAACCATACCAAAAGTACATCCCTTAAATGAATTACCATAGCTTCTATTATTAGATCTATTTAGAGCATTGCCCTTCCATAAATTACCTTCGTAACTGTTATAAATATTAGCATTACCAAAACCATATCTAACCCCACCAGTAGTGTAATTAGTATCACTATTTATACCAGCTCTTGTAGTATTAGCATACCAAGTATCATTATTAGTTTGATTACTAGTACCTCTTGGATTAGCAGTTGATGGTGAATCATAAATATTACCATCTGTTACATCATAATCAAAGAAATCCGCATTTTTATGATAACTACGATCTATTGTAGGTGCAAAGCATAATCTAACAACAGTATTTTGTTTAATTAAGATTGTATATTTATAAGGATAATTTTCAGTATAACCAGAATAATTTTCATCTTTTAACTGCTCTGCTGTAGTAATATGAGAATTAACTGGATTATTCGTAAAACGAATTTGTGAAGCATCAGTACTTACTCCATCTTCCTTCTTAGGAACTTGATACTTAACAAAATCATCATCTGTTAAATCTTCTTTGTTCTTAGCTCCACCTTCACCAGGTTCATAAACCCATACTTCAGTTAATGCATAATGATCATTACCTGTATAGAAATTATTCATATAATTAATTTGTGGTTTTATACGATAAAATGTATCTTGATCTTCAAAAAACTTTATTAACTTATTATGTGTTTTGAACTTTAAATTTCCGCCAAGAGTATCTTCATTTGTAAGTTCAACATTAAAATTATCAAGTGAAGTATTTCCATTAGGAATATTTAAATTACCTTTGTTATGTGTTGTTACTTCTTCTCCAAAATCAGTATCAGAAGTGTTAATAAATGGAAGCGTCGTTCCACTATTACCTGTTGAAACCTCTGGGAAATAAACATAATGCTGTATTGTATAACTAGGATTAGAAACAGAATTAACTGTATTTGATAAGTTATTTTGGAATAAACCCTTTAATCCGATAGTCTTACTAAATACTAAGCCGACCGAAACAACAACTAAAACAAAAATAACAACCCATTTATTTATAACTCCGTTCTTTTTAAAATTAAAAAACCTCTTTTCTTTACTCTTATTCTCTTTACTTTTATTCATAACAAATTCCTCACTATTCTAAGTAAATTGTATCACATTAAAAATTAAAGTCAACACAAATATTTTTTCAGAATCACTCATTCCAATATAAATCAACAAAACAAAAAAAATTGTTTTTTATCTTTTAAAATAGTTATAAAAAAATCTTAATTAAGTAATTACTCAATTAAGATTATGCTTATTATTCATCTATTTTTTCTACATCAGGGTACTCTTTTCCTTTTAAATCAACAAGAGCTTTTTTCAAAACTAAATTCTCTTGCAATTTTCCAGTCTGACTATCAACAACTTTTTCCTCTTTTTCAATTTTTTCTACTAAATCAAGACCCGCAATTACTTTTCCAAATGCAGCATAATTACCATCTAAGAAATCAGAATCGGCAAGCATTATAAAGAACTGACTACCTGCACTGTCCATTTCTTGACTGCGGGCCATTGATAATACACCTTTTTCATGTTTTAAAGTGTTTTCAAAACCATTTTCACTGAATTCACCTTTGATTGAATATCCAGGTCCACCTGTACCTTCTCCTTCAGGATCGCCTCCTTGAAGTACAAAACCTGGTACTAATCTATGAAAACTATTATTGTCATAAAAACCACTCTTAATAAGTGAAATAAAATTATTAACTGTATTAGGTGCAATATCAGGATATAATTCCATTACAACAGAACCATACTTTTCAATATACATCGCAACCACAGGATTTTCTGTTTCATAATCATTAAGACTAGTTTCATTTCCTTCTACACTATAATCTATTCCTAATAATTCTTCTTTATAATTCTTCTTTTCATTTTTCTCTGGAATAAACATTGTACATACTAGTAGCAATCCAATAACTACAACAATTCCTACTCCTATAAAAATATTTTTATTTTTCATTATTTTTTTCCTCCAATATACCTCTAGCAGCAACTAATCCTGTAGCTGCAGCAGTAACAATATTTCCAGCCTTACCAGCACCATCACCAATAAAATAAATATTAGTATCCTTAAGTTTAAAATTATTATCAGTTTCTATTTCATTACTAAAGAATTTAATCTCTGGTCCATATAATAATGTATCGTCATTAGCTACACCAGGAATTATCTTATCAAGAGTCTCAAGTCCCTCTAAAATATTTGTAATAATTCTGTGTGGCATAACAAGAGCTAAATCCCCCGCAACACAATCTTTAAGTGTTGGTTCAATAAATCCTTTATTTATACGATGCCATTCGCTTCTTCTACCATTCTTTAAATCTTTAAGTGACTGAATTATTGGTTTTCCATCTCCTAACACATTAGCAATCTTTGCAATACTCTCACCATAAAGTCTTGTATTAGTAACAGGCTCTGTCAAATTAACTTTTGATATAAATGCAAAATTAGTATTATTACTCTTAACATCTTTAAGAGCATGTCCATTTACACATATATATCCATAATAATTCTCTTTAGCAACAAAACCACCTGGATTAGTACAGAAAGTTCTAATCTCATCACCATAAGTATCAGTCTTTATAAATATTGTTGGATCATAAATAATATTAGTAATACTTTCCATAATATCTTTTCTAACTTCTACTCTAACACCAATTTCAATACTTTGTGATAAATAAGGAATCTCATACTTATCAGCAAGTTCTTGTACCCATTTAGCACCAGTTCTACCAGGAGCAACAATAACATTTTTCCCTTCAATTACAACTTCGTCTTTTAAACTCTTATAAGTAACTAAATGTTTATTAACCGCTTCAGATTTAATATCTATAACATCAGCTCTATCTATCAATGAAACTCCATTAGCTTCTAAATAATCACAAATTCCATCAATATATTCTGGTAAATGATCACTTCCTAGATGTTTCTGTTTAATAAGCAAAAGTTTAGCTCCAGCTATTGCAACTTTCTTTCTAATTTCACTAGCTTCATCAATATTGCTTGGATAAACTTCTGCATCCATCTTAAATTTATTAAATATTTCCTCTGTTTCATCTATCAATTTATAAGCTTCACTCTCACTCATATACTTAGTTAAATCACTCTTACCAAGTCTTGGAATAAAGTTAAGCTTTCCATCGCTAAAAGTTCCAGCTCCACCATAACCAGAAAGAATGCCACATGGATTACAATTACGACAAGGAACCCCCATTTTGTTCATTGGACAAACTCGATTCTTAACACAACTACCTTTATCAAGTAAAGCTATCTTAAGTTTTTTATTTTTAGTTATTAATTCATAGGCACTGAAAAGGCCTGCTGGCCCCGCCCCGACTATTATTACATCATATTTCATTTATATCACCACAAATATAATATCATAAATAAAGTCAAAGTAAAAAGTATTTTACATAACTTTCACAATTTACTCTCCAATAATATAAAACTTATGATAAAATAATAATGGTGATAATATGACACGGCAAGAAATTAATGAAGAGAAGCAAAGAGAAATTTTCAAAGAACAAAATAAAGAAAATATCAAAAAGACAATAAAATTAATTTTCAAAATATCCATAATATTAATCATAAGTGTATCTCTATTTTTCTGCTATACAACTTATGTCTCAACTGTAAAAGTTGGTGTAAGAGAATATCGTATTAAAGATAAAAAAATCCCAACAACATTCAATGGATTAAAAATAATACAATTTACTGACTTACATTACGGTAGTACCATGTTCTTAGAAGATGTTAAAAAGATTGTAAAATTAATTAATGAAAGAAAACCAGATTTAATTCTCTTTACAGGTGATTTAATTAATAAAGACTATAAAATATCTTTAAAAGAACAAGAAAAGTTAATTGATGAATTTAAAAAATTAAATGCTTCCCTAGGAAAATATGCCATCTTAGGAGAAGAAGATGAAGATGCTTTTACAACAATCTTTAATCAAAGTGATTTTTCTATATTAAAAAATGAACATGAATTAATCTTTAACAATAACAATGACCCTCTCCTTTTAGTAGGATTATCTACTCCAATTAAAGATACAAATGAGTTAGACACTGCTTATTCTTATTTTAAAGAAGAAACTCATAATTCAAACATTTATACAATTACTATCCTTCATCAACCAGATTATGTTGATGATGTAATTGATAACTATAAATCAGACCTTTTTCTAGCAGGACATTCTCACAATGGAAATATCAGAGTTCCTTATCTACATTATGCCATGAAAAAAGAAGGAGCTAGTAAGTATGATCAAGACTACTATAAAATAAATGATTCTAAACTATACATATCTAGTGGCTTAGGAACAAATAATTCTAATAGTATTCGTCTTTTCTGTAGACCATCTATTAACTTCTTCAGGTTATCTAATGAATAATTTTTTAAACTTTTGGAAGATACTTATATCTTCTTTTTTTTCTGTTATTTTTCTATATACTTTTATTTTTCCAATTTCTTTATCATCAAATCTAATAATAACATCACCACAAACTTCTCCACTACTCTCTCTATCTATTTTTATAAAAGTACTAATTCTTTTTAACTCATCTTCTGTAAGTGGATATTTAAATGATTCCCTAATATAAACATCACCATCTGTAAAATTAGAATCAATAAAAAAATTGTTTTTATCTATAATTGTATACAACTTATACTTGTCAAAATATTTTTTATACAAAATTTCATGATTATTGTAAATATCTGAGTCCTTTAAACTAACAATGCTTAATGTCATTCCCTTATCCTCTGCTAAAGAAACAAGTGTCTTCCCAGCACTAGGAGTATAGCCATTCTTACCACCAATACATGACTTATAAGTATTCATTAAGGTCATTCTATTATACCAGGCATAACTTTTCATATTTGATTTACAAGTATATTTCTTAGTCTTAACAATCTCACGATAAGTTTCATTATTATAAGCATATCTAGATAAAATCACCATATCCCTAGCAGTAGAATAATTCTTAGTTTCCTCATCTAATCCATGAGGATTACTAAAAGTTGTATTAACCATTCCAATCTCTTTAGCCTTCTTATTCATAGCTTCCACAAACTTCTCTTCACTATTAAAAACATTATTTGCTAAAACCATAGCCGCATCATTTCCACTTCTAAGCATTAATCCATATAATAAATCCCTAATACTCATCTTTTCCCCTACTTCAATGTAAATATTAGTTCCGTACATTTTCAGAACTTCATCTCCGACAGTAATAACCTTATCAAGTGATGCATTTTCAAGTGTCACAATACACGTCATTATCTTAGTGATAGATGCAATGAGCCTTTTACTATCAGCATCTCTAGAATATAAGACTCTTCCACTGCTCATCTCCATTACTATAGTAGAAGCTCCACTATCCGCAAAAACATTCAAGGGAAAAGTTACACACAAAAAGAAAATAATTATAAATTTATACCATTTCAAATAAATCACCTAATTAATAATATGTCTACAAAATAAGAATATTATTTGAATTATCGCATTTATTATGGTAAAATTAACTAATATGAAAGGAAGGAGAAATTTTATGGCAAATGAAAAGAAATTTGTACAATCAATTACATCACGCAGTGAAGACTTTGCACAATGGTATACAGACGTTGTAAAAGAAGCTAAACTTTGTGATTACTCTGGCGTTAAAGGATGCCTTAATTATTTGCCGAATGGTTATGCCATCTGGGAAAATATTCAGAAAAATCTAGATGCTAGATTCAAAGAAACTGGTGTGGAGAACGTTTACCTACCGGTTATTATCCCAGAAAGCTTATTACAAAAGGAAAGCAAGCATGTAGAAGGTTTTGCTCCTGAAGTAGCTTGGGTTACTCATGGTGGTGGTGAGAAATTAGAAGAAAGATTCTGCATAAGACCAACATCAGAAACATTATTTTGTGACTTATGGCAAAAGATTGTTAAGTCCTATCGTGACTTACCATTAGTTTGGAACCAATGGAATTCGGTACTAAGATGGGAAAAAACAACAAGACCGTTTCTTCGTTCTCGTGAATTCTTATGGCAAGAAGGTCATACAATCCATGCAACAGCTGAAGAAGCAGAAGAAAGAACAAAATTAATGTTTAAAGTCTATCATGACTTTGTAACTGAAGAACTAGCTATTCCATTAATATGTGGAAAGAAAACAGAATCAGAGAAATTCGCAGGTGCTGAGGACACTTATACAATTGAAGCAATGATGCATGATGGAAAAGCACTTCAATCTGGAACTAGTCACTTCTTTGGAAATGGTTTCCCAGATACATTCGATATCAAATATTTAGATAAGAATAATAATCTTCATAGTGTTTATGAAACATCTTGGGGATTATCTACAAGAATAATTGGTGCAATAATCATGGTTCATGGTGATGATTCAGGTTTAGTTCTACCACCAAGAATTGCTCCAACACAAACAATGATTATCCCAATAGCTCAACATAAAGAAGGCGTTTTAGATAAAGCTAATGATTTAGTTGCTAGATTAAAGAAAATAAATATTAGAGTTAAAGTTGATGACTCTGAAAAAACTCCAGGTTTCAAGTTCTCAGAACAAGAAATGTTAGGAATACCTACGAGAATTGAAATTGGACCAAAAGATATTGAAAACAATCAATTAGTAATCGTAAGAAGAGATACAAGAGAAAAAATCACTATCTCAATTGATGATTTAGAAAAAGAATTACCAACAATCTTAGATACAATTCAAAAAGATATGTATGATAGAGCTAAAAAGTTCTTAGATGAGCATATCTATGAAGCTAACACTTTAGAAGAAATGAAAGAAATTGCTAAAGACAATATTGGATTCATTAAAGCTAGTTGGTGTGGTAGCGAAGAATGTGAAGATATCATTAAATATGAAACTGGTGGATGCGGTTCAAGATGTATGCCATTAGATGAACAAGATAAGACAAAAGAAAAATGTGTATGCTGTGGTAAAAAAGCTAAACACTATGTTGTTTGGGGAAAATCATATTAAAAAGAAAAACCTTTAGTTCAAAGCTAAAGGTTTTATTATGTCTAAATTAACTACTAAGACTAATTACATAAGGATTATCTACAGAACCATTTCCATCAGTATAACCGATACCATCCCTTAAAGATACTGCTGGTCTAACACCAAGAGTACGACTTAAAACACTATTTGCAGTTACGCCAGTACTATGCACACGATAAACAAAAGGTAATCCATTAAAATACACTGGTGTCATAGTCCAGTACAATTCACCAGAAGCCAAAGGAGATGCACTATTAGAAAAAGCAAGTTCTATCTCCTGACCCGTTATTGTTCCAACCGGATATTTTAATGCACCATTACCATTTGCACTACTTACCGTAAATCTGTCACTCTTATGCAAACACCACAAATCTTTATCATAAGCATGTGATGTGAAGAATAATGGTCCAAACTCTCCACCATTCGAATTAAAACCACCATAGTCGTAAGCACTTCGATCATTACACCATACTGTATCCTCCAAATAAGATGTATATTTTGTCATATTATTTTCATACCAAGTATCAATTACTTTCTTTAATGTTGAATCATCTTTATTTACATCATCTTTATAAAGTGCTTCAAACAAAATATCATCGATTCCTTTTCCGTTATTTAAAATAACATATTCAAAATTATTCTCACTACAATCATTAATATAATATAAAGTATCACAAGCTCCAGTCGTATTAAAACAAGTATAATGATAATTATATAATTGTTGAATTTGTTCTGGAAAATCAAATTTCTTTGCATCCTTTAATGTATAAATTCCATTTTCATAAACATATGAATTACCATATAATGATCTTGTATCTACTGGTTCATCACTTTTTCTTCCAACATTGAAGACTACACCATCTTTTCCATAAGAACCGCTATCATCTTTAGAATACGTAACTTTTATCACATTAGCTGTTGTTAAATTATCTAATTCTATTTTACTAGATTTAACACCACTAATTTGTGCCTTTTGAACATCATCAACATAGAAAGTAACCATATCATTATTTGCACTAGATAAAGAATAATTTAATCGATAATTTCCATTTTCTTGAACTTTAAACTCAATCGTTGCCAAAGAAGAATCTTCATGATTATTGCTAGACCACTCGCTTGTAGATTCATCGAATGTATAAGGTATTGCCTCATAGTTATTAATTACACTATACTCACCCAGTGCAAGCGGTGTATCAGGATATGTAAGACTTCCTGTATCAAAAACATTAACAGAACTCCATTTGTAGTTTAGAGAACTTTCTTTATTATACATATATCCTACGTCACCAAAAGTAGAAGTAGTAGAATTATAAAGTATTGTTGCTGTGCTCTCATTTATTTGTTCTTTTGTTAAAGATGATGCCTTACCACTATTATTGCATTTCATATCTTCACTAGGAACTCCATTATATAAAAGTTTTACTCCTCCTGTATCTGTAGTTCTAACTATCTTCCAACAATAATCTGCAAACAACACATTATTATTAGCTGCTTCTCCATAATAATAGTATACTTTTTCATTTCCTTTAAAAGTACTCTTATCTCCTGTGTATTCTTTTGCGAACTTACTACTATAATTTACATCAGACTTAACTTGCTCATATAACGTCATAGTTTTATTTACAGTACCAGTCATAGACTTTTTCATATCGAGCTTACTCCAAGTAGCTAATATACTAACGTCATCTTCTGGCATAATAAAATAATCATTATTAACCTTTTTAGCGTCCTTCGTTACTATTTTCCATCCCTTAAATTTGTATCCATCACACTTTGGAACACTATCATTTATAGCAACTGTATCAAATACTGTATGCTGTTCTTCTAAAGGAACTCCTTCTACTCTACAACCATCAGGCGCATTACCATCATATGTGACTTTATATATTTCAGCTAAAACAGGAGTTTTATAACTCATGACATTCTCAATATCTTCGTTTATCTTACTCTTGATTTCTTCCTTCTCATTAGTCGGATAAAATCCACCTTCACCTATTAATTCTTCCTTAAGCTTAGCTTTAATTGTCATCTTAGACTTTGAGCCAGACCTTAACTTATTTATCTTCCAAGTGAATTTTTGATTATCCTTATCAAAAAATACATCACCTTGATTAACTTTAATAGCTTCCTCACTCTCAACATAAAAATAATTAGTATCGATGTAATCAGTTATTTCAAAATTATCATATGCAATAGTAGAAACAGATGCATCAAATAAAACATTATTCAAAGTTTCCATATCTGCAATGTACTGATTGTCACTTATTATTCTTATAGAATCAAGTATCGTAGCTCCCATTTCATATTGAACTCCATTAATTGTAATAAATGGATATTGACTTTTCAAATAATCATACTGTCCAACCTCGTTAGGAGTATCAACACAAGGAAAACCATCTGTCAAAAATAAAACTACACACTCCCTATTATCTTCTTTAACATAATTTCTAAGAACATTATCAACATTTATTAAAGCCCTATAATAGTTAGTAGCTCCCTTCGTAGAAAGATCATTTATCTCATTAATTAAGATACTTTTGTCACTTGTAAAATCTGATACTATCTCAGAATCACTATCAAAAGTAATAAGTCCCGCTCTATTTTTTTCATTTAAAAGTAAACTCTCGATTAATTGAATACTGTCAGTCTTAACTCTATCCAATTTATCTCCATCCATTGACCCAGAGATATCTAAAACAAATAATACATCAGTATACTTACTACTACTCTTCATCACACTATTTACATCAAAATTAATTTCAGCTACACCCTTACTTAACCACTTTGCACTCTTATCTATCTTCCAAGAACCTGGTTCTTTTTTTTCATAATCAAGTTTCTCTGAAAAGATTTCAACATTCTTAATAGCTCGAGGTTGTGCAAATATACTTGGAACCGCAACAATTCCTAAAAATAAAATTAATATAGAACTAAAAACCGCCACTCTATTTTTAATAATAATTCTCTTCAAAAAATTCATACTATCTTTAATCTTACTCATATTCAAAATCCTTTCTTATACTTATTATTCCATATAAAAATAATACCTTTCAAACATGTTTCTGTCAAGCATACAAATAATCAAAAAAGTATGTAAATTCATCTAAATTTACATACTTTTCTAAACAATTTAAAACTTAAATTTATTCTTAACGTCACGAAAAATACTTTTGGCATCGACTTTATTCTGTTTTTCTAATTCCTCAACACTGCCATGTTTAATAAACTTATCTGGATAGGCATAAGATGAAAAATCTACATCCAGTCTCTTTTCTAAAATCAACTCAGTAATTGCCGATGAAAGACCTCCAATTACTGTTCCATCTTCTATTACAATACACTTACCAGTCTTCTTTAAACTATCACCTATTGTTCTAGTATCTAATGGCTTTAAAAATCTACAATTAATTACTTCAGAACTAATTCCATCATTATCTAATAACTCTGCAACTTCCATCGCCCTTGAAACCTTATTTCCAATCGCAATAATCGATAAATCATTTCCTTTCCTTACTACTTCACTCTTACCGTATTTTAATGGCTTAGAAGTAAATTTAACACCACTTTCTCCACCTCTTGGATATCTAATTACTACAGGCTTTTCTAAATTAACCGCAAATTCCATCATTTCTTCTAATTCTGAAAAATCTTTTGGAGCCATAATTGTTAAATTAGGAATTAACCTAAAAAACGCCATATCATATAACCCTTGATGAGTTTCCCCATCATTTCCAACAATTCCAGCTCTATCAACACACATTACTACAGGTAACTCTTGTAAACAAATATCATGAATTATCTGATCATATGCTCTTTGATAAAACGAAGAATAAATTGAAACAAAAGGTATCAATCCTTCCTTCGCTAATCCTGCCGCAAAAGTCAAAGCATGTCCTTCTGCAATTCCTACATCAAAAAACCTTTCAGGATACTTCGCTGCAAATTCACCAAGACCTGTTCCATCCTTCATTGCTGCCGTAATTGCAACAATCTTTTTATTCTCCTTCGCCATATTAACAAGTTTATCTCCAAACACTTTTGAATAATCCTTTTTCTTCTGACTCAAAGATTTACCTGTTTCTAAATCAAATGCCGAAACACCATGAAACTTATCCGGATTATCCTCCGCAATACTATAACCTTTTCCCTTTTTAGTTAGCACATGAATAAGAATAGGTCCGTCTAATTCTTTTGCTCTTGAAAAAAGTTTTTCTAACGTATTAATATCATGCCCATCAACTGGTCCTAAATATCTAAAACCAATTTCTTCAAAATACATTCCTGGTATAATAACATTTTTCACACTAGTTTTTAATTTACTAACTAATTTGACAAATAATCCTCCAACAACTGGAATTCTTAAAACAACATTTCTACCTAATTGATTAGACCTAGTATAATTTTTTTTACTTCTAAGTCTCGTTAATAATTTATTTATTCCACCAATGTTTTTCGAAATACTCATCTCATTATCATTTAATACTACAATCATATTAGTATTCGAACTACCAACATGATTAAGTGCCTCCATTGCCATACCACCAGTTAGTGCTCCATCTCCAATAACTGCTACCACATGATTCTTTTTATGTCTAATATCCCTAGCCTTCGCAAACCCCATTGCTGCCGAAATTGAAGTACTACTATGACCAGTATTAAAAGCATCTGTTAATGATTCACTTGTTTTTGGAAATCCAGATAATCCCTTAAATTTTCTTAAAGTTTTAAACTCTTCATACCTACCATTAATAATCTTATGTGTATAACACTGATGTCCCACATCCCAAACAATCTTATCACGTGACACATCAAAAACACTCTCTAAAGCAATCGTTAATTCAACTACTCCCAAATTAGAGGCCAAATGTCCACCGTTCTTTGATACAACATCAAGGATATACTCTCTAATCTCCGAAGCCAATTTTTTCTTACTAGTCAAATCCATCTTTTTTAAATCACTACTACTTTCAATTTTCTCTATATACATAGTTTCAACTCCATTGCCTCCCTATTATAAAAAATAAACTGTTAAAAAGCAACACTTCACTCTTTCATATACTTACTTTTAAATTTTTCTAATCTAGTAAAAACTCTATCAGAAACTATCCCAATACAAAGATATTCAGCCTCATCATCCCACAAACCAACACTTACAATTCTATAATGCTTCTTCTTTAAAATATCATCAACTATTTTTAAATCATTATAAAGTGTCATTTTAAAATTATCCCTTTTCGTCTTTATAACACTATCATCAAACTTTAAAATATCTTCTTTTTCTATTAAAACTCCAATATCAAGCTTCTTTAAATAAGTATTTATAATCCCACAAAATATATTAATATCCCCAAAATATAAACTTCTCTGAATAAAAAATAAATAATTAGATTTACATAGCTTATCTAACATTATTAACGGATTACTCTCTTGATAACTATTTAATATTCCAAAAGTATTATCTGTAATTATTTTTAATAGTTCGTATCCTTGCTTTGAATAATAACCAGCTCTAAATAAATTATAAGGCATTTCATCATCAAGTTTATCACCACAAGAAGTATCATTTTTTTCATACATCTTATTATCTTGAACAATTAAAGACATATATGAAAATATATAAAGTAAAGCAAAAATTATAAATAAAACTATAAAAGCTACTCTAAGCACACCTAAAATAACCATAAAAAGACTTATAAACATTAATTTGAAATAAATACTGTTCTCTAAATAAACTTTCGCAAGCTCTCCTTTATAATTCTTATACTTATCAGTTAATTTATATTTACCAAAAGAAAATAATAATGAAAAAATAAATCTAATAACAAAATATATACTATAAAAATAAACATAAAACCAAAATAAATTAATATTAAAAAAAGTACTAGAAATATCACTAAAGAAGCCAACAATCACACCAAAAAGAATACAAATACTTATCTCTATAAATAATCTAATTTTCTTATCCATCTAATCACCCCATATATCCTATCTCATTTAAATCAAGTAATGAAGTAATTGGTACAATCATCATATAATATTTAATTTTATTAGGCTTCATTTTAACAGGATATAATTGAACTAATTCATACCCTACTTTTCTTATCATACTAGTAATTATATTTAAATCATAAATAAATGTCTCCAACTTATTCTCTCTTCTATATTTAATTGACTCTGTATCTTTTTCTATAATAACGTCTAAATCAATATTTAAATCAATTTTATATTCAAGTAATAATTCATTAATCTTTTCAATTACTTCTCTTATATCCATAGAAGAATCTAATTTAATAACTAATTTATTATCTAATAATAACTTTATAAATTTACAACAATCATATCCTTCTAATTTAAAATCCTTTTCTTCATTAATAATCTTCATTAATCTTGAAAAATTAACCTCATCATTTATATAACAATAAGAGTATATAGATACTTCATTTTTAATCTTTTTAAATTTCCTCTCTCTTGTATAAGCCACTAAAATCATTGAACTTAATATTAATAAAAATACAATTACTAAAATAATCCCAATAATTGTAAAAATATTAATTCCACTAAATAAACTAAAAATAAAAACAATTAATATTAATCCAATCATTAATACTAAATAACTAATTTTATTCATATAATTACCTACTAACTAATTTAAAATCACTATTTAGATTATATTACATTCTTAAATTTTTTTAAAGTGATTCCAAAAGAAAAGAGCTTAATTGCTCTATAATTCTTCTATTTCTTCATCGTTTATTTTATTTGAACGGTTAAATAGTCCTCTACTTTTATTTTTCTTCTCTCTAATTGGTGAGACTTTATATGCTTTCTCATTATTTATCATTACAATCATTGTTTTATCTATCTCATCAAATAATTCTGAATAATCAGTTTTTCTATTTTCTAATTTATAGTTTCTAATATGTTCATCTATTAATAAATCTACATTCTTCTTTTTTAATACATAAATGTATGCTTCATTATCATCAAGCAATATAAAACTAGTTCCATTATCTTCTTCAAAGAAAGTAATTGGCTTTCTAATTTCTGCCTGAGCATCCATCAAATCTTCAAGGCCTGCTACTCTAATTATTCTTTTTCCTTCAAAAGATGGTATTTCTATAACTTTAACCAGAATAGAATCAAAAGTTTTTAATATTTTTTTCAAATAACTTTCATATCTTGAATCAGCACTTTGTGTACTTTTATAATAAATCATCAAAGAAACAACAGTAATAACAAGTAATACAATCACAAATAGATTGTAAACACCTAAATCACTAAAATATAGAAATAGTATCATCACTATCTCCAACACAATAGCAACCACAAACGTTATTAAAACATTTTCTCTATTCATTATATTCATCCCTTTATTATCTTCTTTAATTCTACTGCTGGATAAGCAATATACGGTATCCTATAAATTATTTTACCTTGAATATCATCATTTTTCAATAAAATATTATCTTTATCTCTATTATTATCACCCTTTACTTCGTAAATAAAGTCTCCATTAACATATTTTTTTGAAATAATTCTATGAACTATTTTTTTATTATTATGTTCAAAAACAACTATATCATTTTTCGAATACTTATCCTTAGAATAATTATTTTTAATAACTAACATATCACCTATCTTAATACTAGGACTCATAGAAGAACTAGCTATTCCAATTAATGAAAAATCAGTTATACCTGTAACTAATATAAATGTGATAACAAATATTATTGAACTTAATGTAGCATTTAATAATATTCTTTTAACAACAACCTTTCTATCTTCAACTACCTTATCAAATATCATAGTTTCCGACCTAATCCAACTCCACGTAAAAATAACAAAAAGAAACATTACAATCATTAAAAAATTAAAATTAAGATTTGGAATAACAGGAACACTTAAAAAAAGCAATTCGAAAAAAACTCTATAAAAAATTGAAATACTATAACCAAGATGATATGAAATATAACTTAATAAAAAACTATAAATAGTAATAAAAATAAAAATAGTATTATTAAAATCTCCAACTATTTGTACAAAAGATATACTAATAATTATTGAAAATGATATTGTATATAAACAATAGAGAATTTTTTTATTAATGTTTCTATAAATTGTCATATATCTAATTAGT
Source organism: uncultured bacterium (assembly GCA_946560065.1). Lineage (GTDB taxonomy): Bacteria > Bacillota_I > Bacilli_A > RF39 > UBA660 > UBA3789. Next base: position 11,946 of record CAMNUE010000013.1, on the reverse strand, counting down.
TCTAAGAATAACCCTCCCAAAACATATAAAATTATATTAATAACACTATCAATTCTCCAAGGATTAATCTGATACCCGAAGAATATTCCTATTGCATAAACAATTACATAATAAAATAAAAAATATAATAAAAGAGTAGACCTAATCCTTTTTCTTAAAACTGCATTTCTCTCAATTCTAAGTCCAAAAAAGATTGTAGTAATAAAAAAGATTACTAATAAAAAAGTTGTATTTATCAAAATTCCATATTTAGTAATGTTATCAATACTTAATAAACACCATAGTAAATAAAGAATAAGTATTCCTAATAAGCAACAATCTTTTTTTATACCTTTTTTGTTTATTTTCATTTTATCACCTCAAAATATGAAAAATGGTTAATAAAAATACCAACCATCTCCCAATAAACATTTATTTTATTAATGTTTTTTCACTTTTTTATTACTTTTACTTTTTAGTAAACCAACTAGTAGTAATATTAATAATCCACCTGATACAATAGCCATTACAACATACATTATTATCTTATCACCTGTATTTGGTAATAATGGTATAGGCTCATATTTGTTACCCTCATCAATTACGGGTACATCTTTATCTTCATCAACGTAAGTCGCATAAAATTCCCATTCTATATGAGCTTCATCATCAATATTTGGATTATTATAATCTTCATCTAATTTCGTTTTTACAATTAACTCTTGTTCTGTATTCTTCAAATACTTTCCAATATGAATGGCATCTTTTAAATTAACTCCACTATTATTATAATCTAATCCTTTTACTTTTCCTTCATATAATAATTCATCATCTAAATAGATTTCCATTAAAATATTATCTAGTAATTCATCTAATTCACTATCTTGCTCTACTTCTTTTATTTTTAAGTATAAATCATAGTCTACACTACTTCCATTTTCTACTAATAGTTTATCTGTATATTCACTACCTGGAACCATATCAGTATGGTGCATAAAAACATCAGAGTCAAACAATTTAGTGTCATAATATAATCTATCTCCACTACCCGTAAAATACAGTTTGTTGTCTGATTCCTTTGCAGATACAGATAGTATCATTAGTGCTAATAGGACAAAACACATTATTTTAATATGTTTTTTCATAGTATACCTCCTTTTGATTTATATTATTAATTTTTCCAAGTAAAGCTATTTAAACCCCAAGTATCAGCGGCTGCATCATATTGAATAGTTTCAATAGTTACTCTTAAAGTATAAGTTGCTCCATCATAACCATTTCCACTAGATACACAATTCTTTGTTGTTCCAACCTCAGTACATGTAACATCTGCTGTAATATTTTCATTGAATGTAACTGATTCTAAGAATGAGCTTGTACGTTGTCCATTAGTTAATTTTCTGTTATAAACATAATAGTCACCTACTTTAGTCCAATCACTAGTATTAGCTAAATTAATGATAGCTGCTTTATTTGCTCCTTGTGTACCAGATAAAGTTGTACCATTAGCTGATACCCATTCTTCTGTAAATGAAACTCTAACAGCAACATCTACTTCTCCAGTGTTAGTAGCAAATACTTCCTTTGAAGTAGTTGTACCAGGAGTCCAGTCATTAGGACTTTCAAACACTTCTTCAAACTTTGTACTATAAGGTTTAGTTCTAAAAATATTATCAAAGCTTTGACTACTAGTATAATAAGCTAATGTACCTCCTACTACTGCTAATATTGCAAGTACTGCAATAATAGCTACTATTGATTTGTTATTTTTCTTTTTCATAATTTACTCCTTTCTTTTTTTCTATACTAAAATTTGTTATAACAAACTCTAATACCAAAACTAATATTACAACAAGTACTAAATACATATTTCTCTCGATTATTGTAATTAAATAACCAAGATAAGGAATAGTAACTGTCGCAACCTTACCAAGTATGTTTTTAAACTCTATAAGATTAACATCAGCCGTTTTATTAGCATCTCCCTTAGTTTCATACTTAGTATCAATAATTCTATTTATTCGATGTGTTACCACCTGTTTTTCATTAAGCATAAAAGTAACAACATCTCCAACTTTAATTTCCTCTTTTGAAGCTTGCTTATAATAAATGATAGTTCCTACATCATACTTTGGCCTCATACTACCGGATAAAACAACAATTGGATTATATCCAAATAATTTTGGAGCTATAATTAATATATATATAGCAATTAATAAATAACAGATATTAGACAAAACATGAATTATTTTCTTTAGAAATTCCATGCTATTTCATCTCCAGTTATAGAAATATCATAACCCCAAATCTTTTTAATTGCTGCTTCACTTGCTTGAACAGATTCTAAGTTGAAATCAAGTTCATAATCTGCATCACTATATTCTTTCTTTAATTCATCATTACTTAAAAGTTCCTCATTTAAACTGATAGCAGTTAATATTTGAACAGCAGAATTTCCCTTTAATTTTTTATTATAGTAATACCAACCATCATGATAAGTAAAATCATTTAAGAAAGCCTCTGTCCATGCCTTAGTAACTAAACTACTACCAGAAACTAAATTATTAAGAATTAAATTTTCATCTCCAGCTTTTTTTACAAAAGATTCATTATAATTAACTCTAATAATAACATCAGCACTACTATCATTTGTAAGATTAACTTCTTTAGTTCCAAACTCATCATTAAACTTTTCTTTAATTACAACATCATATTTTGAAGTTGAAAATACATTTGAATAATCAACTGTAGTTGTAAATAAAGCTATTGTTCCACCTATTCCACCAACTATGAGTAAAGTAAGTAAGAAGAACAATGGTTTCTTTTTCATCTTTTTTAGTTTTTCTATCATCATTGCCCTCCTCTAATTAAAGCTATAAGCTTTTCTAACTTTATTTTCTGCTCTACCTACTGAGTGGAAGAAAAAATGGTTCTTATATTCATTAATAAATGTAATTTCATAGTCTTTTCCAAGCTCAACATTAAGAGTAGCATTATTGCTTGTAATTGCCCCTACTACACTATCTAAAACATAGTCTTGAGAAACAACTTCTCCAATTTTATATTTTCCTGGTTCTAAGTAAACACTCTTGCATTCTTCATTTTTTAATACCAACCACGCATCATAACTATCATTATGAATGTTTATTTGAAATTTATCATCTAAACTCTTCAATTTATTAGCACTCTTACAAACAGTAACTTTAGGTATTATCTTAAACTCTGCTGTTGCTTTATATTCTTTTGATGTATCTAATTGATAATTATTATCTGCTAAAGCACCTGTAATAAGCACTTCATTTTTAATCGTTCCTTTATCTTTATTTGTAACTCTATATTCCGCATTAATAACTACTTGAGAATTCGCAAATATCCTAGGAATTCTAACATTATGATTAGTAACTACTTCATAATCAACACCTTCAATAAAATAAGCATTATCATTATTTTCTTTAATAGTTACATCATTTATTTGGAAATTAGCAGTATTACTAATAATTATTTTATATTTAACAACATCATCTGTTTTATAATAAGGTTTTGGATCAACAATTTCTTTTGTTATTATTGGTTCAAAAGTACCAACATTTTCCTCCCATTCACCATATACAATAACGTCTTCTTCTGGCATTACAAAATTATCTTCCTTATACCAACCTAAGAAACGATATCCAGGAACATCTAAAACCACAGGTAATTTAACCTCTTCTGAAGGCTTATAAGTTTCTGCGGCTGGAGGAAGTATAGGATTACCATCCTCATCACGAGGAATAACTGTATCATAAAATTCATAAGTAACTGTATATTTTACTTCCTCAAATCTACCAACTAAAACAACATCTTTTGAAGGCATTATAAAAGTATCCTCATCAATACTAACATCTTCAGTTTCCCATCCTAAGAAACGATAACCATTAAAAATATCCCCAACCTTCAATGAATCAACTAAAACTGTAGAATCAGGATAATGTTCTCTTGTATTTGGTACTATATAACCATCTGGAGAAAAATCAGCTATTTCATAAGTAACTGTATATTTAGATGCTTCCGTGAAGCTTCCTTTTAAAACAACATTTTTTGCTGGCATAGTAAAGTTACCATCAATAATCTCTACATCATCAGAGGACCATCCACTAAATTCATATCCACCAACATTAACATTATTTGCTACACCAACCTTTGTATTTTCAACAAATTCCATAGTTTCAGGAACTTCAGGTGCATTCTTTGGAACAGTACCTGTATACTCATAAGAAACTTTATATGTATCAATACTATTATCTCCCATCCAAACATGTACTGTATTTGTTTTTCCACTTTGCATATCTTCTTTGAAAGTTGCAAAATTATAAAAATCTCTTCTAGTTTCTTTTTCAGGAGTATCAGGATCATCAACTGTCTTAGGAGTAATCGTCTTAATACCAACAGTCAAAATACAACCAGCCATAAGATTTTTAACATCAAAAGATACTGTCCTAGTAGCTTCATCATAATGTAGACCATGATAATCATTCAATGTTTCCTTACCATTAGAATTATCCACTACATACCCGACACAAACTCTTCCATCATCTCTATTTACAGCACCAATAGAACCATCACCAGTAGTCACAAAGCCATTAAATTTCAATCCATTAGGAATCTTATCCTCTACATGAATATAACCGCTCTTAACATCCGCAACAACTTTATCACTAGATTCAACACCTAACCTATCAACACCATCATAACTAACATTTAAATAATAAGTTAAATCCGAATTAGGACTAACCTCAACATCATTTTCCAAAATAGTTCCAATTGAAAATCCTATTACAACAAGCAAAAGTAACGCAATTACACCACATAAACATAATTTAGGATACTTCTTTAATTTCGAAAAAGAAAAATATTTATTCATTTTCTTCACCACCAAAAATATAAGTCATACCAAAACCCCCTAGAATATTAATTATCCATGCTTATTTTATAAGGATAATCTGCACTACCATCACCTTCACCAGTCTTAATACCAGAACGAATAGAAATAGTAGGACGTACTCCTTGAGCCCCCATAACAGAGCACCAATAACGAACACCATAACTTTGTGAACTATCCGCAATGAAATCACATGCATTTTGTTGTACGAAATAGAAAGGTGTCATCGTCCAATATGTACTACCCGACCAAATTGCAGGTCCTGCTAAACCAACCTCTTGCTTAGTTATTAAACCAACAGGATAAGTCAAAGCTCCATTTCCATTTTCAGTTTTTGTTGTAAATTTATCAGTCATATTAGGGCAACTCAAATCATTAGAAGTAGATTGAGAAATAAAATACATATCCCCACTAGTAGTTGTAATATTTCCACCATTTGGATTCCATCCACCAGGTCTATTAACTTTACGATTATTACACCATACTGCATCCTCTAAATAATCCGTGTAAGGAACCATATTATTAAGATACCAAGTATCAATAGCAGTTTTAATAGCAGAATTTTCTTTATTAGCCTTAGTATAAATCATATTATCTAAAGCATTCTCAATATCTTCGTCACCTTTTACATAGATAATAAATGCTCTTTTTTCATCTGCACGATATATATAAGCAAGACTACTACAAGTACCTTCAGTATTAAAACATGTATAATGATGATTAGCCAACTCTCCGGACTCATTGACAAAGTCAACTTTTTTAGAATCAACTAAAGTATAAACTCCATCTTCATATTTGAAAGAATTACCATAACTCCATCTATTATCAATCACTTCTCCCTCTACCTGTTGTGAAAGTCCAAAAGTAACTGTATCACTACCAGTGGAACCCGAAGAATCCTTAGAATATACAACTTTTATCACATTACTAGTCGTAATATTTTCTAATCTCAAAGTACCTTTTTCGCTACCACTAAATGTTCCTTTTTGGACACCATCTACATAGAATGTTGCCTTATCGTATCCAGATTCACTAGACATTTGATAATTAATGAAGTATAAACCATCAGCATTTACTGAGAAAGTAATTTCACTTGTTGAACCATCACTATGATTAGAACTTGTCCATTTCTTAGTAGAATCATCATAAACAAACTCAGTACTATTGCCACTAGAATCCACAGAAGAATTTACAATATTTGTATAAACTGAATAGTCAACATCTTCAGTAGGAATTTCTAAAACACTACTAGACATATCCTTAGTTGAAACATTATATGATGAATCAAACATATACCCAACATTAGCGGGTGACGTATTAGAAAAATAATTATCACTTGCAAAACCACTTGTATCAGATGAAGTCCCCATCTGCTCTCCAGTTAATTGAGCAGCTGCTCCAGTATTATTACATTTACCGTCTTCACTTGGAACACCATTATAAATCATTTTTACTCCGCCTGTATCAGTAGTTCTAACAATCTTCCAACAATAATTTCCAAATATTACATTATTAGAAGCTGCTGCATCATAGTAATAATAAACATTTTGATTTCCATTAATGGAACTTGTACCACCAGAATATTTACGAGCATAATTTCCTGAATCAGAATCATTCATTACAATATCATATAAATTTGCTTTTTCTTTTACAGTGCCAATCATAGACTTATCAACCGCTACCTTAGACCAAACGCCTCTAAGCATAATATCCTTAGTTGGCATTACAAATACATCACTATTAACTTTCTTAACACCGTCATCAACAATTTCCCAACCTTTAAACTGATAACCACTACATTCCGGACCTTCACTACGTTTAGTAACATTCTCAAATGCATAATGTTTTTCAGACTCTTCAGTTGAATTACCACATTTAGCAGGTAAATTAGAATTATAGGTAACAAGATAATTGGCTTTCAAAACAGGAGTCTTTGTAGACGTAAATTTATCTTCAGACTTATCATTAACTTTTGAAGTAACATCTTCTCCCTTATTTGTTGGATAAAAACCTTCACCACCAAGGTATTCTTCTTTAAGCTCTATATCAATAGTCATGGTAGCTGCTTCTCCAGTCATAAATGGAATATTTAAAAGATTCCAAACAATTTTTTGACCTCCATCTTCCTCTTCTAATCTAACACTACCCTTATCTACTTTTATTGAATTAATATCTTTAACTGTCCAAAGTTCATCTTCAACATAGTCAGTTATTACAAACTTTTCAAAATACTTAGGATCAACACTAGCCGCATATAAAACATTACCCAAATTTTCCATATCAGCAGCAAATTGATTATCTGTAATCTCAGCTAATTCCTTAACCATTTCTTTACCCATTTCATACTGAATACCATTAATTACCATATATGGATACTTATCTTTTAAAATATGGTATTGGCCAACTTGATTTGGTGTATCAATATTTGGATAACCATCAGTTAAAAACAAAGTGACAAGTTCACAGTCTTCTCTTCTTTCATAACCTTCTAAAACCTTACTAACGTTCGCCAATCCTGCATAATAATTAGTACAGTTTCTCTCTTCAAGTCCATCTACAAAACCTAACAAATCACTAGCATTATCAGTAAAATTCGACATAATAGTTGAAGTAGTATCAAAAGTAATTAAGGCTACTCTGCTTCCCTCAGTACCCAAGATATAACTAATTAACTCTTTGGTATCTTGCTTCATCATGGAAAGTCTAGAACCTGTCATACTACCCGAAATGTCAAGAACCAAAATAACATCTCTTTTAACTTCAGCAGTATCAACAACAGTCTTAACATCAAACTTAACCTGAGCCTTTCCAACTCCTGTCCATTCTGCAGACTTACCAATTTGCCATGAACCAGGATCACTAAAATTATCAGAATTAAGTGTAACACTAGGAATTTCTTCCGTATAAATACCTATTGAAGTCAAAAACTTAGTTGCACCAGTTTTCATTATATTTACACCAAATATACTAGAAACTCCAAAATTAATCAAAAAAACAAGCATACAACATAACAAAAATGTACAAAAAGTCGTATGTTTTTTTCTAAAACGTCTATACCTACTAAAAACTCTTCTACCTTTAATTTTCTCAATCATAAAACTATTCCTTATCTTTCTTAGAGATAAATTATCCTACAATCTCTACTACTATAACAACATGATAACATATTAAAAAAGAAGAAAGCAATCAAAAACAAAAAAAATACTAGAACTTTCTAGTATATAGCATTTAACTTCAAAAGAAGTACTTTCCAAATGGTCGGGAAGACAGGAAAATTTTGTCTACCTACATTAGTTTTATAACCTTTGATTTACAAATATATTATAACATTCTATTTCATATTATTCAAAATGATTTTTGTTCATTTTGAAAAAAGTATTATGTAATTATTAGGTAATTTTTTATCTATTAATACCTAAATTGAGGTATTAAAATGAAATCGAAAAGAAGTAAAGCAACTGATATTCCAATGTCAGTAAAAAAGAAAGTATTTGAAAGAGACAATGGCTGTTGTGTAGTCTGTGGCAATAATTATAATGTTATGCCTAATGCTCACATCTTATCTCGTAGTAAAGGTGGATTAGGTATAGAAACTAATGTAGTTACTCTATGTACTAGATTAACACAAAATGATTGTCATTACAAATTTGATAATGGAACTAAAAAAGAAAAAGAATATATATTAAGTGTTATTACAAAATACATGAAATCCATCTATGGAGAAGATTGGAACATAAACAATCAAAAATATAAGAAGTACTAGCTATTTAAAATAGTTTAGTACTTCTTTTTCGTACATCTTAATTTTGACATCGCATTCAACTATAGCATAATATTTTCTATTTTCTTGTTTTATTAGTATAGATGTATAATTAGTATTATATCTATTATTAAATTCTTCAATTTCTTTTTCATTTAAGATTCTAGTTCTATACATGATTATTCCCCCTTTCACGACACATTATTGCACAAAAAAAGAAGCTCTGCAAATCACCAATTTAGTGAATTGAGAGCCTTTTTCATTTGAATTTTTAAATTTATATTACAGAAAATTACAATTTTCTTCTATTTATTAGAGTTAAATTAAAAGATTGCTACAATTTTAATTATTTGATACTTCATATAAATATTTAGAGAATATCCATACCATTCTACCATTTATATTTAGTTTAGCAGAATTAGTTCTAATTGAAATTGCCTCAACATTATATATAGTATCATTTTTTACTAAATCTCCAACATATAAAATTTGATCCTGACTACTTGAATCACCTTGCGAATTAACTTCTGTAAATGGACCACTTGGAATCCAGTGGTATGATTTTGTTCGTGCTCCAGTCAAGGCATTACTGCCAAATAAATTATTTTTAACATCTATTGCATCAACTCTGAATATACCATTAAATCTAACTTTACTTCCTGGATATAATATTTGGTCTGCTTTATTGTATACTGGTTGATCGTAAATAGGTTTCTTGTATGGTCTCATAATTGTGTAAATACCGAATAATCTCATTTGCCCTGCTGCTCCACTATTATGTGAAGAATTATTTTGGTCGAATATATTTCCATTACCTACAGCAATCCCAACGTGTCCATAACCACCACCATAAGAAGAACCATAAACAATAATATCTCCTCTTTGAGGAGTACCATTAACTTTTTGAGCAATCCCCTCATTTATTAAAGTATTAACCCAATCTTTGGCATTTCCTCTTGGATGCATATCAAACCCTAAACATTCATTTAAGTATCTTTGTACTAATGAAACACATTGTCCTGTATAACCCCAAGGTACTCCTGCTCTAGAACCCGTGTACTTTGAAATAAACTTTTCTAAACTAATCATTAGTTTCACCAGCCTTTGCTAAATATTCTTCATACAATCTTTTCTCTTCTTCTTCATCTATTCCTTCTTGTTTTGTAGCCTCTTGTAATTCTTTCTCTTCCTCTAAATAAATTTCTTCTTGATTAATTTCTTGTTCCATTTTTCTCTCTCCTTTTTTTAAAAATAAAAACAATCCTATTTACTTAGGATCGTTTTCATTTCTTAATTGTTCTAATATTTCAAATATCTTTTTTGGCAATGGCAAATTCATTCCACCCCAATTTTCTAGTATTGATATTCCTTCGTTTGCTACGAAAAAATATATAACTATAGTTCGTATTGCTCCAGTATTGCCAGTTATTTTGTCTAAAAGAACAGCAAGTGTAACTACTATTAAGTACCCCACCTTTTTCATTATTCCTTTAAGACCTACTGTACTATTTATTTTTTTATTATAAATAGACTTACATATACCAGTAAGGTAATCTAATACAATCACTATTAAAAGTGTTTGCAAAGCAATATCCCAACCACCTAAAAAATACACTATACTTGTTGTTAGTGTACCTATAATTAGATTAATATTAAATTTTTCCATTCTTCCTCCTTATTATTCTACTACCTGTACAGTCATGTTGATTGGATATCCACCTCTTATGCTGTACGGTAGACCTGCTGTAGTATCTATTAACATACTTATTAAATCTCCCTCCTTTACCTCTATTAACCTAGGAGCTATTGATGAAGATTTATATATCATACCTCCAGCTGTCAAATTGCTTGCAACATATGAACTATTTTTCATGATAAAAAGCCACAAATAATTTTCAGCTTTAGGTGTATCAATAAATGCGTTACCACTTACTAAAACTTTTTTTACATTTTTTCCAATCTTCACTTTGCCATTTTCCAAGCTAAGTTTTTTCCCTACTTGTACACAAGTATCAAAATTAATTGTGAACTTTTCTGCATTTATATTCGTTTTAGTACTGCTAAGTCCAACGCTTATAATATCTCTATGAATAGAGATTGTATCTAAATATATATTATCTTCTAATTTAATAGATTTAGCCATATATTTTTAGGCTCAATATTTAAGCAATTATTTCGATAGTTAAATGCGTAATTTCTGTTGTCATTGGTATTTCAGCACTATTTACTTTTTCTCCAGTAAATTTAAGAGAAATAATATCATTTTCTTTAACACTTATGCATTTAGGATTTAAAGTAAAAGAATGATAATGATTGTAATACATTTGTGTTCTATTCACTATTGTGTCATTTTTGAAAACTGATAATCTTCTTAAATCATAATCATTTACAACTGACAATGAGCATGATCCACTAATTCTTATTCGACTTATTCCACTTCCTATTTTAATGGTACCGTTTGATTGAATTATTAGTTTACTGTTTGGATTGTCACTTGTATCGAAAGGTAATATAGTATAACCATTTCCAATTTTTATTATTGTTCCTTTACTATTTGTAAATGTATTGTATCTCCAATCAAGAATTGCTTTTAGCGTTCTTTTTTTGTGTGTGATACTCGAACTATCTAAATAAGTAGCATTTTTAAATTTAATACTTTTACTCATTTTATACTAAGTTTTCGTATTTACTTATATCCAATTATTTGAAACACTTTATAGGTTGCTGTTCTATGTCCTACTGCTCCGCCATTATAGATATATACATCTTCATTTTTTGTTGTAAATGTAGAGTTATTACATGATACTGCCATTCTATAAATGTATATTGTATCTCCCCAGCCCCATGCAGTTGTGACACCAGTTTTTCCATTTGGATTATACATTTTAATAATAGTATTTAGTGAAGTATATATTTCTACAAACTTATAGCTAGAGAAATTTGCAGTAGTTCCATTTTCTTTTATTTCACCATTCACTGCACCAGCAGAATTATCGAATAATAATACTGGCTTTAGATTTTCTAACAAATTATTTAAACTTTCCTTTTTGTGAACAACACTTGTGCTATCTAAGTAAATATTATTTTGTAATTTAATTGATTTATTCAATTAAACCACCTACTAACTTATTACCTCCTTTGCAAGAGGTATATAAAAAGAAGATATGCTTAAATAATAAGCACACCTCCTCTCTGATTTCTTTTTTGATTGCCCCAAAAGACGCGTAAGCGTCCCATACATACATACATACATACATACATACATACATACATACATACATACATACAT
>CAMNUE010000012.1 GCA_946560065.1 uncultured bacterium | reverse complement strand
GGCATTTCCATCTTTATCGTATTTTTCTCCTCGATCAAAGAAAATTTCTGAGTCTGGACCACATGGTCCTTCTCCTATTTCCCAGAAGTTTCCTTCTAATGGAATTATATGTGTTTCATCAAGACCTACTTCTATCCATTTTTGTTTAGCATTATCATCATCTATATAAACTGTCACATACAATAAATCCTTATCAATATTAAAGTATTCTTTGCTAGTAAGCAGTTCGAAAGCATAAGCAATAGCTTCATTTTTGAAGTAATCTCCAATTGAAAAGTTGCCCATCATTTCGAAGAATGTTTGATGTCTTTTAGTAATTCCAACATTTTCAATATCATTAGTTCTGATACATTTTTGAATGTTTACGATTCTTCTACTATTTGGTACTTCAGAACCATCAAAGTATTTTTTTAGTGGTGCTACACCAGCGTTAATCCATAATAGACTGTTATCATTAATAGGAATTAACGGGGCACTTTCGTAGATTTGATGTTTTTTATTTTCAAAGAAATTAAACCATGTATTTCTAATTTCATCGTGTGTCATATATTTCATTTTAACTTTCTCCTTCTTTTATGTTAATTTGTTCTATAATTTCTGTTAATCTTTCTATATATTTGTCTAAGTTACCATTATTTAATAGGTAGTAATCTGCGTAGGCAATTGGACCTCCTTTGGCTAGATTTTCAATTTCAGAATTATCTCTATAGATTACGGCTTCTTTGTCAAAGGCTCGATCTTTTCTTGAGGCTATTCTCTCATATCTGATGTTTTTATCAATTACAATGCAAACTAATTGAAGATTACTAAATTTCTCAATTAAATACTTATATTCATACCAAGAGTATAGGCCATCTAAAACGACATTTTGTGTTTTTAATGCTTCTCTTATTTCTGGTTCTAAGAATTTGGCATAGCATTCCGGACCATGTTCTTTTCTTAAATTTTCACGAAATTCTTTTTCACTGTGTCCGTCTGGAGTTCTTTCAATACCGGCTTCAGCCATTAATTTGTACGTAATTCCACCAAAATATATTTTTTTCCAATTATTTTTTTCAAGATAGTCAGTAGCGATACTTTTACCACTTCCAGACATTCCTACGATGGCAATTAGTTTATTCATTTTATTCACCTCGGTCACTTTCTTCTTTTCTGACTATTTCTAGAGCTTTTGTTTTTAAGTCATTTAAATTGTTATTTTCAATTAAATAGTCAAAACCATTATAGGCATCTATTTCATTTTCTGTAATATGTTGTGCTTCACTTACTGTTAACATGTCATCATAATTTTTTCTTTCAAGTTTTATTGAAATGACATCTTCGTACTTATTTTTGATACTCTCAAATTCATTTTTTAATCTCGCATCAACTATTATAAATGTATCGAAAAAATTACTTAGTATTTCAATATCTTCATATAATCTGTTTAGTAAAAATTCTTTTTTTCCCATTTTATCTGTAATTATTTCGATTCCCATCTTTTGAAGGAACTCTCTTGGTTTATCATCTTCGTTACCGTTCCAATCAAAATAGTTTCTTGCATAAGAATATAGAGGACTTGTTATATGCATAACGCATGGTTTATAACCATAGTCTTTTAATTCTTCTCTTAGAAACTCTCCTAATGTGTTTTTACCACTCTTAGCTTTACCACCTATTATATATATTTTCATTTTATTCTCCTTCTTAAACAAATAAAAGACCTAGTTAGGAGGACATTCGCCCGGTACCATCCTATCTTGGTCTTAATTAACAATAACGGCTTTTACCGATAAAACTCATAAAGTAGCTTCTACTAAGATTATTATTAACTTGCACCTAACGTTAACTCTCTTTAAATAATTACTTAGTATACTCATCTTTAATCTGCGTTTTATATTTATGCTGCAGATGATTTTAACTCATCTTTTTCTGTTGTTTCTTCTTTTATTATTTTACCTGTAATATCTAACTTTTCATTGATGAATGTTAGAAGTACTTTTAAACAAGCAATAACTGGTGTTGCTACAACCATACCTATAATACCAAAGAAATGTTGGAAAAGCAATAGTCCAATCATAATTGTTACAGGATGTAGTTTCATTGTGTGTCCCATTATTAATGGTTGATAGAAGTTATTTTCAAGTAATTGAACAACTAAAATTGAAATTGTAACGCAAATTCCTGTGATTGGTGAAATTGTAAATCCTACTATTACAGCTGGGATTCCTCCAATATATGGTCCAAAATATGGAATAATATCAGTTACTGCACAGAATAATGCGAAAAGGATTGGTGCTTCTAGGCCTGCTAATGTTAGGCCGACACTTTGGGTAATAAATACTAATAACATGACTAGCAATACTCCTTGAACATAACTTCTTAAGGAAGTGTTAATTCTTTTTATCAATTCTTCATAGTTTTCACGCCAAGATGTTGGAATTATTGATTTTATATTGTCATTTACTTTATTTAAATCATATAGCAAATAGAAACCTATCATTAAACCAAGGACTAAATTTAGTCCACCGCTTATAACTGATTTACCAACAGAAAATATATGTTTTGGTAAGTCAGAACCAAATTTTAAGCCAAAGTCTGTTACGCTACTCATAACTTCATGTTTTAATGCCTTTATATCAATTAGGTTACCTGTATCGATTTTTTGAATTAAATGAGTTATAAATCTTGTTAAATCATCAAATATACTTGGTACAGCTCCAACAAAGTCTTTTAACTGGCTTATTAAAGATGGAACAACTGAACAGAATGCTAATAGTAACCCTCCAATTATTACAATATATACGAGGATACATCCTAATACTCGAGGTATTTTTTTGTCTTCTAACCAACTTACTAGTGGTTCAAATAACCAAGCTATAAGAAATCCAATAAATATTGGAGATATTACTACTAATATGTCACCGATAAAATGTAGTAGTCCCCATTCTTTTATAAGATAAGTTCCAAGTAAGATTAGAGCAATTATTGCCATGAAATAACCAATATTTATAAGTCGCTTTCCTGTTTTTAAAATACTATTTAGACTTGTAAAATCTATTTCTTTGTCTTTCCCTTTTTTAAACATCTTTTTGCCTCCTTGAGTATATTATATCATCAAAGATGAAATGTTGAAATGCTTATTAATCATTTTCTTTAAATAAAATATAGGTTATAATAGTGATGGTGATTAAATGAAGACAATTGGAGAAAATGTTAGTAATGAAATAGTTATTAAGAACTCTAGATTTATTGCTTTATTTTATAAAATTTCTAGTGTTGATATAGAAAAGTTCCTTGATGAAGTAAAAGAATTGTATCCTAAAGCTACACATTATTGTTATGCTTATATTTATAATGATATTAAGCGTTTCTCCGATGATGGAGAGCCAGGTGGAACCGCTGGTATGCCGATTCTTAATGTACTTGAAAAAGAAGAATTAAATAATACTTTGTGTGTTGTAGTAAGATATTTTGGAGGTATTAAATTAGGGGCAGGAGGTTTAGTTAGGGCTTATACTAAGGCAGTTACTGAAACATTAAAAATAGCTGATTTTCTTTATTTAGAAAAAGGTTATAAAGTTAGAATCAGTTTTAAATATAATGAAGAAAAACAGATTAATTATTTACTTAAGAATGACAATATTTTAGAAAAGAGTTTTAATCAAATAATTACTTATACAGCACTTGTAGATGAGGATACTATCAAAAAACTTAGTAGTTTTAATTATGAAATCTTAGAAAACGTATATATTGAAAAGAAATTAATATTAAATTAAACTGAACTTGGTTATTGTCATAGTTCTTTTTTATTTTTATTAACTTTTATAAACTTACTATTTTTTGTTTAGAATGAAAAAAGACATATATCAATGTCTTTTAGTAATTAGCATACATTTATGATTGCTTTTAATCTTTTAATAACTTTCTTTTCTATACGTGATATATATGATTGAGAAATTCCTAATTTTTCAGCTACTTCCTTTTGAGTATATTCATCATGTCCCAGTAGACCATATCGTAAAATCATAATATCTCGATCACGGGGTTTTAAACTTAAAACTTCATTAATCATGATTTCTTTATCACTCTTTTCTTCGATATCCCTGGTGACTATATCTTTATCTGTTCCGATGACATCTTCTAGATGTAATTCATTTCCATCGCTATCTAAAGATAAGGCTTGATCGATACTTACTTCGCATTTTATTTTTTTATTTTTTCTTAAATACATAAGTATTTCATTATCAATACAACGTGAGGCATAAGTTGCAAGTTTAATATTTTTAGTACTACTGAATGTATTTATTCCTTTAATTAAACCAATACTACCAATACTTACTAAATCTTCTAAATCTACTCCAGTATTTTCATATTTCTTAGCAAGAAATACTACCAAACGAAGATTATGTTCAATAAGTTTTTCTTTTGCTTCGACATTTCCCTCTTCTTTTAATTTAACGTAATATTCTTCTTGTTCTCTGGTTAAAGGTTCTGGGAGAACATCTGTTGCTCCAACATAGAAACAACTCCCTACTTTAAAAAATAATTTCTTTAAAAATTTTATTATTCTTTTCATAATTCCTCCTTAAATTTATTTGGCAATATACAATTTACTCCGTCTATTTGAAATTTATCTTTGGCTAACCCTATTAGGCAGTGATTAAATTCTTTATTTCCTACAAGGACTTTGTCTGGCCTAATACAGGAAATTACTCCTTCATTATCAAGTGTTTTAAAAGGAACATAGATTACATTCTTAGCTGGTATTTTTAAATTAACAAGAATGACTGGTTCTTTTTTTATTAGGGATTCTACTCTATTTCCTGTATCGATAAAGCCTTCTAGAGAGTATTTTTTATTTTTTATATAGATTAGCACTTCATATTTATTGCTATAAGTATTTTTATAAGCAATTAATTCTTTTACAATTAAATAAATTATGATTGGGGATACTGTTAAAAGTATTAAAAAGTTAAAATAGTAATTGGAATTTAAATCGAATAAGTAAATTGTCCCTCCTAGTATGATACTAATTAGGTAGAAGTAAAAGAGATTTTTTAAATAATTATTTTTACCGAATGAAACTAGAATTATTGCACTACTGATAATTGTTTTTAATATTAATAATTCTATATTTGATAATTCGATAAATAAAAGGAAAGTGGTAAGAGAACCTATAGTACTTCCAAAGAGCAGACGATAGATTTTTTTATTTAATTTTAAGACTTTTTTAGTACCGTAGAGGAGCATAAAATCAAGTAAGAAATTTATTATAAAGATAAATTCAAAATAGACTTTCATTTAATCACCGATAACATTATATAAAGAAAAAAACGACTTATCTGTCGTTTTATAGTTAGATTTTCTTTTTATTTATAAATATTTTAATTATGTATGATAAGAAAACCGCCATGATAAAGACGAATGCCCATTTTAATATCATATTTAATAGTGGGATTGTTCCTGTATATTTATTTATAATATCAAAAATGTTTTCTGGTAAATATTTTCCTATTAGTGCTGCGACATCTGGTAGACCTATATTATTTTTTATAAATGTTAAAATTCTTAAGAAGATATCAATAATTGCCATAAAGAAGACGAATGATGAGAATCTCTTAAAGAACATTATAACAACTACGATTAAAATAATTAATACAATTAAATCTATATACATACTTTTACCTCTTCTATTCTATATTTAGAACAATAGTAGTACCATCATTTAGAGTTCTTGTTAGGGTTTTACAATCATCAGATATTTGGTAGCTAAAGCTAACGTTTACTGGAACACCTGCTGTATTATCGTTTAAAGCTATTATTTTATTACCTAGAAGATAATCACCATTTGCAGATGCGGTATCATTTGTTAAGGAATATGTTCCGTTGTCAGAAAGTGATAGTTTTTCTTTGAATACTTGATTATTTATTGTATATTCTCCATTATAAATACCAGTATAGAAGTTTTGACAATTAATTACTTTGTCTTCTTTAAAAAAATCATTTTCATCAAGAATCTTTTCCATTTTTATGGTCATATCATTAATAAAGCTGTCCATACCATTAGCAATGCTTTTTTTAAAAATAAAGAAGACAGCGATTAGTATGATAACGATTACTGCTACTATTAAAACAATTATTCCAATTATTCTAAATTCTTCTTTATTTTCTGATTGCATTTCTTTTTCTAATTTTTCTGTTAATATATTAGTTTCATTGTTATAAGGATTTTCTTCAGTGCCATTTTCATCGAACTCTGCTTTTTTTTTATTTTCTTTATTATCTTTTATGGTTGCTATTAATTCTACAAAGAATTCTTTCATAGTACTACTCCTATTCTTTATAATTGTATCATCTTTTTCAAAAATAATATAGTCTTAATTTAATAATTTGTCACCTTCTTCTAACATATTTGTTATAAATACTCCATATCCTTTATTAGTTTCATTTACTATTACATAATTTACTACACCAATTATTTTGTTATTTTGAATTATTGGAGAACCGCTCATTCCTTGAATAACTCCTCCAGTACTTTTTAAAAGCTTTTCATCAGTAATCTCAAATAAAATATTTTTTACAGTATTGCTTTCATCAATTGAAATTATATCTATTTTGAATGTTTCAATATTATTAGAATTAATAACGGTTTTTATTTCAGCTGGACCTTTTTTTATCTCATCTTTTGTACCTACTTCATAGGTCTTATCTGTTGGAAGTTCATCTAAATATTTTCCAAAAATACCATTTTGCTCGTTTTTACTAATGCTTCCTGTTTCATCATTTTTATTATATTCTGCTTGTTTTTCTCCTGCAGTACCGTTGATACTTTTTTTGATAGATTTAACTTCAGCTTTATAGATTGAGCCATCCTTTATATTAAATTTTGAAAGTGAAGTGCTTTCTAATATCTCATGTCCTAGTGAACCAAATATCCTAGTTTCTGGATCAATATAGGATAATGTACCTATACCATTTATTTGATCTTTTACATAAAGACCTGTTTTTATTAGGTCATCTTCTTTTTCTAATTTTAGATTTATTTCTTTAAATTTACTATCTCTTTCAATAGTAAATTTATATTCTTTTTCAGCAGTGATTAATTGATTTAAGGAATTTATATTATTTACTTTTTCATTATTAACTTCTTTTATAATATCTCCTATTTTAAAGCCTGCGTCTTTTGCGATTAATTTATTATTTACTTCATAATAACCAACTACATAAACACCATTAGAATGTACTTCTATACCTATTGTTTCTCCACTTACTATTATTTTATTGGAATAAGCATAAATATTAAGTGGTAAGAGCATTATAAGTAATAGAATTATTACTGTTTGTCTTTTCATATTAACACCTCATATATATTTTCGACATAATTGTACAAAATATACATTTTTTTAAGTGAACTTTTTGGAATTATTTTGACTTTAAAGAAAAATAAAGATATATTTATAATATAGAGGTGAAAATATGAGTAATGATAATTATGAAGGTGGCAGATATGATGATTATGAGAGAATGAAAAAGAAATCTACTTCTGGTCGTACTAGTTCTAATAGAAAAGGAAAAAAAGTTAGTATGAGATATTCTGATTATATTAAAAGTCTTAAAATGATTGCTGGAGCGGCTGCTATTGCGACTGGACTTGCTATAACAGCTGGAGGAGCTACAGTTGATTACGTTTCTGACCAATTGACAATACGTCATTTAGAAAATGATTTTAATATGGAAGTTGTTTTTCCTGAAACGCATAGAACTGCTGATAGAGAAAATTATTTTTATGATTATGATGATATTGCAAGAAAGCTTGAAGAATATGGTGATTTTGATGAAGCTGTTTATTTATTAAATGGTGCTATTGGTGATTACCAAACTGGATTAGTTTTAGAACATACTGATTATGAAAGCTTTACTAACTACAAAGAAGTTAAGGGGTATAGTGATACAGATGATTTTAGAAAGGATATGCGTCGTAGAGTGTTACTTTCTGAAGATATCAAAGAGAAGGAACAAGAATTAAAAATGATGCAGGAAGAACATAAAAGTGAGAGTATTAGTGAAGATGTTACTTATGGAGGTAATAACTTATGAAAAAAGAGTTGGATGTTGTTTTGATTGAGAATGATGAATATGCAATTTTAAAGGAAATTAAACATAATGATTGTAAATATTTATATCTTTCTAGTATCGAAAATAAAGGTGATATGATGATTAGAAAAATTACTGATAGTAATCCGGATTTAATTGTTCCTTTAGCTGGTGATGATGAATTTAAGTTAGCATGTGCACTTATGTTTAAAAATGAAAAAAGAGCTTAATTTTGGCTCTTTTTTTATTCTTCAATTTGAAAATCAACTATCTCATCATTATCTTTTACTAATTTTGTAATTGCTTCTTCGGCATTTTTTAGTTTTTCATCACAAACTTTAGCAAGTTTCATTGCTTTTGTAAATTCATTTATAGCATCATCTAGAGGAACATCTCCAGCTTCTAGTTTTTTTACAGTTTCTTCTAGAGTGCTTAGACTTTCTTCAAAACTTAATTCTTTTTCTTTTTCTTTTTTTTCTGCCATAACTTAAATTCCTTTCTATATAACTTTTGCGTTTATACTACCATCAGAAAATTCGATGGTAATATTTGTGTCTTTTTTGATTTTTTTGCTACTATTAATTATTTTATTATCGACTTTTGTAATTGTATAACCTCTTTTTAACGTTAAAAGGGGACTTAGTGTTTCTAATTTAGAAACGATTTGTAAGTATTTATTACTTTTTTTATCTAATAATTGATAGGGATTTGTTAAAATATAAGAATTTTTAACTTTTAGAAGTTCTTTTTCTTTGATATTTGTTAAATTAACAAGACTAAATTTTAATCTTTCAATAATACTATCAAACTGCATTTCTTTTGTTTGATAGATAGCCATTGGATTTTTAAAGATATTACGATTTATAATATTGTCTAATTTCTTTTTATTGATTATTATTTTGTTTCGAATTGTGTTGTTTAAACGAATATTGATTTGATTTAAATAATTTTGCATATCTGTAAGTTGTGGTACAGCCATTTCTGCGGCTCCTGTTGGAGTTGGTGCACGTAAATCTGCAACAAAGTCGGCAATGGTAAAATCTATTTCATGTCCGACTGCACTAATTGTTGGTATATTGCAGGTATATATTGCTCTTGCTACTATTTCTTCATTAAATGGCCAGAGATCTTCAATACTTCCACCACCACGGCCAACTATTAAGGTATCTAAATCATAAGTTTCAGCTTTTCTTATTTGTTTAACAATATCCTCTTTTGCATCTTCTCCTTGAACTAGCGATGGAAATAGATATATTTCTGTTAAAGGCCAACGTCTTTTGATTGTAGAAATAATATCTTTTATTGCAGCTCCTGTTGGGGCAGTCACTACTCCTACTCTACTTGGAATTTTTGGAATAGGTTTCTTTTTGGTTTGATCAAATAAGCCTTCTTCTTCAAGTTTCTTTTTTAATTGTTCATAGGCAATATAGAGATTTCCTACTCCATCTTCTAGCATGTCATTTACATATATTTGATAACCGCCATTAGCTTCAAAGACACTAATTTTACCTGTTACTAATACTTTCATTCCATCCTGAGGAAGGAATTTTAACTTCTTTGTACTCGATGCAAACATAACAGCGTTTATTCTACTTCCTTCATCTTTTAATGTGAAATAGTAGTGTCCTCTGCTGTGGGCTTTAAAGTTTGATATTTCGCCTTTTATAAATACTTCATTTAAATTTTGATCATTATCTATTTTATATTTGATATATCTAGTTAACTGTGAAACTGATATATATTTATCATTCATTAATTCACCCTCTTGAATATTTTAATTAAAATAATTGTTTATTAATAAAGCAAGTTCTTTGATGTTGCTTATATTTTTAATTTTTGGAATATGAATAAAAATCATTTTTGCTGGATAATCATTTTCTTGAATATATTTTAAACCATAATAATATAAGTTATTACAAAGATAATTACTTGCAATGGTTGAAACTATAACTTTATAGCGCACTTTTAAAATATTTTGAAGATTATTACAGTTATAGTTTGTTTTTAAAGAAATATTTCCTTTGTCAGCTATTGTTTCGATTTTAATTGTATCTTTTTCTAGTGGTAATTGTCCAAAGGAAATAATTAGGTCATATCCGTTCTTATTCAATTCTTCTTCTAACATTTTAACACTATTATTATAACTATTTAGTAAGTATAGCTTATTAGGACTACTAATGAAATCTAGTAAAATTTTTGATGTATTTGTTTTTCCTTTAAATGCAGTATAAAGTATTTTTAATTTATTTTTCTTCTTCATGATATATTTTATCAAGTACTCCGTTAATCATTTTAGTTACTGATTCATCACTATATCTTTTTGATAGCTCGATTGCTTCATTGATAGAAACAACTGATGGAGTTTCTGTATATAGCAATTCATATATTCCTAAACACAGGATTGCTTGATCCACTTTATTTAGACGGTCCATTGTCCAATCATTTAAATATTTATTAGCGTAGTCGATTAATTTCTGCTTTTCTTTGATGATACCTTCTACTGTTGTATTTACAAATTCATTTTCTACTTCTAATAGCTCTTTAATTAATTCATTTATATCATAATCTAAATTTGCTTCTTCTAAAATGTTTACTTGATAGATTACTTTCATTATTACTTCTCTAAGTTCACTTCTGTTTTTCATTAATATCACCTATTTTATTCTATCATAATAAAAGAAAAAAGTCAGTGAAAAACTGCTTTTTCTTTTAGGATGTTCTTATTTTTGATCTTTGATATCTTTTTTTAATTCATATAAGAAGCTAAGTGCTTCCATAGGTGTCATTTCTAGAGGATTGACTTCTTCTAATTTCTCTTCAATTGGATTAATTTTTGGTTCAGTTTCTGCTTCACTTAATTCAAAGAGACTTGTTTGTGTGAATGTTTCTTTTTTGATGTTCTTCTTTTCATAAATATTTAGAATTTCATCTGCTCTTTCAATTAGACTTTTTGGTAGTTTAGCAAGGCTTGCGACATGAATACCATAGCTTTTATCAACTGCTCCTTGCTTAACTTTGTGAAGAAATATTACTTTTCCTTTTTCTTCTAGGGCTGAGACATGGACGTTTTTTAATTGTTTTAGATTTTTCTCAAGAATAGTTAATTCGTGGTAGTGTGTTGAGAACATAGTCTTAGCTTTTATTTTGTCATGAATATGTTCTAGGATTGCTTGTGCTAGACTCATTCCATCATATGTTGCGGTACCACGTCCTAATTCATCAAATAAGATTAGACTATTTTCTGTTGCTTCACTAATAGCGTAGTTTGCTTCCTTCATTTCAATCATAAAAGTAGATTCTCCACTTACTAGGTCATCACTGGCACCGATTCTTGTGAAGATTTTATCAAATATTGGCATTGTAGCACTTTTACAGGGTACAAAGCAACCTATTTGAGCCATAATTACTGTAATAGCACATTGACGCATATATGTTGATTTACCAGCCATATTGGGACCTGTTATTAGCAAAATGTTAGTTGTTTTGTCCATAACTATATCATTTGGAATATACTTATCTTTCATTACTTGCTCAACTACAGGATGACGACACTCTATTAATTTCAAAGTTTTGTCTTTTGTTATTTCTGGCCTTACAAACTTGTATGTATCACTAACTACTGAAAATGCTTGCAACATGTCAATCTCACTGATAATTTTGGCTGTTTTTTGGAGAGACTGAACATACCTTTTAATTACTTCACGAATATCCATAAACAATTTGTACTCCAAAGATATAATTTTTTCTTCTGCTCCAAGGATTATATTTTCTTTTTCTTTTAGAACAGGTGTTATGAATCTTTCACAATTGGCAAGTGTTTGTTTTCTTTCATAACCATATTCTTCTTTGACTAAATTGCACTGTCCTTTGGATACTTCTATGTAATAACCAAATACTTTATTAAAGCCAACTTTAAGGTTTTTAATTCCTGTACGTTCTTTTTCTGTTTTCTCCATTTCTAGAATAAAATCTTTTGAACCGCTGCTTATTTTCTTTAACTCATCTAGTTCTTCATTGTATCCTTCTTTTATTAGATGACCTTCATGAATTGAGAATGGTGCATCTTCTAATATTGTTCTTTCTAGTAGCGAATAAACTTCTTCGAATGTTTCTATTTTTTTATTAAATTTTAATCCTTGAAGAATTGTTTTGATTTTAGGTAATTCTTTTAAAGAATTTTTAAGTTGGAGTAAATCTTTTGCATTTAAATTACCATATGTTACTCTTCCTACTAATCTTTCTAGGTCATAAACGTTGTCTAGACTTTTAATTAAATCGTCACGAAGAATAAATTCCGTACTTAATAGTGAGACTAGGTCATATCTTCTTTCAATTTCTTTTCTATCTGTTAAAGGGTTTAGAATTGTATTTTTTAAATATCTACTACCCATTGCAGTTTTACACTTATCTAAAAGCCATAACAAACTATATTGTCTTTCTCGATTTCTTAATGTTTCAACTAATTCCAGATTCTTTTTGGTGTTTACATCAAATTCTAGATACATTGATGATTTTATAATTTTACATGGTTGGAGATGGTGAAGGTCTCCTTTTTTAGTATCTATTATATAAAATAATAAGTGTTTAATTGTTTTTATAATTCTTTCATCTTCAATGTCCTTATATATATAATTATAGTCACTGTCTTCTAACTCTTCTTTTGTGATTGTTACTAAAATATCATGATTTGTTCTTAGATTTTCGACTATTTCACGGTCAATTGTGTCATTTACGATTACTTCTTTAAAACCATTTCTAACTATTTCTTTGATTACCTTGTCACTTTCTCCTTCAACTAGGGTTGCATAAACTTCACCTGTTGAAATATCGGCATAACTTATACCAAAGCAATATGAATAATCATAAATGTTAGCGATATAGTTATTACTCTTAGAATCGATATTAGAATCAATTCTTGTACCTTTTGTAACTACTTGAATAACATCTCTTTTGACCATTCCTTTTGTTTCTTTTGGATCTTCTAATTGTTCACAAATTGCAACTTTATAACCTTTATCGATTAATTCATCAACATATGATGCATAAGCATGATGTGGAATACCACACATAGGAACTTTTTCTTCTAACCCTGCTTGTTTTCCTGTTAATGTAAGTTCTAATATTCTTGATGTTAAAATTGCGTCATCAAAGAACATTTCATAAAAGTCTCCTAGTCTAAAAAAGATAATTGAATCTTCATACTTATCTTTTATTTCCATATATTGTTGCATCATTGGACTTAATTTAGTTCGATCAACTTCACTTCTTTTCATTTTACTTCACCACACTTTTTTTATTATAACAAAATTTTAGGATTAATAACAATTAAATTAAAAAGAAAAATACAAATATTATATTTGTATTAAAATCCTCGACTGCTTCCTCCTCCTCCAGAAGAACCTCCGCTGCCTGAATAACCGCCTCCAGATGATGAACCTCCACCAAATCCACCACTATGGCCTCCATAATAACCGCCTGAAAAATTAAAAATCCTTAGGCAAATTCCAAAACAAAACATCATAAGAAATAGTGCTAGTGATTCTGATTGTAATTTACTAAATATATCTAGACTGATTCCTGTGATTATTAATATAGGGAATAGAAAAAAATTTATATATCTGTTTGCTATTTTTTGAATAATTCCACCTACTAAAAAACCAAATATAATTCCTACGAACATGGCAAATATAGCAAGTTTACTTGGTACTAGTGATGATAATTCATCTTTTTTTACCACAACTTCTGAACTATCCAAATGATAATACTCACATAGCTTTATGTATATGGCATTATAAAGATTGTTTACTCCTTTATTCCAATTATTTTCCTTTAAATATGGAACGGCATAGGTATCTAAATATCTTCCTGTTAATCCATCAGTTAAAACTCCTTCTAAACCATAACCTACTTCTATTTTTATTTTTCTATCTTCGACAGAAATTAATATTAGAACACCATTATTTTTTTCTTTATCACCAATTCTCCAAGTTCTAAATAATTTATTGGCGTATTCCTCTACTGATTCTCCTTCAAGACTTTTGACTGTTGCAACTACTATTTGTGCAGCAGTTTTCTCTTCGAGACTAACAGAATATTTCATAATATTTTTTTCTGTTTCATTGGATAAAATATTAGCATAGTCATTGACATAGAATTGATTAGTTGGTTCTAAGGCATTAACATTTTTTATATTAAATATAACAAGTAATAATATAATTAATTTAAGACTTTTTCTTAATATTTTCATATTTTTTCCTCGATTTTTTTATTTTTTTGGGTTTCTTTTTTGATGACGATAGATTACTTAATGTTAAGATTAATTCTGATGCTAGTATTACTAGTAGAGATAATGGTTGTATATAATAACTAAATATAAGTAAACCTATATTTATCAATAAACAAATACTAATTATGATTTTGTCTTTTAGATGTATATGTCCTTTATTTAGTCTTTTTAAATAATTATTATAAATATAACTAAAGAGGCTTGTTATCCAGATAATTGCTATAATGATGTATGTTTTGTTTTTATTTAAAAAACTATTTCCGTCATAGACTTCTACTACTTCAGAGTCTATTTCATAGTAATTACATAATAATTTAAAAAATGCTGAATATCCATTTTTTATACCAGTATCCCATTCGTCTGTTTTTAGATATGGAACAAAGTAATTGTTCAAATATTCATTTATTGTTTCATCATAAATTATTTTTGACAGTTCTGTTCCTACTTTTATTCTTATTTTCCGGTTTTCTTTTGAAATGACTATTAATAGAGATTTATCACTTATATCACCTGCTTCATAAATATAATCTGTATATTCTTCTATTGTCATTTCATCATTGATTTTAGGTTCTGTTATAACGTAATATTCAATATCTAAATTGTCTTTTAAGTATTTTGAATAAACATTTATATAATCGGTTGTGTCTGCTTTGATTATTTTTGCGTTATCTATTACAAATGTTTGTTCTTTAATAGCTTGGCAAGTAAAAGGCGCTGTAAATAGAAAAAAACTTATAATGTAAATTATAGTTTTCTTCACTTTAGAACTCTATATCTGGAACATCTGTTTTTGCTTTTGGAATTTCAAAGTAAGTTGCTTTTTCTTTTCCTGTCATTCCAGCAATGATGTTAGTTGGTATTTTCTTAATCAATGTATTGTATTCTTTTACAGCTTGATTATAATCTCTTCTCGCGACTGAAATCCTATTTTCTGTTCCAGCTAGTTCATCTTGTAAGTTTATGAAGTTTTGACTTGATTTTAAGTCTGGATAATTCTCGATAATGATATTTAGTGAACTTAGAGCACTATCTAAATTTTCACTTGCTTCACTCAACTCTTTTATATTACTAGCGTTAGAAATTTCTTTTCTTGCGTCAGTAATTTCCTTAATTATTTTTTCTTCTTGATTAGTATACCCTTTTACCACTTTTACTAAATTTGGAATCAAATCAGCTCTTCTTTCTAATTGAACACTTACATTAGAATATTCACTTTCAACTTTTTCTTCAGCAACTGTTATAGAATTATAACTGCCAACAAAACTAAAGAAAATGACTGCTATAATAATTCCGATTATTATTATAATACTTAAACCTTTTTTATTCATATTACTCCTCCTTATTTAATATTATTTTATCATAATATTTGGGTAATGAGGAAAGAAAAACTTATTAGATGACAATAATCTGTAAATATCTTTAAAAAATAAAAAAATAGTGATTTAAACTCACTACTTTTTATTAATTTCACTACTAATTTTTAAACTACACCAAATAAATAAAAATATAATGCTTATAATTATTCCTAATAAAATCTTAATATATATTCCCCCTCTTTTTTTGTTGTTATTTGTTCTATCATATTATTTATTGTATGTAAAATGATGAATTTTATAATTTGAGAATATAATTTTCTTGAATTTTTGTTTTTTTATTAGGAAAATTTTTATTTTTAAATTGATAATTTATTAATTATTTTTTTTACTTAGTATTTTTATTTTTTCTTTTTCTGTAATTTCTTTGTTCTTTAGTCTGATGCCAGTGTCATATTTATATTTACAAACATTACAGTCAACTCTTCCATTTATTCCACTAATTGAACCTGATGAAGAAAATTGGAACATTCCTAGGTCACCCTTATATCCTGGTTCAGAATAATCAAAGGCTTCAAAGTCACAGTTTTGATTATAATATTTATATCTTGCTCCCCAAACTTCATAGTTTGCTAATTTATCTCCATCTTTATCAATTATTTGAAGAATATTATCACCAGTATAGATACCACAGCAATAACCTTCTTCTTCTAGTACTGAGGCCCAAGCCTTAAAGTTTTTAATAATTTGGTCTGGATTGTTACTGATAAAACTTGGTGAATTAACTATTTGATTACTTTCTGTGTAAAGAGGTTGAGACTCTTGAGACTCTATGTCACAGTAGATTGGCCAAGTTGGTTTTATTTTATATTTTTTTGCGTATTCTAAGAATTTACGAGCTTCTTGTTTAGCCATTTCTTCATTTGTTGCTCTAGAGTATACATAAATTCCATATGGAAGATTTACTTCTTCACAAGCTCTAATGTTTCGTTCAAATTTGGCATCTAACTGACTAACTGTATTATTTTGATAATTCATATACCAACAGTCAAACATTCTAATTATTGCAAAATCTATTTTATCTTTTTTTACTTTTTCAAAATCAATCTCTCCATTGTGTTCAGAAATATCAATTCCTGTGTATGTTCCAAAAGTTGAATCAAAATGAATACTTGCTTCGTCTTCCTCTGTGTCATCTTTTGATAGAGTAATTTTACGACTAAAATCGTAAACTCCGTTTTCATCCTTTAAGTCATTAATTATATCTTTTCTTTGACTTAGTGTTTGCTCTTTCTTGATAACTTGATTTTTTCTTAGTTTTGTTGTTGAAAGATTATTTTCTTGCATTAGACTTTTTGTTGTTGTTTCTAACTTTTTGGCCACATCTTCCAACTGTTCATCTTCTGATGCAATGTAGTATATATAATCATCTGGGTTTTCTTTATATAAAGTTAAAGTTGTTCCATCAAGTAACTTTATTCCTTGCTTTGTTGTAAAAGCGCTATTACTTTTAATTAATTCTTTTTCGGATAATCCTGTACTTTTAGAAATGGATTTCAAATTATCTTTTTTAGAGATAGTGTATTTTACATCTGCTTTTAAAAAGTCTGGACTCATACTTATTTTACTACCATTTTCCATTTCAAGACTTATTAGTTTAGAATATTCATCTTTATCATGAGCATCTCCATTAATTATTGTTTTACAACCTGCTGCTCCTGTAATAAATGTTGTTAATAAGAATGCTAAACTTACATTTGCTAATTTCTTTTTTATTTGTTTTCTTGTCATATAACCACCCCTTTTTTGAATTTGTGCTATTATATCATACTTTTTCTATTTTTTCAAAGTCTAATTAAAAAAGATGTCATTGACACCTTTATTTTGTTAAATATTTTGTGAAGTTTCCTTCAATACCGATGCCTTCACTTTTAATCATAAAGGCATTAGGGTCTAATTCGGGGATATGCCTTTCTAGACGTTGCATTTCATATTTTGACAAGGCACAGTATGATATATAGGTTTTTGATTTTTGATAACCTCCATAACCTTCCCAATATGTTGTATCTCTTTCTAATTCTTCTCTTATGAATTTAATAATTTTTGTTGGTTGTTTTTTGGTAAAAATCATAACGTAACTACAAATATTTTGCTCATGCGTATGATCAACTACTAAACTTAGTATTACAGCATAGATTATCGAATATATCATTGTAGGTATACCATAAAGAATTCCACAAATCACATATATAACGACATTGATGGCTCCACCTATTTTCCCGACAGATGTTTTTTTATTATGCATACTAATTACTAAACCAATAATATCTGTTCCTCCACCTGAACCACTAGCTGATAGAGTCATTCCACTTCCTACACCGGCAACTATTCCACCAATTATAACACAGGTTAGAATATCTTCTATTAATGAGGCTGCTGGTGTTGGAATTAGTGTTAGAAATATAGTTTGAAAAATAACACAAACTAATGTTCTTTTAAAGAATGTTTCACTAATCATCTTATAAGCAATTATAAATAATGGAATATTTATTGCGAAATTTATGATACCTGAAATATCAAAAGAGAATTTTAAATTAAAGGCCGTTTCTAAGATGCTTCTAATTAATTGGGCTATACCTAATATTCCTCCGTTATATAGTGCATTTGGAACTATAAATATATTGACAGCTAGTGCAAATAGAAAACAACCAATAATTGCTTTTAGAAATTCTTTTATGTCCCATTTTAATACTTTCTGTAAACTGTTATTAATAGTATTCATTTTATCATCCCTTCAGTAGTAATTTTAACACAGTTTCTGTTTAATAAAAATAAAAAGAAAACACAATTAATATTAACCTATTAAAGTATTTTCTTCATGATTTAATTATAACATAAATTTTACTTTTTTTCAAGATGTGATAGCAATTATATCGGCGAAGGGTATTTTTAGATTAGGAAGATAGAGAATTTCTTTTACTTTATCTATTTTGATTATCATTCCTGTTTGCTCGGTATATTGGTTGATATTTAAAAATTTGATTGTTACTGTTTGGCCAAGAATTAATTTTTTTAAATGTTCTTCTATTTTTTGTTCTTGAAATATTATATTTGTTCTCATTTTTTCTAATAATTTGTTATTCATTTTTTACCTCCTGAATTATAATTTAATTTTGATATAGTTTTTTATAAAATAATTTTTTAATTGAGAAATTACTTTTTGATTCTTCGATTGTTAACTTTTCAAAAGAGATAGCTATTTTGGTGATTATTATTCCTTGTTTTACTTTAGAAATATATGTTGGTAGAATTAATTTTAGTAATTTAGAAAAGTTACTTGTTGGTGTTTCCATTTTTAATGAAAATCTGATACTATTTTGATTTGAATCTTGAAGATGAATCCTTATACACGAGACTTGGTAATGATTTTCATTTAGCTTATTTGTCAGTTCTTTGAACATTTTTACAAAAATAAGAGTTATTTCTTTGGTTTGATATTCTTTCTTTAAAATTTTACTCTTGGAGATTGTGTTTCTCCTAATTCTTAATTGTGATAGTTCTTTTTTGTTATTATTTTGGCCTTTTTTTGTTATAGATAACATATTCATCCCTCCTATTTTTATCTTCTTTTTAATTATATCACGAACATTTGTTCTTTTAAAGAGTTAATCGAAAATATTTTCGATTTTTTTAAATAAAAAATAGATTATCCTTATAGAATAATCTATTTTTGGAATTGAGAATTGTAAAGGTCTGCGTAAAATCCTTTTTTCTTTAGTAATTCTTCATGGTTACCTTGTTCTATTATGTTTCCTTCATTCATTACTAAAATTAAGTCAGCATTTTTAATGGTAGATAAACGATGTGCTATGATGAATGATGTTCTTCCTTCCATTAATTTATCCATAGCTTTTTGAACTAATTCTTCTGTTCGTGTATCAACATTAGAAGTTGCTTCGTCTAGGATTAGGAATGGTGCGTCTTCAATCATACCACGAGCAATAGTTAATAATTGCTTTTGCCCACTACTTATTGACTCATTATCGCTTAATTCAGCATTTAATCCTCCTGGTAAGGTCTTAATGAAGTGATCAACCCCTACTGTTTTACAAGCTTCCCAAATATCATCATCTGTAACGTTTTCTTGATTAAATTTAATGTTATCTCTGATTGTTCCTTCAAATAACCATGTGTCTTGTAGAACCATAACGAATAATTTATGAATATTTTCTCTAGTTAAATCTCTAGTTGAGACTCCATCAATTAAAATCTCCCCATCTTTAATATCATAAAACTTCATAAGCAGATTAACCATTGTAGTTTTACCTGCCCCCGTTGGTCCAACAATAGCGATTTTTTGACCTGGTTCTGCTTTGGCACTAAAGTCTTTAATGATTGTTCTTGACTCGTCATAACCAAATTTTACATTCTTGAATTCAATACTTCCTTTTACTTTGTGACGATGTAGATAGACTTTATTTTCTTCTTTTGGCATTTCTACTTCGTCTAAGAATTCATAAACTCTTTCACTGGCAGCAGCTGTTGATTGAAGATTTGTTAAAGCTTGAGCAATTTGTGATAACGGATTTGTAAATAATCTAACATAAATCATGAATGCTACAATAACACCAAAGGTAATATTGTCATTTAAAACCAAAAGTGCACCAACAATACAAACTGCAACATAACCAAAGTTACCAACAAATCCCATAATTGGTTGCATTAGGCCTGATAGGAAAACACTTTTACGGTTGGCTTCATATAATTTTTCATTTAATTCTCCAAATTCAGTAATTGCTTGTTCAGTACCATTGTAAGCTTTAATGACATTGTGTCCAGAATATATCTCTTCGATGTAACCATTTAAATTACCTAGTTCTTTTTGACGCATGGCAAAATACTTTTGAGATTTTCCTAGGATTAAGAACATTAAAACAAATCCAACTAAACTGGAAATGATAGCGGTAAGAGCCATTACCCAATTAGTTACAAACATCATTATGATTGAACCTACAAACAATGTGATGCTGGTTACTAAAGTTGCTAAACTATTATTTAGATTTTGAGCAATAGTATCAACATCGTTAGTAACACGAGATAAGATATCTCCTGCTTCATGAGAATCAAAATATCTTAATGGTAATTTATTTATTTTTGTACTAATACTACTTCTTAATTTTCTAGCAAAGTTATTGGAAGCTGTTGTCATTGAATAGTTTTCAATATAACCAAAAACTGCACTTAATAGATAAATAGTTGCCATTAATATAGCTAAGCTTTTAATTTTATCCGTGTCGATTGTTGGTTTGATAATGTTATAAATTGATTTTGGCAGTTTGTCAAGCATCTTTAGAGATTTTTCTGTTTGAACTTCAATCCCCATTTCTTTTGTGAGTTTAAGCATGCTAATTTGATCTTTAACAGGAATTGTTGTTCCATCTACTTTAATATCTTCTAATAAGTAAGATAATATGCTGTCAGGTAAACTAAGGAATAACATTTGACTTTCTTTTTTATCAGTTACTGACTGCATTTTCTTTAGTGTTTCTTGTAAAGCCTCTTTCTCCTCAGTTGATATTTCTTCTGACTTATATATTTTCATTAATTTATCGTTTAGTTTTTCTTCACTTAGATTAGAAGAAATTTTAGTACTTATTTCTTTTATTTTTTCTGTTTTTGGAACTAAACCTTTTGAGATGGTATCAGTGAAGTCTGATAATTTGTTTGGAGCAATAAGAGCTAGAATGGCACTAATCATAGCTAGAATTAAGGCTAGAATCATAATTACTCGCCAAGGTTTTAAATTACTTAATAATCTTTTCATTGAACCAAAGAAGTCTTTGGACTTTTCTGGAACATTTCTTCCTGGTCTAGGCATTATTTAATTCCTCCTCACTTAATTGTGATAAAGCAATCTCTTTATATACTTCACAATTTTTTAATAATTCTTTGTGGGTACCCATTCCAACACATTCTCCTTTATCTAAGACCATAATTTTATCTGCATTGATGATGGTACCTATTCTTTGAGCGACTATCATACTAGTAGCATCTTTTGTATGTTTTTTTAGTTCTTTTCTTAGTGTTGCGTCTGTTTTATAGTCTAGGGCTGAGAAAGAGTCATCAAAGATATAGATTTCTGGATTTTTAGCGATTGCTCTTGCAATAGATAATCTCTGCTTTTGTCCTCCTGAGACATTAGTTCCACCTCTTGCAATATGAGCATCGTATTGTTTATCCATCTTTTCAACGAAATCTGTTCCTTGAGCAACTTTGATTGCTTTTTTTATTTCTTCCTTTGTTGGCTTTTTCTTTCCATTATCTCCATAAGCAACGTTTTCAGCGATTGTTCCTGTAAAAATAACAGCTTTTTGGGAAATATAACCAATTTTGTTGTGAAGGGCTTTTTGAGTATAGTCTTTAACGTTAACCCCATCTACCAAAACTTCTCCGTCAGTAGCATCATAAAATCTTGGTATTAAATTTATTAAACTACTTTTGCCGGATCCAGTTGAACCAATAAAAGCAATTGTTTCACCTTTTTTTGCTTTAAATGAGATATTCTTTAATAAATATTCATCAGCATCAGGGTATTTGAAAGAAACATTTTTAAATTCTACTGTACCAGTTTCTTTAGTTTCTCCGTCAAAGTCTCCATCTTTAATACTTAATTCTTCATCTAGTACTTCGTTGATACGTTTAGCAGAAATTTGTGCTCTTGGCCACATCATAAAGATCATTGCTAGCATCAAGAATGACATAATTACTTGCATTCCATAGCTTGAGAATACAACCATATTACTGAATAAAGTGATTTTATCAACCATACCAGCACTTTCTATTAAGGTTGCACCAATTATGTAGATTCCTAATGTTAATCCATGCATGACTATATTCATCATAGGCATCATGATTGCAAAGCATCTTTGGTTAAATAATTGCATGTTTGTTAGAGTGTTATTTACCTCTTCAAAACGAGTTTTCTGGAATTTTTCAGCATTAAAAGCACGAATTACTCTAATACCTGATAAGTTTTCGCTAGTTACTCCATTAATTTTATCAATTGTTTTTTGAACTTTTTCAAATCTTGGTAAAACAATAATCATCAAAATTCCTACAGTTACAAGTAAAACAACAACGCAACAAGCTGTGAGTATACTCCATTCTACTCCTTTATTAAGAATTTTCATAATAGCCCATACTGCCATTATTGGAGCTTTGGCCATCATTTGAAGTCCCATTCCAATTAACATTTCTACTTGAGTTACGTCATTTGTTGTTCTAGTTATAAGACTACTAGTTTGAAACTTTTTAATTTCAGAAGTTGAAAAATTTTCTACTTGACTAAATATTTTACCTCTAACAGTTTTTGAGAAACTAGCAGCAACATTAGCAGCAAAGTAACCAACAATGATAGCTGATAATAAACTTCCACCTGCACAAGCTAGCATATAGGCACCCTGTTTAATGATTTCACTCATTGTACTGCCTTCTGTTTGAACAAGTCTTGTAATAGTACTCATGTAGTCTGGTAATTTTAATTCTATCCAAACTTGAAATACTATTAAAACAACGCAGATGACAACGTAAAGTAAATCTTTTTTAGATAGATTTTTAAATAACTTAAACATTAATCTCCCTCTTTCTTTAAATTTTCTTTCATCTTACTTAATATTCTTTTGAACTCTTGAAGTTCAGCTTCGGATATTCCAGAAACTAATTCCTCGCTTACTAATTTCATGTCTTTAATTTTTTCTTGATAAAATTGCATACTTTTTTCTGACAATATAATCTTATTTTTACGAGCATCATTTAAGACCGGAATTCTTTCTACAATACCTTTTTTCTCCATAGTTTTAATTACTCCTGAGATAGCTGCTTTACTAACATTTAGATTCTTTTCTAGGTCTTTTTGATAAATATCTTTATCTTTATTTTCTTCTAAGAAATCAATTATTTTAAATTGCAAAGGACTTGGAATACTTGCTGGTAAATTATCTTTATTTTTGATAGAAAAAAGCCTTTTAACAATAGCAATGTTTAAACTCTTGATTTCATTAGTTAAATCATCAATCATGACTATCTCCTTTCACTATAGACTAGATAATCATATACCAAAAGAAAAAAATAGTCAACTACTTAACTATTTTTATTTATTAACTATTTTTCGCCAGTTACCTCCGTATATTCACCATTGCGGTCATAACGATATACTTTTACTTTACCATCTTCTTCTTTTTTTACTTCATTACATACTAGAACAACTATTGTTGATTTTGCAGTAGTCATATAAGGTTTTTGATTACCTTTTTGTACCCATAAATCATAAACTGATGAAATTTCATTAGCATAGACTGTTTCTTCTAAATATTCAGATTCAGAGTGTCTTCTTTGTTCTATTGTTCCAGAACTATAACCATTAAATCCATATGAAGAACCTTCTATGAAATCTTTATCTTGCCCTTCAATTTCATTATATCCATAATAACTTATAGTATCAGAAATTGGAAAACCTAATACTTGTTCACTATGAGAATGATCATCCATTGAATCTTGTTTAATTCCATACATTTCTTCTGTTGTTGAAATGATATATGTATCAGTATGAATGTTGTCTATCCAAACTTCTGTATCTGCTGGTAGGCCTTTTGTATTAATCTTTGTAAGAATTTGTTTATTTGAAGTTATTCGCCATTTCTTATCTGCCTTATCAATACTATTTTCAATAACTAATTTAAAATCTTCTCCTGCTACATCAACGACTTGTGGATCTATTTTCCCACTTTCATCATTACTGTCTATTGTAGAGTAAATTTCTGTTACATCTTCTGTTACTGTTTTAGCATCGCAACCACTTACCACTGCTGTTGACATTATAATCATTGAAGCTCCTAAAGCTTTTTTTAATTGTTTTTTATTTATTTTTAAATTCATTTTATTCACCTCTTTGTCAGTTTATTCTATACTAAATGATAACAGTTTGCAATATTTTATTTTAAGACATATCACAATCTTTTTCATGATCATTTATAATACCTATTGCTTGAAGATAAGAATAAATTATAGTGGTTCCAACAAACTTCATTCCTCTTTTCTTCAAATCTTTAGATATCTCATCTGATAAGGGACTGCTGGGAATAGGTACTTCACTTTCATTTTTAATGATTTTGTTATTAGTAAAAGACCAGATATAGTTATCGAATGATGTGAATTCTTTTTGGATGGTCATAAATACTTTGGCATTATTGATACTTGCTGCTATTTTTAATTTATTACGAATAATACCAGTGTTTTCTAGTAACTCTTTAATTTTGTTTTCATTATAGTTAGCAATTTTATGGTAGTCGAAATTATCAAATGCTACTTTAAAGTTTTCTCTTTTGTTTAAAATGCATTCCCATGATAATCCTGCTTGAAATGACTCCAGCATTAGCATTTCAAAAAGATAATTATCCTCATGTGATGGCTTACACCATTCTTCATCATGATATTTTACATATAAAGGGTTATTCTCATTTACCCAGTGACATCTCTTCATACTTCCACCTACTTAAGCTTTTTGTTTACTCATACCAGATAGTTCTAAAATATTGATCTGAATCTGAGATGTAGTGTCTATATAATTCTACCTCGTTTAATTTCTTTACTAATTCTTTAGTTTTAATTGATGATGTTTTTTGCTTATTAAGCCTTGTTTTTATTTCTGATAATGCTTGTTTGATTGTGTCATTGTCATAGTTTCCAGATTCGTTGGCATTATTATTTAATCTAGTTAGTGCCTCTAATAAGTATGGAAATTCTTCTATATTAGAGCCAATTTGCAATAAATTATCTTTAGCAGGCATGTTTTTATATCTATGTTTTGCAGTACCTTTTTGATAAGAATATTTAAGAAAAAGAGCTCTTTTTGGAAGTTGAGCTTTCTCACGATATTGTTGTTCTGTGTAATTGAGATAACTTATAAAATTATGATCAATTAATTGCCAATAATTGTCATCAGCTATTATTGTCATATGTCCGACTACTACTTCATTTTTTAAAATATTTCTGTGTTTACTGCATAGATTAACTTCTCTGATTGAATAATTTCTTCCTTCAACTATACTCATCGTCCTGACTAGAAAACCTAATAATTGCTCTTGACTAAATTGCTTAGTCATAATTTCACCTCTTTCTTAATTTCTTTTATTATATAATATTTTATTTTTTAGGACAAGAAAAACCAAGATTTTCTCTTGGTTTAATTATTCTGCTCGAAGAGCTTCTACTGGGTCTTTCTTACTAGCAATTTTAGCAGGAATTAGACCAGCTATTACAGTTAGAAGAACACTTATGATAATAAGAATTATAGCTCCATCTAATGGAAGTTTTGAGATGTTACTGATTCCAACAACTTTTTTAATAATAAAATTGATTGGAATATTTAATAGTAAGGTAATGATTATTCCTAAGATACCAGCAGTTAAACCTTCGATTAGTGTTTCTGCGTTAAAGACTCTAGAAATGTCTTTTTTACTTGCTCCTATCGCTCTTAAAATTCCGATTTCTTTTGTTCTTTCAATTACAGAGATGTATGTGATTATTGCAATCATAATTGAAGAAACTACTAAGCTGATTGCAACGAAAGCTATTAAAACACTACTTATTACATTGACAATTGATGAGACACTTGACATGATTATTCCAACAATGTCAGAATATTCAATCTTATCTTCCTCTTCTTTGTTTTTGTTATATTTATCAATGATATTAGTGATTTCTTCTTTTGAATTAAAATCTTTTGGATAGATAGAAATGGAAGATGGATTGTCTAACTCTGAAATTCCTAGTTTCTTTAAATTTTCTTCATAAGTTGCAGCGATGTTTGCTGTATATGTTTGCATGAATGAGGCAAGTTCTTCTTCTGACATATTTTGTAGAGCCTGCATTTGTTCTGGTGTTAAATTTTCCATGTCAAATTTTTTAGTTTCTTGAAATTTATTTCCTGTAAAAACATTAATATCTTTGTTATTAAGTTGCTCTTTAGCAATTTCTGTTTCATTGATTTTTTCAACTAAGTGATGCATTAAATCAGTTCTATAACCAACCATTCCTGCTTGAGACATTCCTGAGACTGCTTCCGGATTTGGTTTAATAATTCCAACTATTTCAACTTCTTCAGCTGATTTAATAATTTCACGCATATAGTCTTCGTCTGTTGATTTGTCTATCCAAATATTGTTATTTTTTTCATAATAGTCTGTGTTTAAAACTAGTTTATATTTTAATCCTACTATTTCATTCATTTGGAAATTCTTTTCTTCTAATTTGACTTCTTTTCCAGAAACCATATTATTAAATTGTTCTTTTAAAACATCTTGATCTAGTAACCCTAAACTATATAAAGTATAATCTGATACTTGATTATTTTCTCCAACAATTAAGACTACCTCATTATATTTTTTTGGCCACTTTCCTTTTACTAAATCATATTGTTGTTTAATTAAGTTATCGTTATTTATCATTTCAGTAAACACATCATAATTAGACATATAACTACTATAAGCACTTGAGATACCCGAAGTTTCCATTCCAATTGCACTTAAAACAGTTGTTGGATTTACTTGAGTAGTTTTATCTTCTTCTAATTTATATAAATTTGGAGTAATTCCATAACCATATTGAATACTTGTTGTATAATCTTTAATTTTTGTTTTATTACTTTCAATATATTCTTTAAAGTCTTTTATGTTATTTCTTTTTACTTCTTTGGAAAGCGTTGTGAACATGTCACCCATAATATTTATAGATGTTATTTCATCTTCTTTTCCTTTTTCTATTTCTTTATTCTCACTCATATTTTTTACCATTGAGGACATATCAACTGATTCTTTTTGAATTATCAAAGGATAAGAACTTAGAGTTTCCTTTTCAGTTTTATTTATATATTCATTAATACCATGTGATAAGGAAAGAATTAAGGCAATTCCTATTATTCCTATAGAACCTGCAAAGGCTGTTAAGATTGTTCTACCTTTTTTAGTCATTAGGTTATTCATTGATAATGATAATGCTGTTCTCATAGACATATTAGTTTTTTTAGTTTTTTTCTTGTTGATTTCTTTTACTTTTTCACTTTGTTTGTATGGATTGGTATCTCCTTTTATTTCACCATCTTTTAACTCAATGATTCGAGTTGAGTATTCATCAGCTAATTCAGCATTGTGAGTAACCATGATAACAAGGCGTTCTTTAGCAACTTCACTTAATAGTTCCATAATCTGAGCACTTGTTACAGAATCTAGAGCTCCAGTTGGTTCATCAGCTAGAAGAATATCAGGATTATTAACTAACGATCTAGCGATAGCAACACGTTGCATTTGTCCTCCTGAAAGTTGATTAGGTCTTTTATGAATGTGATCTTTTAATCCAACTTTCTCTAGAGCTTCGATTGCTCTTTTTCTTCTTTCTTGTTTTTCTACTCCTGATAGGGTTAAGGCTAATTCAACATTTGCAAGTATTGATTGATGGGGAATTAAATTATAACTTTGAAAGACGAAACCGATACTGTGATTTCTATAGGTATCCCAATCTCTATCTGTATAATTTTTAGTACTTACCTCGTTAATGATTAAATCACCATCAGTATATTTATCTAGTCCACCAATAATATTTAAAAGAGTTGTCTTACCACTTCCTGACGGCCCTAGAATTGAAACAAATTCATTTTCTCTAAATGTTAAAGTTACTCTATCTAGAGCTGTTTGCTTAAATTCTTCTGTTGTATAAATTTTAGTAATATTTTTTAGTTGTAACATGAAATCCTCCTTTATACTTCTTACTATATTTTACTCTCAATTTGCTGTTGATACAACTAAAATTAAAAAGAAAGTAATCTATTATTGATTACTTTCCTCTCTTAATAATTCTTCAATGTTTTTAGCTGTTTGTTCTACTCCATATTTGTCCACATTAAGCATAATATCATAATTATCTATACTTTGCCAGTTTCTGTTAGTATAGAACTTGTAATGTTTAGCACGTTCTTTATTAATTTTAGTTATTTGTTTTTGAACTTTTTCTGCTGGTATTTTATAATATTTTGTAACACGTTTTTCTTTTGATTTTTCATCACTATACAAGAATATTTTAACAGCATTTTTTTGATTTTTTAAAATGTAGTCAGCACAACGACCTACAATGATACAGGGATTTTTAGCCAACTTTTTGATTACCTTTGTTTCGGTTTCAAAAATTTGATTATCAGTTAAATAATAATTGTTTCTTGTTTGATCATTTTTAGCAACAAAGTCTTTTGCAAATCCTGATTCTTCTGCAGTTAATCTGATTAGTTCTGCATCGTAGCAAGGAATATTTAATCTTTCTGCTAAAAGTTTAGCAACGTATCTACCTCCACTACCATATTCTCTAGAAATAGTTATTACTTTTGTGAATGGTCTTTGTGATGATTCTATGTTTTTGATATCTTGATAATCTGATGTTGGCTCTTTAGCTGAAATTTGCTCTTTTTCTTTACCTAGCTTGCAATATTCTGATCTGAAGATAAATATTGTAATAATAAAACATAAAATATCTGAAATTAACCCTGCGTAAAGAATTCCATAAATTCCTTTTTTAAAAACTGATGCAAGTAATAGAGAAATTGGAATAAGTAGGATTATTTGTCTAATAAAAGTTACAAGAGTTGACTTTTTAACTTTACCAAGTGACTGTATTGTAATACTAGTTGTCATTTCTAAGGCATTTAGAGAACATACTAGTAAGAATGAATGACACATTAAAACAGCAAATTCTAAGAATAGTTTATAATTTGGATCTGTTTTAGAAATGAATATTCCAGCAATCTGTTTTGGAAATAAAACAAATAAAACATTGAAGAAAATTCCGACAATAAAATTGATTGTTAGGACTTTTCTTAAAGTCTCTTTAACTCTTAGTTCATTTCCTGCTCCATAATTAAAACCAACAATTGGTTGAACTCCAATAGAGGTACCTAAGACAGTTGAAATAAACAGACTGTTAATCTTAGAAATAACTCCATAAACTGAGAGTGGGATGTCTGAACCAAATTTTGATAATTTTCCATATCTAGTCATTACATTGTTCATGAATACAAAGAGAATTAAAACAATGCTTTGTGTTATGAACGATGATAATCCTAAAGCGAGGATTTTCTTAACATCTTTGTTTATTTTGAAATCTTCTTTTTCTAATTTTACTGATTTAATTTTTTTAATGTAGGTAATGGCAATAATGAAGGAAACTATTTGACCGATGACAGTTGCAATTGCTCCTCCTTTTACACCTAGATTAAAAATGAAAATGAAGATTGGGTCTAAGATAATATTTAATATCGCTCCAATAACCAACATTATCATTGAATATTTTGGAGAACCATCTGCTCTAATGATACTTGATAGTGAAGAATAAGTGATCATAAATGGAGCTCCAAGAATAATTATTCTTCCATAATCTACTGCGTATTTGTATACATTTTTTGTACAACCAAATAGATAAACTAGTTGTGGCAGAAAGATATAGGAAAGAATAGCTAATAGTACTGAGATAAGTAAAGTTAATGTTATGGCTTGACCAATACTTTTACTCGCTTCTTTCTTCTTACCTTCTCCAAGTCTAAGGGATAAGTTTGCTGCTGCTCCATTACCGATTAATCCTGCTGTTGCATTAAAAATAATTATCAGTGGAAAAATGACATTGGTTGCAGCATTTCCTAGTGTTCCAACGCCTTTACCAATAAAGATTTGATCAACAATGTTATATACGGAATTTATTAACATACTGATGACACAAGGTATTGAAAATGCTAAGATTAGTTTATTAATTTTATCTTTTCCTAAATTTAATTCTTTCATTTTTTTCCTCCTTATTAGTCAAAAAAATAACATAATTCCTTATATGTTTGGACTTACGTTATTTTACACGACTTGCTAATTATAGCACATTTATTTAATTTTTGTAAGTAATTTTTGTCATTTTATTTTTATTGTTGGTTATTTTTTTGTTCTTCTTGCTGTTGTTTCTTTAGTAGTTCTTCTTGTTCTTTTACCTTGTCAATTTTATTATATTTTAATCCTTTAGCTGCTAATTCTTCTAGCGTTAGGATATTTCCATTAATAATATCTCTTAATGGATAACGCATTTCTTCTTTACCTCGAACTGCTGGTGTTACTATGAAAATTCTATCACTTTTTACTTCATCAAACTCATAACGATATTGTTCATCTTCATAGATTACTTCTTTTTGTTTTTCTTCAGTGTTTGCAGTAGTTTTTTCTTCCTCAACAACGGTAGACATAAACTTAAAATCATCATCTTTGTAAGTGCAGAAGTCAGATTGAAATATCATAGATTCTGGTCCAATATAAACATCATTAATATTTGGTCTATTACATTTATACATAGTTAAACCAGTTTTTGAAATATTATTTTGATCATTAAAGATTAATGTTGATTGATCTGTATGCAATCCTAAGTATGATAATTCA
Organism: uncultured bacterium; assembly: GCA_946560065.1. Lineage (GTDB taxonomy): Bacteria > Bacillota_I > Bacilli_A > RF39 > UBA660 > UBA3789. Next base: position 44,567 of record CAMNUE010000012.1, on the reverse strand, counting down.
GAATCAACTTCGTCGATGATAGTATTATCTTTTGCCAGATAGCTTAATAATGTTTCTTCTTTATTATCTTTAGTTAGCTTTATGTCTTCTAAACAATATGTGTAGACTTTAACATCTTTGTCTGCGTAATAAAGTTTAGCTGGTTCTTGACAATTTTCAACTTCTTTAGTATTTAGACTGTAAACTGACTTAAGCTCCTTGAACTGTCTTGGAACGTCTAATTTGAAGATTAAGATAGAAAAGTTCATGTTTGAAGAATCCGTAAGTGGTTCATTAACAGATACTGTTACTTTCCTTTCAGCTTTATAGAATATACCACGATATGTTTGAATTCTTGATTTGTCATTATATTTAGAAATATTGATTACTGGTACTTCACCGGATTTCATTCGTAGGTAATCAATCATAGCAGTCAAAAAACCAAAAATGACAAAGATAATTAATAATTTAGTTACTGTTTTAAAAAAACTATTTTTCTTCATATGTATACCCTCTTTATTATATTAATATTATAGCAAATATTTTTTTTGTTGGAAAGATGGTATTTATTATTTTAACTGGCTTATCTATTTAACTTTTCACCTATTTCTGACCAATTATTTACTCTTTCTATGTTCTCATCTATAATTGATTCATTCATTTTAGTTGTCATTAAAAGAGTTTTTATATTATTTTCTTCCAATTCTTTACATGTTTCATAACTATCTTCTATGAATAAATCAATTCCTAATTCTTTACAATATTTTAATTTGTCTGAAGCATGAATAACTAATTTATCATAATTAATATCTTTTAATGTTTGTTTAGTTATAGTTTCTGTATCACAATCCTTGATACCTAGAAGACGAGCTGTTATGAAGTAAATTTCATGTCCTTTATCTTTTAAATTATTTATTACTTTAATGGCATCGGGCATCATTTTACATTCTTCTAAAACGTTTCTATAATAACGATTAAAGAAATTCGATTTAGTCTTATCATCCCAACCATATAGAACTTTTAGGTAATAGCGATTTTTAATTAGTCCTAGATTACCATTAGTTCCTGTTCTTCCTAGAATTTGTGTATCAAAAATATCAGCATATTTTATCATTGAATTTACTGTTATTACTGTTGTATCATCAATATCTATTCCTATTCTCATATGTTTATATTTTCCCTTCTAATATTTTATTAATCCTATTATTTTTCTTTTAACTAAGGACTTTGGAACTTGAAAATGTTCGGCTAGATAATTTTCAGCAGATTTTAAGCGACCGAATCTTGTTTTCTTTAAAAATATTGGACAAAATTCCTTATCAGGCAAAAGAATATTAGTTGCAACTTCTTCATAGGTATCTTCACTATCTCCAGCTGTGTATGTATTTTCTATTAAAGTTTTCTTATCACTTAAATTTTCATTAGGTATAATATTAAATAAATAGAATGATAATTCTCTGGCAACTGTTAATCTTTTATCAGCTTTATTGTCTTTAGAATTAACTAAAATAACTTTATCGTAACCATATTTTTCTTTTGTTGAACCATTTATGTAAATTTTTCCGGAAATTTCTTCTTTAAAATTTTTACTGTAAACTTTGAAACCAAATTTCTGGGCCATTTTAATTACAGAAATTTTTCCTTCACATGATTCTAAAAAATCATATAGAATTTTACATAAATCTTCCTTTGTAGTTAAATTTTCGATATCTTTTTGAATTTTACGACTTTGAAAATCTATAATTTTACTCATTTTTTCTCACTTCTTTACTTTACTTTTAAATAATTGATTATTTCTTTCTAAATCTTTAATAATTGCATCTCTAAAGACAAAATAAAATTCTTGTGGTATATTTTGAATTTGCTCTAGATAATTTTTAACATCATTTCTGACTGTTTCATTTGAAATTCGATTTAGTACTTCTGCATGTCTTATATTATAGTATCCTTGTTTATTAAAAATTGCAGTTAAAGTACCATCAATTACTACTTCTTCTTTTTTGATTTTAGTCTCTATCCAGCTATGTAAAAATTTAGATTTATCAGTATACCCGTAGACAAAGCCTGTTACTATTTGGTTTGTAACGTCTAAATCTTGAGAAATGTTGTAAGCTTTATCAAAACAAGTTCCTTCTCTCTTATTTGTTTCAATATCAGGAAAATTCTTCTTGATGTTAGCATTTAATTTCGAAAATGGTAACACTTCAATTGAAAGCTGTTCTTTTTTGATAATTAGTCTAGGCAGATTCCATTTTTTGTCATGAATTAATGCTGTCTCTTGAACGTCATCTTGGTTAGCTATGGCTGCTAGCATTTCTTTGATCTCTTCATTTTTAGTAAACTTATCTATTACATAAAGATTTTGATAATCTTCTAGATATAACCAGCTTGCCCCGATTTCCTTTAAATAACTTAATAAAACATCATATTTTGTTTCGTATAACCATGCAGCAATTTTTTCGTCTAACTTTTGAGATTCTCTGTATTCTTTATGAAAAAGATTATCGTAATTTTTCATCTTCGTTCATCCTTTCATTATTCCAATAATAGCTAATTATTTTTTATTTAGAATACAGACATTTTCTACATGATGAGTTCTTGGGAACATGTTATATAATACTATACTTTCTACTTCATAATCAATACTTAGTTCATTTATATCTCTTACTAAAGTTACCGGATCACAAGAAATATAAATTATGGTATCAGAATTTATCCTAAGAAGATTTTTTCTTGTTTTTGAATCGAGACCTGCTCGTGGAGGGTCTACAATTACAACATTAATATCTTTAAAATCGGTAATTCTATTTTCTACTTTATCACATATGAACTTAATGTTTTTTACATTGTTTAACTCTTTATTTTTGTTAGCATCTGCTATATTTGATTTACTATAATCAATTCCAACAATTTCTTGACAGTAATCACTTACATAGATACCTATTGTTCCTGTACCACAATATAAATCTAAGACTTTCTGAGGCTTTATTTCTTTTGTTTTGTTTAGAACTGCGTCATATAGATTTTTAGTTAGGGTTTGATTTACTTGAAAGAAGGAATCTGCTGACTCATGATATTTTTTTGAACCAATTTGTGTTATTATCGTATCTTGTTGACTGATGAGCTTGTCATTAATGATTAAGACGTCTACTATTTTCTTTAATTTAGAAATATCATTAACTTCACCAGTTATTTTTAAAATAGAAAATTTTTCATCGTTACTAGTTTTTATGATAGCTTCCTGAATATCGATATTTGCTTGATTTAATTCTTTAATAATTGTGTTAATCTTTTCATTTACTAAAAGACATTCTGTAATTTCTACTATTTCATTAGAACCTTTTTTATAAAGCCCTAATTTTTTATTTTTACCATGAAGAGTTATTTTATTACGATAATTCTTTTCTTCATGAAAGTAAATTTCTTTTACGATATCTTTTTTTAGATTTGAGAATTTCTCGATGAGATTTTTTACTTTGACTTTTTTATAGTCATTTTCTTCCCTAAAATTTAGGTGGAAAAGATTACAACCACCACAGGTAGAAAAGTATGGGCAAATATCTTCATTTCTCTTTGGACTTTTCTTTAGGTAATTAATAACCTCTGCTTCTAAGAACTTTTTTGTTTCCCTTGTGATTTTTATTTCTACTTCTTCGTTAGGTAAGGTATTTTCTATAAAACATATCTTGTCATTTAAATAAGCTATTCCACGTCCAAAATCGTCTAATTTTATTATTTTAACTTTCATAGTATCCCTCACATCAATTATAACAAAAAAATACATATTAAGAAAATATTTTAACATAATAATAGTGGTGAATTATATGAAGATTGTTGATGATGTTAAGAAGAAAATTCTTCCATCTAAGGATTATTTGTTTAAAACAATAAGAGTTGATGGCAAAAAGATAGAGATAATTTTTAATGAAGTATTAACTGATGGCCGTGGAATTAATGAATATATCCTTGAAGAGTTAGTAAATTTAAATAAAAAAGAGTTACTAAATCTTGAGAATAAACTTACAACATGTAATTGTAAAATTATAAAAAAAGATGAAATATTAGATTCTTTAAATAATGGGTTTGTAGTAATTATTTATAAAAAGATTTATGCCTGTGAAATTAGAGCCAATTTAGATCGTGGAGTTAATACAATTGAGAGTGAATTATCTATTAGTGGACCAAAAGATAGTTTTTCAGAAACTTATAATACAAATTTAGGTTTAATTAGGAGACGAATTAAGAGTTGTGATTTGAAGGTTATTGATTTTACGATTGGAAAAATTAGTAAAACTAAGGTAGGTCTTTTGTATGTTGATGGTATTTGTAATAAGAAACTTGTAAAAAAAATTGAAAAAAGTCTTAGAATGATTGACATTGATGGAATAATTGATTCTAGTTATTTAAAAAATTCTTTAGAGAATAAAAAGAAACTTTTTCCAACAATCATGATGAGTGAAAGACCTGATAAAAGTTCAATGGCTCTTTTAGAGGGAAAAGTTGTGATAATTGTTGATACTAGTCCTTATGCTTTGATACTCCCTTCTTTCTTCTTTGATTTTTTTCATACGACTGATGATTATTTTCAAAAGAATGTTAATACAACTTTTATAAGGATAATTAGGGTCTTTGCATTTTTTATTGCGATTTTTACTCCGGCTGTATATATTGCGGTTACAACTAGAAACTATGATTTAGTTCCTCTACCACTTTTATTAATGCTCAAAGCTGGTCGAACCTTTGTGCCTTTTCCAGCATACATTGAGGCTTTATTTATGATAGTTTGTTTTGAGATATTAAAAGAATCTGATCTTAGAATGTCGACGACTAGTGGATCAGCAATTTCAATACTTGGAGGATTAATTCTTGGAGATGCAGCAGTCTCCGCAGGAATAGTTTCTCCTATTATGATTATTGTTATTGCAATATCTTCAATTGCAGGATTAATATTTTCTTCATTAGAACTTGTTAATGCACTTAGGATGTATAAGATTATCTTATTATTATTGGGGACGATACTTGGAATATACGGAGTTGTGATTGGTGCAGTAATTATGTTTTATAATATTTGTACAGCTAAGATATATGATTATAAATATTTGAATCTTGATAAAAATGAAATTAAAGATTCTTTAGTGAAAATAGATAGTGATATCTTAAAAAGAAATTCCAAACTTACTAATAATGTAATTCGAGGGAGATATAAATGAAAAAAATGGTTTTTGGGGCTTTATGTTTAATTGTCGTAGTGATGTCTTTTTTTCTAATAAAAATTCCAACATATGTGGAACTTAATAATTTGATTATTGTTGAAGGGATTGGGGTTGAATGTAATCATAACAACTATAAGTTATATCTAAAAGAAGTTATTCCAACTAAGGATGATACAGGAATAACTTATAAATACAGGGTATATGATAGTGATGATTTTAATTCTATAGATAAGAGTTATAAGAAGATGGAAAATAATAGTCAAAAGAAAATATTTTATAAAGATGCTAAATACGTTATTACAAATTGTACTAAATCACAAGAAATTATTGATTACTTTAAAATAGATCCTAATTATATTGAACACACTAAGAATGATATAGAAACTGAGATTAAAAAGAAATAATTATTTAGAGAAAAAAGACATGTAAGTGTCTTTTTCATTTGGTTTAGGATATTATTAAATTAACATTTTATATTTAGGCCAAGAATTGTGGAGATTGAAAGTGCTTGTTCGGGATTTACTATTAATCCTCTTAGCTTTGTTATATCGACTTTTAAATTTCCTATATTGCAACTTCTAATATCTAGATTTTTTAAAGATGTTCTTTGAAATTCTGTTTCTGATATATCACATTCTATAAATTCCAAGTCTTTCCATTTTACGTCATTAAATGATGAGGCTGTTAGATTACAATTCTTAAAAATAACTTTTTTTATTTTAGTGCTTGAAAAATTACTGTAAGTTAAATTGCAATTTTCGAAAGTAATATTATCAAGACATGAGTCACAAAAGTTTATTCCAATTAAGTTACAACTTTTAAAAATTGTTCTGTTATATGAGCGTTCAATTAATTCTTGGTTTGATAAATTACAGTTTTCGAAAATGGAATCATCAATATCTATTCCTTGAAATGTTGCATCTTGGAAGTCACATTTTTTGAAGTAGCATTTTTTTACTTCTAAATATTCATAATAATTAGTAAATGTCTTGGAAATATACTTAAAATTTTCTATATAAGGTGGTGAGATATTTTCTTGTTCTTGGAAATTATCGATTGAAAATTCTTCTTTCATACTATACCTCTTTTCTTGTGCTAACGTAGTGATTTTTAGATAAAAATCTTTTCTTATTAGAATTAACATAGGCATTTTTGAAGGTAATAATTACCCCTTTACTATTTTCAAAATCTGGTCCTTTCTGAACTTGAAAATGTATATGTGGGCCTTGAGTATTACCACTGTTTCCAACTTTTCCTAGTACTTGACCAGCTTCTACTATATCACCAATTGCTACTTTAAAACTACCTTTCTCGAAATGACAGATTGTACTGTATTCGCCATGAGCGTGTTTTATAGTGATGTAGTTACCTCTTGCATCATTACTATCGTTAATTATAGGTCTATCTTTATAAACTTTTGTATTTGGTTGATTATCTTGAATATCTATTACAAAACCAGCACAGGGACAAATAATATCATCTAAATAGCAGTAGTAGTTTTCAAGTTTTAGATAATCATCATGGTATGGGAGATTATTTTTTCTAATCTCAAAATCATAAGCATAACGTTGAGGAATAATATCCCAGGAATGAGAGGTCTTTTTTGTTAGCCCTCCATACTCTATAAAATATTCACCGATAAAAGGAAGAAGATATTTGTTTTTACTCATTTTAGTTTTTTTAATCTTTCTAATTTATCTTTTATAATTTTTCGTCGAATTTCTTCTTCTTTGGTATCTAACTTATAAGTGATATTTTCAACAACGACATTTCCTTCTTTTATATTCTTTGGTAAAACTTTAATAGAAACCTCTTTTTTTTCTTCCGTTTCAATATTTTCAATAATTGCAATTTCATCAATTATTTCATCAACTGCGTATTTCACATTTATCACCTATCCATTCGTATCTGTCTTTACGGTTTCAAAAGAGATATTCTCTCCATCTGAGGAAAGAATTATTGTTCCATCTTTATCGGTTCTATATATTTTAGCACCTATTGATTCTAGTTTTTTTACAGTTACATCTTTTGGATGACCATAGGAGTTGTCTTTTCCAACTTGGATTACTGCATACTTAGGACTTACAGCCTTCAAGAATTGAGCATGAGTTGAATACTGAGAACCGTGGTGTCCCACTTTTAAAACATCACTTTTGAGATTTTTATCAAGAATTTGTTTTTCAACTTTATTAGTAGCATCACCTGTTAGTAGATAAGTAGTATTGCCATAAGTTAGTTTTAAAACGATTGAACTATCATTTAAATCCTTTTTGTCATCTCCAACATATATTACTTGAAATTTTGTTTCTGCCAAAGAAAATGTTGAATCAATTTCTGGAGTTTCAAAGGCAATTTGTTTTGTTTCTAAGGCATCTAGAACATCTTCAAAAGTTTTAGTTGTTGTGATAACTTCTGGCATGTAAAAATGTTCAATACTAAAGTTTTTGATAACATCGTCCATCCCACCAATATGGTCTTCATGAGCGTGTGTTCCTATGACATATTTAAAGCTATGAACTCCTAATTCATTTAAATAAGCAACTAATTTTTTACCATCTTCATTGTTACCGGCATCAATTAAAGCGTATTCTTGATTATTATTTATTAGGATACAATCTGCTTGCCCAACATCAATAAAATATATTTTTAAATTACTGTTTTTAGTTAGGTTAATAGTTTGCTCAGTATTGGTGTCTTTACGCATTTCTATAGTGCTTTTTGGTTCATCATTATGTATAAACTCTTCATAAATAAAAATACCTAAAACAGCAATCACTACAAAAAGAAACTCAAATATTTTTTTCTTTGTTTTCTTATTCATCTCACATCCTCCATTCTTAAATAATCATAACATAAAATTTAGAAAAAATAAAAGACTTCTACTTTATCTTACGATTTGAAGTCTTTAGATATGTTAATTAGTTAATTTTTCCTGTTGTTAATAATGTTTCTGTCATTTTAGTTTCTTTTGTACATAGATAAGCATTTTTTTCTGGATTACTCTTTATAACTTGATATGTGTTATCTAATATTTTTAAGGCTGTGCAATTTTCTAAACAATACATTTTAGTATTTTTATTAGATTCTAGATAATTCTCTAGAGCCTGGTCTTTTTCTTTACTTGATTTGTAGTGAGGACAAAAATTAACATCGGTAAAACTAAGACCTTCTAGATATTCATAATTCTCACTTTCCCCACGAAGCATTAAAGCATCTGAATAACCACCTTTGCTTAGAAGAATAGCTCCTGCAGAAATGCCTACTAGTACAGTTCCATTGTTAAGTGCTTCTTTTAGAAGCATATCTATTTCATATTTTTTAATATCTTCTAGTAGTTTAACAGTATCTCCTCCACAAATATATATAATGTCTGCAGCAGAAATTTTATTTTTAACAATATCGGGGTTGTTAAGAATATTTTTCTTTTTTAGGTAAGTACAAGTACAACCTAAATCTTTATAGATTTTCTTCATGGTATCGTAGTATGAATCAGAAAAAGAACTTGCAAGACCAATAAATAAAAAGGTAGGATTCTCTTTTTCACTCATTTTTATGATTTCTTCATCTATTTCTTTAGTTTCATATGTTGTATTGCCTCTTCCTACTTCTCCTCCACCAATTAACATTAATTTTTTCATATTCTCCTCCTGTATTAATTATTTTCTTTTATCCATTCAACTATTAGAGCTTGAATAAATTTTATTTCTTTTTCTTCTAATTGTCTATTTTTTGGTATTTTGTGCCATTTATTTAGGCAACCTCGGCAGCAAGTTGCGGTTGCGTGTTGAGCTATAAAAACGGGGTGTCCTTTCATAGGTGTTTGTTTCCCATCATTAAGAGTTGGAAATGGAGCTAGTCTAGTAGTTATAAAATCCTTGGCATGTTGTTCTATTGTTTCAAGTCCTTTTTCTTTCAAATATCTCTTTTCTTTTTCACGAAGTTTAAAACTACTACGAAATTTAGATTTTTTTAAATTGCTTAACTTAGCAGAAATAAATCTCTTTTGAATTTCATTTAATTCCATTTGAATCTTCTTTAGTCCTCATTTTTGGTAATTTTATTTTTCTATTTATTAAATTTTTTATTTCAGAAATAGTTGTATTATTTAAGCATTTTAAAAATAAAGCAACAAAGTCCATAAGAATTTTTTTACTATTTTCAGTTAAGTCTTTTGATTCGTGGATTAAATCTATCAACTTTGTTTTTCTTTCTTTAAAATCTAAGAGACTTGAGACATCAACTTTTTTACAGATGTTTTCTAAATTATTGATGAAATCATATTTTTCATCCGATGAATATTTAGAACACCAGTTATCTATTTCGTTATTAAGATTTTTAGAAAAGAGACTCAAGTTACTTTTAACAAAGTGATTATTATCAATTTCCCAATAGAAGATGTTATGAGATAAAATCGTTTTATTATTTGATTTTACAACTTTAGTATTGGTATTTTCTAATAAGAGCCCAACTATTGAATAATCTGGAATTATATGAATGTACTTTGGTAATATTTTTTGGAATGCTTTTCCATAATATTCTTTTTCTAAAAGTCCTGGTCCATCAAAATTGTAAACTTTTTTTATTTTTTTTCTAACAAAGAAATTGGCATAGGCGCTTGCTACTATAGCTAAGTTACCACCTTTTGAATGTCCCCCTACTATTATTTTTTTGTTTGAAAATGTATAGTTTCTATTTAAATAACTGATTGCTTTTAGATGGGATTTGGTAGGAAATTTATAACTTAGAAATAAATTTTCTTTCCAACCACTAATTAATTCATCTGTTCCCTCAAAAGAAACGTAAATTTCATTTTTTTGGTATTCAATAGCTATAACTCCAAATTGAATATCTTCAGTCCCCTCATATTTATGATTATAGATCAGACAATTTCTATAGCGTTTCGTATCTTTTAGGTATTTTAAAATTCTATTTCCTTCTCTGACAGCTATGACGTTATTTTCTTTTTTAGAGTGAAGTCCTATGTGCTTACGACCAATCTCTTGAATCGTCATTTTTTCTCCTTCAAAGATATTTGAAAAATCGGCATACGATAAAAATGAAAAGATGGCACTATCTACTTCATTAAATTCTTTTTCTGAAAAACTATAAATTCCATACTCGTCAATATAATCATAAATATTCATAGATTACCTCCAATTGCTCCTATTCTTATTATATCACGATTATTTGTGTTTGGTAGTCTTATAGAAAAAAACATATCAATTATACATTTTTCTTATTTTTATTTAATGAATTCTTTGTTTCTAGTTTTTATTTCTAATTGAGCTGTGACTCATAGAAAAAAGAACTTTTGTTCTTTATAGTGTTATATATAATATTTCGTTACCATGTTCTTTAATCATATTCTCAACATCACTAAATGGTAAGTAAACAGTTGCTTTATTAGTATTGGGATGGAATCCAACTTTTTCTTGACCTTTTAAATCTTTGTCAAAGACAACTATTACCTTTTTATCTTCATTATTTAAAATACCAAATGGTGAAACATAGCCATTTTCTAATTTTAAATGTTTTGCAAGACGCTCTGCTGATGCAAAGCTTAATCTAGTACTATTTATCTTTTTTGATAATTCATCCATCTTTATAGCTTTTGAGTGGTGGCAACATAAAAGATAATGAATTTTACCATTAGCATTTCTTAAAAATAAGTTTTTACAAACATATCCTTTATCTAATAGCGATAATTTGTCCATATCTTCAATTGTGTGTACTTCTTCATGTTCTACTAATTCATAAGAAATTTTATTATCCTCCAAATATTTAATTACTTCATTCATTGTTACACCTCTTTATAATATTTTGAACTTTTTGTTTCTTGACTTTTTTACAAAAAGTTTGATTAGTTTGATTTTACTATAGATGATTGACATTGTCAAAGGTTTGGTCTACTGATATATCATAATTACTTGGTCCCTCTAGACATTTTCCATCTATATTAAATCTAGAACCATGACAAGGACAGTCCCAAGTCTTTTCTACTTCGTTGAATATTAAGTTACATTTTAAATGAGGACACTTAAGATAAACAGAATGTTTTATTCCTTTTTCATCCTGGTAAGTAGCAATTTTTCTGCCATCTAGTTCGTTATAAGTAATGTTTTTATTAGTCTGAAAATTTTTTGTTATACCTTCTTTATACCCCTTTATACTACTTCCTATAATTGAAGGTAGTTTCGTTAGTTTTAAGGAACGCTTTGGATTGAAAAGGTCACTATATTGATTATTACGATTTAAAATTAAATCACTGATTATTTCTCCTGCTAGACTTCCGTTAGTCATTCCCCAGGTATTGTAACCAGTTGCTAAATATAAATTATCTTCGATTTCTCCAATATATGGTAAATAATCATTAGTGATTATATCAATATTTGACCAACGATATTTTAACTCGGCTGAAATAGATTGATTTTTTTGAAAATTTTCTAAATCGTTAGTATGTATACAAATATTTCTTGAGGGATGAAGATATAATTTATAATTATTATTTTTATTTTTATGATATCTAATGGATATTGTCTCTTCATCTAGATTTATGGCGTTAAAATTATTTTTGTTTTTTTCTGTTGTTACACTAATATATGATTTTTCAAGATTTACTTTGAAAGGAAATAAGTAAGGTATTAAAAAGTACGGGTAATGAAGTGCTAAGATAATCTTTTTAGTTTTGATAGAATGATTTTTGGTTTTACAAATGAAGTAATTACTTTGTTTTTTGATACATGTAATTCTAGTGTACTCATATATACTTATTTTATTTTTTATTAAGTTTACTAGACCGTTTAGATATTTTAAGGGATGAAAGACATAACAATCAGAAACTGCTAGGGCATATTTACAAGGAATATCTGCTAAGTTAAAATTTTTCTTTATTGTAACTTTTTCAGAATAACTTTCAAGTAGATTTTTTATCTTTTTGAGAGATGGTATTTTATCGTTAGAATTTGTAAATAAATAGGATGGGCTTGGTTCTAAATCACAATTTATTTTATTTTTGGAGATAATCTCTTTTACCAAACTGATAGCATGCTTTTGAGCTTGATAATATAATTTTGCATTGACTTCTGAACTAGTATTAGTAATTTTAGAATAAATATCTTCTTGTAAGAAGGTAAGCTTGCCAGTTGTCTTTGATGTTACCCCACTACCTAACTCATTTGCTTCTACTAAAGTAACTTTTAAATTTGAATCGATTAAATGATAGGCACAGCTTATTCCTGTAATACCTCCCCCGATAATTAGAATATCTGTTTCGAGATTTTTTTCTAATTTGTTGTGATTAGTTTTAATTTTATCTTCTAACCAAATACTTTCATTTTTCATTTTGTTCACCATTAATTATTATTTCACTTTTGATAAAAAAAATACCTGGTAGCGGTATTTATAATTAAAGGAGAATATCTTCGATTTCTTTCCAAGAATTTACTCTAATTGTATTTTTCTTTTTTAGTTCTTCTTTAGATAAATCTTTATTATGCCAAGCAGTAAATAGCAATTTTGTTGTGGCACCAGATAAGTTATTCAATCTATCATCAATTCTTATATCAAAATTCATAAGGCTTTTATTGGTTGTAAAAATATATTTTTCTGGACCTATGAAAGGAAGTCTTTCTTTTAAATAGTAGTATTTATTCTTTAAATTGTGACCACTAACATCAATTTCTTCATTCCAAAGATAAGATGTTACTATATAGAGATCATATTTACTATTAAGCTTTTCTAAAACTTCATAACAATCTTGAAATAGTGGAGCCTCTAGATAAAAATTCTTGTCTTGGACAAACTCCCAAAATTGTTTAGAATCTTTTTTCGTTAATTTTTGAACGTAAGCATAATCCTTTATCTCATTTAAATCTATTTCTATTTTGTAAAATTCTTCGATGTATTCTTTAAAGACACCATCTGTAAGGACATTGTCCATATCTATCATTACTGTCTTCATCTTTTAACTCACTTTTTGACTATATAACATGTAAGAATATCCTTCATAATTTCGCATTTCCTCTGTTATTTTAAATTTACTAATAAATTCGTCTAATTCTTTTAATGTAGAATTTAAATCTGATTGATTTATTATTTCTAGTTCTATAAAGTAGCCTAGGTTATCTACTTGATCTAGAGATATTTCTACTTTATCTTTGTAAATGTATGATAGTCTTTCTTTTTTTAGAGTAAACTCTTCTTTAATTCTTAAATCTTCTAATATCAGTTTAATTTTTTCTGGCTCTAATATTTCTATTTCATGTTCTATACAGTGAGCTGGCTCTTCTTTGGTTGCATAGATAAATTTCTTGTAACTTAAAATATTTTTATCTTTTAAAATTCTAAGGCGTAAACATTCGTTATCTATCTCTCCTCCTAAGAAAGGAAAATTAATTGGTGAAAAATATATATCATTTTGAGATTCTTTTTTTGAAGAAAGGTGTTCTTGATTCAAAGTAGTTATTATTTCTTCATATATTTCTTTTGTTATCTTATATTTTCTTTCTATTTCAATATTATTCATCTTTTATACTCCTTTATTTCATTAAATAATTTCTTTTATTTTCTTCACATAAGCATATGATTTATCATGATAATCTTCTAGATTTTGATATTTTTCTTTTGCAATCATTGATAAATCAATTATTCTTTTACTTCCTGTATTAGTTTTTACTAAAGGAATTGTATTTCTTTTTTTGATATCAAATGATATGTAGAAGTTTTCTTCAGGTATTTCTTCTTGAACTATTATGCTTTGAGCTTCTTTAAAATTTGTCCAAGAAGAAAAATTAGTAGCAAAAAGATTACAAATGTCTGCTTCTTTTTTTTGATATAAATCTTCTAAGTTTAATAAACCTCTTTCAAAAGATAATTTTACTAATTCTGAAATGTACATCATGACATATTTGTCTTTATTTCCTTGTAGCTCTTTTGCATAGTGATAGACCATATCGACAAATTGTTCTGCTGGCTCTAAATCTTGGAATCCTATTTCTGGTAAACCAAACTCATTTGTTAAAACTTCTAAATTATTATATACTTCTTCAATCTGATTGAGAGTGTTTTTTTGAAGCCAAATATAGCCTGTATGAAGAACTCCATCAAGACGATCTGCACAAAGATTAGGACTTTTATTTTCTAAAATGTGATAATTTGAAAAATCGTCTACATCCGCTAGAGTTATACCATCTTCCTGTAAATATTCCATAATCTCTTTATCTTGCTTTATGATATCACTTATTTTTCTTTCGGATGATTCTTGATTGATACAATCTCCAAAAACGCAGTCTATGCAGTGAGCAAAGCATGGTGTTCCCGCATCATGAAGTAAAGCTATTATGGTTTCTTTTTTATTTTTAGTAAAGTGCCAAGTCATATGGGCTACTACTAGGCTATGATGATATCGTGTATAAAGAAATCTAGGATTATACAATTTAGTATAGTCACAACCACAAAATTGAGTAACGTATTTTAATCTTTCAATTGTTTTAGTTTTTTTATACTTTTCTAAGAATTTTGGCTCATACAAGTCAATAAATAATCGTAAATATGGATTCATTCCAATCACCTATTTGTGATTATACCATTTTTATCCTTGCTTCTCAACGCATTATTGTTGTTTGAAAGTTCTTTTTTTAAGGTCTCTTGCGATTGGTATAAATGGTTTGGTGATGTTTGAGGGAAGATTATCAAGGTCGAAGAATTGTAATTCGACACTTTCAGAATCTGTTTTGATGTTTCCGTTGTAGTTTGTTGTCTCAAAAATAATATTTACAAAGTAAACTTCATCTTCGTTAGGATAAATGTGATGTTGTTCTTCTCCTGAGTAAATATTAAATATTTTTAGATTCTCAGCTTTAATATCAAGATTGGTTTCTTCTTTGATTTCTCTAATTACTGTCTCGTAGATTGTTTCACCTAAATCCATTGAACCCCCTGGATTTCCCCAAAGATTATCGTCACTTCTTTTTTGAAGTAAAACCTGTCCTTTTTCATTGAATATTAGACAACCACAGGCACACATCATTATTGGATCATGCCCTATATATTTTCTTATTTTTTTAATATATTCCATATTTTTTCTCCTTTTTATATTTAGATAATGCTTTCTATTCTTGAAAGGTAATAATCCATTACTTTTTTGGTCTTTCCATAGGCAACATCAAAGTCGTGGAAATCGTAGGTTTTATTTATTCTTACATCTAAAGATATTTCATCAACGTTTAAAATACTGAGTTCATGTTTTACTTCTGTTAATTTTTTAGAATATTTAAACAAAATATTGTTGATTATTCTTTCTATTTTCTCTAGTGTCTTTTCATCTAGGTTGGTTTTAAATAATTCAATAGATAAATCACTTCTTCTATAACAAGCATATGGCGTAGTGTCAGTTGAGTCAATATTATCTAGTATATGGTCGTCAGTACTGTAAGCTAGTTCTATTATATCAGTTGGACTAGTATTAGAAAGATAAATTCTACAACGCCAACACTCAGTAATTGAGCTTGAGATAATCCAAATCTCACTATATTCTTTGTAGATAGTTGGAAGCCCTTCTATAAATTTTACTAATTCTAATTTTGATCTGATATTTACATGAACTGAATGATAGCCTTCTTGCTTTACTTTTAGAGCAAGAATATTTTCCTTTTTGTTGTATAAATAGTTAAGGTAGAAAATTAAATTTTTTGTTTCTTCTTTTGTAAAGATAGACAAGCCGTTTTTCTTGATTTCTTCTTCCGTTCTAAAACCCATAGCTACTGTTACTAATGCTTTTTTATATCTTTCTGAAAGTTTTCTTTTCATGTTGAACTCCTAACTTATGTATAATATTTTAATTTAATGACTGACTTTACTGAAGTTTCTTAAGATATTTAGGTATTTTTATGATAATTATAACTTTTTATGCCAAAATCCAATAGAATCTTCTGTTTTAAAGCCAGCGGCGTTGTAAACTTTTTTTCTCCAGTCATATGAATTAATATAGCAACTTTCAATATTCATTTCTTTTAATCTATTTATAACACTATGGAGCATTTGTTTAGCAAAACCTTTATTTCTATATTTTTCTCTTGTACATACTGGCTCAATAAACGCTGTATTAGTATTTATATCAACGTAACAAAAACAATATGAACATATGTCTTTTTCATCTGTTACTATTAGACTTTCAAAACTATTTGAATAATATCTTGATTTTTTTCTTGCTTGATAGGCTAGTTTTCCTTCTTTAAATTCTCCTGTTAAAACTCCATCATCATCTATAGGGTGAAATCCATAATGACATGCTTTTGCTTTCATATTGTCATCCAATCCTTCACCATATACTTGTTTATATCCTTCAGGAAGCTCAATTACATAGTTAGTTTCCATTGGATGTTGAACATTATCGTAATCACTAGCCCCATCTCTAACATAACCTCGCTTTCTTAATTCATCAGCTTGATATTTTAAACTGTCATGCGATATTACTAAAAAATCTATATCACCATTTGCATCTTTTTCAAATAAAGGTTGCAATTCTTTCTCTGCTAAGTCTAACATCTGACTAAATATATTTTCGTATCCAGACTTGATACAACTATTAAAAGAATCTCCATCAGGAACAATTATACCAACAATCTGATTATCCTCTTCAAAAATATATATAAAATCTTGTGACTTTTGTAATCCTCTTTCATTGTGATATAAAGTATCAATTCTAAATATTAAATCATCAAATCTTGCTGGTAACCAACATAATAGATTTTTATTATGCTTGTATTCTTCTGTTAAAAAGTCAATTATTTGATTATAATCTTCATTTTTATTAAATTTTTTCACTTTCATAATTTTTACCTCTATAAATTTTTTATATGAATCTGCAATATCATTATAGCATTTTTAATAATATTAATCAGTATAGTTATAAGGATTTCTTTCATTATTTTTTAGATTTGTAACGCAGAAATAATATTATATTCTTTGATGATATACATAAATTACTAGTAAAAGCCTTTAACAAATCTCAAGTGATTTAATTCAAAGAAAAAAAGAGCTAAACTCTTTTTATATTCAACTGTTGCCATAAGCAGTCTGATACTGAACCACTATAAAAGGATTCTACACTTTTAATCTTTTTATAAAACGATTACCTACCTAAGTTTTTTTTCTAAACAAATGCTTCTATTTGTACAATTTTTAGCAAAGTTTGGATTGATGTCGCATGGATAAGAATAGTCAAATACTTGAGATATGTCCTCTAACAATTTCATTATTTGTTTATGATTACAGTGCTTTAAATAAGTTAGCAAAGAGTCTTGACAAGTTGAATCCAATTCTTCTATATAATCTTTTATCATAAAAACTTCGGCATCACTTAAATATTTAAAATAAGTATCTAAAAAATCCAGAGGAGAATCATTTATGCCTGGAATCTTAAAATTATCACCTATTATATAAGTATATAAATTTATTTTATTTTTTAAATCTTCTGGATTTGTAGGTTGCAATTTTTTATTCTTTTTATCGTATTTAAAATAACGATGCATATTATTTTCATTATCATATACAGTTAAGATAAACTCCCAAGTAGCTTTATATTGTCTTCTACTAATTTTTATATCAAATGCAGTATCAGTAGGACGAAGATTCTAGATAATAGAAATTGTAGCTTCATATCGATGACCTAGATTAATTAGAAATCTATTTTTGCAAGTTAACATATATGATAATAAATCAATATCACTATATTCATAATTATGAATACTCTTATTAAACTCTGCCAATGCTTCTTCTAGAGTACTAAACCTGCAAGGATATTCAAATTGTTCTTGAGTTTTAATTTCGGTTTCATTTAAGAAATTTGAATAGACCTTTTCAATAGTACTATTTAAAAACGCATTATTTCCATTAATGCATTTAATGCCCTTTAATTCAGTGCCATTTTTGACATTATATAAATCACTTAAAGGCCCAAGAAAAGAAAGTAAAGGATCAAACCAAATAGTAGAGTCATCTAAAGAAACAATTACACTTTGATGACCCGAACCATATTTGACTGAGTCGTGCCACTGAGTCATAGCCCCGTTGTCTCTACTAGGGTCACTATAGACAATTTTAGTTTTTACATTAAATAAGTTTGATAGAATTGTGGAGAACAAAATTGCAAACTTATGGCAGGTAATATTATTAAATAGTAAACTGGACATATCCTTACTTATATCAGGCAGACAAAAATCATGAGATTCTATCATCTCTTCTAAAAAATAGCTTACAGAAAAAGAAAATTTTTGACATATCCTAACATATATGTATATACACTTCTCTAGAGTGTTGTAATTATTTGGCATATCCTTTATAATAGTTTCAATTAAATCATCATTTATATCAACTTCACCAAATTGACTATTAACTAACATACTACTCCCCCCAATGTAGAGCTTATGGTAGCATAAAAAAGACTTCTTTGCAAGTTGTCAAATATATATTCCTCATCACAAATGTTTCGAACAAAATTCCAATGATACGATTTGTCGTAGATATCTACAACTTTTTGCAAGTATGAATAATAAAAATATCACTCAACAATTATAGCATAATATAGAATTTTAAAAATAATCGTTAAAATATGACTGTTTCAACAAAAAAGAAATAAAAAATGTTATAATTAATAATAGAGAGGTAGTGTGATAAAGTTGAATCAAGATTCAAGTAATTTTAGTCAAAATAATTCTAATGAACAAAACAACAATAATTTTAATTCTACAAATAATACAATAAATACATCAGAAATAAATATTAATAATAATTTGATAAATACTGATAATATTAATCCATTTGAAACAAAAGATATAATTTTCATTAATAATATTTAACCTAGATAATTCTAAATCACAAATAAAAATATGCTAAAGAAATTATGTACAGTTTTATCAATTATAGTCACTATTTTGGGATGTGGTATAGGAGTTTTTTATATTATCACATCATTTACTATGGATAGCACAGAGTTCTTCGGACCATTGTTAAACATCTTTAGTTTCTTTGGAGGCATTGTTTGCTTGCTTTACACTGTGGTGATTGTAGCAGCAATATGGATTATTTATGGCATAATTAAACTTATAGGAAAATTTTATACAAAATTATATTCAAATAAAAAAAGATATTTAAATTAGTTTTAATCGTTGCTGTTGCATTATTATTTATAGCATCTTTCTCGATAAAAAAACATAATTACGATAGCAAAAACTTAGCAGAAGTTTTAAATGAGCCACCAAGTTATGAGTTCTACGACAATACAACATATTATTTTATTTATAAAGATAAAATCTATTATTATAAGTTAGAACACAATAGTAGTTTTACTAAATTATATGATAAATTATTCGTAATGAATTTAGATGGTACAAATAATAAAAAAATAGCTGAAACCGATGAACTAAGATATGCAACTTTTTACTTTGTGTATAATGATGAAGCCTATTACTATACAACATATTATAGTGAAAATAAAAAAATAAATTTAAAAACAGGTGAAATTAAGAGTTTGGGAACAAATGACATATATCTTGCTAAGACATTAAATAATGGTATGGTTTATTCGTTTTTAGATAATGCTGTAGCTGAAGATGAATATTCTGTATTCAAAAAAATTGATATAAAAAATAATAAGACTATTTCTGAAATTAAGACTAAATATAGTATGGCAGGTGATAAATACTTTTTTGATTATGACGGAGGCAATATATATTATTTAGAAGATTATTATTCAAAATTCCCTTCTATTTATAAAAATAATCAAATTATATATGAATTTACTGAATATGATAGGTATAAATTTCCAAAAATTGAATTTATTGCCGTTAATAGTAATTATATTTATTTTAAACAAAATGATATTATTTATAAATTAGATATTGATAATAAATCTATTGAAAAAGAATTAAGCAACAGTTTAAATGATATTAAAAGAATTAGCAGTGGTAATAATACAGATAATTATTTTTATTCTGATAAAAAAATATATTCTTTTGATATGGAAAAAAAGTGCTTTTGAATTGGTAATTAGTGATATAGAAAAGCAACCAGAATATATTTATAATATAAACAATAAATTAATATTTACGGAAAACACTGATAATGTGAAATATTACAGTGAAACAGATAATCTTGGATCAGTTGTGGTTTATAATAAATTAAATAAAAACACAGAAAAATTTGATAATATTCGCAAAGTTTCCTTTGACGAAAAATATATGTATTTATTATACCAATCTAATAACAATTACTCTGTAAAGAAAATTAAACTTTATTCTTAATTGATAATAAAAAGATGAATTAGTCATTTGAAGCTTTATGTCATCTTTTTCTTTGTCTTTATCGTTTTCTTAAAAAGTCAGTTATTACCAAGTTAAACTTCTTTGAAATAGTCTTCTAAATTTAATATTTTAATTTTTTGCGATAAGTTCTTAATATAAGTCTCATTATGATAATCACAAGCAAGAAATATTATGCCTTTAATGATTATCTTGTATGGCTCTACATAGAAAGATTAGTTTTATTACCTTTATAAATAAATCTATTTACAAAAGTAGTAGTATGTGAAGTCTCGTAAATAAACTCTAATCTTTGTTTTAAAGATTCATCAAAAGTTATTTTTTGCTTAATAATGTTTGTCATAAGTACTATTCTTTCTTGGTAGAATAATTTTCCATATAACGAAAAAATCAACCCAAATTGAGTTGATATTTATATTTGAAGTTCGAATAGTTCGAACAGATTCGTCATTGGTGCGAGTAACAGGAGTTGAACCTGCACGTCTAAGACACTAGATCCTAAGTCTAGCGCGTCTGCCAATTCCGCCATACTCGCATTTGTAAAAATGGTGGACCCTATAGGACTCGAACCTATGACCGCACGGTTATGAGCCGCGTGCTCTAACCAACTGAGCTAAGGGTCCGTTGCTATTTAATAATAGCATAAATTCGTAAGTCATGCAAGAGAAAACACAAAAAAAATAGAATTTTTCATTTCTATTTTCCTAAAGTATTTAACAAATTGATTTTAAACATATCTTTCTCAGGATTTGTTTTAGAAATCATTACACCTTTATACGTTGAAAGTTCTGCTCTATGACCTTCATCTAAAATTCCTTCTGGTGTGATGTTAGTTAATAAGATAATATTCTTTTCAGTATAAACAGTATAATGTAGAATAATTGGACCATGAACTTTTTTAAATAATTCATCTGTTGGTAATTGTAATTCATAACTTACTGTTTTATCTTTATCATTCTTACTAACTACCTTTCCTAAGAAAGTTCCTTTACGTAATTCTGGATAGTAAGTAAATGTTAATTTTTTGTAGGCTAACATATTATATTTTCTTACTGATCTTTCTTTCTTTCTAAAATCATTTTCATCTAAGTATTCAAAGATATATGTATTTTTCATATATTCAACCCCCTCTTTGTACGAACCCTTCTGTACCTTCAATGTGTCCATATTATAACATATATTATGCTAATTGTCAAATTTTTTATGCATTTTTCTTTATAAAATAAAGAAAAAGCTATATTTTAGCTTTTTCCTGACGATTATTTTGTATATTCATAAGATTCTGACTCTTCTGCTTGATTATTCGCTAAGTTTTCAACATACTCATCAACTAATTCCTCATTAGATTTTGGAGTTTCTTCTACATCTTCTTCATATTCTATGATATTTTGATTAGCACCAGCGCCATTATCATAGCTTCCCATATCTTCTGATTGTTGATTATCATTATTATCATTATTATTATTGTCGCCAGCACCATTTTCATTTCCAACATCATTGTTATTTTCATTATTATCTGCTGGTTGCTGTTGATCGAATTTTTCTCCAGTCTCGTTAGGATCTGGTAGTTGTTCACCTGTTTGATCTCCACTTGGATTAGTAGTTATATTCTCAACTGAGTCATCTAAGTTTCCTTGATCATCAGAATGTTCGTCATCAAAGTCAACATTATGATCTCCAAAGTCATCTTCGTTAATCTTCTCATCGTTACTTTTATCATCATCTTTGTTGTTCTCGTCTATCTTATCGTTAGCATCCTCAATTTTATCTTGTAAATCTTCTTCATCTTTTTTAACTTCATCTTTAATTTTCTCTGCTTCTTTATCAGCTTCATCTTGCATTTCTTGTTGTTTCTTCTTTGCTTCTTTTTTACCTTTTTTCTTAGCTGCTTCATTTTCTTTTGCTATTTGATCATCAATTTTTTTCTTTTCTGATGCTGGTATTTCTTTTTCTTGTGTTGTTGTTTCTTCTCTATATGTTGTCTGTTGTGTTGTCCACGTGTTTGTTTCTGTATGCGTTTCTGTTGTGTAATATACTTCACCTGTAAACATACCAGTAGAATCTACATAGAAATGCCAATTTACTGCTTTATCAAATGCATCTAGTTTTGATAAATCTCTATGTTCATCAGTCGTAACATATTGATTTTTATCTTTCATCATACCGATAATTGAATCTCTATACTGCTCATATAGAGGATTTGTATTATCTTCTTCAGCAGCTAAAGTTATTGTTTGAATTTTTTCGAATTTATCTTGAGCATAATTACATAAACCAATATCATTTAAGAAATCTATCTCAGAGTCATTTAGTGTGTTGTCAGTTTCTAAGTTTTGGAACATCATTTCTGATGCTGCAATCATTGGAACAACTGACAATTTGTATGATTCAATGCTAGCATAGTCATCAGCATGCATGATTCCTTCTGTTCTAACTTCTTGAGTTATTGGGAAATCTTTTCTTATTGCTGCACGTAATTCATTTACTTTAGCCAATTGATCTTTTCCAGTTGCTTCTTTAGCTGCTAAGAACATTTTGTGATATTTTTCATAGAATTCCTTAGCCTTATTATCATTTAACATTTTGCTCATATCTACAGGGTTTTCTCTTGTTTCAATTACATGAGCGCCCATTAATTGTAATGTTGCTGTTTTATAATCTTTTGTCATATCTGCAGCATCAATCTCTGCACCATTAAAGTATGCTTTTATATCATTTTTACTGTAATCATTGTATGCATGTTGAAGAGCTACTAATTCATCAAATGATAATGCTGCTCTAATATCTTTTCCTTTTTCAACATGTGCATCTGCAAATGTTCCATTGAAATTAGTGATTGTATCGCCTAAATTCTTCATTGAACTTTTCTGAACTTTATTTTCTGTTACTTCTAAAAGTTGTTCATATGAGTAATTGTCGTAGTAATCATTATTTCCAGTGATTAACGCACCATCTTCTCCTACTGTTGCTCCTTTATCTACTGTGTCGTTTTTTAAGGATTCAGTAGTAGTTTTGTTACTAAGATTAGAATTATACATTTCTCCATCTTTAGTCTTTTTTGCTGCGCATGAATATATTCCTAAACTAACCGCTAAAGCTGTTACACATAGAACTATTCTTCTGGCAATTTTATTCTTCTTTAGTTTTTCTACACATTTATGGAGAAATCCTAATATTCCTTTTCTTTCCTTAGGCTGTTCTTCTAGTTCTTCTTCGATTTCGTCTTCTATATCTGAATCTAAATCTTCTTCAATTTCATCTTCATCATCTAGTTCATCTTCTTCTTCAATTTCGTCTTCATCATCTTGTTCATTTTCTTCTTCTGATTCATCATCTAACTCATGTTCTTCTTCAATTTCGTCTTCATCTTCGTCATGTGATGATGATCTTTCTTGATTAGTATTTTCTTCATCTAATTGATTTACAAAATCTTCATCTAATCTATCTTCATCTTCAAAGTCTTCTTCTACTTCTTGACTTTCAGATGTATTTGATGACTCCATGCTATCTTCTTCTACTGCTTCGCTTATGTTTTCCTCATCATCATTTCCTAGACCTTCTACAGCTTTAAAGGAAGGAGATATTTCTTCATCCTTACTTTCTTCATTTTGTGATTCTGCTACGATAAAACTATTAAACTTTCTTTCTAATTCACTTCCAGTCATAACGTGGATTAATTCCTTATTTATCATTTGTTGGAATGCATCCTTTGAAGTAATGTGTAATTCTTTTGCAATTTCTTCACATGCATTAATTCCTTCCTGATAAGTAGCATTAGCAATTGTTCCATCAGTGTAGAAAATACATGCTTGTCTTGATTCTTCTCCTCCGTTGTTAAATTTATAGAATACTATATTAGCTATTTTTTTGGATTTCATTTAAATACCCCCTTATTTTTTTAATTTCTTTCTGCCTGTGTAATACCATCCGTTTGATAATAGTGATTTATCTCCATATTCACTCCACTTTGTTTTGGTAGAACCAGAACTTATTAATTTTCTTGTTTTTGTACTTTGATAGCATACTGTTCCATATAATGGTTCGGTTCTTGTTGCTTTCTCTGTGATTGTAATTGTTCCATAAATTGGAATTGTTTTATATACATATTCTCCACAACTTGCTTGACCTGTAGTTGTTGTTGTAGAAGTTGTTGAAGATGATGATGAACTAGAAATATTTCCAGGAGTAGTTGTACTGCTAACACTAGTTAACCCTCCAGAGTATGTATATGAATCATAATAATAGTTTGGTAAAGTTGTACAAGTATCACTACAGTAACTGTAATCTGCACCAGCAAATTTATAGTGAGTTGATGCGGAATCTCTTGGTGGATTACTATAACTTCCTCGACCATTATATGTCCAACCACCAGTTGAATGTCTTGTTGTTGATGTAATTGTATTTGTTTGTGTGTATGTTGTTGTAGTTGTTGTTGCATATAATGTTTTATTAATTTCTACATAATTATATTTTGAACATGACTTTTGTGTATAAGAGCCTGTTTGCTTCACAACGTTTCTAGTCTTTGCATAAGTCTTTTGATATGTTCCTATTTTCTCTTTTCTCTTTAACATTTGTAATTTCTTTAGGCATGATGTACTTTGGTCATTACAATTGATTTCTTGAGTTCCACAATTTGTTTTTCCCCAAGCACTCCATGCTGTCCAGTTTGAGAAAGAGGCATTTGTAGTCTTTTTATATTCATATATGTATTTTGGATCCTTTGGTGGCTTTGGTGATGGACTATCTGTTGGTTTATCAGAAGGCTTATCACTTGGTTTTGGTGATGGGCTATCTGTTGGTTTATCGCTTGGTGACGGGTCATCCGATGGTTTATCACTTGGCTTACCACTTGGTTTATCATCAGGATTACTTGGCGATGGATTTCCACCTTTGATTGGTACTGTTGGTGTTGGCTTTGATGCTGATGGCTTAGCACCCTTGATTGGTACATTAGTTTCCTGCTTTTCACAAATGTATGAATCGCAATATGTGTAACAGCCTAAGTGAACTAATATGTAATCTTCCTTTTCGCTGTCTTTTAGATTTACTTTTAAGACATACTCATCATCTAATTTTGTTATTTTTACGTAACTTTTTTCAAGATCACACACTTTGTTGTTTTTATCGATTAAGGCAACAAGTAATTTTTTACCAATCATGTCACTTAATGTCATTGTGTCAGAATCCCCTACTTCTTTTGGCAATCTTTCGTCTGTATAGTACGAAATAGCGGCTTCTTTCATTCTTTCTAAGTTATCCATAAATATTTGTGATGTTAAGGCATCTATTCCACTTACATCACACGTTTTAGAATTACATTCTTTTGTATTTATAGTTGGTGATATAAATTTTGGTAGTAACCATACTAATAGAAATATAAAAATTACTACAAGAACTAATTTTAATACTAAATCCTTGAAAGGAAACCCTTTGCTTTCATATTCTTCTGTGTACATATTTGAACTCCCCTTCCGTCACATGTATTGCTTATTCTAACACTCACATGCTTATTTGTCAACCTTTTCCTTTAAATCTACAACAGTCATTCCACTATTAAAATTGTCTATTTTGTAGTTAGCAACTAGTTTATTCTTTTTTAATGTCTCTTGAGTTGTTTTTTTGATTATTCCAGAACCATTTCCATGTACTATTACTACTTTTTTATTTTTGATAATGTAGTTATCTTTTACAAAATCATTAATTAATATTCTAGCATAATCTCTATCTAGGCCATGAAGATCTAAAGTGGGTAAATTGTTATATAACGAGATCATAATCTAGAACCTCTGCTAAATCTGGAATTGAATATCTAGAGCCAATTCTAGTTACTGATATTGCACCAGTAATTGAGGCTAACCTTATTGCTTCCCTTAGTGGATATTGTTTTCCAATAAAATATGTGAATGCACCATGAAATATATCCCCTGCTCCTGTTGAGTCTATGGCTTTTACTTTGACGCTTGGAATAACTTCATAATTGTCGTCGATTTTTGTAAAGCTTCCAGATGCTTCTAGTGTTATTATAATATTAGTATTAAAGTATGCTTTTAATGATTCATATATTTCTATTAATGTCTTTATGTTTAATGGATTTGTTATTTTTAGTTGACTGAACTCTTCTGCAAAGTCTTTAGAGCATACCACATAACTGACTTTCTTACCTAGGAATTTTGTGTCTTCATTTAACCTACCTGCGTCTAACACACTTACTGCATTAGGATTTTTTTCTAAAACCTCGTAAGCAGTTTCGGGATGTTCTCCATCTATTAAGATTAAATCTGCTTTTTCATCTACTTCGGATGCTAGTTTTCTAACTGGATTTTTTTTAGATGTTATTATTGTTCTGGAACCATTACTCATATTTGCAATTATAAAACTACTTGAAGTATAATGGTCTTCTCTTTGTTCCAAATATTTAGTATCTGCTCCTATTTTTGTAAAATCATCAATGATTCTATCTCCATAATAATCTTTTCCAATTACAGATGCTATTGCTACATCTAACCCCCATTTTGCTAAAAGATAAGCTCCGTTAGAAGCTGGTCCTCCTCCACATTCAATATGTTTTCCGATACGATACTTTACATTTTCTGTTGGGTATGTATCCATTGGCAAAGTTGTATCGTATGTTGAATGTCCTACACAAACTACTTTCATTCTTTTCACCTTCTCTTAAAAATTATAACAAAAAAAGATACTTCTTACTAGAAATATCTTCTTTTTTTATGAACTTTTTAGAAGTACCATGAATCAAATAATTTTAATCTTTCAATATAGTTATTGTCAACTGCCGTTCCTGAAATTACTGGGTAGTAAATTATAAAAAAAGTTAAAGCTAAAACAAGGTAAATTGGAAGGATTATATTCATTTTAGTTTTTTCTACTAAATCTTTGAACATTAAGACAATACTTAGAGTTAAAACTGGTACTACTGGAAAATAATGATAAAGAAACATTACTCTTCCTATTATGGAATAAGGTAACCAGAGAGATAGAATAACTACTAATAGGAATAAACTATTCTTATCTTTTTTTCTTATTACTTTTATTAAAAGATAAAGCACACTAATAATACCTGTCCACCAAATGACTATATTTCCAACTGCAGTGATTGTTTCGCGATTATTAACATCTATTTTTTGATTATGATACCAAACTGGTTTATAAACAACTGGCCAAGTGTACCATGATGAAGAAAAATAATGATTAGATTCTAGATTGGAATGGTAGTTGTACATATCTTTTTGTTGAATTGCAATGTTTTTTAAATTATTGGTATAGTTTATACGATTATTTGGAAAGATTAAGTACAACCCAAGATAGAAGATAATTGGAAGCATTACAAAAAATGAGGTTCCTTTTGCAATGTATTCTAAATTTACTTTTCTATTTTTAAAAAGATGTGTGAAATAAATTATTGCTAGTGCAAGGCCAGCATAAAAACCTGTCCATTTAACAGAAATTGCAAAAGCGAAAAATAATCCTGATAGTAACAAATCTTTTGTTTTAGAAAACTCAGTGAATTTATACATAAAATAGATAGAACTAATAATAAATAAAACTAAATGACTATCAACTGTCCCTATTCTTGTTTGAACAAAATGAAATGTATCTAATGCTAAAAGTAATGATGAAAAGATAGCGTACTTACGCTTTTTAAATAAAAGTTTCCCAAAGCTATAACTGACTACTAACATAAGAATTCCTGATACATTTCCCATTAACCGATAATTAAACGGTGACATATTTTTAGTTAGATATATTGGAAGCGCTTGAATTAGTTTTCCAAGTGGTGGGTGAGTCCACTCATATGTTTCTATTCCTTTAGTATACTCATAGGCTGTTCTTGCAAAATAGATTTCATCAAAGTATGATGAATTGTAATAACTTATTTGTTTTGGGATTGTTTTTCCCTCATCAGTTAGATTATAGATTCTTTGTTTGTTATGGTAACTTTCTTTTATTTTTATTAAGTCTTTACTATTATTGTACAACGCAATTTCTCCAAGAGATGATTCTTCAGTGAAAAGAAGTTTTAAGTATTTTCCTTTAGTAGCAACTCTAATATCATCCCAAGCAAAGGCTCCCTCTCCTGTTATTTGGGTCACATAATGGTACTTTTTATTATCATCTGATGTGTATACTTGATATTCAGCATTTTTATCACCGTTGAAGACTTTCATTTTGATAATATCTTCTTTTTTTAATAATTCTATGATTAAAGAATCCGCTTTAGAAAAAGTTTGGATAGTATTTGGGTTAGTCATACTTCCTAAATTGTAAAAGGATATTAAGCCATAAATAAGCACAATGGCAAACATGGTTAAATAATCTTTATAGTTTAATGTTATATTATCTTCATTTAGATATGTTTTTAGTCTTAACATACAATCCCCTCTTTTTATATGCTTATTATAGCATATTTTCTCTAAACTGCAATTTTCTTTCTTTTTATCGATAACTGTGTTATAATATGAAGCATTTAAAAGGAGTTGTATATTAATGGATGAATTAATTAAAAAGAGTCAAGAATTAGTTAGAAATAATGTTTCTGGAGAACAAGATGATATTTTAATTGAATTACTTGGAGACGCAGTACTTAGTTTATTACTTATTAAGCCAACTTTAATGTTGGAAAAGTTGCCTGAGTGTCTTAGGAAATTAGATATCATTGCCGATGAACGTAGTGTTTTAGAAATTGCTCATGAAGATCTTGGTGATTATATGGAGGATGGGACTTTAAAGAATAGTGCTGCTGCAGTTATTAGAGAACTTAGTGTTGATAATGATGATAATTTAGATGAAGTTAAACATTTGCTTGTATCACTTAAAGGCAATTCCAATTATACGGATATTATTTGTATACTATCTCATGAACTTATACATTTACTTAGATTTTCTTGGTCTACATATGATAGTAAAAATGAAATTTTAAAGGTTAAAGAAGGTATTGAAATAAGTACTTATGATGGAAAAAAAGGAAGCTTGATAAGAAGAAATCAATTTTTAGAAGAAGGCATTGTTCAATTTTATGCTAATATGGCGATCAAAGAATTAGCTGACTATACCTTGGAAAATGATGTTCAAAATGTAGAAACATTGAAGACTTTTAAAAAAGAAATTAGAAATAAGAACCTTAATACTTATTTATTACAAACTAGTTTAATAGAAAAACTTTCTTTTGATTTGAAGTTTTTTGAACTGTTGGATGAAACTTTTGAAGAGATGGAAAATCACTCAAAATTAGAAAAATATTTTAATTCCATAATGAATTCTAGTACAGCTTTTTCAAGATTATCTAAATTAATTGATACTGTTTATATTGGATTAGTGAATGGTACTGATAAAATTTTACTCCAAAAAAATATTATTGAATTAAATGCTATCGTTCAAGAATACTTTTTTAAGAAAAAGGGAATGGGAAAATAAATTTGTATAGGCATAATAAAAAGAGAGGTTTAAGCAATATTATATTTATTGCATTATGCTTCTCTTTTTTGTTCAAATAATTTCTTTAAATTTAGATTAATTTCATAGGTAGATATTATATTATCTTCCTAAGTTATTAGAATTATCTCGTTCTTTGTTTACTAGTTTAAAAATTTCATTAAAAGCTACACTTCTACTTTCGATATCTTGGTTAACTTGAATATGAAGATTGGAGTCTCCTTCAAAAGGAACCATTTTGAAATCTAAGCCATTACTTACATCTTCTAGTTTTGTGAAGTAACGGATAAAAGCATCTGTGATATTAGTTTGTAACCTTTCTTGATTAGCTTTTAAATCCTCTAAACTTAAGTCAACATTCTTTTTACTCTTATTGAATAAGGCTATTCTTTTAGCATTCCACCTCTCTACTAAGAAGGGGATTATTTCTATTTCTTTGTCACTACATAACGCTAGAAAAAGCATTGCTGTTAAAAAATAATGCTCTGGAGCTCCATTTATTTTTGCAATAAAACCTTTTCTTATTTGTTTTAGGTATGGTTTTTCATCTACTTCACTATTCTTGGTAGTCTTTTGAATACCATACAATTGATATTTATTATTAGTTTTTCCGACATATATTTCTGGGAGTAATAATTGGTGACCATCGATAAATTCTAAATAAGTTTTAAGTCTCCACGGTGTTTCTGATTTGATAGGGCTTACTTCTTCACTAACGATAATTCTTGCTCTGATACTATCTATGTGTCCTAAATCTAATTCATCATCACCTTCAATAATCTTATTATCAAACATTTCAATTCTTGATTGTAAAAAATTAATTGGATAGTCAAAATCACTAAATGAGGCGTTGGCTAATAAGGTAGAAATTACATATTTGATTAAACACTCTTCTTTTAAGACTTCTGTATCTTTGCTTACTTCTATGCTTGTATTAATATCACTTATAAAAGCAAAGTCTTTAGGATTGTAAAACTCTATAGCTTTTTTTACATATTCTACTAACTTCTCATCAAATAATTTTTTATCAGTAATTTTTAAAGTTGGTACTAAAATTCCGTCATAAGGTAGATTTTTACATTTAGTTATTTGGATATTATTAATGGTTAAATTAAAAACTATGTTCATAATAAAGTAACAATCTATTCTACCTTGTTGAGCTTCTGGGACTAATTTTGTATAAAAAACTTCTAATATTCGTTGATCATCAATCATACTTATCTCCTCTTATTATACACCAATTATAACATAGAATTTAAAAGTTTTTAAGTATAATTATTTTAATATATAAAAAGACTAAATGATTAATTTAATCATGTAGCCTTCGTATTATTTCTTTATAAGTTTTTTTATTCCAATGTTTGAATATTCTTCTAATTTATATTCTTCTGCAAGTTTATAGATGTCATCTCCTAGAAATTCATTTGGAATTGATTTTTGGAAGAGTTTCCAAACCTTTTGCATAATATCTAAATCTTGTAGGTTTATTAAAGAAAATATTTCTTCTAGTGTAACAATTCTTCCTGTTTCTGGATTTATTTTATTTACAGCTGCTAGATTTATTCCAAAGACGTCTACAAAGTATAGAAAAATGGTACTTCTTATGTCTAATTCTGTAGTGAATAAATCTGTTTTAAAATCATAATATTTTGGTTGTAAAACATCATTTGGCGTTCCTAAAAAGTCAGAGTATCCAACTGCTGGCATTTTTTTTACTTGTAAGCCATCATAATCAAGAAAAACTACTTTTCCATCTGGAGTTATTCTGATGTTTTCTGTTGTACATAAATCAGGAAAAACGATACCAAGTTTATTTCCTATTTTGATGTTTTCTTCAATTTGAGAATGTATCTTAGCATAACTTGTCAAATTGAATATATCTTCATAATAGTCTGTAAAGTCTACTCCTGGTATGTATGGCATTGTATAGGAATTAACTATACCACTCTCTTCTAATTGCCTAGTTGGCCAAGAAAAATTTGAAAAACTTTTTAAATTTTCTACTTCTTTTAGTCTTACTTCAAGATTAAACCCTGTATCTTCTAATAATTCTAATAACTCTTTATCAAGAATTTTTAGTAATTCCCCATTTGGTAGTTTTATTATGGTTGTGTCTTTACATCTTTTTAATATTTTGTAGCTGTTATTTTCTTTTAAGAACTCTTGTAAATTTAATTTATGTATTCCCACTTGACCACTTCCTTTTGTGATATATTATTATTTTTAACGATAATTGTCAATTACTATTTGTATGGATTATCTAATGCATTGTTTAGTTGTCAATGATGTGACATTTCTTATACAAAAAAGACAATAAATCTTACAAAATATTAGTCGAAACCAAAAATCCTTATAAAAGAACTTATTACCAATTATTTTTTATCTTCATCGATATTTTTCACGTATTCATGGATAGATAGAATTATTGACTATATATTCGTAATTGTTTCTTAATAATGCAAAAGAAAACTCCATCTTAAGATGAAGTTATTCTGCATTTTCTGACAAGATTATTTATTTTCTTTATCGCGAATAGCTGCTTGTGCTGCTGCTAGTCTTGCAATTGGTACTCTGAATGGTGAACAAGATACATAAGTTAAACCAATTCTATGACAGAATTCTACTGAAGCAGGATCTCCTCCGTGCTCTCCACAGATACCTAACTTAATATCCTTTCTAGTAGAACGTCCTTTTTCTACTGCCATTTCAACTAATTGCCCAACACCTGTTTGATCTAATTTAGCAAATGGATCTGATTCATAAATTTTATTTTGATAATAACTGTCTAAGAATTTTCCAGCATCATCTCTTGAGAATCCAAATGTTAATTGAGTTAAATCGTTAGTTCCGAATGAGAAGAATTCAGCTGATTCAGCAATTTCGTCTGCAAGTAAGGCAGCACGAGGTATTTCAATCATTGTACCAATATGATATTCAATGTCTGATGATTTTTCTTCTTTTACCTTTTCTGCTGTTTCAACAACGATTTCTTTAACAAAATCTAATTCTTTCTTTTCACCGATAAGTGGAATCATAATTTCTGGGATTATATCATATCCGTCTTCTTCTTTTACTTCAATTGCAGCTTCCATTAAGGCCCTTGTTTGCATTCTAGCTATTTCTGGATAAGTTACTGCAAGACGGCAACCTCTATGTCCCATCATAGGGTTAAATTCGTGTAAGTCATCACATTTTTGTTTTAAATGTTCAACTGTTACACCCATATCTTTAGCTAATGCTTTGATATCTTCTTCTGCTGTTGGTAAGAATTCATGAAGTGGTGGATCTAAATAACGTACTGTCATTGGTAGGCCTTTTAATTCTTTATACATTCCTTTAAAATCACCTTTTTGGAATGGAATTAATTCATTCAATGCTGCTTCACGAGCTTCAACAGTTTCTGATAAAATCATTTTTCTAATTTTGGGAATTCTTTCTTCATCAAAGAACATATGCTCTGTACGGCAAAGACCTACTCCTTCTGCACCTAAGTGAAGTGCATTAGCAGTGTCTCTTGGATTATCTGCATTAGTTCTAACTTTTAATTTTCTAGCGGCATCTGCCCAAGCCATAATTCTTCCGAAGTTTCCTGAAACTGATGCTTCTTCTGTTTCAATATCACCTTCATAGATTTTTCCTGTTGAACCATCTAATGATATATAATCACCTTTTTTGTATGTTTTACCATTAAGCTCGAAAGTTTCTTTTTCTTCATTAATTTTTATTTCACCACATCCAGATACGCAACAAGTTCCCATACCACGAGCAACTACTGCTGCATGTGAAGTCATTCCTCCACGAACTGTTAGGATACCTTGAGCAGCAATCATTCCTTCAATATCTTCTGGAGTAGTTTCTAAACGAACAAGGATAACTCTTTCTCCTTTTCCATTTATTCCCATAGCCTTTGCTTCATCAGCAGTGAAAACAATTTTACCAGCCGCTGCACCTGGAGATGCAGGTAATGCTGATCCAATTACAGTTCCTTTTGCTAGAGCGTCTTTATTAAATGTTGGATGAAGTAATTGATCTAGAGATTTAGCTTCGATTCGCATTACAGCCTCTTCTTCTGTAATCATACCTTCATCTACTAAATCACAAGCAATTTGGATTGCTGCTTGAGCTGTTCTTTTACCATTTCTAGTTTGTAGGAAGTATAATTTTCCTTCTTGAATAGTGAATTCCATATCTTGCATATCACGATAATGATTTTCTAGTTTATGTGCAAGTTCCATGAATTTTTTGTAACATTCTGGCATATCTTCTTCTAGTTTCGTGATTGGTTGAGGTGTACGAACTCCAGCTACAACATCTTCTCCTTGAGCATTAATTAAGTATTCGCCGTAAATTCCTTTTTCTCCAGTTGATGGATTGCGCGTAAAGGCAACTCCTGTACCAGAAGTATCACCCATATTTCCAAATACCATTGACTGAACGTTTACTGCTGTTCCCCAATCACCTGGAATATCATTCATACGACGGTAAACGATAGCTCTTGGATTATCCCATGAACGGAATACTGCTTTTACAGCTCCCATTAATTGTTCTTTTGGATCTTGTGGAAAATCTTCCCCGTTCATTGCATCTTTATAAACTTTCTTGAATTTTTCTACTAAATCTTTTAAATCTTCAACAGTTAATTCTGTATCGTAGTGAATTCCCTTTACTTCTTTTACTTCATCAATTATTTTTTCAAAGTATGATTTTGGTACTTCCATAACAACATCTGAATACATTTGAATGAATCTTCTATATGAGTCATAAGCAAATCTTGGATTTTCTGTTTTAGCAGCAAATCCTTCTACTGCTTCATCATTTAATCCTAAATTTAGAATTGTATCCATCATACCTGGCATTGAGGCCCTTGCTCCAGATCTTACTGAAACTAATAATGGGTCTGAATTATCACCAAATTTTTTACCTTGAATTTTTTCAATCTCTTTCAAAGCCTCGAAAATTTGGTTTTCGATATCACTTGAGATTTTTTTTCCTTCTTTATAATATTCTGTACAAGCCTCTGTTGTAACTGTAAATCCTTGTGGTATTGGTAAACCTAAGTTAGTCATTTCTGCTAAGTTAGCACCTTTTCCACCTAGTAAGTTTCTCATTTCAGCGTTTCCTTCACTAAATAAGTAAACATATTTGTGCATTATGATTCCTCCTTATCATTATGTTACAAGTTCAGTATAACAAATCTAATAATAAGAAGACAAGAAAATTTGAAAATAATTATCGACTCATATATTAAGATTGAATGATAGTATATTTTATTGATTATTTATTATAACAAAAAATGTAGACACTTTTTCTATGTCTACATTTATCTTGCAACTTCGGATTACTTTACTTTCTGTTTTGGAATATATTTTGAGGCTGGATGTTCTAAACTTTCTATGTATTTGTTTGCTAATTTGTTTTGATATTCTGTAACTGCATCATGATTTTTCTTCTGACTATTTTTATTTTCTTCTTTTTGTTTGACTTGCACCTTTTTAGCTTGATTTGAACTATTATTCTCGTTAGACTTTATTATTTGTTCTTGAACTTTCTTTGTTGCGGCATCTATCTTTGTGATATTTACATCATTTACTAGGTTGGCTATTCTTGTTGAAGTAAGTGATTGATTTACCGTATCTTGTGACTTTTTCTTAGAAATTATACTAGTAAGTATTGCCCATCCTGTTGTGATAAATGGTGCTGCTGGTGGAAAAATAATACTTCCCAATAATGCTACTCCACTACTTGCTGCCATTATTTTATTTTTTGTGGACTTACTTTTTTGATATTTTTTCTTTTGTTTTTGAAGCTGAGCTATTTTATTTTTTCTCTTAGAATCTAATTTATTACTTCCATCTAGTCCTGTGTTTTTAACTTTTTCTAAATGCTTAATTTGATTTTCTAAATTTTTAACTATTTTTTTGTGTTCTGCGGTACTTCTTTTTCTTTTTAGGTGACTTAATCCTGCTACCGCTAGTAACCCTAAGCCAAATGAAATTCCACCCAAAAATGTAATTGCTCCTAATACACCTGTGAATGCTTCAATAGGTGATGTTAGAAATTTTATGATAAGTTGTTTGTACTCTTCCTTTTTTATTTTCTCCTTTAGAGTGGTAATTTTTTCGTTTATATACTTTTCTTTCATGCTATACTATCCCCCTATTTTCTCATCTTTTTATTTTCTTTTGCTTGTTCTTTATCTTTCATTGCTGATAAATATGCTAAGTATTCAGCAATTTGCTTTTCTTGGTCATTTGTAATTTTATGTTGTTTACTTTCTTTTTTTATTGGTTCTGATATCTTTTTTTGTGTTGTCTTTGGTGATTTTTCTGTCTGATTATTTGTTCCAGAACTTTGAGTTTTATTGACTTCATGACCATAGATTGATCCAAGTTCAATATCATTTTTTAAATTATTGATTCTTGCTTCTAACTTGTTATAACTTCTTTCTCCTTCTAAATCATCGTTGGCTAACGATACTGCTGTTAAAAGACTGATTCCTGAGACAATTCCTCCGATTAATGGATTAAACATAATTCCTACTGCACCGATTCCTGATACTATTCCTGATATGGCACAAGCTACTCCAGTTTTTACTCCTTTAGAATTGATTTCTTCTTGCTGATTTTGTAGTGTATTAATTCTTTCTAATCTTTTTTGATCAAGTTTTTTGTTAGAATTTATTCCTTTAGTCTTTATGGTTTTTAAATGATTTTTTTCATCATTTATTTCTTCTAATGCATTCTTTTTTGAACAATAATCAAAACGTGCACCAGCTACTAACATAGATGCCATAATTCCTACCGTTGCAGCGGCCTTGTATAACATTAGATATTTTCCTAAAGCAATGGCTAAGGCTATTGTTGGTAAAGTTGCCATTATGTATCTTCCAAGGTTTCTGATTTGCTTTTTAGTTATTTCTTTTTCATATGTTTCAAGTTCTCTTATTTTTCTGTTCATGTATGCTGATTTATTCATAAAATAGTCTCCCTTTTTTTAATGTGTATATTATATACATTTTTTCCTTTTTGTCAAGCTTTTCAAGCATTTATAAGGCTTTTTTGCAAAAAAAGAAAAAGGTTTCATCAACCTTTTTTCTTTATTTATATGATGTTACTTGTGAGTTTTGAAAGTATGAGAATTATTGCTATTGCTATAGTGATTGTTAAAAAAACAATTTCTAGAGCTATTCTATTTTTTTCGATATTAATTATTTCATCAGTGGGTTCTTCATAGTAGAATTCATTAGAATTTATACTTTCTACTATTGATTGTGTTGGTGTATTTTGAATATTTCTATTTAAAACTTCAGCCCCACATCTATTACAATACTTAATACTCTCAGCTAATTTGTTACCACATCTTCTGCAATACATGAACTACTCCTTTATTATTTTTCTAAGAATTTTAATACTTCATCTTTAGTCATAAATCCTACTTTTTCTTTAACTATGTTTCCTTTACTAAATAGTTTTATGGCAGGAATTGACATTATTTTATAATCTCTTGCAAGACTTAGAAAATCATCTGTATTTACTTTTATTATTTCAATGTTGCTTTCTTTTTCTACTTCTTCTAAGACCTGACCTAACATTTGACATGGTCCACACCAATCTGCATAAAAATCTACTAAAACGTTATCTTTTTTTATTTCCTCATTAAATTCTGATACTGATTTTATAT
This sequence comes from uncultured bacterium, assembly GCA_946560065.1. GTDB lineage: Bacteria > Bacillota_I > Bacilli_A > RF39 > UBA660 > UBA3789. The sequence goes on along the minus strand of CAMNUE010000012.1, from coordinate 6,928 downwards.
ATTTCATAATAACTCCTTACTGATTATTGTTTATAATACTTTCTATATTATTAATATTATCTAATTTGTGTAATTTTATTAAATTTTCTACAGTTGATTTATCAACTATACTGTATCTTAGCATAATTGCTAATGATTTTTTATTTGCTTCTTCAACAGATATTTCTTTTTTTGATAAATTAGATCCTAAATCATAAACTTCTGATATTGCTGTTGTATAATTTTTTGTTGAGTTAGAAATGATTGGTGTTTTATACAAAATAAAATTAATAATACTACTTTCATAAAATATAGCTTGATTTTTTAGTGGTATCATTAAAACAAGAAAAACTGCAAATAGTACGATATAACCTTTTACAAATGATACGATTGCTCCCAAGACCTTTGATGGTAACCATAAAATAATTGTTAAGTTTACCAATTTTTGAAGATATTTTGAAATTTTTAAGGCTAAGGCATAAAGACTTAGTAAAATACTAAAAACTATCATAAAGGCAATTGTTTGATACATTAAAATATTAATCGTAGTCATACCAGCAATTGGACCTGTAAATTTGAAAAATGGTAAAAATGTACAAAGAATATTTCCTATGACTCCTTTTAGGGAAAATGATATTATAAATACCAATATTATTCCTACTAGGGCTACTAATTCTTTTATTACTCCTCTTTTGAAACCTGTTATTAGAAACATTATAAAGAGAAGTACTATTCCAATATCAAAGATGTTCATATTTCCTCCTTTTTATATTATATTTTCATTATAAACTATTTATTAAAATTATGCTATAATAATTTCTAGGTGATGTTATTATGCTAGATGAGTTTATGTTTGGTATTGGTTATAATGAAGAACAGATTGAATTAGTTAAAAATTCTTATCCATTGCTTAATTATAGTGAGGGAACACTGTTATATAATATTAAGAATGTATGTAATTATCTTAGAAGAAATGGAATTTCAAATGAAGAGTTTGTAAAAATTACCATGACTATTCCTAATATAATATGTACTAGTACAGAAAATATTAAGATGAGGATTTCGGAACTGATGACATTTGGTTTTAATAAATTAGATTGTTTTTTATTAATAAGAAACTATCCTTATATTTTGGAACTTTCTTCACAAAAGATAAAAAATAAAATCGAGTGTTTTGAAGATTTAGGATTTTCTTTAAAGGAAATTGTAAGAATCATTGATGAAAATACTGAATTATTAGGAAGAGATAATGCTTCTATTAAGAAGAGATTTAACTTTTTTTTAGAATATGGATTTTCTAGTGATGAGACTTTTAAAGTTATCTATAGTCATCCTGAATTATTATCTTGTAATTTAAGTGTTATTAATAAAAAAATTTCTGAATTTAAAAATATGGGATTTAATAGTATTGATATTATAAAGATATGTTCAACTTTACCTGATTTATTTTTTTCAGAAGAGGATTTTATTAGTGAAAAGTTTAATTATTTATTAGAATATGGATTTAGTGACTTAGATATTATTAATATTATTAAAAAAATTCCTTACATACTAAATAGTTATTATTTAGATGCAATATATGAAAAAATAAATTGCTTATCTAAACTTGGTTTTATAGAACAAGATATTATTTTAATTATTTGTAATAATCCATATATATTGATGTATTCTAAAGATTTTATTAATAGTAATTTTAAATTATTTGAAAGTTTTGGATATCTTAGTCAGGATATTATTCAAATTATTAAAACTTCTCCTTTAGTACTTAGTTATGATAATACGAATTTATATGAAAAAATTAGTTATTATCGTAAAATTGGTTTAAATGAAGTTATTGTTAGGGATAGTAATATTTTGAAGTTTAGTTTAGAACTTGTTGTTGCTAGATATCAATTTTTAGAAAAATTGGAAAAGATTGATGAAAATAATTATAGATCTTTATTTTTGAAAGATAGATATTTCTTCAGAAAATATGGTATATCTAAAGAACAATTATTGAATGAAGAGGTGATTTGATGGATGTCTTGATAAGATTTGGCTTTTCGATTGAAGATATTAAGAATATGATGGATACTAATATTGAAATCGATAATATTAATGATAATAATTTAAGTATGTTAATAAATATTTTAAAAAATATCGGTTGTTGTGATATGCAAATAAAAAATATCCTAGTTGCTAACCCTTTTTACTTAAATAGAAAAGAAGAAGATGTTCGTAAATTAATTAATAAGATGGAAAAAATTAATATGAATAATTTACAAACTGTTTTTGATAGTAACCCTTTCTTGTTGAATCTTGATGTTAAAGAATTTGATTCTATTGTTAGACGAAAGAAATCAGAGGGATTGGATGATGATGAGATAGTTGATTTTATATGCTATGAATTAGTTTAGAAAGGAGATATAAGATGAATGTTGTTATAAAGGTTAATGATGAAATTAAAGAAAAGATGATTGAATATTATAAAGATAAGAGGCGTGATAAAGTAATTCCTTATGTTGTTTTTCAAGCAGAAGAAGAAGATACAGTTATTACAATGTATGAATCTGGTAAAGTTATGTTTCAAGGAACAAGTGCTGATGTAGATGCTTCAATGTGGGGAGTTGCTCTTGAAAATACTAAAGAGAAAAAAGAAGAAAAAAAGAAAATAGATGCTAAGTATTATAATTGTAGTGCTGTTGGTTCTGATGAAGTTGGAACTGGTGACTATTTTGGACCGATTGTTGTAACGGCAGCATACGTTAGAAAAGATGATATTCCATTCTTAGAGAAATTGGGTGTTGGGGATTCAAAGAAAATTGATGATAGTAAGATTTTGAAAATTGCTCCGAAAATAGCAAAAAAAATTAAATATAAGAGTGTCATCTTGAGTAATAGTGAGTATAATGAAAAATATACTAAGAATATAAATATGAATAAAATTAAAGCTATTATGCATAATAGAGTTTTATATCAATTAATTACTGAAGAAAAGCCTAGTTATGATTATATTATTGTTGATGAATTTGCTAGAGAAGCTAGATACTATGAGTATTTAAATAACCAGCCAGTGATTCAGAGAGGAATTACTTTTATGACTAAGGCTGAAGATAAGAATTTGGCTGTTGCTTGTGGTTCTATTATAAGTCGTTATCTCTTTTTAAAAGAATTTGATAAAATTTGTGATAGTATTCATATTCCGCTTCCTAAAGGAGCTGGAAAGGATGTTGATAAAATCGGTGAAGAAGTTGTTGAAAAATATGGAGAAGATAAATTGAAGGAAATTGCTAAGGTTAACTTCAAAAATACAGATAGAATTCTTCATACAATGATTTATTAAAAAAGAATTAGTTAATTTGATATAACTAATTCTTTTGATATGTTTTTGGTTTCATAGGACTCATAGCATTTGCTGGTCCTTTTTCTTTTAACTCTTGTTCTATCCAGTTAAAATATTCGATTAAAACTCCACCTAGTCTTTCTAAAGTATATGTATCTTCTTCTGATTTAACACTTATTTCGACTGTTCTTGGCCATACTTTTTCTTTAGGAAGTTGTTGACATTTAATGATACCAAGTGATAAGAAGTCGTTATAAGCAATTGTATCATCAGTGAAATCATATCCTAGTTCTTTAAAATCTTTTGCGGAGAAACTTCCACCGAACTGCATATGATTTGGAATGCTGGCTTCTTTTAATCTATTTGAAAGCTCTGTTGTTACTCCTGTAAGACCCATAAAACTATATGAGCTCATTTTTTCGGCTAAAGTTGCTTGGTCTGACGCTGTAGTTCTTCCTACCTCTAAAGAAAGTAAGGCTTGAATATTTTCATCTTGAATAAAGTTTCTTATTGTTTCATCACTATACAATTTGTGTGCTGATAGTTGATTTACTGCTTTAAATAAATCATCTTCAACTTGCTGATAATCAATGATTCCATTTATACCATATTTTTCATTTAAGTAAAAAACTAATGAATCAAGATAGGACCTTGAGATAGAATTTTTTGCAGTGAGTGGAAACATTTCAAACATATCAAATTCTTCTTTATTACCTACATCATTCATTAATAATGTTGTAGTTAATAAGATTGGTTTATTTCCTTTTAAAATTAACCTATTGTTGCTTTTTTGTAATTCTAAGCATTTTTCTTTTGCTTGATATAATTCTATACTAGATATTTTCTTCATATTAATATCCTTTCTTTAATGTTATTTTCTGATTACTACACTAACATCTTTGGTAATACTATTGTATAATTTTTCGGCTGCTTCATGTTGCATATTAACACAACCATGACTTCCATTTCCATTATATGTATTAGAATTAAATTCTTCTGCTTCTCTCCATGATGCATCATGGAATCCTATTCCCCTATCAGTTATAAAAGGCATCCAATAATCTACATGTGATGAATATTTACTACCATCATCATTTGTTCCTTTTAAATATTTATCTTTTTTTAAATTAGCTTTTTCTAGTGTGTAACTTCCAATTGGAGTATCATGAACATTTTTATTTCCTGTTACAACATTAGTTGACCATTTTTTTATTCCGTTTTCAAAAACGTATAATTTTTGACTACTGATATCAACCAAGATACAGTCTTTTGCTACTAAATCTTTTCTAATGTAGCCGATACTATTTTTACTACCTTTTATTTTATACCAGTTAGAATCTTCACTAATTATTTTTACAGAATTACCTAATTTTACTTTAGAAATGATTCTTGAGGTAGTTGTATTTGATGCACGAACATTTGCTTCTTTTTCTATAACAATTGCTCTAGGTGTTTTTGTAGTGTTGTATGTTTCAATTGCGGATGATTGATATTCATTAGAGATTTTTGTATCTGTTAGAGACCCACAAGTGTTTTTTCCTACAATTCCATCTACACTTAAATTATTGTTTCTTTGGTACTGTTCAACGCAGCTCTTGGTTAACTTTCCATATACTCCGTCTACTTCTAGAGCACAATTTTCTTTTTGATTTAGTAAATTTTGTAGTAATCTGACATTTTCCCCTTTACTCCCTTGCTTTAAAATTATTGAACAATCTAATTCTTGAGCTGAAATATTTAGCATTCCAACGAAGAAAAAGACTAATATTATAATCGTGATATTGATTATTCTTTTCATATTATTCCTCCTTATATCCCCAAAGTAATGAATATTCTAAATGTAGAGGCTGTTTTTGTCAATATCAATTTAGTAATAATAGTCTTTATAAATTTCTATTAATTTATTCTTTTGGTTCTTCTTTTTTTGGCATTTTACAATTTTTTAGAGTGTAAACTTTTCCACAGCATTCTTTTCCCTCATTACAGATTCCCTGTGTAAGGCATGAAGCACCTAAAACAGAAGCGTAACCTTCGGCACCTTTTAGACTAGAAACTAACCCCTTCATAGTTCTTGCCATATCACGTGTTTCCCATTGCGTTTTATTACAGTCACGTAGACCCACTATATGTTTTAGTGCTTTTCCGTTGATATCAGTCATACAATTTATCATGTTTCCAGATAAGACGAAATAAACTAGGTCTTCTTCTCTTATGCCATATTCGTTTTTGAATTTTTCTGCCATCATAGCATTGTTTTTGTAAATCTCATCGTACTCTTTTTGACATCTTTTCTTAATTTCTGGAACTTCTTTATATTGCATTAAATCTGGAAGTGGTGCAAAGTCAGGCACTATTATGTCGTGAGCTCTATGTCTTGTTAAGTGTGTTAATACGGCATATGAAAGTGGTATTTGGAATCTAAAATTAACATGCGATAATTCTAATTCATCTCCTTCAAAGGCAATTTTTTGAATTAGTTTTTTTGCAAAATTAGGATTTGCTTCCTGTGCCATTTTGTAAACTTTTTTTGCCTTTCTCTTATCATATTGATAGCGTCTCATAATAGCTGTTATTGCAATAGTTTCATCAATATTATCAGTACTATCTAAAAGTCTTGTTGCAGGGATGATTTTATAATTTTCTTTTTGAATTTCTTCAGATAAGAAATCCTCTACAGGATCATTTTCTTTAGGCTCAGTTTTTTCAATCTCCTCTACTATGTATGGAATGTTTGCTTTAGCAATTTCTAATAACTTTTCTCCGAATTCTCTTATTTCTTGAATTTTTGAATATTTTGTTTTTGTATATTTGATAATCATCTCTTTTAAAGTATGAGCATCAACTCCCATTATAATGTTGGAATTGTATGAATATGGAAGAATAAATCTTGCATCTTCTTTTTTTAAACCTTTATCAAGTAGTGTTGAATATTTAGCAAATAAAGATTTCATATAATCTTGATACTCAACTTTTATTTCTTCATTGTTTGAAAGAATATTTCCTTTTTCGTCGTGAAAATCTGGAACATAGAATCCAACATTGGAAAAATCTACTTCTCTTCTTGATTTTATTGTGAATGATGAATATCTTTCTGCTATAATTGTTTGCTCAATTAAAATTGAGATGTCTTTTAAAGCAAAAACACAGTAATCATGATCTGTTATAGAATTGTGTCCCATACCACTAACCATAGCAGCAAATTTAGAATTTTGCTTAAGTGTTTTTTCTTCACTCATTCCTAATATTTCGAAGATGTCTCCTGCGAAACGAGATAATCTAGCAGCTGTTGCTACTTTTTCTGAACGTCCTGCTACTTCAATATTTTTTATTTCTTCTAATAATTCACTTACGACAGTTTCATCTTTTACCTTGTCTAGTAGAGCAGCTCTTACCTTTTTATAGTCTAATGCTCCAATTAATTTTATTTCCATTTTATCGTCTCCCTTACTTCATATTTTCCCCCTCTATCCTGTTAATAATTGTATCATTTATAATTGTATTTTTGTACACTTTTTACCATAAAAATTATTTATAGTCGTGTAATCTTCTAAACAAAAAAAGAATGATTAGTTTAAACTGATAAAATAAATGTAGACACGAAAAAAGATGTGTTTACATTTTTTATGT
>CAMNUE010000011.1 GCA_946560065.1 uncultured bacterium | reverse complement strand
AATTGAATCAGGATTCTAATCTTTTTTTGATGTCTACTTTTTATTGACTAGTTTAGTTATCATTCCTTTTAGTAAACTTATTAAATTCTTTTATTTCTGAAGTATCTAGGTCTGTTTTTGATAATTTCTCAATTAGTGTTTTTTGTTCACGTGATAATTTTTTTGGTGTGTAAACTTTAAAGATTACATACATGTCACCTTTATGTCTACGGTATTTATTATCAACACCTTTTCCACGAATTCTTTGTTTGTCTCCACTATTAGTTCCAGAAGAGATATTTAGTTTAAGATTACCATATAAAGTTGGAATCTCTTTTTTACAACCTGTAATTGCCTCTGTTAAGTTTAATGGGACTTCTAAGTAGATGTCATCATTGTCTCTGATGAAATAATCATGTTCATCTACAACAAACTCAATGTATAAGTCCCCATTCTCTCCACCGTTTGATCCAGGGTTTCCTTTGCCACTAACTCTTTGTCTGTCTCCTGTATTAATTCCTTCTGGAATGTTAATGGTAATCTTTTTATGTTTTTTTACTTTTCCTTTTCCATTACATTCGCTACATTTTCTTTTGTATGTTTTTCCAGTTCCATTACAATCTGGGCAAGTCGTTTTTGACATAAAAGCTCCAAGAATAGTTTGTTGTTGGGTTGTAATTGTTCCTTCTCCGTGACATGTTGCACATTCTTCTCGATCAAATCCTCCGTGTCCGTGACATTCATCGCACTCTTCAATAACATCTAAGCTGAATTTCTTTTCACAGCCATAGATTGCTTCATCAAAATCTAAATCCATTCGCATTAAAACATCGCTTCCACGAGTTGCTCTTGGCCCAGATGATCTTCCGCCTCCGAAATTCGAAAAGCCTCCACCGAAGCCTCCTGCTCCTCCGAAGATAGAGTCGAAAATATCCCCAAAATCGAAGTCTGCTCCACTGAAGTTACTATAGCCTCCGAAGCCTCCTGCTCCAGGTCCGCCATTTCCTACTCCGGCATGTCCATATTGATCATACATTTTTCTTTTAGATTCATCTGATAGAACTTCGTATGCTTCTTGCGCCTCTTTAAATTTTTCAGCTGCATCAGGATTGTCTTTGTTTAGGTCTGGGTGGTATTGTTTTGCTTTTTTTCTAAAAGCGCTTTTTATTTCCTGCTCTGAGGCTGTCTTTTCAACACCTAAGACGTCATAATAATCTCTTTTTTCTGCCACTATTTCACATCCTTTTTTAGACTAAAGTTAAGTAGCCCTATTGGACTACTTAATCATTATTATTCTTCTTCAATGTCAGCTTCTTCTACATCATCTTTTTTCTTTTTGTCTTTTTTAGATTTTTTTTCTTCTTTTTCTTCGTTGTCTTCTGTTTCTTCTGCTTGATGTTCTTTAGCAGCTTGTTCATAAACTTTTGTTGCTAGAGCCATAGCTTTCTCTTGAAGTTTTTCTTTTTCTTCTTTAATTTTATCTATATCTCCATCTTCTAGAGCTTTCTTTAAATCTTTAATTAAATCTTCTGCTTCTTCAACTTCTTTTTTATCAGCTTTATCTCCTAAATCTTTAATAGCTTTTTCTGTTTGGAAAACCATTTGTTCTGCTTCGTTTCTAACTTCAGCTTCTTCTTTACGTTTTTCATCAGCTTCTTTGTTTTCTTCTGCTTCTTTACGCATTTTCTCGATTTCTTCATCAGTTAGATTAGTTGAAGATGTAATTGTAATTGATTGTTCTTTGTTTGTTCCAAGGTCTTTTGCTGTAACGTTAACAATACCATTAGCATCAATGTCGAATTTAACTTCGATTTGTGGTACTCCACGTGGTGCTGGTGGGATATTTGTTAATTGGAATCTTCCTAATGTTTTGTTATCAGCTGCCATTGGCCTTTCACCTTGTAGTACATGAATATCTACAGCTGGTTGATTATCTGCAGCAGTTGAGAATACTTCTGATTTTGAAGTTGGGATTGTAGTATTTCTTGGTATTAATGTAGTCATTACTCCACCTAATGTTTCTAGACCAAGTGATAATGGTGTAACATCAAGTAGAACGATGTCATTAACATCACCAGTTAAAACTCCACCTTGAATTGCAGCACCCATTGCTACTACTTCATCTGGGTTAACTTCACGTGATGGTTCTTTTCCTAGTTCTTTAGTGATTGTATCATATACAAGTGGTACACGAGTAGATCCACCTACTAAGATAACTTTATCGATATCTTTCTTAGTCATCTTAGCATCCTTTAAGGCCTTCTTAACTGGTTCTAGTGTTGATTCTACTAAATCAGAAATTAAGTCTTCGAATTTAGCTCTAGTTAAAGTCATATCTAAGTGAAGTGGTTCCCCATCTTCTCCTTGAGCAATGAATGGAGCTGATACTTGAGTTGATACCATTCCTGATAAGTCTTTCTTGGCTTTTTCAGCTGTTTCTTTAAGACGTTGCATTGCCATATCATCGTCTCTTAAGTCAATGTTGTTTTCTTTCTTGAATTCTTTTACTAAGTAATCAATGATTCTTTCATCAAAATCATCTCCACCTAAGTGGTTATTACCATTAGTTGATTTAACTTCGAATACTCCGTCTCCTAATTCAAGAATTGAAACATCGAATGTACCTCCACCTAAGTCATAAACAAGGATTGTTTGCCCTTCTTCTTTTTCTAATCCATAAGATAGCGCTGCAGCAGTTGGCTCGTTGATAATTCTTTCAACTTCAAGACCGGCAATCTTACCAGCATTTTTAGTGGCTTGACGTTGAGCATCTGAGAAGTATGCAGGTACAGTAATAACTGCCTTTGTTACTTTTTCTCCTAAATAGCTTTCAGCATAATCCTTAATATAAGATAAAATCATTGCAGAAATTTCTTCTGGTGTATATTTCTTTCCTTCTAGTTCAACTTTGTCGCTAGTTCCCATTTTTCTTTTAATGGAAATTACAGTGTTAGGATTTGTAAGTGCTTGACGTTTTGCAGCATCACCTACTATTTTTTCTCCCTTTTTAAAAGCTACTACAGACGGAGTTGTTCTTCCTCCTTCTGGGTTTGGTATTACTTTTGGTGCTCCTGCTTCTAAGACAGCAGCACATGAATTGGTTGTTCCTAAATCTATTCCGATTATTTTACTCATAATTTATATCTCCTTTGTTATTATTTTTGATTAATTTTTACTGATGCTGGACGAATTACTCTATCCTTTAATTTATATCCTTTTAATAGAACTTCTATTACTACTTCATCTTCTAACTCTTCAACACAGTCAGTAAGAAGTGCTTGTTCTTGTTTTGGGTCGAATATCTCGCCAACACGATTTATTTCTTCTACTCCAAATTTCTTCAATAGTTCTTTTAGGCTTGCATACATCATCTTAAAGCCATCTAAAAACTTAGAAAGTTCATCTGTTAAATCATTGTCATCTAATTTAATAGCTCTTTCAAAATTATCAACGATTGGAAGTAATTCCATAATTAAATCTTGATTAGCATATTTCATCATACTATTAGTTTCTTCATCTTTACGACGACGATAATTTATTAGTTCTGCTTGAGCTAATTTTACTTTTTCGATTAGATTTTTATTTTCTTCTTCTAATTTTTTAAATTCTTCTTGTAACTTATTGTCTTTTTCTTTTTTCTTTTGCTTTTCTACTTTTTTATTTGGAGTTTCTTGCTTCTTTTCAGAAGTTTCTTCTTCTTTTAATTCTTCAATATTTTCCTTTTTTTCCATAAAAGCCTACCTTTCAATATTTTCTTTCATGTATTCTAATAATCCTACAACACGATCATATTCCATTCTTTTGGGACCAATAATAGCGATTGTTCCTTCCTCTGGTCCATTTTTGAATTTCGTCTTTATAACAGTGACATCACTGTCAATATTATTTTCATTTCCTATGTAGACTTTGATATTGTTATCTTCATCTTCTTTAATATCATTTAAAATTTCTCTACTTTCTAATTTGTTAAAAACGGATTTAATCTTTTCAATATTTGAAGAGAATTCTGGTTGTTCTAACATTTTATTTCTTCCCATAATGTTTACTTCTTGATTAGTAAAATCTGTGAATACGTGATAGAAAGCATTGTATAATTGCTCATGTTGTTTTACATAGTTTCCTATAATAGGTTTTATTTCATACTCTAATTTTTTACTTACTTCATCAATTGGAGTACCTGAGATTAAGTTATTAATTAGTCCAACTGTCTTTTTAACTTCTTCTAGTGAGACATCTTGAAGTTTAATTGTTTTATGTTCAACATGTCCTCTGTCAGTAACTATAATTACAGCCATACTAACATCATCAATCGGAACTACTTCTATTTGTTTTAGAAGATTCTCATGAGAAGTGCTTCCTAGCACTACGGTTGTGTAATTCATCATATCTGAGATAACTTGTAAAGATTTTGTTATGACATCAGATAGAGCTAGTTGCTGATTGTTAAAAACTATTCCTAATTTGACAATATCTTCAGAGTTCATTTTCTTTAGTTCCATTAGATTATCAACATAATAACGATAACCTGCTTCACTAGGTACACGGCCTGAAGATGTGTGTGTCTTTTCTAATAGTCCGTACTTTTCTAATTCACCCATCTCGTTTCTGACAGTAGCTGGTGAGCAGTTGATTATCTTCGAAACTACTTTTGACCCTACTGGAGTTGGGGATTCTATATACCTTTCAACTATTAATTTTAAGATTTTTCTTTGTCTTTCAGTCAACATAACATTAACCTCCTAGCACCTTTTTCATTTAAGTGCTAAATATAGTTTATGACTTTTTTTAGCACTTGTCAATAGTTTGTGCTAAAAAACAAAAAGTAGTAACAATTCGTTACTACTTTTAATCTAATGAAATTAATTTGAACCTTTGAGTATCATTAGGGTTTCGGTTTGGAGATATTACAACACTGTCTTTGTCCGCGGCAGTGGGTGCAGATGTATTTGGACAAAGATTTCCTGTTGGGTTGCTAGTATCAAATATTTCCATTACTGTTTGGATTTTGTATGTTCCGTTACCTAATGGAGTAAATTTCCAGATTGCTATTTCATTTCTGGCGTTATAGTTAAATACTTCTGGAGCATAGACTCCGTTTCCTAATTTATTTTCATCAAGATGAATCTCTAATGCTTTAAATCTTGCTAGCTCGATGATTTTATATTCAGGATTTGTAGCATAATCATTTTTTCTTATCTTTTCTTCAACTACTTTTTCAATAGACCATATTTGTCTTTTTTCTCCAACTAGATTTTCTACTTTTAGTATATTTAGATCATCTGATGCTGCCTTACGTGCTGATAGGACTTTATTTTCTGTAAGAACAGGAACAATATAATAGTTTCCATTTTCTGGAAGTGTTGTTGTATAGTCTGGCTGATAAGCCGATATTCTAACTCCATTTACAGTTTCGGTTTCAGATAGAGTAGTTTCTCCACCACTAGTTGGGGCTTTTACATATTGCCAGCCATTATTATTGTATACTTCTATGGTATGATTTTGATAATCCGTGTTTTCTTTATGCCAAACAGCTATTTCATCTAGAACTGTTGGTGAAAATGATACTACACGACATTCATAACCTGATTTTGTTGTTGTAGCCATACCTGATAGTGCTACTTCGTATCCATCTTTGATTGCTTTAATTTTAGCCCAACTTCTATTTGTATTTGTTGTAGCTAGGCAGTCTCTTATTTGAGTTACTTTGATTTCTGAATCAGTTGGATTTTTTGCTATTTTACCTAATTTTGTATTTTTACGTGGAAGATTCGGCATATCATCTGTTTTTTTGGCAACACGACTGATTCTTGCTTTTCCATTTCCAGGATTCACTCCAGGTATCATTTTTCCATCATAAAAGAAATATTTTTTTCCTGAAACAGTTACTGGTGCAGCGGTAGTGTTTGGCATAGCGTAGCCCGCAATAAATGATACTCCACCTATATTTGCATTTGAACTTGGAACATAGCCATCACCGCCTGTACCAGATTGATGTGGTTTAGCTGCACTTGAATTATATGTAAGACCACTGTTGGCATACCCGGTTGGTGATCCTATTAAATTTGACCCTGATGCTAACTTAAAGTCTCCTGCACTAGTTTGAGTGACGATTGAATTAATTCTACCACCAGTTGGTGTCATTTGATTACTATATCCATATATTGTTCCACCACTTGCTCCACTACTTGATCCGCCACCTGCTGCTACCATTATTCTTGTATTGTATGAAGATGAGGACTGATAACTTCCAGAATTTATTCTAACATCCGTTTCTTCTCCACTTGCAGTGCTAGTGGGATGCTTTCCTACATAGATGTTTAACTCATCTCCTTCTTTTAATTCTATAATTCCAGAAGTATAGGCTCCTAATCCACCATTAGGACCACCTTGAGCTCCCCATAACTCTATTCTATACCACCCTGATTCCCCTTGAGGAACTGTATAAATTTGAGTATTTGATCCTGATGGGGCTAGATTAACTTCAGTTCTACTGAATCTATTTAATTCGTCTTCCACTATTTTTGAGAATTCTCTATTATTGGCTCTTGTTGTTGACATTATTCCCATTAAAATGGAAACAATTAAAACTCCCATTATTGATAGTCCATAAATAACTGTTGATATTGCAAAACCTTTTTTATTCATTTTTAACATCCAATCACCCGTCTATTCTAAAAAATATTTTATCATATTTTTTGAAGTAAGACTATATATTTATCCCCGTATTTTTTATCTTTTATTGATGTGTATTCGTCTCTATAAATTATTTTATCTAAATCATCGCTTTCACAAACTATTATTCCATTATTGTTTAGAATATCATATTTGCTTATTAAATCTATACTTTTTTCAATATAGTCAGTTTTGTATGGAGGATCAAGAAAAATAACATCAAATTTTATATTTTTTGTCTTTAAATAATCCAAGGCTTTTTTATAATCCATAGTTAGAACTTCGGCAGATGAGATACCTATATTTTCAATGTTCTTTTTGATTGTATTTGTAGCTTTTTTATTAGCGTCTACGAGATAGGCATTTTTTGCTCCTTGGCTTAGTGCTTCTAGACCTAAATTACCACTTCCAGAAAATAAATCTAGAATGATGCTATTAGCTAAATAATCCTGAATAGTTGCAAAAAGACTTTCTTTAACCCTGTCCATTGTTGGTCTAGTTCCGACAATATCAAATCCTTCTAATTTTCTTCCTTTGTATTTTCCACTAATTATTTTCATAAACTACACTTACCTTTATCATTTATTTCTTTTAACTTTTGATTAATTTCTAGTATTAGGATGTTTAAATCTGTTTCTGCTTTTTTATAGTTTTTGAATGAGGCATTATCAATAATTTGTTTTTTGATTTGTTCATCTTTTGTTTTGTTATACTTTTCAATTAAATTTAGTAATTCTTTGTCCTTTGTAACTTCTCCGCTTAAATTCTTTACTGTTTGGACATAGACATTTTCATCTAGTACTTTCTCTAAATTTTCTATTTTCTCAATTAATTTTTCCATATACTTATTTTAACATAAAATCTAATTTAAAACATCCATAAATGATTTAATCAAATCAATATTATCTTTTATTCTTTCTATCTTATCAACACTTCTTAATTTATATTTTTCTTTAGCTAATGATTCTATTTCTTTTAAGTGATTGGAATTTCTATACAAATATTTATAATGATATGATTCTTCTCTTAGGTAGTTATAGATAATTGGATTGCTTTTTATTTTATGAAATATTTCTAAGTTCATTAATCCTCAAAATGTTTATATAGTGGTCTTGGTTCGTAAGTTGGTGCTGTTGGGGTTTTATTTCCTATTCCAATATCTTGAAGAAGACCAATCGTCTTTTGAATGTTTGTAATTCCTTTTTGAACGGAATCCATATCTAAGTTTTTAAAGGTATTTACAATATCTTTTATTGAAGAAGATGTTGATTCTGTAATATCTGCTACAGGTGAACTTAATGGGAAGTAATTATTCCAAATATTGTTATTTTCTCCATATATTTCAAATAATTCATAAAGTTGTTGCCATGTGGCATTTCCTTTTAATACAGTACTTGCAAGTTCTGGATGAAGTCTTGCGAAGGACTTAAATGTATCTTTTGACATATTATCACCAATAAATTATATGTCTAATGAATAAAAAAAGAAGCATTTTAATTATAATACTTCTTATTGTTTTAATTTAAAAAATCATCAATAGTCATTAATCTATCATCTATTTCTTGAAGAGAAATTTTTTCCTTTTTTGGTGTTGGTTTTTCTTCAATTACTTTAATTATTTGAGGTTCTTCTGTCGGTGCATCTATTTTTGTTTGTTCTTTAACAGCACGAGTCAATGTTGTGATTATAAAAGCGTCATTAAGTTCGTGTTTAGATATTTGACTTCCAGTAGAATGTCTATCAGCAATTGGTAATTCAGTTAGTTTGATGTTTGTTATTTCTGAATTTCTAATGCCAATGTAATTTTTTGAATCTTCAACAAAAGTGGTAAGGATTTCGTATGGATTTGACTTAACTTCTCTAAGTACTTGAATACCTCTTCTGGTACGTGTTGAAAGTTCAAATTCTTGAAGGCGAACACGTTTTCCTGTACCCTTTGTTGTTATTATTGAAATAAATTCGTGAACATTATATGAGAAGTTATTAATTGCAGCTACATAATCATCTTTCAATTTAATGGCTTTTACACCTGATGCTTTTACTCCAACCAGCGGAATTTCTTCTGTTTGGAAACTTAAGCCATAACCTGTATTAGTTGTTAAGAAGACTGTATCAAATTCTTCAACAATTGCGCTGATTACTTGATCATTATCCTTTAATTTCATACAGCTTGAGGCCTTATTATATCTTTGAAGTTTGAAATCTTTTAATTTAGAACGTTTAATCATACCATTCTTAGTAGTAATTATTACGTTCTTTTCGCTTTCAAAATCATAAGCAGGGATTGATGCGACTATACCATCCTCTGGTGGTAATTCGATAACATTACTTACATGTTTTGGCATATCTTTCCATTTTAAATCTGGAATAATATGAACTGGAATGTGTAAATAATTACCGCCAGTTGTGAAAACTAGAAGTGTATCTGTAGTATTCATTTCGTACAATCCAATCATATAATCATTTTCTTTTAATGTTATATCTTCTGGGTTGGATGATGTGTAACTTCTGAATGAGGTACGTTTAATATAACCATCTTTAGTTACCATGACTACAACATCTTCTTTTGGAATCATTGCTGTTTCATCAATCTTAATTTCAGTTATTTCTTCTTTAATATCTGTAAGACGTGGAGTTGGATAACTATCTCTAACAGCACGTAAATCTTTTTTCATTACTGATTTTAATACTTCTTCACTTCCTAAGATAGCACTTAAACCATTAATAATCTTTTCTAATTGTTCTTTTTCATTTTCTAGTGCAACAACATCTGTGTTTGTTAAACGATATAGTTGTAATGTAACTATAGCTTCAGCTTGAGCTTCAGTAAAAGCAAATTCTTTTACTAAATTATCTTTAGCATCAGTTTTGTTTTTACTAGCACGGATAGTTTGGATTACTTCATCTAAGATAGAGATGCATTTAATTAGCCCTTCAACAATATGGAATCTTGCTTTAGCATGACGAAGGTCAAACTCTGTTCTTCTTTTAACTACCTCTCTTTGATGTGAGATAAATGCATCTAGAGCTTCTCTTAAGCCAAGTAATTTTGGTCTACGATTAACAATTGAAACAACATTGAAGTTATAACTTATTTGCATATCGGTATTTTTTAGTAAATAATTTACAATCAATTCGACATTGGCATTTTTCTTTAAATCGATTACAACTCGAACATCAGCTGCTGATTCATCTCTTACTTCAACTATTCCATCGATTTTTTTATCTAATCGAATATCATCAATCTTTTTTACCATTAAAGCTTTGTTTACTTCAAATGGGATTTCTGTAATGATAATTTGAGGGCCGTTTTTATCTTTTTCAATTGTATATCTACTTTTAATAACGATTCGTCCTCGACCTGTTGTATAGGCATCTTTTATTCCACTAATTCCCTCAACTATCCCTCCTGTTGGAAAGTCTGGTCCTTTAACATATTTCATTAAGGTATCTAATTGACAGTTTGGATTGTCGATTCGATGAATTGTTGCTTCAATAATTTCTGTTAGATTATGAGGTGGAATGTTAGTGGCATAACCAGCTGAGATACCTTGAGCTCCATAGACAAGCAAAGCTGGAAAACGTGCTGGTAAAACAGTAGGTTCTATTGTTGTATCATCAAAGTTTGGTGAGAATTCTACTGTATCTTTATCTATATCACGAAGCATTTCATTACTTATTTTTGATAAACGTGCTTCAGTATAACGATAAGCAGCTGGACTATCACCATCGATTGAACCATTGTTACCATGCATATCAATATATGGTAATCTTGTCTTCCACTGTTGGCTCATTCTAACCATTGCGTCGTAGATTGATGTATCACCATGTGGATGATAATTACCAATAACATCTCCGACCGTTTTAGCACTCTTACGGTAACCTTTATCATATGTATTTTTTTCTTTATGCATTGAGTACAAAATACGTCTTTGAACGGGTTTTAGACCATCTCTAGCATCAGGGATGGCACGATCTTGGATAATGTATTTTGAATAACTTCCAAATCTCTCACCCATAATATCTTCTAATGTATAATCAAATATCTTTTCAATAATTTCTTCTGTTTCAGTTTTTTTTCTTGGCATTTTTACCACTACTTTCTAATATTAGTTTTTTGAATTTTTTCTACGATATCTTGATGAGTTTTATCTTGATAGCACTCAAAAAAGCATCGAATCATTCTTTTTACGTTTTTTTGCATTAGGATATAAATCCTCTATTTTTTTTAATGACTTGATTATAAGAATCTTCCTTATATTCTTCTATTGCTTTCCCCGTAATGGTAAAGGTATGTAGAAGATATATTGTTCTTGTATCTGTTCCTGTTGAATAAACATTACATTCACTATACCATGCTATCTCAAGTGTACCTTTAACATTTAGCTTTTTCTGAATTTCATCTATAGTTAATCATCAATATCAGTAAACAGAATAATACTTATTTTTTTATTTTCTGATGCTCTTTTCAAGATATGCTAAATAGATTCGATATCGTATACATTCAAATTTAGCATTTGCTTATGATACTCTTTTAATTTTATTAAATCATACTTGTATGCTGGTATATTGAAAGCTTCTTTACCTTTCATTTTCTACCTCTTGAATATTTAAATTTCGTAATTATCTTCTAATGTGAATTCAACATTTTCATCAATCCATTCTTTTCTTGGGGCTACTTCGTCTCCCATTAGAACAGAAACTCTTTTTTCTGCAAGTTGAGCATCTTCTATGTTAACTCTAATTAGTGTACGACTCCCTGGTCTCATTGTTGTTTCGCAAAGTTGGTCAGCATTCATTTCACCAAGTCCTTTGTATCTTTGGATATCACATTTTTTGCCTTTGGCTTTGTCCTTCATTTCATCTACTGTGTATGCGTATTCAATATTTTTACCGCTTTGAATTTTAAACAATGGTGGTAGTGCTACAAATAGTCTTCCGTCTTCAATTAGAGGACGCATGTAACGATAGAAGAAGGTTAATAATAAACATTGAATGTGCCCTCCATCTTCATCGGCATCGGACATTATTATTACTTTTGAATATTCACAATCTTTAATATCGAAATTTGAACCATAGCCAGCTCCAATTGTATAAATCATAGTATTAATTTCTTCATTACGAAGAATATCTTCTTCTTTGGTTTTTTCTGTATTTAAAACTTTACCACGTAATGGTAAGATGGCTTGATATTTTCTATCTCTTCCTTGTTTTGCTGAACCTCCGGCAGAATCACCCTCGACTAAGAACAATTCTTTTTTAGTCTTGTCTTTACTTTGAGCTGGCGCTAGCTTTCCTGATAGCGATCTTTCTTCTTTTTTTCTACTTGTTCCTTTTCTAGCATCCTCACGAGCTTTTCTAGCAGCTTCACGAGCAATTTTACTACGAAGACTTTTATTAATTATTTCAGTTGCAATAGCTTTATTTTCTTCTAGGAATACTCTGATTTGTTCAGTAACAATTCCTTCAACTGCTGATTTTGCTTGAGGAGTTCCTAACTTTCCTTTTGTTTGCCCTTCAAATTGAAGAATTCCTTCAGGAATTTTTAGACTGATAACTGCCGTTAGACCTTCTCTTACATCACTACCTTCAAAAGCCTTTTCTTTTCCTTTTACAAAGCCATTTGTTTTCGCATAATCATTAAAAACACGAGTAAGTGCTGTCTTAAAACCCGATTCGTGAGAACCTCCATCTATTGTTTTGACGTTATTAACAAAGCTAACAATATTTTCATTGTATGTGTCTGTGTACTGCATTGAAATTTCTACATCAATTTTATCTTTTGTTCCTTCAATAGATAGAACTTTGTGAAGAGTATTTTTTCCTTTATTTAAGTCTTCAACAAATTCTTCAATTCCTCGATCATAACGGAACTTTGCATCTCTTTCATCTTCTTCATCGATTACTTCGATAGTTATTCCTTTCAATAAAAAAGCACTTTCTTGCATTCTTTCACAAATGGTTGTGTAAGAAAAGTTAGTGGTAGAAAAAATCTCATCATCTGGCATAAAACGGACTGTAGTTCCTGTTTTGTTAGTTGCGCCTATTTTCTTTAATGGTACCGCAACATGACCACCGTTTTCAAAACGAATATAACTTTCTTCTTTATCTCTTTTTATAGTTACTTCCATCCATTTTGATAAAGCATTAACTACTGATGAACCTACTCCATGGAGACCTCCTGATACTTTATAACCATCACTTTCAAATTTTCCACCTGCATGTAGTACTGTAAAAATAACTTCTGGTGTTGATTTCCCTGTTTCGTGTATTCCTGTCGGAACTCCACGTCCATGATCTTCTACACTTACCGATTTATCTTTATGAAGAGTTATTTTGATGTAATCACCATAGCCGTTTATAGCTTCATCAACCGAATTATCGACAATTTCCCATATTAGATGATGAAGTCCCCTTTTATCTGTTGACCCTATGTACATACCTGGTCTTTTACGCACAGCTTCCAATCCTTCTAATACTTTTATCGATGTTGAATCATATTTTACTGCCATATTTTATCACTCCTAATATTTCACTATAGTTTATTATAACCAATCGAAAATTTTTTTTCAACGAAACTTTACTTTTTTTGACACAATAAAACAATTATACAAAAGAAAAAAAGCTAACAGTGCTTTTATTTTCTCTTAATTATTTTCTGGAAAATGATATATCTTTGTTTTTTCTCTTGGTTTTATTTTTTTACCTGTTGCTAGAAGATATGGATGTTTTATATCTTCTAAATTAAGGGTATCGATGATGGTTGTTGCCATATCAAATTTAATTTTGAATGGTAGGTAATCCCAATCTTTAAAGGTTGCTAGCATAGACTGATAATCTACTACTGCCTTTTGATTCATAACAGCATAGCACATAATGTTATGGAAGTAACTCCTAGCAATATTAAATTCAGAATAGCCATCTTCAAACTGTAATCGTTTTAATTCTGGTTTAAATTTATTTATCATTATAGAAAATACTTCTCTTAAAAGTTCATAATCCCATTCTATGTTATCAATGTTTCCATATTCTCTAAGATAAGATTCTCCTGCAGTAAGTCCTTCTATTAACATCTTATAATGTTCTATGTTGTTTACATCAAAGGCAATTTGAGAACCAGATTTTTTCATTTCTTCTTGTGCTTTTTCTGTTCCTATGTAGCGATTTTCTACTCCATGTTGAACCCAACCATTAAAGTCAACAGCTGATGAGTTAAATTCTTCTATAATGTCATGTTTAGTATTTTCTTTTATAAAGAAGCAATTATTAATAATTGTTTCAATATCTTTACTGTTTATCGATGTTTTTGATGTATGTTTTAGGTGAAGAATTGCTTGAAGAATAATTCTTTCTATCACGTCGTCTCTTTCTAATTCTGTATTTTCTGCAATTTCGTAGTAGTAATTTGCATTTATTAAATAAATTAAGTCATTTAGTGTACAAACATCTGGTGTACTTAACTCAAGTGTCTCTTCTTGAAGAGCATCTGTTATTTTCTTATAAAAGTTAACTGTCTCTTGGTTAACTTTTAGTTTATCTTCAGTTTCTAGTTCATGGAGTCCTTTTATTGCTAATTGAACACAGTTGAATCTTTTTATGTCTTCTTCTTGTTTTTTCTTACGAATTTTTCTGACTGTATGATAAATGATTGGACCTGATACTATTGCTGAGGCTATTGTTGCAGCAATATATAGAAAGGCATTTCCATTTCCTATAAGAAAATAAATTGGTAGTTGGGAAACACTTTCTCCTAATGCTACACTTGCAATAATATCGATAAACTTATCATCATTCATTTTTATCCCCTCTTCCCCTTAAAAGTGTTTTTTATTCTAACATATATTTTGTTGTGACACAATAAAATTTCTATCATAATGATAGAAATTTTAGTTTATTGTTTCTTTTTTGAAAATAAGCATAGTATTCCTGCTCCAATAATTGAACCAGTTGTATCAATTAGACAATCACTAAATTGTCCAGTTCTCTCATCGACAAAGGTTTGATGATATTCATCAGTTAAGGAAAAGATAAAGCAGAAAATTATAGCAATGAGGAAAGCTAACCCTCGCTTTAAGCCAACTAATTTTAAGAAAATGAATATCAAGATTGCAAGAATAAAGTATACTGTTGCATGAGCACATTTTCTTAAAGGATAGTTTAGTTTATCAACTATTATTTTATAATTAGATTCTGTAAGTTCTATATCTGTAATTTTTAATTTATTTGTTATTTTTAGTGTAATGCTTAGACCGTTATAAACTAATCTTTTGCTTGCACTATTACTTTCATCGCTGGTTCTACTTGATGCATAAAAGATTACTCCGCACCAACTAATGATAAGAAACACAACAATTAGTTTTTTCCAGTTCAAATAATCACCTCGTAAATTTCATCACTAATTTTATTTTAGCGTTTCTTGAATTGTGTTACTGGCAGCAGTTACTGTTTCTTCATTTGGGTACATAACCCAATCTACCATATTTGATAAGTGGACTTTATCATGTCCGTCAACACCATCTACTGATTGTGTTTGAATATTCCAATTATTTCCATTACTTAAGATATCTTTTACTATATCAGTTATTATTTCTTTAGGAATATCTGTATCATATAATGATCCTAATGTATTTAATGTTTCATTATAATGTAAGATGGTATCAGTACTAACTAATTTCTTGAAGATTGATAAAATTATTTTTTGACAATTTTCTTGTCTTACTCTATCACGTCCAGGGAAAGCATTTCTCTCTCTTGCTACTGTTAGAGTTTCTATACCATTTAGTTGTTGACAACCTTTTCTTACATGTAATTTGCGTCCTGCGTCATTATAAGTGTTATTAACTAATGCATGAGTTGTAGTAAAATCATAATCACTACAGAACTCTATTCCACCAAGATGATCAACTACTGTTACAAGGCTATCTGTATTGATTGTCAAACTATAATCAATAGTTGTTCCAAATAATTTTTCTAACGACTCTTTATTAACATCTGCTCCATAAGCATTCATGAAACTTAATTTATCATATCGTCCATCTTTTCCAGCTACTTCTATGTAATAATCTCTTGGTATTGATGTAAGAACTGTTTGATGTGTTTTCATATTAACTGAAACAATCATATTAAAGTCCATTAAGCCAGCAAAGTCTGTTCCACCAATAAAGATATTAAATTTATCAGTGCTGATATTGGTATTAGCTTTCTTTTTTGTAAAGACATCTAACTCTAAAATGACGTCATAGTCATCTTTAGATAATGTAGTGTCTATTGAGAAAACAATTTCATATGATGATTTTTCAATTAGCATAAATTTATTGGTATCAGAATTTAGACTATTAAACATCTCTCCAATATCAGTGTATTGTTGCTCAGATATTTTATATTTATCATTTAGTTTTTTGATTGCTTTGTCAAGATTTGTTGTTTCTTTATATGTTGCGACACTGCCACTAATATCATTTTTAGTTAAGTTAGCAGATTTTTTTGCTAAAACATAATAGGTATTTTTTGTATATATATCTTTTGAAACAAATGATTTACTAATAAATTTATTAGTACTATTGGCGTAATAAATTCCGAAGACACTTCCTACGATTGATAATATCATAATAAGTGTTCCAATTATTTTTAAGACTATCTTTCTATGAACGTTTATTAGTAAGATACTTATTAAATCTATTACTATTAAAGTTAATGATATCAATAAGTTATATTTCAAAGGAAGGATGTCCATGATTGATAAAAATATTATTAAGATTATTGTTAAGACAATACTTACAACACTGAAAATATTTCTCTTTCTAAATGCTTTGTGTTTTATAATTCTTGTGAATGACTTTTTTCTTCTTTTTTCTTCTTTACTATTTAACCCCATATTATCACCTCATGTCTAGAATTATATCACAAATAACCTTTTAGAACAAGATAAAGGCAGTCATTAAAGACTGCTTTTATTCAATAACTAATTCCTCTTCTTCTTTTTCTTTTGTAGCATTGATTTGTCTTCTTGCTACACCACTGTTTAAAAGAATGGATTCTTCTACTTCTTCGATATTAAAAGTGCTTTTTTGATCTTCACTACCTTTGTTTATTAAAGTTGATTTAACATTATTAATGAAAGTTTCATTTTCAACGTATTCATTAAGATCATTTATGGCTTTATTAAACTTTAAGTCATATAATCCTTTTTCCTCAGAAATAGTTTTAATTTTTGAGGCTTTTATTTTAATGTTTTTGATTATTTCTAATTGAGCAGTAATCATCTTGTTTTTTTCTTTATTGTACTCAATTCCTGCTTGCTCTATCTTATGTTTAAATATTACATTCTTATAAGACTGAGTTAGAAAAGTTAGTGAAAATGCGATAAAGATGATTAGATTGCAGTAGGCTTCTTTTAATAAAATGTTTATTCCTGGAATGCTTTCGATTGTTTTTGGAAAAAAACCAAATATGAGCATTGTAAAGATTGGAAAAATATTTAACATTGTATTTCCATTACCGACACATTGAATAATTGTGAGTAAAAGTGAGCTGATTGCAATTCCTATTAGTAAGGTATTACTATTTTTATAAAAGATTGAAATAATTCCAATTACTATTATTGATAAGGCAAAAGATAAAACAATACTGTTATTCTTCAATTCTGCTTTAATATCATTTTTATAACTTTCTTCTTTCTTTTCTTGTTGACTATTGTTAAATTTAAATTTTGGTTTCATTCTTAACACTCCTTCTATGCCTAAATATTCTAAAGCTTTTTTTCTTAGAAATCAATAAAAAGGGAAGGAATTAATATAAAATTTTGCTACAGTCTTTTCTGAATGTGTTTTGTTGAGGTCTCTTTCCTATATCCTGCTAAGGATGCTGTTTTCTTACTACTAGTATTTTGATTACAAATCATTAGAGCCAATTCATTTATTTTATTATTGTCTTCAAATACCTTTTCTGAGAATTCTTGAAGAAGTAAGGCGCCTAAATGTTCTCCTCGATATTTTGGTCTAATTCCATAACTTATTTCATAACGATTTTCTTTATAAATTAATGATATATATCCAACTGCTTCTTCATTATAAAAAGCTATGTATGCTTGGTTTATTATATCATTTTCTCTTAGTTTATTAATTTCTTCTATTTGGTATTCTAGATTGCCTAAATAGTATTTTCCGTCTCTGTCATTTTCTAACTCAATAACAACTGTTTTATGAATTGGGCTGGTCATATCATATTCTTCTAAATGAAAATTATCTAACTTCATATTTTTCTCCCTTAAGCTGCTTTATCATTATTTTTTAGTTCAGTAAACATTTCAGCCATAGTTGGACTATTAGTAGTTAATTTTTTGATAGTTAAATCTTCAGCTTTATTGTTAGCAAGACGAAGATTGTTTTCGCTTGATAGTAAGGCGTCTTTTGTTTTTTGAAGGTGATCAATTGTTTTATCGATTTCATCAATGGCCTTTTTAAATTTCTCACTGGCTAGGCGATAATTTCTGCCAAAGCCTTCTTTGAATGAGGCCATATTCTCTTCAAAATGAGAAATGTCAATATTTTGATTTTGAATTACTTGAAGTTCTTTTTTATATTTTAAAGAATTCATTGCTAAATTACGAATTAAAGTAATTAAAGGAATGAAGAATTGAGGCCTAATTACATACATCTTTGGATAACGGTGTGAGACATCAACTATTCCAGTATTATAAAATTCATTGTCTATTTCTAGAAGTGATACTAATACTGCATATTCACAATTTTTTTCTTTTCTATCTTTGTCTAATTCTTTAAAAAAATCTTCATTCTTATGTTTTGTACTAGTTTCATCTGCTTCATTTTTCATCTCGAACATAATTGAAGTAATTTCTGTTTTATCATCATCAAAATCTCGAAAAATAAAGTCTCCTTTTGAGCCAGTTTTGGCATCGTTATCTTTTTCAAAGTAAGCATTTTTAAATAAAGGTCTAATACGATTGAATTCTGTATGACAATGTTGCTCTAATGATTCACCAATCATCTTAGTAGATTGACGAGCTTTAAAGTCTTTATAATAAGCAATTTGCTCATCTTTATTTTTTATTTTCTCTTCGTAATTTTCTTTAATACTCTTTTCTTTTAATAAATATTCTGTTTTATTAGATTCAAGTTTACTACTTAGAATTGTTATTTCATTGTCTTTTTCAGTAACGGCATTTTTAATGGCAAGAGCATTTTCAGAATCAAGTAATTTAATTTTGTTTTTTAGATCATTTATTTCTGTTTGACTCTTTGTAAGTTCTTCTGTATATTTCTTTTCTAATTGATTTTTAGTTTGTTCTTCGATGTTTTTTAATTCATTTTGTAGTTTAGTTATTTCTTGTTCTTTTTCACCTATTTTTTTTACTTCTTCTTTTTCCTTTTCAGTTTCGATATTTTTTATAGCAAGTTTATTTTCACGAGTAATTGATTCAATTCTATTTTTTAGTTCATTTATCTCTGTTTGACTTTTATTAAGTTCTTCTAAATGTTTCTTTTCTAATTCAGATTTAACTTGTTCCTCTTTAGATTTTAGTTCTTGTTGAAGTTTTGATATTTCAATATCTTTTTCATTTAGTTTAGAAGCTGTTTCTTTTTCTAGGTTAGCTTTCACTATCTTAACAGCAGCTTCCTCACTTTCTTTATGTTGAGTTTCTCTTATTTTTAATTCTTTTTCGAATTCTTTATCTCTTATTTGTTTAACTACTTTATCGTAGTCTGTTTCATTTATTTGAAAAACAGTTCCACAGTTTGGACATTTAATTTCGTTCATTTTTCTCTCCTTTCATTATACATATTTATTATACTATAGAATTATATTTTATCAAACATATATTTGAATATATTAAAAACAGACTAATGTCTGTTATAGTGTCATCTTTTTTTTACATATTGTCTTCTGTCTATATAATGATTTAAATCTGGCCCTGTTCCTAGCATAGTAATTGAAACCCCTAACTCTTCTTCTAACCAAGATAAGTATTCACGACGATATTTATCTATATAGATTCCATCACTACCAGTGTATACTCCATGAAGATTCCTATAACTAGAATCTAATTGCTCAAAGAAGTTTAGATAAATCTCTGCTGGTGTATTTATTTCGATATTTCTTTTTAGTAGTTCTATATCGATGTCAAATATTCTTCTAATTTTTTTAGTAACTGTTGTGTGTTCTGTCAAATCATCTGCTAAGTCCTGATATTCTTCAACATCTTCTTCTGTTATAACACTGGGATATTGTCCTAAATATGAGCCTATATTAATTTGATTCCATGTTAGTTCGGAGTTTTTTTCACCATAATCACCACTATATATTTTGCTTCCATCATAGATTTCATTACTAATTCTGATTGGAAACGGTCTAATTACCATAATTGCATCTTTGAAGTATAATGGGGATATTCCTGAATCGGCTAACATTTGAGCAACACTTACTTGCCGAGAGGTTGTATTAGGATAATGACGACTATGATTCATATCCAAATCACATCCTTGTGCTCCTTCTAGTAAGATATAATCTGAATTTTTTAAATGGTACTGTAGTCTTTTGTAATAGTTATCTGTTGCTTTAATATTTTTATATTCTTTAAAGAAAATATTTTCAGGACCTCGCATCATTTTTTCTGTTTGACAGGCACAACACCCTTTAAAAGTAGAGCCTGTTTTTATTTCTTGTTTTTCTCTTAATATATGTTCTTCTTTGATTAATGGTACTAGTGGATGAACGATTATCTCTCTTCCTTCTAAGATATCTTTATTTTCTTCATATTCTCTTTCCAAAGAATTCATATCTATAACTGATCCTGGTCCAATAAAAAGTTCAGTATTCTCATTTACTGATGAGACTGGTATATTACAAAAAACTCTTTTTTTGCCATTAGATACAAATGTATGTCCTGCGTTAGGCATACAATTTGTTATAGCAGCATCAATATTATTTTCAAGAGCATACTGCCCTATTACCTTTCCTTTACCACAACTACCTGCTTGACCATCGATTATTGCGTAGACGTTTCTTTTCATTTCTATTCTCCCGTATTGTTATTTTTCGATTCACCACCTGGTGGTTTGG
Source organism: uncultured bacterium (assembly GCA_946560065.1). Lineage (GTDB taxonomy): Bacteria > Bacillota_I > Bacilli_A > RF39 > UBA660 > UBA3789. Next base: position 56,031 of record CAMNUE010000011.1, on the reverse strand, counting down.
GAGTTGGTTTTTGTGGTTTTTTATTTGGATTTGCATTTTCAGTTATTATATTCGAATCAATTCTATTCATTATTTTTTTGTACATTTTCTTCTACTCCTTTGTTTGAAATTTTATGGCTATTTGCTCCTGGTGGCTTTGGTGTTTTCTTATCATTTGGAACATTTTTATTAAGATTATAATTTTTAAAGCTAGGCATTACTTTGGTACTTTTCTTATTATTTTGGTGAAATTTATTTTCCATTTTTAGTCACTTTCCTCCTTATCAACTATTTCTATTATTATATCTTTATCCAATTTTAGATATAATTTGTCCATATTATATAATACATTTCCTCTATCCTTGTTTTCTGTTACTATTACGTTTGACAATAATAATTCTGGATTCTCAGAATCTTGAGAGTAAGCATTTACCCATCCTCCATACACTCTATCTTCAACTGGATAGACTATATATACATATGACTTTATACCTTTTGTATTATTTTCGAATAAGTCATTCCAAGGATCATTACCGGTTTTTCTCGTTATATTCACTTTTCTAAATAATCCATAATACAATCCTTTGTTTATTAAAATTGTTACTATTAAGCTGATTATTATTGAAATGAAACATGTTTCTGCTACTTCGTAAAAATTTATACTCGTATTACTGTCTACTAGAGCTTGGAAAAATACAACTTTTTCTACATTCATGTGATTTATTCCTTCTCTTAATAAGTTTAAAATATTTTTAAACAAGAATAATCCAGCATAAGATGAAAAACTAATTAAAATCACTGAGACCAAATAGTCTCTGTTGCTAAATTTTCTTTTGCTTACTAATGATTCTATGATAAATGTTCCCAATATTCCTGGTAACAATAAAATCAAAATTCTTATTAATAACTCACTTATTTCCATAAAAACCTCCATTGATTTTTATTATCATATATTATCATTTCAAATAATTCAAGAGTTGTTTTTAAATAAATTGTTTTTATATAGTTTTTTCTAAAAAAGAAAAATCACTGAATTGTGATTTGTGAAAAAACGAGTTATTTTGAATCGTTAATAACTCCATTGATTAAATTTAAATCTGATGGAATTATCCATTTAACATTTGCCTTCTTAAATAATGTTAATGGGATGATTGCTCCTGCTCTAGCTCCATCCATCCATTTTGGATTTTCTGGCATTAATTTATATAAATCTTCTAATGTGAAATCATAAAATACTTTTTCTGTTCCTGAAATATAATCTTCTAAACTAAGCATATATTTATGAATTCCGTCGTCAAACAAAGTATTTTCTACTAAATTGAAATCTGTTAGTAATTCGAATCTCTCTTCTCCACCAGTAAAGATTGCACAATCGTAGTCATTAGCTAGTTCTAAATCGGCTATTTTTTCTTCTACAAATTTATCCATCTCTTCAATTGTATTACCACTCTTTGGCTCATTGACTTTAGAGAAGTTGTTAAGTAAATCAGCAACTCCAATTACTAAATTCTTAGTATCAGTAATCTTATCTCCTTCAAAAGTAACTAACTCGGTAGTCTTTCCACCCATATTAATAATTAATACTTTTTTATTATTGTAATCATTAGCCATTGCTTTACCCAAATAATAATTTTCAATTCCATGACTAATAATATTGAAGTATAAGTCAAATTTGTCATTAAATAGTTTGACCATTTCTTGTTTCTTTTGATAACATAAATTTCTAAAAATTCCTGTTACATAGATATGAGTGTTTTCATATTTAAAATTGTATTTCTTTGTAAGTGTTTCAAAATAAGAACACAACTCTTCTAAATTTGTTTTGCTGATTCCTTTCATAGAATCAAAATCATTTTTAAAGTATATCGAATGTTCTTCAATTAACTTTAATTTTTCTTCGTATTCATATACTTTTATTGTAGATGATCCTAAATCAATATAATATTCTTTCATAAAATTACTCCTTTTTTATATGTTATCATTTTTCTCTTGAATATAAAATAAAAACATAATTAGATTTTTGATTTCTAACTATGTTTTGGAATTTTATTTTCCATTTTTTCACCAACTAAACAAGGCATAATTTTCTTTGTAATTTCTGTTGCTACTAGGGAAAAGAAAATTGATAAAGATGTTATGACTATTGTTAATAGTACTTCAATTACTATATTACTGTTTTCTAACATACTAGATATTACACCCAATTTTGTTTGAAAAACTAATATAATTAGCTTATGGAAAACTAGTATTCCCATTGTGTTTTGTCCAATATACTCTAAAAATTTGTTTTTATTTATTAAGTATGCAATATAAATAGTAAAAATGGATAATGTTAGACCTGAAATTAATGCTAGTGTAAAATTTCCATATTCATACTCTATACATGATACATTGTGATTATTCAAAAAACATGCAAGTAATCCAATCGTTAGTATAAATGTTATACAACTATTGTCACATAGTTTTGATTTCTTATCAAAAATATTGTGATATCTTAATAAATATCCTACATAAAAAAATATTCCTAATTCTAATACTGTATTAATTCCCCAAGGTAAAATAATCGGAAAAAACATATTGGTTATATAACTAAGCGCAAGCAAAATTACTAATACTGGAATTTGAAGTTTCCTATTTTTATTTATTAAGTTTATTACAAAATAATACACTATTTCCATTGTAAATAGTGCTGGCAAAAACCACAATGAACTATTTTGCTTTAAAGCTGACATATTTCCATTTCCATATAATATATTAATTATTTGGGTTTTTAAATCAAAAGATGAAGAGGTACCAATTGATTCCTCTACTGTTCCACCAAACAGCATATAAGGTATTAAAAATAATAACGCCCAAACAAAATATGGAATCATAATTCTAATAAATTTATTTTTTACATAGATTAAAAATTTTTCTTTTTTAATTTTAAAAGTATAACCTGATAATATAAAAAACAACAACACATGAAAACTGTACAAAAATTTAAAAACTAAAGAACAATGTTGTGAATGAACTAATGTATGGCCAATCACTATAAATATTATTGCAAAGGCACGTGCTATATCGATGTAAGTAATTCTTTTCATATTTTTCACCTCATTATATTATTTATTTTGTAAATTAAATTTAACTTATATTTTATTATTAATTAAATTTAATTCCTGATTTTATTAATATTGTCTTAATTAGTGGTAGCATTAGTAATAAAGAAAAATTTCATTATCTTTTTACAAGTCTTTCTTTTTTTATTATATCTATTGACTTTAAAATGCTTTTCTTGTTTATAATAACTAATATTACAAGTGTTATAAAAGGCGTGATTATACTTATTATAGAATTATTTAAATAATATATAATAGTAACTAGACTTAAAAGTAACATTCCTATAGTTAATTTGACTTTTTCTAATTTTATCAGAAAATATTTTTTTCGTATATCATATAATCTGTATATAGTCATAGTAAAGAATGACAGAAAAGTTGATACTGTAGCTGCATACAGACCAATATATTTTATTAAAGCGAGGTGGGAAATAATATTTATTAATGCTGAGTATATTGATGTATTAGCAACAGCTTTAGTATTTCTGTGTGCAATATAGATTATTCCAATTAATGATACAATTACGTTAAAGTATGAGGAAATCAAAAGTATTGGTACTAGGGTAAAACCTTCTCCGAATTTATGATTTATCAGTATTGGGTACACTATAGGCATACATGAAATTATTAGTATGCATAATGATAGAAAAAGCATAGTTATAGTATTAAATACTTTATTAAAATAATCTTGAATATCATTATCTTTTATGTGTGCTACTATAGTTTCTGTTATACTCATGTTAAAAATACTGAAAGCCATTATATATACAGATGAAAACTTACTTGCAGCTGATAATATTCCATTTTTTCCAACACCTAATATATAAGAAACTATAACTCTATCAGAAACATTAAAAATCCACCAAGATATTTGATTTGGTATTAAAGGAATGGAATATTTTAATAAACTTATCCCCATTTTTTTACTGAATGATTTGATGGATATATATTTTTTCATTCCTAGAGATAAAAACAGGTAGATACAACTTATAATTTGACCTAACATAGTAGCTAGTAGCATCCCATCAACACGTAATTTAATTATAACCAAAAAAGTTACGTTTAATATTATTGTAGAGGCAGCACTTATAAAACTACCAACAGCATATTTTTTATTATCTCCTAATCCTCTAGATATTTGTAGAAACAATGAAGAAAATATTGCTGTTATTACATTGATAAAGAGATATAATTTGTAGCGGTTACTTAAATATTTATAGGCAATAAAAAATATTAATGAATAAATGACACATTGAATAATTACAGTGAATATAGATGTTGATATAATCTTTTTTTCTTTGCTGAGAGAATCTCGAGCTTCTATTAATTCTCTGAATACTGCTTGCTCAATTTGGAATGTTACTATCGGAATTAATAAGGTTACTATTGTGTTTAATAAATCAACTGTTCCGTACTCTTCTGTGGATAAAACACTAGTGTATAATGGTAGCAATAAAAATGTTATTAGTTGAGTGCACACTTTTCCTATTGTAATAATGAATGTGTTTTTTAGCATTTTTTTACTTCGATTCATTTCTAATCTACCCCACTTTTATTTTAATAATTCATCAAGTATTTTAAATTGATTAATAGCATCTTTTTTTTGTTTTGATACATCAACTCTATAGTCCAAAGCCTTTGAATCGATTTTTAATGGACTAATTAGCTCTGCTTTTCTTATATCAAACACTATGCTATTATATCCGACATCATCAAGTAAATTTAAAGTTTTATCACTATAAATTATTGGAATAATACTTTTTTCAAGAAGCATTCCTAAAACCATCGCATGAAATCTACTTCCTACAATTATCTTAGATTTTCCTAGAACATTCAATGCCTCATCGACATTTCCGTTATAAAAGTATTTGTCTATATTATCGGTTTTTGAGTTAATTCTTTTAAGTATTCTGTTTATAGCATCTTCGTCCCCTTCAGCCTTGCAAAAAGACATTAATGTAATATTGTATCCTAGTTTGATAAAATAATTTATTAATTCTATCATTTTATCTTCATACATTTTGGCTATTTCGTTAGAGAATCTGTTTCGACATTCAATTATCGAGAATACAACTCTATTAGAATTAGTTAAGTTAACATGTGATGTGTCTAAGGAAAACACAATATCTGCTGCTTGTCTTACCTTAGGATTTTGCTTAAATAAATCATATGAATAACTATCCCTAAAGCAAACATCCTCTGCTTTATTAAATATTTCATTATCAATATATTCTTTATAGAAATCATTATAGAAAGGCCCAAAATTTGCACCCAATATGCAATATGGAATGTTCTTTTTATAGATACTGTATTTTCTTTTCATTTCTTCCATACTATTATTTTTTTCTTCAATAAATATTGATCCTCCAATTGATAAAATAATATCGCTTTTTGATATGTTTTTTGATTCAAGTATCCAGTTTTTTTTCATTATTTTTTCTAGTGTCCTATAAATGTAATACCTCAGAAAAGACTTATTAAAACTTATATTATTGAATCTATTAGGATATCCATACTTAGGACTACAAATTGCATAAAATTTATTTTTATATCGATTTGAAACTATGTGAAGAAATAAATCATCTCCAAGGTTATTTTTGTAATATGCTTTTAGGAATACTTTTTTCATTGTTATCAATCTCCTTATTTTGTTTTGGATACAATTTTTTTAATACAGGTTTTAATTCTAGTTTTTGTTTTGATTTTGTAAAATTCTAACTTTTGTTTTTGCAGTAATTTTCTAACATTTTTGTCTAAATATTGATAAATTTCGTTCAATTTTTTCTGTAAGTAATCATTTTTATTTAAGTCATCAATATATTTTGAATACATGTTATAATTATTGTTCATGATACAAACTTGCAAATTATTAAATATACTGTCATTACATTTATAGATGTATTTTTCGTTACTATCATATTTTTTTTCTAATAATATTTCATTAATTTCTGTATTGACAAACAATGAGTCTGAAAGTTTTTTTACGCTCTTTTCTTTGCTGAAATTGTGTGTAGCACTTTCTTCATTTACTATGTAATGATAAAAGCAATCATTAACGAAATAAATATTATTTGATTGGTTTAAACACTCGATAAAGAATAAGAAATCTTCCCCTATTAAAGTATTTAACTTAAATTTTGTGTTTCCGATGATATTTCTTTTTATTATGGAGATGGTTACATTGCAGAAGTCATTTGTAGTGAATACATATGGGTATAGTTCTTCCTTATAATCTTTTTTTTCTATTTTTTTGTTTACTGGGACAGAATATTGGTACTTTCTTTTTATTTTTTTACTTAATTCTTTTACGTAACTAAATTTTAATATATCAAGATTTTTTTCCTTTATTATTTCCATACACTTTCTTATACAATCTAAATCTATATAATCATCCCCATCGACAAAAAAAATGTACTCTCCTGTTGCGTTTTTTAGTCCCTCATTTCTAGCCGAAGAAACCCCACCGTTTTCTTTATTTATAACTACTACTCTTGAGTCTTTTTCTTGAATTTTTTCACAAATTTTAAGACTATCATCTGTAGAACCATCATTAACAAGTATTACTTCAATATTTGTATAATCTTGATTTAGAATTGACTCCATACACTTATTTAAAAATTTACTACAGTTGTATACTGGAATTATTATAGAAACTCTATCTTTCATTTTCATTACCTTCCTTATCATTTTCATAGATATTGTCAGTATATTTTTTTATTACTTTTTTCTTCTTACATGTGGCTTTTTATAAATTGCCGAATTTTCTTAGACTCCTTTATTAATGGATATATTGACACAATTATTTAGTTGTTGCTACAACTATTTTCCAAATACATTCCCTTAAATATATTTACAATTAATATTTAATTATCACGTTACTTATGTGTATGATAAAAAAATGCTAATACCTACACTATGTAAAAGTGAAGAGGTTTCGTCTTGAGAAAAACTGGAAATTCCTCATAAATTAAATATTTTTTGTAAATACCACTGACTTTGCATGAATTAACTTTTCTATGCATCATTTTTTATTAATTACCACTTGAATCGACTAACATATGGTACAACTTCATTGTATCCATTAACGAATATTGTTAATGTCATATATGCTATAAAACAGAATATGACAGCAAGCTTAATAACAATTCTTGCTTTTGGCTTTTTAATGTAATCAAACATTTTTGGTAAATATATGTATAGTGCAAAGGAGAACATCCAAGAAACTCTTTGCATTAGTGGTATGTAGGCAGAAAATAATAGACTTAAAGTTGCTAAAGTTTCTAACCATAACAAAATATTGTAATCTTTATCTTCTTTTGCGCTCTTATGGATATAAAATAGAAATAGCAATATGGAAATATTTATCAAAAGACTAAATAAATTTAACTGACCAGTTACAAATCTTGATGATAAATACCAAGCAAAATATTTTCTAAAATATCCAATTCCTGACAGTAATTTTATTACTGCCATTCCTAACGAACTTGTAAACAATGATGTTAAAATACATACAATTATAATTGTTTTAATCTTTAATTTTCTTTGTAATAAGAAATAAAGAGCTATGTAGATAATACTTGTTGTGTGTATGCTTGTTGCAATTATGTTTAAAATTAAGAATTTAAATAATGATTTATTTTTGATGTGTGGTATAGACATCATAAATAGCGAAATCGCTATACTTTGTCTTATCATGTTCATTGAAATAAAATATACGTTTGTTGCAAAAAATAGTATAACACTTAGCACAGGATATTTTGATTCGGAAAAGATACATTTAAATGATATCCCACAGAATATCAATGATGTTAGTATTAAAACTCCACTGTAATCATCAAAGAGCATTATTGCAAGTTTATTTATAAATCCATATCCCACATCTCTCATTCCGCCAAATCCATTTAAAACATTGTAGTACATATTGTAATATGTTCCAGATGTGTCGGTTCCAATACTATATGCTCTAAATGCAGAAATTAAGAATGGTGGTAAAAATGACGCCAGGCAAAATATTCTATATAATGCTTTTGTACTTTTTTCTTTTTTGGCTTCGTATTGTCTTTTCAAATTTTGTGCTATGAGTGCCATTAGGATAGAAATCAAAATCATGATTACATATGTTAGCATTTTATCACCTACTTTTTTTCATTAATTTAGAATATATCTCTTCTAATCTTTTAGCATTTTCTTTTATATCAAATTTGCTTGCATCAACACTTTTTCTGTTAGTTAAATTTGCATTTAAAATTTGCTCTGCCCATTCGCTTGCACTATCTTTTAATGGTATATATGTGACGTTATCAGAAATGTTTACTTCTTTCGTTATTACATCAGAGAAAAAGCATTTTAGTCCAACAGCTTGGGCTTCCACTCCCACTAATGGTAGTCCTTCGTATAAACTTGGCAATAGGAAAATATCCATTGCTTGGTATAGATTGGCAGTATCACTTCTCTGTCCTAATAAAATTACTGAATTATTCATTTTTAAATTATTTATTTTTTCCTTAACATTTTCAAATAATGGTCCAATTCCTACTAATAACAGTTTTGAGTTAGGATTTTTTTTATGATATTCATTAAATATATCTATAATGAATTCATGATTTTTTTGTTTTTTGAAACTTCCAACATGTCCTATAACAATGGTGTCATCTGATATGCCGAGTTCTGTTCTTTTTTTCTTTCTAACAGTTTCTTCATAAGTGAACTTTTCTAGATTAATTGCATTATTTATAATGTAATAATTTTCTGATTTTCTTATTTTTTTATTAAAGAACCAAGCCCCTGCCAATTCTGAGCATGCAAAATAAGTATTTGCAAATAATGGTATAATTTTTTTATTGAAATTATGTAGTATTTTCTTTAGTAAACCTTTATCACTTGATGAATTATGAGAATGAGCTATTATTACTTTTATCTTACACATTTTTGCAGCTAATAATGGAATAAGATAGCAAGCTGAATTCATGTTATAGTGGAATACATCATATTGTTCTTCTTTATTTAATTTTATTAATTCCTTAGTGAACTTTATAGGATGTTTGCGGTAATCAGGCAATGTATAAACCTTAGAATATTTGCACAACTCTTCATAAAAGAACTCTTTTTTCGCTCTTTCAAATACGTTGATATAATCAAAACTTACTTTTGTTTTATCTAACTGTTTTTGATAGTTAATTAAATAAGTTTCTATACCTCCAACTTTGTAAGATAGTCCAACTTGTAATACTTTTATTTGACTCATAATTTCACTTCCTATGCTTCTATGTTCTTTTTCTTATTTTTTTACCAAAACTAATTATTTTTTTATACAATCCTGTCTTTAATAGAAATGATCTTAATGTTCTTTCTAATTTTACTTTTACTGTATCTGGAAAATATTTTTCGAATAATTCTTCTGAAGATATTGAATTCATATCTTTTACGAATTCTGCTTTTCTGGAGTTGTAATTTACTTTAGAAAAAATCCCATTAAAGTCTGATAAAGCTTGCTTTACATTTATTTCTTCACAGGTATGTTTTGCAGCAATTTTTTTAACCATATCCATTCCTTTTTTTGTATGACATAATATTCTTGTTGTACCTTTATCATCATCTAATTTAGAATTGAAATTTTCTATATTAAAACAATCCCAGATTGTTAAATCGCTTTCTCTATACTGAGTTTTGAATTTACATGTATAACAAGAAGGTCTATCACAAATATTCGAAAAGAAGGCTCTTAAATATGGATCTGAATCTATTCCACGATGATAGTCTTTATTTTGTCCGTAGATGCTCATATTAGAATATTTGTACCCATGATATTTTTCTCTAAAGAATATTTTTTTAGGATTCAGATATTTCTTTTTTTGTACTTCTAAATACTTTTCCCACATTAATGGTGAAGGAACTGCTCTACATACAACATCAACTAATAGTAAATTTTCATAGTCTTTTTTGAGAAAAGATTTTAACCCTGCTATTTGGCAAGATGTACCACTAAATAAAACTTTTTTTCCGGATGTTAAAAATTCTTTAACCTTAGTAAATGTTTCATTTGGATCACTCTGTACATACTTACTATTTCTAAATATTTCTAATTCTTTTTTTGTTGTAGCATATGTGTGTTTAACTTTAAAATCTTTGTCAAAAGCTACACCAAATACAACTCCGTTTGAATTTATGATTTCTTCTGCAATTGCAGTGAATGCTCCTCCTGATGTTGATTCTAACCTTATCTGTTCATCCTTATTTTGAAAGATATATGCTTTTTGTTCAAATTCATGGTGTTCCTTATGATTTATCATAGGACATGTTTTTTTACAAAGTCCACAATCAATGCATTTATCTTTGTTGACTTTAGGATATAAGAACCCTTCCTCATCTCTTACCATTTCAATAGCATCTTTGGGACATATATTGGCGCAAGCCGTACATCCAGAACACATCTCTTTGTCTGTTATTTTTATATATTTACTTTCTTCATCCTTTTGCCATTCTATTGAATCTAAAAGCCACTTTTTCGATTGTTCTCTAAACACGCTTATATTCTTATCTACTTTTTGATAATCTATTTCATATTTTAATACTTCTTTAATATCTTCATTTCCTGATAGAATTCTTTCTTTACTGATTCCAGCAACGTTTAACAGGGAGTCTATTCTGCTATTAGTTGAATTTTTATTTTTATTGTTGTGTCTTCTGAAATCAAAAAATATTTTATTAAAAAGAATAGAAAAAACTGTGCCATGGAATGAATCTGTACAGATGTATTCTGCATTTTTAACTAAGTTAATCCATTCTTTTGGACCTATATCATAAGGCGTGAAGTCAGCAAATAAATCTGAATATTTTACATATTCGTCTGCATGGTTTAGTGATACAATTTTGCATCCTGTTTCTTTCTTTAATCTTTCAGCAAATTTTCGATGTTCAATATTTGATCCAAGAAAGTAACAAAAAATGTATTTATCCTTTATAATCCTGTCTTTTATTGAGATACTCTCCCATTCTTCTTTTGTTAGGAGAATAGTTGGATCACATACTAGTTGTGCATCAATTTGTGTTATTTCTTTTACTAGTTTAACTCCACTTTCTTCTCTTACGGATAAATGATTTATTCTTTTTAAAAACTTTGAGTATTGTTCTGTGTATTTTTTTGGTATACTTGATACTCCAAAACTGGTTGCATATGAGATTTTATTTATATTTTCTGGAACCCAATTTAATGTATAGTAGTCGGCAACCACATTAACAGGTAACCATAACTGATCACTCCCTACTATTACATCACTATACTTTTCTGCAGCTAATTCTTTTAAACCCTTATAATCAAGACATGACCTTGATAAGTTAAACTCTTTCTTGAATTCCTCATATTTTTTATCTCTTATCTTGATATTTTTTCCTAAGCTCTTATTTAATTTTTTATCTATTTTTAGTTTTATCATTCCAAATTTGGATTTAATAAAATTAAAATTGAATATTTGTGATAAATAGTATTTTCTCTTTCCTTTAGAAAAATCTTTATTTTTTTCTATTGCAATAGTTTCGTTTAAAATATTATTATTATCTAAGATTTTTTTACTTGCATAAGCTTGGAGTAAACTTCCATAATTATTCTTAAAATAACAAGACACTATTCCAACCTTTTTCATTATTTCACCTACTTCTTAAAACTATAATACTTTTTCTCTAGTAATTTAACTTCTGTTTTTATGTCATAGCCACAATCTTTAATTTCTTTTATGTGGCTTTCTCTTTTTTTATTCGTAGTAGCAAGTATTCTTTCTACCCATTTATCTGCATTGTCTGCTAGACTTAAAAATTCAATATTCTCTGTCATCTTTACAATTGATGGTACTTCAGTTGAGCAAATGCAGTAATTACCTGCACATTGTGCTTCTACTGCAACCATACCTAAACCTTCATACAAACTTGGTAATAAGAACACATCAAATGCTTGGTATAATTCATTTGCATCATTTCTTTGTCCTAGAAATTTTACTGAATCAGATAAACCTAACTTATTAACTTTATCTTTTATCTCCTCCATTAATGGTCCTTGTCCAGCTAAAATTAGTGCTGAATTTTTTTCTTTTTTGTGTAATTCATTAAAAACATCTATAAGAAATGTGTGATTTTTTTGTGCTACAAATCTTCCAATATGACCAATTACTAGTGTTTCATCATCTATTTTTAGTTCTTTTCTTTTTGATTTTCTTATTTTTTCGTTGTATGCAAATTTTTCTAGATCTATTGCGTTATTCAATAAGTAAACTTTACCTTGGTCATATGTTTTATCTCCAAATAACCATCTTCCAGCTAACTCTGAACAACACATATAATCTGTTGCGTAAACTTTTGAGAATGGTCTTAAAATTTGCTTCAATAGATTTTTCTTCCATTCTTTTTTGTTTGTTGTCGAATGACTATGAGCGATTCTTACTGGTATTCCAACCTTTTTAGCTGCATGCAATGGAAAAACAGATAAAGCATTAATGTGAGAATGTACTATCTTATATTCTCCTTCTAAAAAGACTTCTTTTAGTTTCTTTTGATATGCGAAAACATGTTGATATGGCGGAACTAAAATTATTTTGCCACCAAGCTTTTCTATTTCTTCATATGGAATATTTGTAGAATCAGAATCACAAATAAAATCAAATTGTATTTTATCGTGATTAATATTGCGATAATAATTCATAACAACAGCTTCGACTCCACCGCCAACCCATTTACCGATTATATGAGCTATACGTATCGGTTTTTCTTTTTTCATAATTACTACTCCTTCTAAAATTGAAAAATCATACGATATTAATTTTATATATGTTCATACTTCTATACTTACTCTACTCAATATTATAACAAATTTTCTTAATAAAGCATAATATTTTCTTGTTTTCTTTTAATAAAAAAACACATCGGTAACGTCGTAATATTGAATACTCAGATGTTACTTTTGTGTTGTTTATTACTCAGCCGCTCCATGTCCTCCTAGAACAGCTTTAAAAGTTTTAAAAAATATCTTTATATCAAGCCATAAGCTTCTATGATTAGAATAATAACTTTCTAATTCTAAACGTTTCTTAAACGAAGCGTTTTCGCGTCCACTTACTTGCCAATACCCTGTTATTCCTGGTTTAGTCTTTACTATATCATCAAAGTATTTACCCATATCTTTCTTTTCTCTAGGAATATAAGGTCTATTTCCAATCATAGACATGTCACCAATTAATACATTTATTAATTGTGGTAATTCATCTAGAGAAGTTCTTCTTAATATTTTACCTGCTTTTGTAATACGTGGATCGTTCTTTAACTTTTTATTTTTTTGATATTCCTCTGCTAATATCTTGTCCTGCCTTAAAGTATCAAATAATATTTCGTCTGCATTAGGTACCATTGTTCTGAATTTAAAAAAATTGAATTCTTCTCCATCAATACCAATTCTTTTTTGAGTAAAGAAAATACTATTAAAATCACCAGTAAGTATATATAAAATTTTAACTAGAACAATTATTGGAAGTAAAAATACACATCCAACTAGTGCACAAATGATATCAAATGTTCTTTTGATAAAAATATATAATAATTGCTTATTTTCTGTTGCACTTTTCTTTTTTTCAACCAATTCCCTCTTAGTTTTCATCTCCAATACCCCTTTCGCCGTTACTTATAAACCCCTTTTATAACGTGGTATATATTATATCACATTTTTTTATATTTGCAATAGGTAATCCTTATTTTTTTACGGAAATCCTCTTAATTATAGCATAATATTCACATAATTTACACATTTTTTATAATTTTATTACTTATTTACAAATTTCCAGCAAAAAAGAGAATTAAATTTCTCTTTCTAAATACCATTCTTGAAGGTAATTATATTCTGTTCCACAATAAGAACACTTGGTTTTAGTTGCATCTACACTTGCTCCACAACTTGGACATTTAATGTAGTTAATTTCTCCTTTTAGTTCCTTAGTAATATCATTTTTCTTAAGATAATATGATTTGTTTTCTATTTTAGAAATTATTTTGTTATTATCAAATCTTACTATTCTAACATCAACATTAACTGTTACATAGAGATTGTTATTCTCATAACTAGATTTAAAATCATTATAATCAATGATATCATAGTCAATGATATTTGGATTTTTAGAACTATAATAATATTTTCTTAGATTATAATTAAAATTATTATAGAATTTATTCTTTTCAATTCCTTCATTTTCCATTTGATTCCAAAATTCTTTTTGTTTATTATTTTGAATTTCTTTTTTATTTTTGATACTTGGTAGAAGAATTACTGCATCTAAATAATAAAATATTAGAAAAAGAATTAAACTTATTACAACTGTTCCTCCAAGTATCTTTAAAATATCAAAGAAATAGAAGGTTCTGCTATTCGGTAATACATAAAATATTGTTATTATAAATGAAAAAATCAGTGTGATTATGAATGTTTTTTTTAGATAACTTTTATCGCTCATAATAAGATCATAATAGTGTTTGTTTCCTAATTCTTTGTTTACGAAATCAATATTATAATTAGAATGACAATAAGGACATCCAGCATCAAATTCTTCTAATGTTCCTTTATTACCACAGTTTTTACAAATAAACTCATCATTTGTTGATTCATAGGTATAAAGTATTCTTGAGTCGAAAATATTTTCTTTTTTTAGGAGTTGACCATGACAGTAATAAGCTTTCTCTAATCTTATTCCATTTATTATATTATCGTTTTTAGAGTTATCGGTATTTCTTTCTAAGACATTATCATTTACTTTATATTTTGTTTTTATATTTATATCATATTTTTTCAAACGTTCTTCTTGAGCTTTTTCTGTTACCATTTTTCCTCCTAATGATTGTTGTTATTGTTATTATTGTTGTTATTGTTATTAGAAGATGAACCACCATATCCTCCTCCACTTGAGGTTGGATCATAATGTGGTATTATCTCAATATTTGATTTAGTTAAAGATATCCCATCAATTGAATTAACAAATTTTAAGGCAACAGTAAAAATTTTATCAATTTTTCCTGTGGTGCTATTTTTAAAAACAATTTGTGTTTGTGTTGCATCTATTCTTCCTTCAGGATTGGCTACTAAATAATCATAGGCTTCATCAATAAATTCTTGGGATAAATCATAAAAGTTATTTAATTTTAAAACATTACTAACTAAAACTAATTCTTCATAGGTCTCTGGTTTTTTCTTAATCATTGTTTAGTCCTCCTAAATAATAAAATTCAATATTTTGAAATGGCAAATTGATTGCATCAATATGATAATAAGCATTATTTTTTTGTTTTGTATAATGATAATCTCTTAAAGCATTAGTAGTAAAGAATAAGTTATTAGGTTTATCTTTAGAAATATAACTATAGTATTCTTTTAAAACACTTGTTAAGTCATATTCATAAAATCCTTCTTTGGAACTATTATTCTTTTCTAATACTCCTTTATAGACTTGATGTGTCATTATATGAGCTTGTTTTGTTCTTTGCTCATCACCATATTTTATTAAATCTCCTGTTAAAAGCATAATGTATAAAGAATTGTTATCTGGATAATCGCAAACTTCATTTAAAAGACTATTTTTTAGATATATTTTTATTTTAGATTTTTCTGTTAAATAGATAATTTGTCTGGTCTTTTTTAGTATTTGTGATTCTAAATTGTATTCTTTTCCATCTACTTCTAAAATAAATGAATTGGAATCATATATATATTTTAATTTTTGATCTTCATTAATTAATTCTTCTAAAGATTTGTATTCATTATTTGGTCTTACTGGATAATATTCTTTCATTCTATCTGGATGCATTTTACTAATGTAGTTATAGACACTTTCATCATTATACTCATCTTCTTGATAGTTTCTATTTTTATAAAGTTCTTGTTGAAGAAGACAAGTATATGATTTGTTACTTTTATATGCATTTTTTACAAAAGGACAACCAGTTTTACATAAATAGAGATATCTACATTCTGCACATTCTTGATTAAATGGTTGACGATTGTGAGCAATAAAGATTTTATTTTTAGCGTTATTTAAGATAGTTTCTACTTTATCTTGATAGATGTTTCCATAATAGAAGTCTTTATTCTTTTGACCGCGAACACATGAGTAAATATCACCATTCTTCTCTAAAAGAAAGAATTTTTCTCCGCAGTTATCACAGTTGGTGCAGTATTCTGGTCCAAATTCGTTGAACCAAGCTCCATTTACTCCACTATCTAAATTTGTACCATCGAACTCTTCATGCATTCTTTTAAATAGCTCTACTTGTTCTTCTTCAGTAATATGATGAAGGAGTCCATTCGAGTTATAATCAAAGCCAATCATAAAGTTAAAATCATTCATATCTAGACAAGTATTTTTATCTAAATATTTGATATCTTCGACTATTTTATCCAAATCAAAATGTTCTTTAAATATAGTAGTTGAGACTTTCTTTTTATTTGGAATATCTTCTAATAATTTTATATTTTCTAAAATTCTATCTAAAGTTTTTTGATTATTTTTAGTCAGACGATATTTATCGTGGATACTAAGTGGCAAATCGAGACTACCACTTATTGAGACATTATATTCTTTAATGGTATCAAGATGTTTTTCAAGATTATATAGATTTGTTTTTATATGGGGTGTTCCTACTCTAAAACCGTTTTCTTCAATTAATTGCTTATTATCTTTGTAGTAACTACTGATATATTTTATTAAATCATGAAAATCTTTTGTTGATAATGTGGTTACTTCTCCTCCATGAAGAGAAATATTAAATGGAATAACATTACTCTTTTTTAATTTATTTATTGCGTATACTAAAGTTTCCAGGGCTTTATATTTATTCCATTCATCTTTAGTATTATCTTCTAAATAACAATATTTACATTGCATATTACATGCCATTGTTGGAACATATAATAAATGGATAAATTTATAGTTATCTTTCATAGTCGTAATCATATCCGTATTCGTTGTTATTGTATTCATTCTCGAATCCATAATTGCTTTCATATTCATTACCGTACCCATATCCATATCCACTTCCATTTGTATTAACACAACCATATTCATGGTATGCAATGTTTGCGTTTGTATCTTTAAAGGCTCTTTCATTGATGGAGGCATTTATTGAGACACAAACGTTATTTATAGCAGTTCCTCTAAATGCCGAACTTCCAATTTCTATGACAGTTTTAGGAATTGTTACCTTTTCTAATGATGTACATTCTCTAAATGCTGAACCACCTATTCTTGTTACTCCTTTAGGAATATCTATGCTTTTTAAACTTGAACATCCTTCAAAAGTACTTCCTTTTATTTCTGTAACTCCATCTGGAATATTTATTGATTCTAAGTTATAGCATCCTATAAATGCTTCTCCTCTTATTTCTTTTATTGTGTTAGGAAGAGTTACTTTTTCTATAGAGCCAATTCTTGCGAAAACACTTCCTCTTATACTTACCACTGGTTCACCATTGTATTCTTTGGGAATTTTTAACTCTCTATCTTTTTTTAAAATTCCAATTGTATAATATCTAACTGCATAACCTCCATCTGTTTTTTCGTAAATTAGATGCGGTTTATTAAATAAAAGTAATTGAAGAGAAATTGTAAGAACGATAATTCCTGTTCTTAGTAGTTTATTTCTTCTATTATCAACTACTTTACCAGATAAGGTACTACTAATAACATAGTCGATTTTTTCTGATGGTCTACTTATTACTTCTTTTACAAGATGTTTTTCGATTGAGTAATTTTTCATTACAAGGAAATATATAATTATTCCTATAAAACTAGCTATAATTAACCAATTTATATGATAAGCAAAGTAAATTATCAATAATATTGTGATTGCGATTGAAAAAACGATTGTTATAGTATTTTTCTTTTTTTCAATTATTGGTAGTGTTGCATGAACATTTTCAGGATTTTTTGCAATATTTTCTTTGATGATACATCCTGCTGCTTTCTTTATGTCGCCAAAAAGATAATTATCATATTCTGCTTTGTTGAATGGAGTTCCTTCTCTGGCGTCAGTAGTGGTAATAGTTGAATCTTTTACTACATAGTCATTCTCAGTTAGGGCAGTACCACAGTTTGGACAATACTTATTACCTAGAGCCACTTCTTTTTCGCATTTACTACATTTATAAATCTTATTTACTAAAGGCTGACTTGAGGCTGTAACTGCTGCGGCACTTGTTGATTGACTTGATTCAATATTTTCTTTTGCTATTCCTGTAAATGGATCCTTCTTTTTTATCAGTGCGAGTACTGGTACAACTGCAAATGCACCAACAAAAATTAAAATAAAATCGACGATGAATGTGACCCAGGCATTAACACTGTTACCTAACAAAAGAATTATTACTCTTATATAAAATAGAGTCCAAAATAGTTTTTTATGTTCCCCTTCTTTTGCGAGTAATTTAGAAATTGGAAGTAATGCGAATAATGACATATGAATGGTACAGAAACATTCAAAAAGCATGATCAAATGCAACTCTTCTACTTTTCTTCCTCTAATTTCACAAATATAAAGTGCAGCGACTAGTATAAGTCCAGCAATTGCTCTTTTTACATTTTTCCCCATAAACGATACTCCTTTTTACTATTAATATTATAGTACAAATTCTATCTCATTTAAAGATATAAAAACAAAAAACACAAAACTAGTTGTTTTGTGTCTCTGTGCTTATCTTAGTATTCCAATTTCTTCTTTATTAATAACTTTATCAAAATTATTTCCCATTAAGTCAGCTACATACTCTTTATCTTTAGTAATTCTTAGAAGTTTCTTTTCTAATTTTTTTGCTGAATAATTAACTTCATGATGAACATCACTTCCTAAGAAGCTGATATAGTGTTTCTTTAATAAATATTTTAGAGTTTTTTCTGAAGTTCTTCCATATTTTCCAAATAAACTAGTAAAGTTGCCTTGCATGTGAACACCCATTCTTAAATATTCTTCTGCTAATTCAGGATGTTCTTGAAATCTTGGATATCTTTCTGGATGAGCAAGTATTGGTGTATATCCTTTACTAATTAAAATGGAAATGATTTCTGATGTGTTATTATAAATTGGTCCCATTGGAAACTCAAATAAAATATATTTACTATTATTTAATGTCGTTATTTCTTTTTGTTTTAATAAACTAAGAAAGTTATCAGTAAAAAATACTTCATTTCCTAGATAAATTTTAATATCGATATTTTCTTCTTCAACTCTTTCTTTTAATTTATTAAATAATTCTTCCTTATTCTTATTATTACAATTATATTTACTATTTTCAATGTAATGTGGGGTAAGAATTATTTCATCAATCCCCTGTTTTTTTGATTCTTTTAAAATGGCAATTGATTCTTCAATTGTCTGAGAACCATCATCTATTCCATATAATATATGGGAGTGTAAATCTTTCATTATTTTTCTGTTTGATCTCCATAATATTCATTGTTGTAATAATAACTGTAATAACCATTTCCTTGCATTGGAGCTTTATTTAAGATAACACCATTTATTTTAGCATTTGCTTGTTCAAATTGTTTCTTTGCCCTTTCTAAGTTTTCCATTTTTGTTTTCTTAACGGAAACTGTAAGCATATTTATATCCGACATTGTTGCTAATATTAATGAATCACTTAAACCTATTACTGGAGCACAGTCCATAATAATTAAATCATATCTTCTTTTTAATTTTTCAATTAAGCGTTTATTATTCTCACTAGCTAAAAGTTCTACTGGATTAGGAGGCATAGGCCCTGTAGGTAATAAATCTATGTTTTTGTCAAAAGTTGGGAATATATATTTTTCTAGTGGGATGTTATCTTTAAAGTTTAACATTAAATTTGAATATCCTCCACTAGTAACATTCATAATTTCAAATATTTCATGTTGTCTTCCACGACGCAAGTCTGCATCAATTAGTAGGACTTTTTTACCTTCTTGAGCATAAGCTACAGCTAAGTTTGCTGTTACAAAGCTTTTTCCGTCACTGGCTTCTGGTGAGGTATTAATAATAAGTTTTACCTCTTTATCCAATGAAGAAAATGCTAAGTTAGTACGAATACTTCTTATAGATTCAGAAAATAATGACTTCGGATTTCTATTTATAACTAAATCTTTATTTTTCATAACATTAATTCCTTTCCACCTTAGGAACAACACCTAATACTGTTAATCCTAATTTATTTTCAATTTCTTCACTAGTTTTGATTGTTGTATCAAAATAGAACATAATAAATATTACTCCGCTTGATAATGCTAAACCAATAATTAGATAAATTAGGTTATCTTTAATATAGTTTACATTATATGGATTTAAACTATTTTCTGCTTTATCTATTACAGATACGTTATTAAGTTTATAGAATTTTTGAATTTCTGTCATGAATACACTAGCTATCTCATTGGCAATTTTTGCTGCTTGTTTATTATCAGCATCTGCTACTGTTATTCTAATAATTTCTGTGTTTTCAACTGCTGCTACGCTAATATTTTCTGATAAGTCTACAGTTGAATAACTAAGTCCAAGGTTACTTATTACCTCATTTAGGACTTTTCTTGACTTAATAATTTCTGAATAAGTTCCTACTAAGTTCTTGTTTAATTGTAATTCACTACTATTGTAGGTACTATCTCCAGTATTATTCTCACTCACTAGCACAATTGTAGTACTACTTCTGTACATTGGAACACGCATAATTATTGTGGCAATGTTACCAATACCAATAACTAGAATAACGGCGATTATTACCCAAGTTATCTTACTTTTGAAGTAGTCAAATAATTCTCTCAAATTAATTTCTTCCATTTTTTAAACCACATCTCCTTTTTAACGCTTCAATTATACCACTAAATCGTTAATAAATCAATCAAAAAAAATAAGAAACTGTCAACTAGGCAACTTTTCTTATTTTTCCTTTTGTTTTTTTATCTATTTATATATTTTTCAACTCTTTTTAAAATTCGATTTTTTCCTAAGATTTTCATTATACTAAATAAGTCTGGAGATTGTCTTCTACCTGTAATCATGACTCTGATTGCTTCACAAATGTCTCCAACATGTCCCTTATATGAATCTGGGTCTTTCTTGTAGTCCTTTGGGCTAGCAGCATAACCATTTTCAACTGCGAATTCTTTTACTTTATTAAACCACTCTTCATTTGTAACATTTATATCTAGACAATTATTAATGTAATTAATAACCAATTCAGTATCATATATTTTATCTGTATCTAGTTTAGAATAGTTTTCTTTTTCAAAGATTTCGTCTATTGCATATGAGAATTCTTCTTTTACATCACTATACTTAGAAATATCTTTACGAGGTCTTGGTCCATCTTTTTCGATACTTAAGAATTTAATCATATCTTCTTTATTAGAATCTAAAATTTTAGCATATTCAGCATCGTATTTTTTAGCGAATTCTAAAGTTTCATTAAATACTTCTTCTCCACTTTTACGTGAAAAATATGTCTTACAGATATTATTAAACTTAGCTTCGTCAAAACTTGTCCCACCGATTGCCATCTTTTCAAAAGAAAATTCAAAATCTTCAATACTTTTATCTTGATTTTGTAAATACCATTCTTCGAAATTAGTGTTGGCAATTGTTGCTAAGTAAAGATGTAGTGCATCTATTGGAATTCCACCCTCTTCGTAGAACTTAACTCCCGCCCACTGATCTTTTCTTTTACTAATTTTTCTGATTGTTCCTGTTTCTCTATCTTTTATTGTTATTGGAGCAATATGAGCATATTTGACAGGCTCAAATCCCAAGATTTGGAATAGTTGGTAATGAAGTGGTAAGCTTGATACCCATTCATCCCCACGAATAACGTGTGTTGTATGCATTAAGTGATCATCAATCGCATGTGCTAAATGATATGTTGGTGTTCCATCTTTTTTTAGCAAAACTGTGTCAACATCATGTTCTGGAAATTTAATTTTGCCTTTAATACAATCAACAAATTCTATTGTATTTTTCGCATTACCTGGGCTTTTTAATCTTATTACATATTCTTCATTATTATTTAGTTTTTCTTTAACTTCTTCTAGTGATAAATCTCTATCTACTGCGTAATGACCATAAATTCCTATCTTAACTTTATTAATAGCTTGTTCCTCTTTAATAGTATTTTGTTCTTCTTCAGTCATAAAGCATGGGTAAGCTAAGCCTTTTATAATCAAATCTTTTACATAAGTTTGATAAATTTCAGTTCTTTCACTTTGTCTATAAGAGCCATACTCTCCACCAAAGTTATAACCTTCATTTGGCAAAATATTAAATCCATGTAAAACTCCAGTAATATTTTCTATTCCACCATCAATCATTCTTTTCTGATCAGTATCTTCAATTCTTAAATAGAAAACTCCTTTACTTTGTCTTGCATAAATCATATCACAAAAAGCACTGAATAAATTACCTAAATGGACACTTCCTGTTGGACTTGGACCATATCTAGTAACCATAGCATTTTCAGGTAAATCTCTCTTTGGATATAATTTTTCATAATAATCTCTGTCATGTTCCAGATTAGGAAATAATAAGTTTGATAATTCAATTCTTTCGTTTTCTGTCATAATTACACCTCTTTTTATATGTCAATTAACTATTCCTATGATACAACATTTTAATGTAAAAGAAAATGATAAATTTAAAAAAATACTTTTTTATGATAGAAAATTATTATATAATTATTAAATGCAAGGAGTTGAAATTTTGAAGAAAAAAAATGATAAAAATGATAATATAAATAAAAAAAAGTTTAAGATAGATTTAAAAGCATTATTAAAAAAGCCATTATTTTATGTAAGTTTTATTCAAATACTGTTTAGTATATTATTGATATTTACAGTTATAAAGATCGGAGTTTTAGGTGTTAAATTTCTAATACCTATAATACTTTCTATTTGCGTAGTGGATTTCTTAGTTTTGTTTTTCTTGTATAAAAGGAAAGGTAAGAAAACTAAGATTGCACTTAGTATTTTATCGGTTCTGTTGTCAATTGCTTATTTAATTATTAGTATAGTTTTGTTACAAGTTTATTCATCGATGAATAATATGTTTAAAAATAATTCATATATTAATTATTCGGTTTTAGCATTAAAAAGTTCTAATTATAAGAAAATTAATGATATTGATGATAAAATAATTGGTTATTATGTAGATGATAAATATAATGAATCTGCTCAGAAAGAGTTAAATAAAAAAGTAGATGTTGAATATATCGGATATTCTTCAATTAATGAATTAAAGAATGCGTTATTAGTTAAAGAGATTGATGCATTAATGATTATGGATTCTTATTTAGAAATTGATGATGTTTCTGAAGAAGAAAGTATTGCGGATATTCAAGATAATAATAGTAGTAATCATCTTGTTTCGGAAGATGAAAAAAATATGTTAGATAACATTGAAGATTTTGATGTTAAAAGTAAAACTATTTATAATTTTAAAATTAAAGTTGATAATTCAAAGAAGTCTAAGAAGATTGACCTTGAAAAAGGAAGTTTTGCAATATATGTAAGCGGTCAAGACTCATATGCCGATTCTGTTAGTGAGACTTCTAGAAGTGATGTTAATCTATTGATGATTGTTAATTTGAAGTCAAAACAGATATTACTTTTATCAATACCTAGAGATTATTATATTAATATATCTAGTAAAGGTGCTTATGATAAGTTAACGCATATTTCTTTATATGGTAGTGAAGAAGCAATGAGTAGCTTAGGTGATTTGCTAGATGTTTCAGTTGATTATTATGTTAAGTTTAACTTTACAACATTTATGAAGGCTGTAGAATATTTGTTACCACTTGATGTTTATAGTGATTATGATTTTACTACTTCTGTTTATGATCAAACTATTGGAAATAGTTATACTTTTAGTAAAGGTTACAATCATATAACGGATGGAAAAATGGCATTGCAATTTGTTCGTGCAAGAAAGAATTTTGCTGAAGGTGATAGACAAAGAGGAATTAACCAATCTAGATTCTTAAGAGCGGTAATTAATAAAGCTTCTACTCCATCAGTATTGTTAAAGTATAATAAAATTTTGAAATCTTTAGAGGGAACGTTCTTGACAAACATTTCAAATGAAAGTATTCAAGAAATTGCTAAATATGTATTAAATAATAATGGTAAATTTGAAATAAGTTCAATTTCATTAGATGGAAGTGATGCTAATCGACCTACTTATTCTGGTGGTAGTCAACCTTTATATGTTATGATTCCTGATAATAAAACAATTGAAGATGCTAAAGTTCAGATAAAAACTGTTTTAGATGGTGGTAGGCCTGATATTGAACAAGATGCTTCAGAACTTGCGAATGTTAAAGATACTCATTCTGTTCCATCTAAAGATATAGGTAAAACATATTCATCTGTTCCAACCTATAGACCTAGTAATGTTCAAAATAGTAATTACAATAACATTCAGAATGAAGTATTAAATGAAAATAATGATAAAGTTATAAAAGATGAAGTTGATGATAAGAATAATCCTAACCAAAGCGATAAGACTGATGATAGTGATGATTCAAATCAAGATAAGGATAGTGATAAAAATCCTACTCCTTCGCCTACTCCTAGTCCTTCGCCTAATCCTCCTGGTGGTGATGGTAGTTCTACTGGAGAAGATAAAGGTGAAAGTAAGGAACCTGATGAGTAAAAACTGTTGTAGTTTATTCTACAGCAGTTTTTTCTTTTAAGAGAAGACAAATTAAAATCCGAGCCTAAAAAGAACTCGGATTAATATCTATTGGCTGCCCTAGTTAGATTCGAACTAACGCGTAATGCGGTCAGAGCGCACTGCCTTACCACTTGGCTATAGGGCAATATAGATATATTAATTTTAACGCAAAAATTAGAAAATGAAAAGAGTTTATTTCTATTATTTTGTTTTAATTCATGTATTTTACTTGTTGATGCTCTTCTAAATTGTAAATAGTTAAATTCCTATTATGAATATTTTCTGGAGTTAATCTTATTGCTGTAATTTGATTATTATTATATGTTTTATAGTAGTAAATTCCTTTTATAGTATTTATACAACAAGTGTACGTAGTAACGTTCCACTCTTTTTCTTTAGTCATAGTGGTTCCTCTAATAATTGAGACACTGTCTAAAATATGAAAAAATTGAGATATAGAGTTTTCTTCATCATCTTCTACTATTGAATTAAATTTATTGAAGGCTGTTCTTACAAAACGTGATCCTGATGAGTTATCTCCAGGTAGCCCGATTGCTCCCATGCCTAAACTGTAGGTCGTAAGTTTAATTTTGGGAGAAAATCTATTACTACAGGTATCTGGAGTCAAATTTATATAATTATTAATATTAGTTAAATGATAAGAGAATGGCGGATTATTGGTTAATATTCCTATAGTGTTAAAAGTAAGATTTAAACCATTTGCCATTGGTTCTAAAACAAGGCAATGATTTTCATCGCAAAGCATCCAATGTAGAGGACTGGCAGGTATCTTTTTGGAAAATGATGTATCAACGATGTTAACACTGTTTAACAAATACCAAGCTTCTTCTACACTTGAGAAGTTACCAAGAATCCAAGGTATTAATTCATAAGAAGTCAAATTTATTTTTTCTTTGTTTTCTTTATTATAGTGAGCATTTTCTGGAAAGTTAAGAGCAGCTATTGAAAGCCCTTTTTCATTTGTTGCTTCTGCATATAATGGATATTCATCGACTACTGTGGCTGCTCCAATAAAGGCATATTTTGAATGAAATTCCTTACCAAATTTTAATTTAAATTTATAATTTCTTGGAGTGACAACTACTTTTTCATTAAAACTGTAATCTAAGTCTAAGGTGCGTCCGAAATAGTAATCTTTAGTCTTAAAGTTCATACAAGTACACATAAGAATCCACCTTCTGTCATCAACTTAATGATATGTTGAAGCAGATTTTTTTATTACTAGAAAGTGACTTGTTATAAATATTTTATACAAAAAAACAACCTCTTGATTACAAGAGATTGTGACTATTTAAATGGTAGCGCCGGAGAGATTCGAACTCACGACCTATCGGGTATGAACCGATTGCTCTAGCCAACTGAGCTACAGCGCCATTTCCAAGTTGCATATTGATTGTATCAAAATTAATTTCAAAATGCAATACTTTTTGGAAATTTTATTGTTATATTCTAAGGATTAAAAGGATATTAACTTTGACTAATGCTTTTATTTTCCTTTTTACGTTTTACTAATTGGTAGTGAGAAGAATCTTCGACTGTCTTTTCATCAAAAATAACTTCACTATATTTACCTCGGTTTGATTTTTTATATACTTCTTCATAGGCTTCCCATGTTGATTCGTCTATAATTGTATTTAATCCTCTAGCACCTGTCTTTCTGTCGACTGCACCTTTGGCAATTGCATTAACATAACCATCAGTAAATGTTATTTTTACACCAAGTTTTTTAAATATTTGTTCTTGGATTTTTAGTGATGATTCATCTGACTCTAACATAAGACGCTTAATATCATCAAAATCTAAATCCTTTAATTTAATAATGGCTACCCTACCAATGAATTCATCTTTGGTACGACCTTTTTCTATAAAGTCACTTGGAGTAGCTTTACGCTCTTTTGGTTCAACGTTACCATTGAATCCCATTTGTTTTTCTTCTTTTAAATCTTTATAGACATCAGTATAGGCACCTCCGAAAACAGAAATCATATTGCTGGTATCAATTTCTACTTTGTTTGTAGAGTTTTTAGTATTAGAGCAAGCGTCATATTTTGTTCCTTCAATAAATGGTAATAAGACATCTAGAACTCTGTCCCCACTAACGTCCTCTTTTTTTCCTGTTGCTTTTTTATCAATTTCATCGAAGAAAACAATAGCTTGTTCTGCCTTTTCTTTGTTGTTATCACATTGAACATATAGCTGCCATAAAAATTCTTCAATATCTTTTCCTGTATAACCAGGTATAGTTAGTTGTGTTGAATCTATCTTAAGGAAAGGCCTATCTAAATATTTTGCAATTAAGCGCATTAGCTCTGTCTTACCAACACCTGTTTTTCCTGTTAAAAGAATCCCTTCTTTTTTCTTTTTAGGATGCATTTCTTTACGAGCTATTTCAGTAATAACTCGGCGAGCAGCTTCATCTTGAGCTATTAAAGTCTTTGTTACTTTATTAAATAAATCTTCAATATCAATATCATTTTCGACATCTATATATGGTAAATCCTCTTTGTCAGAGTCCTTTAATTTTACAGCAGAAGTACCTGCTTCGCTTGCTTCTAATTGAATATTAATAGTTTCTATAGCACTTTCTAAATCTTCATAATTTTCTAATAAGTCTTTTCTTAGATTTTTAAGTTCTTTGAGACTGAATTCTCCCTGAACTACTTTAATTACTAAATCTTCTAGGCTGTAATCTCTTTCTTCAATAACTTCGGATACTTCTTGTTCTTTATTTTCACCATTTACGCTATCAATTACAGGGTTTGATTTATACTCATTCTTTTCATCTACTTTTGAAACTGCTTCGGCATTCTTATCCTTCAACTCTGCTAGATTAAACGGAATACAGACTGGTACATCTTCATCAACTATCCCGACATAGTAAAACATTTGCTTAGATAGATATTCATACTCACTAATTTGTTCTTTAAGTGGTAATTTACTATCTACTACTTTTCCTAAATCATTAATTTCCATATGATTAAAGTAAGAATAAGGAATAGCAGTTTTAATCATTCCACTATTTAACATCGGTCCATATTCATTACCATTTCGATCCTTAAATATATTATTTTCTATTATTTCTCCCATTATTACATGGCTTGCTGTGAAGATATATGAATCTTCTCCAACATAAAATTTATTCATCACAGTTGCGATGTATTTTTTACTCATCCTATAACCCTCCTGTATGAATTAATATAATAAAAAGAAAATATTTAGTCAAGATTATTAGCCTTTTTTTACTAATCTTTCAAATATTTTCCCTTTTTCTTCAAAATTTTTAAAATACTCATAACTAGAAGCTGCTGGAGATAAAAGACAACTTTTATCTTTTTCTGTTTTTTCTTTACTAATTTTGTAAGCGTCTTCTAGATTATCTACAAAGTAGATATTTTTTTTAGTTTCTCTTTCTAATATTTTTCCAATCTTAGTACCAGTTGATGGCATACAAATAAAATTATTAATGGATGAAGCTTTTAGAAATAGAATAAAATCTTTATAGTCAATTTTTCTATCCATTCCACCGAATATTAATGTATCAACATTTTTAATTGTTTTGATTGCGTTAATTGTAGCTTCTGGTATTGTTGCGATTGTGTCATTATAGTAAGAAATATTATCATATGTCCCAATATATTCCATACGATATTTTAACCCCTTAAATTTATAAATAATCTGACTTGCTTGTTCTAAATCTAGGCCTAATATTTTAGCAACTGTAACTACAAACATTATATTTTTTAGATTGTGCTCTCCTTTTAAAAACCTATCTTTATCTTCGTAAAGTGTTTCATCATTTAAGATAATATTTTTATCGTGTATTTGAACACCATTTTTCTTTGGATACTTATCATCAAATCTTATACTATATTTAATACCTTGATAATTATAACTATTGATTCTTTCATTTAAATAGAAATTATCTTCTGCATAAAGACTATAGTCTTTTTTTGTTTGATATTTGAAAATATTCATTTTATTAGCATGGTAGTGCTCTAAAGTACCAGCATGATCCAAATGATCTTCAAAGAGATTTAAAATTATAGCAATATGAGGGCTTACTTTAATATATTCTAGTTGATGAGAACTCATTTCGACTACTAGAATTGTATCTTTATTATATTCTTCAATATTATCAAAAACTGGGGTACCAATATTTCCTAAAAGATAGACAGATTCTTTTTGCTTTTTTATCACCTCATAAAGAAGCGATGAAGTAGTACTTTTACCTTTTGTACCTGTAATACCAATTACATTGTCTTTATATACTTCTAATAATAATTCTAACTGTGAGGTGATTTTATTTAGAATATTTGAATCTTTTATATCTTTTAGGCTAATACCTGGAGTTTTGATAATAAAATCATAAATGTCTAGATTTTTTAAATAAGTTTTTCCTGTTATAACATTGGTATATTGATCAGTTATATTTATTTCATTTATATCTAGAATAGTAAGTTCTTTTTCAGGAAGATATTTTCTAATAAATTTATAGGTTGATTTTCCTTCACGACCAAAACCCAAAATAGCAATTTTTTTATCTTTTAATTTGTTTATTATTTTTCTATACATATTTCATCAATTCTTTCTTTACAAGATTATCAAAGTATTCATCAAGATTATTATCTGGGTTATATTCTAATATTTTCTTGCCATCTAATTCTAAAGGAAAATTATTTTGGTAGTAAGCTAGAAGATATGGTAATTTTCCTTGATATTTTGATATTACTAGGCTGACTGCGTATCTTGCTTCTATTGAAGTTCCAACACATTCAAATGGTTTAGTTTCACTATAACCTAGTATTTCTAAAAATGTCTTTAGTAAATCTTCTCGATTATATAATTCTTCTGTAAAAATATTTATTCTTTCTTCTTTTGTTAGGAAGGGGCTAAGAATTATGTAGACAAAGAGACATTTTGGACAGTTGCAGCACCAGTTCCATTCTTTATTCTTACTACCAAGATTACAACTTTTAAATACTTGATGATATTTTTTATAATTAGAAAAAAGTTTGGCAATATTAAATTCACTTAGACCACGAAGAAGACTGAAATATTTTATATCTAAACCAATTGATTTAGTCATGTATTCAGTAAAATCTTTTTCAAATTCATAAGTTTTAGAATACTGGTGATTAATGTTTGTTCCTTTTACTGTTGCTTCATTGGCACTACTCTCATTTGATAAAATGATATATTTTTTTCCTAAAAGATAAGCACATAGATATGAGATAAAAGCAACTATAGATGAAAATGGAGTATGACCATTTAGATAACCTAATTTATTTAATTCAATGATTTTTTTATCTAAAATTCTTTCGACTTTGATTATTTCTGAGGCTTGATAACCGGCTTTTTTGCATGTTTCTAGGGACGGAGTTTTAGGATTGATAATAAAGCAGGAATTATTTTCTTCGTTCTTTAAAATTTCTAGACTAACACAAGAATCTTTTCCGCCTCCAACACTAATTAAATTTCCCTCACCTTGGTATGATATTTTTGGAAGGTCTTTCTTTGGAAAGGTACAACTAATATTAAATAAATTCTTCTCTTCTACTACTATATTGTTGGTATAAAGAAATTCTCCTAAGCCATTATAATACAATTTCTTTAAGAATTTTATTTGTTCTGCATCAATGTAGTTCGCTTTAATAATTATATTTTTAGAACATGTACATTTACAATAACTGATTAATTCAATGAGTCCTATTTGAAAAACAAGATAATCTAAATATTCTTCATTGTAGTTGGTTTTAATATATTCTTTCGATATCTTTATTTCTGGAGTAAACGTCTCTAAATTTGGAATTGTAAAGTAATATTTAATATTTATATTGGTTTCATCAAATATAATAGTATATTTTTCATAAATAAATTCTGGATATTTATTTCTTAATTCAATAAATTTATTTTGATTGTTCATTATTTTTTTCATTCCTTTCAGGTTCTTGATGTTTTTAATTAACTTTTTAACGATAATTGACGTTATTATTAAATTTTTCAACTATACGTATTATTTTGGTTGAAGTATCTTTTATTTTACCAAGTGTTATTGATTTAAAGTATTTCTTTTTTGAATATTCAAATTCTAAATTTGAAACTTCATTTAGGAGTTTAATTAATTCTTTATAGCTATTTTCCTCTCCTGTAATATTATCAAACCAAGTACTGATGTCATATATTTCTCCAACTAAGCGAAGATTTTCTAATGTTTTGATGAAAGTCTTATTGTTAAGAATCTTCTTACAGATATAACCTTCTAAATAGTATGAATTAGAATTGTATTTATGATATGTTTCACTGTTTATAGCATAAATTGTATTAGAAATTGCTGAATCGGGAGAATTGAAGTTCTTAATTACGTTTATTATATCTTCTGTTTGTTTAGTATTAATTATTTCTTCCAAAAGATAGGAAGGGTCTTTTTTAACAAACGATAAATCTTCTTTTTTATAGATACGGTATGTAAGACCTGTTCTTAGGTAAATATATTTATTAGTAACTCGCATTTCGTTATTATAAGAATTAATTGCATGATTAAATTCGTGAACTAAATTATCTAATAAATCTACTAAACTTATTTTGTTATAGTTTTGGATTACCATATATCTTTTTATAACATATTCATTATTTTGATATTTAAGCGTACTAGAATAATATGCTTTGACTATTTTATTTTCTTTGTTACTACTGATTATTTTAATGTTTTTAAAAGTATTTAAAATTAGTTTTTCCTTCTGGATTCCATATTTTATTATGAAAGCTGGTATTATGATATATAGTAAATGTCTGATGTTACTATCATAATTGTGTTGATTACTGACATTATCAATAAATTCTTTTTCTTTTTCAATAATCATATTACTATCCATATTATTTCATCCCTTTCAATTAAGGTTTGTGTATAAGTATACTTTGTTTATTCCAACTACAATTATATCAAACTATTAGGAAAATAAAAAGTATAGCTATTTTAGCTATACGGATATTTCTTTGTATATTGATAATCACTACTAGTTTCTACTCTGATATTTACTGTAGTAAAAAATTCTTCAATTGAGATATTTTTAGTTAATGACACTTCTTCTATGTCATGTAACTTTAAATCCTGGTTTATAGCAGATTCTATTGCAGTATGAAATAAAGTTATATTTCTTTTTATCGGATTGTTTCTTCTGACATAATCGAGCGTATCTACTGCGTATAGTTTATTTCCATCAAAAAGAAGATTATAGGGTAAGTCAAACAAAAGAATATCTTTTTTTGATATTTCAATAACTTTACCGAGAAATTCGTAGTAAGCTTTAATTAATCTTTGGTAGTCTATTGTTGCTAGAAAGTCTTCTTCCGAAAAAACATTTTTCTTAACTTTACGAGTTTTGTAGGCTCTAACTATATTATTTACTATAAAAAGGTCAGTTGGGAATAAGAAATTTTTTATGTTGATATCGGTGTCTAAAATTATTGATGAGACATCTCTTTCTATTAAAAAATCAAATGGTTCATATAATGTATCTTCGTCACCAAATACTTTAATAGCATTTCCATCAGTTGATGCGAAACAAACACCTTCTGAACCTCTTCCGAGTTCTTCTATTTTATTTCTATTTAGATAGTTTAGAAATTCTTCATTTGAATTAAAAATAATCTTCCCCATATATTTCACCTTATTTTCTTCTTTTTTTGTTTTGTCTAGTAGCTCTTGAAATTAGTGGCTATTATAAATCTAGAGTTGTTTTTTTTCAAGTTTTATTACTGAATTAAAAAAAGGCTATCAATGATAACCTTTGGTAATTAGGCAATATTAATTAGTTCATATTCTCTTGTTCCATATCCTAAGCTTGCTGCTACTTCAATTGTATGAACACCGTTTCTAGATTCGATTCTTTCTACTAAATGGTCTCTTCCCTTATCATTAGAATTATATACTAAGTC
The DNA here is from genome assembly GCA_946560065.1 of uncultured bacterium. GTDB lineage: Bacteria > Bacillota_I > Bacilli_A > RF39 > UBA660 > UBA3789. Next base: position 23,284 of record CAMNUE010000011.1, on the reverse strand, counting down.
AATGCAGGCCTGGTCGATTGCAATCGGATCAGTTGATGCTAGAATACCAATATCTGACATACATGGGTCTTCTGCTACTGCGCAGCAATCACAGTCTACTGACATGTTACACATAACATTAATATAGACAATATTTCCAGCAAAATGCTCTACAACACTTTTAGCTGCATCAGCCATTGATTCTAAGAATTGTTGTTGATCAACTTTGAACATATCATCAAAATTCCCAAATTTTCCAACACAATGGATGTAATTTTTACCTTGACCAGAAGCAACTCCTATTGATAATTGTTTTAGTGCACCTCCGTAACCACCCATTGGGTGTCCTTTGAAATGTGATAATACTAACATAGAGTCATAGTTATCAATATTTTTTCCAACGTAGTTTTTTGATAATCTTATTCCATTTTCTATTTCTAGAACTTTATCAGGACCTTCACTATCTAAAATATCAACATCAAAATATTTACTCCAACCATGTTTTTCCATAAGTGCAGTATGTTTTTCTGTTGTATTTCTTGCTCCTTCATAAGCTGTATTACATTCTACTACTGTACCATTTACCTTTTCAATGATTGGCTTTACGAATTCTGGTTTTAAATAATTCTGATTTCCTTCTTCTCCAGAGTGAAGCTTAACAGCAACTTTTCCTGGTAATTCCTTTCCTAATGCTTCATAAATCTTTACTAAATTTTCTGGGGTAATATCCTTTATAAAATAAACTTTTGCTTTTTCCATAAAAATCTCCTTTTCTATTTTCTAGCTTCTCGCAGCCCCATCAACCGATAATACATTTCCTGTTATATAACTTGCTAAATCACTTGCTAAGAATAAAAATGCATTAGCAATATCTCGCGGCTCGCCTATTCTTCCTAATGGAATTGTTTTGATAAGTGGTTCAATCATTTCTTCTGGAAGTGCTGTAACCATATCTGTTTTTGTTATTCCTGGAGCTACAGCATTTACTCTAATGTTAAATGACGCTAATTCACGTGATAAAGATTTTGTTATTCCATTTACTGCAAATTTACTAGCTGGATATCCTACTCCTGCTGGTTGTCCATAAATACTTACCATTGAGCTAGTATTTAATATTACTCCACCTTTGTTTTCTTTCATGTATGGCACCACTGCTTTGGTCATATTAAATACCGCCTTGACATTCAAATCCATAATTTTCGAGAAGTCTTCACTAGTTGTATTTTCAATGCTTTCTTTAGCTGATATTCCAGCATTATTCACTAAAATATCAATATGCCCGAATTTATCAACTATTTCTTTAATAGTATTTTCAATCTCACTATAATTATTCAAGTTAGGATAATATCCTGTAGCTTCTATCCCTTCTTCTTTTAAGTTGTCAATAGCTTTAGTAACTGTTTCTTCTTTTGAACCAAAAAGAATTACTTCGGCTTTATTTTCTTTGAAAACCCTTACCGTTTCTAAACCAATCCCTCTTGTTCCGCCTGTTATTATGGCAACTTTACCTTCTAGCATATTTCTCCTCCTTTTAGTAGATATTTAGAAGAACAAAATACTTTGCTCCTAATATAGTATAGCACTAAAATTAAATTATTGTAATTACTTATTATAAATCAGTAAAATCATTTATTTTGTGGGAATTATTTTGATACTCATTGATTATCAAAGATGTTGTTGTTAAAAGCATACTAGCAATGGATGTTGCATTTTTTAATGAAGAAATGATTACTTCTGTTGGATCAATTATTGATGTTTGACTCCAATTTTCATAGGTGCTAGTTATCACGTTGTAAACTTCTTTATAATCTTTATTTTTTATTTCTGCAAGTATGTTTTGGCTGTCTAAACCAGAATTATCCATAATTTGCTTAAATGGCTTTTTTATTGCTTCTTGAAGAATATTAGATGATAGTTTTGATGACTCTAGGATATCTAGTATTTTATAGAACACTACTCCACTTCCAACAACAACTCCTTTTGATGAGGTAGTTAGGGCACAGAGGCTATCATCGAAACGCATTTTCTTTTCACGCCGTTCTGTAGCTGTTTGTGCTCCTACTAGAATGTCAACAAGTCCATTTTCAAACATTGAAATTCTTTTTCTTACAAAACTTTCCGACAATAGCATGTTCTCTTGGTTAATTATCCGTTTTAGTTGACTTATTTTTTCATCTATCTTATGCGAGGGTGTAAAACAGATTCGTGTTTCTTTTTCTGAAATTTTAATGTTGTCCGACTCTCCTAGAACATCTAATGTTAAATCATTTGAATTTGTAATTATCTTGCCTGCAGTGATTAATTCTATATCTTGTAAAAGTTCTATTTTATTTATTCCATATTCTGGGATTTTAAGAAGATATATTTTAGTTTTTTGATTACTATTAATTGCTAAAATATTGTTGATAAGTGATTCACTATAATCCTCTGCTAAAACTATTAATGGTTTATTTTCTCTTAGAGTGTAGTTTATAAAAATTGATAGTTCTTCAATGCTTTCTAAGTATGAATTAAATAATAAAACTTTAGAGTTATCTAGCTCTATCGTTGAGTTATTTAACAAAAAATATGGTGATGATAATATTGTTTCAATATAATAACCTTTTTTATAAATAATTTCTGTTTCTGCTTTATTGTTTTCTGTAATTCTAATAGCACCCTTTGATTTGACTTTAAAAAAAGCTTCACTCACTAGTTTTCCTATTTCTTCAGAGTTTGCGGATGTTGTTGCAATATTTACTAAATCTTTTCTTGATGGTATTTTGCTAATATTTTTTATTTTTGAAATTATAATCTCTGAATCTTGTTCTAATTCTTTTTTTATTATTATAGGGCTTTTACCACTTTCTATTTCTTCCTTACCAATATTGTATATTTGCTGGAGTAATACTAAAGTTGTGGTTGTTCCATCTCCTACCAAATTATTGGTATTAATTGCTGCTTCTTTTGCTAATTCTAGTATGGTATTTATTATTGGGTCATCACTTTCAATATTTTCAGCAATTGTTACTCCATCATTAGTTATGAATGGGGAAAATGCAGAATGATCAATAATGATATTATTTCCTTTTGGACCTAATGTTGTTTTTACAGTATCACACAGTAAATTTACTGCATCTTTCATTTTTTCCTGTAGTTCCTGACCACTAATTACTTTTTTCAATTTCATCCCTCATTTCTATTATATATTTCCAATATTTTTTTGGCATAAAGTTCATACGACATCGACTATTAGTTCTTTCTTTGATAGCAATAGTTTTATAAAAATCATTCCACAATTCTTCGATATTTTCTTCTGTTTCACTAAGTTCTTTTTCCAATAGTACAAAATCTTTAGAAGAAACAATTGTAAATTTTTTCTTGTTGTAGATGCTTATTAAACCTCTTTTCGTATCTTCAATTATCCAAAGTTCATTTCTTAAGCGATTTTTAAAATGTTTTGAAACAAAGAATAAAATATTGTTCTCTGGAGCCATTTCAGCGTACAATACTTTCCCTTTTAGTTCCCTAAATCGAAGAAAACCTTTCATTTTATGAGTTTCATGTCCTACATATTTAGAAACTCTTAAGGCTTCTTGGACACTTCTAATGTTACGCATATAAAAAATTTTATTTTTATGTTTCAAACTGTGTATTAGAAAATAGAAAATTAATATTTCTTTATTTTTTTCATTTGAAAGAAAGATATTATAGATAGTGTTAAAAATATTAAGACTAGTTGCTGAAATAATTTCTTGAACAACTTTATCATCTTGCTTAATTTCTAGATTTAGTGTCTCTTCAAAAAGATTAGGCTGATATGAAATATCTTTAATATTGTTTGGTAAGATTTTGTCAGTTAAAAGATATTTTATTAAGTTTAAAAGAGAAATGAAATCTTTGTTGTAGAGATAAATGTAGTTACTTTTCTTCATTGAAAAAGAGATAGTTGCTCTACTTTTGTGGTTATTGGTATTTTATCTTCTAGTACTAAATTTTTCTCGATAATATTTTTTTTAAAGAAACTGAAATCAGAAAAGTACTTGTTGTTGCAGGTGATAAAATACTTTGCTCTTTTTAAAACAATTCCCATCTTTTTTAGGTCTTTGAAATCTATTTTAAAGTAGCATCTAGAGGCAATTATTCTTTTGGCTGATGCTACTCCTATTCCAGGAATTTTTAATAAATCATTGTAAGAGCAAGTATTTATCTCTTTTGGAAACTCTTCTAAGTGCTTTAAAGCCCAGTTGGCTTTAGGATCTAATAAGAGATTGAAATTAGGGTTTTCTTTATCGAGAATGTCTTCAACTTTGAAGTTGTAATATCTTAGAAGCCAATCGGCTTGATAGAGGCGATTTTCTCTTACCAATGGTGGAGTCTTTAGAGATGGTAACATCTTATCTTGATTTACTGGAATATACGCTGAATAAAAAACTCTTCTCAAGTTATGTGTTTGGTACATACTGGAGCTTTTGTTCATTATATCAAGGTCTGTTTCCTTTGTTGCTCCTATAATCATCTGAGTACTCTGTCCTGCTGGTACAAACTTCTTACTTTTATTTCTATTGACATAAGACATGATCTTATCTACTTTACTCCCATCTTTATTTGGTGCAAGTAATTTCAAACCTGATTCTGTTGGAAGTTCAACATTAGCACTTAATCTATCCACTAGACTACCCAATTTTTTCAAAAGATATTCACTCGCTCCAGGTATTGCTTTAGCATGAATATAACCGCCAAAATGAAATCTATTACGCAATAGACTAATTGTCTCAATCATTAAATTCATAGTATAGTCAGGATCCTTAATAATACCAGATGATAGAAATAATCCTTCAATATAGTTTCTACGATAAAAGTTAATAGTTATTGTACATATTTCTTCTTTGGTAAAGACTGCTCTTTTGATATTATTACTCTTTCTATTTGGACAATATTTGCAATCATAAATACAACAATTAGTAAGTAAAATTTTTAAAAGTGAGATACATCTTCCATCAGCAGCAAATGAATGACAAATCCCTGCTATAGCAGTATTACCTAAATTTCCTTTTCTTCTGCTACTTCCACTCGAAGAACACGAAGCATCATATTTAGCACTATCAGCTAAAATACTTAGTTTTTCTTTTAAATCCATTGCAATCACCAATTACATTATAATACGAACATTTGTTCTTGTAAAGGATAAAATTAAAAGAACATATTTCTGCTCTTTTTGATAAAGTTTTAATACTTTGTTTTTACTGGATAATCTTTGTCACAATTGGGAATATCAAAATCAGAGATTTTTTCTTCTTTGGCATATTTAATCATGGTATTTGCTTCAAAGGTTACTAAACTGCGTCCTGAGTTCCAAGTTAAATCAGAGAGATACCAATTATTGTTGTCTGAAAAAACATCTTTTGATGAAATTGTAATAATACCTAAATTTTGATAGTCTTTTTTGATAACTCCTAAATATCTTTTCAGATGAAACTCACTAGTAATAATTGTTAAACTGTCTAAAAGTTTTGGAAGTAGTTTTAGTGAGTTAGAAATATTTTCAAATGTATTATTTGAATCCTCTTCAACAATAATATTTTCTCGCTTCACACCTTTATTAATAGTGAGTTTTTTTCATTTGTAATGCTTCTGAAGTAGTTTCTTTTGTTTGATTCCTAACTCCACCTGTAAAGCCTATTTTTTAATTTTACCTTTTTGATAGGCTTCAACTGCAGTTTTTACTCTTTCCTCTATTAACAAACTGTTTCCAAAACCTAGGCCATAGGTGGGATTTTTATCGCTATTTTCAATTCCTTGGTAAACAATATTTTGGATATCATCATCAGACAGATTTTCCTTATTTATTTAAGCTAATCGCACAATATCTCTATCTTTCTAGCTCTTTAAAACCATTTCTGCTCCATAACCATAGAGGAGTGTGTATATCAATTGGGCAGTATTTAGTTCCTTTAAATAGTTCTTGCCATCTTTCGATTGTGATTAGTTGAACATTCGATGAATTAAATTCCTCTTCAGTGATTAAACCTAATTTATAAGTAGCCTTACAAACATGAGTATCAGGAGCTACTGTTAAATCTTCGATATTTTTATACCTTTTATCTGTATATTGATAAATAACGTAAAGCCAGTAATTACATATTTTTGTTCCTGCTAAATATGGGAATTTCTTTCTATTTTCTTTTTGAATAAAATCTCTAATTTTATTAACATCATCATCCAAATTGATAAATAATTTTCTAATATCACCATCGTAGAAATCAACAAAGGTTTGGCATAGGTTTAACCAAATTTGTGTTTGTTTATCTTTTTGAAGAGCTACTTTGTATTTAGTAAGGGCTCTTTGAACTTCAATAAATTCATGTTCTAAACACTCTTTAGGATTGAAGACGAATTTTGTTTCTGGATCGTTATATGTTTTTAATGCTGCTTCCCATAAAGTATAAGAATTTCTTTGATAGTTTAAAGCCATAGGAAGTGTGTAATATAGATAATTTTCTTTACTGCTTAATTCTAAGTGAGGATTTGCATCTTCTGGCATTATTTCTCCTCCTAATTTATTTGCATTATACATAGTTATAAGTGTTTCAATATCAGTCATTATTTTTTTCTTATTCATTTTCTTCTCCTTTCAAATGAGTCCAAATTCTTTTATACTGTGATAGCTGCTCTTCTTTTTTTATTTGTGCTACTGGATGGTATAGAGGTATTATTGTATAGCTTTTAACTTTAAAATATGGATTACTTTTTATGCAATCTTTTAAAGTTGTTTTGATTTCAAAATTAAATATTTCACTTAATGCTAGCAATGGATAATAACCTAGTGTTAAGATTATTTTTGGGTTTACGATAGTAATTTGTTCTTCTAAAAAGTCTTTACAATTAAGAGTAGACTTTTTCAAATTAATATTATCTGCACGATAAGAGATTCCTTGTCTTGCACACATGATAGCATTTGTTATATAAAAATTATCAAGGTTTGTTACTTCGTTATTTGATGACACTTTAATAAAATTAGTTAATTGCTTTTTAGTAAGACTCTTTTCTGTTTCTATTAATTCTTTCCAATTATTTCGAGTTTGATTTTCTTGGTACTTTTCATTTAATTTTTCCATGTCTATATATGGTCCCCAGTCTTGACCAATAATCATTATTTCGGCATCTAGTCTTTGATACCAATCAGTCCAAATTGAGGGCACTTTTTTAGCAAAGTTTAGGTTGTTATAAAAGTTTATTAATGAACAGTCCTTGGTTCTTGTTTTCAAATTTCGACATTTTTGGCAATTGCCGATTTTTATTAATAGATTTTCAAATACTTCTTCTTTAATGTTACCACTTCCTAATCAATTTAATTATAGCATGAAAATACAAATAGAAAGAAACTCTTTATTTTTTTTAAAGAAAAAGGACTCATTTGAGTGTTCCTTTTCTTTTTTCATTTGTTATAAAACTGTTGGAATTACTTGAAGAAATCTCTTTTGTTGAATGGTGCAGTAATGAAACGTGATGCTGCTTTTCCATTAGTTAGCCTCTCTATTTTAGCTCCATTCTTTGTGCTTAATATTTCTTCAAATAGAAAAGCGGCAACAACGTCTGGATAGTCGCCTAAAATGTTATAAGCTTTTTTAGTTTTTTCTGAGAGATTAATTTTTTCTTTTTCACCTAAAGCATTAACGATGAAGTCAGTAATTATAATACCAGGACTTAATTTTCCAATAATAACCCCAGTATTTCTTTTGGTACTTTTAGTAAGAGCTTCAGTAATTTTTAAACCTTTTGCATATTGGTAATAAGCGTCTTTCACTTTTTTTCTTAACATCCTTATGGTATTTATCAGTTGAAAAAGTAATTCTAACATGTTTGTCAGTATTTGTTTTAATCATACTTTCAACGGTCTCTGAACTTAAAATATTTTCGTAGTTTTCAATAATGGAATTTTTTACCCTTTGATTACGATAAGTATTAAAACGATTAAATGCTTCAACTAGTTCTTTATTAAAAATTTGACCATTGGTAACTATTAATAATTCTCTAACGTCTAAACTTTCTTCAATAATCTTATTGATTGTGTAGATAATGATTTCGGAATTAAATGTTGGCTCCCCACCATTAAAACAAATAGACTCAATTGTATTCTAAATAATTTAAAACTTGAGTTACTGTCTCCTTGGTTAAATTGATATTCTGTGATTCTCCACGCATACAATGCTTACAACGAATATTACAACGTCTTGTAGTTTCTAATACTAACTGATGTAAAGCAAATCTCATATTTCTTCCCCCTTTTGTTGATTGTCTATTATATGATAAAAAAACTGAGTAGTAAAAAAGTTCAATCAGCCAAGAAATATATGTAATTTAAAAGAATAGATATTGGCTATCTACTCTTATCCATTTTGAAATAAATTTAATAATAAAGCTTATTTTTTAGGAATAAAATCTCCATACTTATTCTACACCAATTTAGGCTTTCATCTGACTTTCAAGAAAAAATTAATCAATTTTTTGTTTTTTAGAACTGATTATATTGGTAATAACTATAAATATAATAGTAAAAACTATGATGATTATCATATTTATAAAGATCGAACTCATTGTCTCTAAATTAAACTTATCGATTGTTTTTAATAATTCATTTGTCTTTATATACCAATAAGATGGTAAAATATGAGCTATTTTTAAGACTGAGTCTGGTAATAGTTCCATTGGAACAAAAGCTCCGCATAAGAAGCAACTTCCTAAGGCTACAACATTAACAATCCCATTAATAGCATTCTTATTGTTCATAGTGTTTCCTATTAAGAAAGCAATCGATAAGGCACATAGTGAGAAGACAAAGGAATTTAAAATATAAATTAGACCATTAGGTGTGAACATTATACTACCTAAAATTATGAAGCTAAGAACAATGTAAAATAGCCATAAGATAAAACTGAATAAGGCGTTTGAGAGCAATAGTTTTCGATTGTACTCTTTGTAGTTCATACTACTAATTATAGTTCTTTTGTGGATGTTTTTTTCCTTAAAGCTAGATAAAATTAAACAAATAACATAGATGAATCCTGCTAGAAGACAGTAATTTAAAAAGTTATAATAGAATGTTGCTTTACTTAGAGCGTTAGTGTCTAATTTTGAAACAACTTCAACTTCTGTTTGCTTTTTTAGTGTTTTATTGATACTTCTAACCAAATCTTCTTCATTACTTGTAAACTTTAGATAAGTATTTACAACTTTCATATATCGTGCTAATTGTATCTCGGCAAGACTGGCGTTGTAGTCAGTTGTCTTTTTTATTTTTATTTCTGGATTTTTCTTGGCTAGAAAATCATTTCGAAAGCTTTTTGGTATATAAATTATATAATTTAGATCACGGTAAAACAATGCATCTCTAATAGCGTTTTCATTGTTTTTAATATCGATGATATTACTGTTTCTTTTGATATAGTTAACTAGATTTTTGGTAAGACCTTTTTCTTCGTCATTGTTAATAATTAAAACATCGGGTTTAGTGGCAGTAAAATTGGTTGTGGTATCTGCCGTTTGCATATTGAAGGCACTGAAGAAAATTAAAATTACAGTATACATGATAATTGGAGTTTTAGCTTTATTGAGAACTTTTAAGAATGTTTTAAATACTGTCATATTTCTGCCTCCTTAAACTAATACTAGCTAATAGTAGTAAAACAAACGAGAAAATTAGAAGGCTTGCAACATTAAAGAAAAATCTTTCATATGTATCATAATAGTAAAGTGAATATAAGCCATCTGTTATCATACTAGCTGGATTTATTTTATTAAGAATTGGAATATTTTTATCAATAACATATTTCATTGTAATTCCCATCATTCCAGATAAGAAACAACCAAACATGGTAACTGCAATGATAATTCCTGTTTTTACATTTTCACTTGATTTTAATAATGTAGCAAGGACAATACCTAAAGATAAACCAGCAAAGCAACCTGTAAGAGAAAGAATTATTACATAGAAAAGGTTATTTCCATAATCAACTTTTAGAACAAAAATCGTATAGATAAATAACAAGAAAATTCCTAATAATTGAATTAAGTAACTAGCTAGAGCACTACTAATAACTAGTTTAGATTTTGAAGCAGGACTTACAGCTACTCTTTTACCATTACTACTCATGTTAGCTAGACATTGATTAATTGCAACCATACCAAGAATTCCTCCATAAAGACAAGTCATGGCGATTAAGGTATAAAATTCAATCATAGTGTAACTTAGATTATTACTTGAAGTATCTTTTATGTTAGCTTGACTATTTTTGGTTATTTCGGCTATTTCTTGGTAAATTGAGGCATAGAAAATATCAGGATTTTCTATTTTTTCATTTTGATTTTTTAGATGTTCTTTTATTTTTATGTCAGCAACATTGTTAATAATTGTTTCTTGCTCGTTTATTTCTTCAGTTACTTGTTTAATAATTGTTTCATTAATACCATTACTTAGTACAACTACTTTAGGAGAATCTTCTAAAATAATGTAGCCTGTTATTTTTTCATCACTGAGTAACTCTTTTGCCTTTTCTATACTAACATATTTCGTATTAAACAATCTTTCTTCATTTTTATTGTCACTAAGTGTCTTTATTGCTTCTTGCCAAATGGGGCTATTCTTATACTCTTCATTTTTAATGACTGCAATATTAATGATATCTAACTTTTCTCCTTCTTCAATATTAGAAAAAGCTAGGCTAAAGAAAGTTCCTAAAATAAGTGGAAAGGCAAAAGTCCAAAATATAAGCATTTTATCGTTAAATAGTCTTTTTAACATGTGTTTAAAATTATGAATAAACATTAGTCTCTTAATTCCTTTCCTGTTAGTTCTAGGAAGACGTCATTTAAAGTTGGCCTTTCTGAATAAATCTTACTGTAAGCAAGGTTTTCTTGTTTTAGAAAATCAATCAGTTTAATTAAATTGTTTTTTCCTTTTTGGTAAGTTACTATTAGGGTGTTATCTAGATAAGTGATATCTTCGACATTTTTTAAGTATTCAATTTTTTCTAGATTTTTTTCGTTTAGGTCAATACCTTCTACTGTAACTTTTTCTTCGATATGTGCTAATTCTTTTAATTCATCATTTGTTCCACTTGCAATTATTTTTCCTTTATCTAGGATAATTACTCTATCGCATAATATTTCTACTTCTTCCATATAGTGAGTTGTGTAGATGATAGTTGCGCCTTTTTTACGTAGTTCTTTAATTCCATCTAAAATGTTGTTTCTACTTTGAGGGTCAACTGCAACAGTTGGTTCATCTAAAAAGATTATCTTTGGTTTGTGAGCAATGCCACAAGCAATATTTAAGCGACGAAGAAGTCCTCCTGATAGTTGTTTAGGATAGAACTTTGTAAAATCTTCTAGCCCAACTAGTTTGATAGCTTCAGCAATGCATTTTTTTCTTTCTTCTTTATCCTTAATATAGAGACCACAAAAATAATCTATATTGTCATAGACATTTAGTTCTTCAAAGACAGCAACATCTTGGAAGACTACACCTATTTTTCTTTTTATCTCATAAGCATCAGGCTGCATTTTTTGATTAAAAATTTCAATGTCCCCTCCACTATAGTTTAGGAGTGATAATATACAATTTATTGTTGTAGATTTACCACTACCATTAGGTCCTAGTAAACCTAAAATTTCCTCTTCAAAAACTTCAAAAGATAAATCATCAATAGCTTTTAAAGTTTTGTATTCTTTTGTTAAATTCTTTACTTTTATTACACTTTTCATGAGGTTCCTCCTAATAGTAAATCAGCTTTTTACTTATTTAAAGTATAGCATGATTTGATATACTTATGGAACAGAAGAATAAAATAAATTTTCTATTAAAAATTGATTTTATTCACCTTGGTCGTCACCTCCCAAGTTTCCTGTTTCCCTGATGAAGTAACCTTCATTCTTCACAGGCTTAAATTCCGATGGTCGCCACCGTATTTTATATTATTTTTTCTTTTTTTCGATTTTTTAGTTCATTCCATAATGTAATCTTAATCCTTCAAACATTATATTTATACTCGCGTTTATATCTCTATCGTGTTCTTCTTTGCATTTCTCACATACCCAGTTTCTAATATTTAAATTATTTGTTATTTCTGTTTTCTCACTACATCTACTACATGTTTTACTACTCGGATAATAGGTATCTACTTGATAGTAATATTTTCCTTTTATCCTAGTCTTCCATTTCAATAATTCACATATCTTACTAAATGAAGCATCAGTTACCATTTTTGCAAGATTATGATTTTTAATCATACCTTTTACATTTAATTTTTCAGAAACTATGATATCGTGTTCACTAGCTAATTTATTTACGATTTTTATTATATTATGTTTGCGACTATTTTTAATCTTAATATGAATTTTAGAAATCTTCTCTTTAGTTTTTAAGTAGTTCTTGCTTCCTTTTATTTGTCTAGATAATTTTCTTTGAATTCTTTTTAATCTTTTCTCATGTTTAGTTATTTCTTTTGGATTAGAATATTTTTCTCCATCAGATGTTATTACTAAGTCTTTTATTCCTAAATCTATTCCTACAATATTAGTGGGGATAACCTTCTTTTCTAGTATCTCTATTTCTTCCACTACAACACTTACATAGTATTTACCAGTTGTTTCTTTAATAACTGTTGCGTTTACAATGTTACCATTAATTACTTCTAAGTTCCTATATCCTCTAATATCAACTAAACCAAGCTTTGGTAATTTAATTTTATTATTAATTAAATCGATTTGTATATTACTATATTCTCTACCTTTATAAGTACTCTTAATACAATTTGTTCTATAGGATTGTCTTCTATATTTACTTTTAAAGGTTGGTAAACTTGCTCTTTTAGCAAAGAAATTTTTATATGCATCTTCAAGATTAAAGATAGCACATCTCAAACTACAACTATCTACTTCTTTTAATCATGGATAATCTGCATACATTTCTTTTAGTTCATTACACATATCAAATGCTTTAATATATCCATATGATCTGCATTTATCAAGAAAATAATTATAAACAAATCTATAGCAACCAAAAATCTTATGTATTAACATCTTTTGAGTATCATTTGGATATAATCGAAACTTATAAGCTTTATACATTATATTCCCCCTTAAGCTCAATATACAATACATTTGTTCTATTGTCAATGGGCTAATTTTTTCTCAAATAAAAAGCAAAATCTTATAAATAAAAAATCTTATAAAATGGAATGTCCATATTGTGGTAGTCCATCATTTCCAATCAAAACCTCTGAAAATACTTAGGTTTATTTGTAGTGGAATAGTATTTACACTATTCAATTTTTTTATTTTGTAGTTGAAAACGCACTTTCCTTATATATAAAAAAATATAAAAAGATTAGTACAATACTAACCTTTGTAATTTTATTCATAAACGGCGTCTGCAAGTTCTACCATACGGGTAACTATTTCAATAGTTTTAGCTTTATGGCTATTGTAGACTTCTGTATGATTTTTATTTTGTTTTTCATTTAGTAAGTTACCTTTAGTATCACAATAAACAGTTGTTTTCTCATTATTAACATAAGTAACTGCTACTCTTTTGCCGTTGTAACTAGCAAGAATTAAAAAATCTCCTTTTGTTGTTCTAGCAGAAATATCTTTCTCTAGGACTCCTGGCATTTTTGAGTAGATGGAATATTCAACATCTGCTTCATTTATTTTAGAAAAGCCTATTCCATCTCTTTTTGAAAAACCTAAGGTATTTAAATTATTAATAATCTCTTGGTATCTTACGTTATCTTTTTCTTTTTGTGTTTTCTCTATATAATTTTTAGAAACTAAAAAGAATATGATTGCGAATAAAATAATACTTAAGACTATAATAATTTTTTTTAATTGAGAATTTTTCTCAACCTTCTTATCAATTTCTTTTATCATTTTCATATCGTCTTTCAGTAATGTATCCAAAGATAGGTCAAACTTATCACTAATCAAAATGAGAGTTTCGATATCTGGATAACATTTGTTGTTCTCCCAATTAGAAACAGTTTGCCTTGACACATTTAAAACTTCGGCAAGACTTTCTTGGTTTAAATTATTTTCTTTTCTGATGCTGATAATTTTTTTTGAGAGACTCATACTTTTTCCTCCTTCCGCTATCAGTCTAACTAAATGTACAATTAAAGTCTATCAAAGTTATTTGACATCTATGTTTTTTTTGAGCAATTTTTTCTTGCGCGAATTTACTTAATTAAAGAATTTAGTTATTTAAATCTGTAATTATTTGAATTTTATCCTAATAGAATATCTTTATTTTTTAATATTGCATTTCTTTATTTTTATTTTAATCTATGAACAAAGAATAAACTTCGCAGAATAATATAAATAAGGGACATTTATATTATCGTGTGTCATCCTCATTCTAAATGAATTAAAATGGATAAAAACTTTTGTATTAAAGTTTTTAAAGCTTATCGTCATAAATCTACTGTTACTTATCTTACTTGTTTTAACAATAAAAAAATAGACACTCTTAAGCATTAGAGTGTCAAACCCAAATATGGAGGAGACATTCACCTATATATAAATGCTCCTCTTTTTTATTGGAGGAAGTTTCCTTCATCTAGACAAATCTTATCATAAATTAAATAGTTTTACAACACGACTTAGTTGGTTTTATTTAGTTTTCTATTAAGTGCTAATCTTTGTCTTTCCAATACCACCATTTTAGTTTTTCTGGTTCAGGGCTAGGAGTTTCTGCATAGTAAATGGCCATTCTAAACATATATAGTTGGCATCTATCTTCTTTGAATCCTTTTACCTTACAATCCTTTTCATATAAGTCTTCGGCATTCTTTCCTGCTAAATCTTCAACGCAAGTTATGCCAATATTAATAAGAGACTCTTTAGTTCTTTTGCCAACGTTAGGTATTTTAATTAAATTGGTTTTCATGAGTTATCACCCTATTTTCTTGATTGGATGACGAATGACAGTCTTTAATTTAGATACATCACAACGTCTTGGATCACTTAAATATATTTCATGGTGATGTCTAGTGTCAGTTATATCTAATTCATAGCCGTTTTCTTTCATGTATTCATGCATTAATCTGGTAGTAGTAGGTTCATCATCATAGCTACCATTATGCATACATTGAACGCAAACACCTTCATCATAAGTTAGAAATTCAACTCTAGAAAAATCTTGTTTCTTTTTCTTTGTCGCTTCCTCTTTTGCCCAAATAAAATCTTCTTTAGTTACAAAGTCTGGTAATCTAATGATGGAAATAAAGTTTAAATCTTCTTTTCTATTGTAGTCCATTCCTTTTGTGTTTTCTTGCCACCAGAATCCTTCTAATGGAGGAACAACATATTCAAAAAAGCCTTCAATTTTGTGTGAACCTTTATAACTCATTTTAATAGTATAAGCAACACCATATAATAACCCTATAGTATTTTTATAATCACCATTTTCTTCATTTGGATTGCCTTTTCCTCTCACTGCAATGTAATTCATCTTTGGAATTTCTACAATAGTTGGCTTTTTCTTTGGCATGTAAAACTCCTTATATTCTTTTTTATAATCAAATGCCATAATCTTCTCCTTCTTAATTAGTTCATATAAATACTATAGCAGAATATCAGAAAAAATAGAGAATATTAAGTAAATTTTCTCTATTTTGTTTGTTTTTTACATAATATATTTAGCAATCATTGAACTTATAGTTTTAATATCAACATTTGATTTGAAGTCGAACTGTAAAATTTCACCATTACTAAAGGCAACAATTAATTCACTATCAATATCTAAAAGACCTGCTGTTTCTATTCCATAATATTGAATTTTTGAATATGGATAAGAAAAATAAGCAACTTTTTTACCACTTATACCTTTTACGTTTACTACAAAGATTCTATTATTAGTGAAAATCACCTGGTCTCTAATTGTTTGAAAAGCATAGATAATCTTCTCGCCGCTTATTAGTAATCCGTCTACCTCTTCACGTACTTCTTTCTTATCAATTTCTTTTAAATTCATAAAATTAGAATCCATATGAATTCCTGTTGAAATATTTGCCATATTGTTAACACCTTCCTTACTAAAACTTAATGATAATATTAGTATATATCATTGTATAAAAAATGTAAAATTATATAATATTTGTATTTAATATTTCTACCATTCTAATCATATTAGATTTATATTTTTTCAAAATTAAAAAGGTAAAAACATTTACCCTTTTAATATAACTTTTACTTTTAATTATTTTTGTTTCTGTTTTTTAAGAAATTACAAATAGTTTTGGCAGTCTCTTCTGTACCGACTGATGAATTAATACATAGGTCATAGTTAGTTACATCTCCAAAAGTTTTTCCAGAAATTAAGTTATAGTAACTTGCTCTGTTTTTATCAGACTTTGTAATATTCTTTTTAGCAGTCGATTTGTTATCTCCATACATTTCCATAATGCTTTTAATTCTGTAATCTTCGTTGGCATAAATAAATATTTTAACAACGTTTTTATTGTTTCTTAATACATAATCTGCGGCCCTTCCAACAATTACACATGAGCCGTGAGAAGCTATCTTTTTGATGACTTTCTCTTGAGCTTCGATAGCATATTTTGCTGGAGAAGTTGTTAAATAGAGATTGTGAATGACATCTCCTTCACCATCCATTTTTGAGATAAATTCTTTAGCTAAACCGCTCTCTTCTGCTGTTATTGCAGCTAATTCCTTATAGTAATAAGGAATGCCTAGTTTTTTAGCTACTAACTCACCAATGTGTTTGCCACGAGTTCCATGCATTCTACTAATTGTAATAATGACACCTTTTTCACTCTCTAATATCTTAGTTTCTTCTTTTGAAGTGACTGTTTCTTCATGTCCTAATTTACTAAAGAATAACGCTAATAATACTACTGTTATTATAATTCCAATTAAGTCGGCAATTGGAGCAGCATATAACGCTCCCTCTACTCCCATAAAATTAGGTAGGATAATAACTAGATGGACAAAGCAGATTATATCACGAGTTAGTGAAACAATTGATGCTTTGATTGGATTTCCTACAGCTTGAAAGAAAATACTACTTACTTTGATAGCACAAGTAAAAACGATGAAGAATAAGAAAATTCTAAATGTCTTTGTGGCAAATTCCATGTATAGATTTGACTCTGTTCCAAATATTTTAATGATCATTTCGGGGCATAATTCAAATATAGCCATAGAAATTAGACTTACAATAACGGTTGATATTATGACAAGCTTAAATGTTTTTCTTACTCTGTCATATTGTTTAGCACCATAATTATACCCCAATATTGGTTGGGTTCCAAGTATTATACCTACAGCAATATTAATTACGATTGTAAATACTTTCATACAAATACCAATAACAGCAATTGGAATATCTGCTCCATATTTTGAAGAAGCTCCATACTTTGCAAGCATGATATTACATACTAAACTAATAATTACGATACTCATTTGTGTTATGAATGTAGAAACCCCTAACTTAATAACATTGCTAAATATTCCGAAATTCATCTTGAAACTATTCCAAGATAATTTAAATGTTTTTGGTTTTGCAAAATAAATAATAGATACTATTAGCGATAAACATTGACCGATAACTGTTGCCCAAGCAGCACCTGCAATACCCCACTTAAATACAAAAATAAAGATTGGATCTAGGATGATATTAGTAATTGCTCCTACTAGAGTTGAAGCCATTGAAAATCCTGGACTTCCATCTGCTCTTATTATAGCATTCATTCCATTTTCCATCATATAAACTGGAATAAATATCAAAATTATTCTAAAATAATCAACTGCTATTGGAAGTGTTGTTTTACTTGCTCCGAATAAGAACAATAGATTATTCATGAATATAAATCCTAATATAACAAAGATAATACTTATGATGAAGTTAATTAAGATTCCGTTTCCAATTGCTATATGGGCATTTTTAGTGTCTTTTTTCCCTTGACATAATGAAAGAAAGGCAGCAGAACCATCACCTATAGCCCAGGCAAAAGCAACGGAAATAATTGTAATCGGAAATACAATACTTGTTGCAGCATTTCCTAAATAACCAAGTTCACTATTTCTGATAAATATTTGATCAACAATGTTATATAGTGAACTTATTAGTAATGATAATATACAAGGAATTGAAAATTTCAACAACAGTTTTGAAACTTTTTCTTTTCCAAGATATTTATTGTTACTTTCCATTTTTACTCCTCCTTTTTTTCTAGACCTAGCAACTTGGGCATAAAAAAATGCGTAAAAACGATTGTCCGTTTCTACGCATATTCTGCTGGGTCTGACTAATTAATTTTAGCACAAATATTTTTTTCATGTAAGAATTTTTTTTATTTATTTGACTCTTCAATAATTTTATTAGCTTCGCTTTTAGTCAGATAATCGTATTTTATCAATTTGTTAAGTACTTGCTTTTCTCTTTGTTTTGAAAGAAGTATATTATCATTTGGATTATATACCGATGGAGCATTTAAAATTCCTGCTAAAATTATACATTCATTTGAGTTTAATTCTTGAAGGTTCTTAGAAAAATAACCAAGACTTGCATCTTTAATCGTATAGTATCCCGAACCAAAGTAACTTGTATTTAGATACAATTCTAGAATTTTATCTTTTTCTAGTGTATTTTCTATTTTGAAGGCCATAAACATTTCTGCTACTTTTCTTCTTATTGTTTTATCCTGAGTAAAATAGTTATTTTTGGCGACTTGTTGAGTAATAGTACTGCCACCTTCTGCAAAATTTCTCGCTTCTATATCGTGTTTGATTGCTCTTAATATAGCAATTAAATCTATTCCATGATGTTTATAAAATCTGTGGTCTTCTACTGCAATTACAGCGTCTATGTGTATCTTAGGTATATCCTCAATTGGGGAATAATTTATTTTATTTTCAACTTCTTCAATTAACTTTTCTATTGACATTTTTGTGATTTCTTTTCGATAATACATGTACCCATCTATTAGAAAAAATAGACAAATAGAGATTGGGATAAGCATAATTAGAATAATTACTTTTAAGATTTTTTTCATTTTAGATTCTTTATTATTTTAATTTTTCTTTTACTTTATTAGTTAATTCATCAAAATCTACTTCAGCCCATTTATGAACTCCTAAAGTTTTTACTTCTAGAGAAAGATAGGCTCTATCACGTAGTTTTCTACTTGTCTTAAATTTAAGTACTTTTTTAAAACCTTTTTTGTTATAGCTAGTTAGAGTATATTCATATTTCATAGAATCACTGGTAGGCAATTTTTCAACCTTAGTATTGTCAACTTTTGTGTAGTATGTTTCATTATAATTTTCAATATGATAAATCCCTACTCCACAAATGACAAAAAATAAAATTACTCCTAATGTTATTAATATTTTACTTTTCATATTATCTCCTCCATGTATTTAATTTTAGTATAAGAGGGAAAATAAATCGTTTGTTTAACATTACAACATATTACAATTATGTAAGATATTTCCAAAGAAAAAATCCTTAAAAAGGATTAGTGTAATATATTATTTTTTTAATTTAGGTACTTAGTTAACTCATCTTGAAATTCTTGTTCTGTTAGTTTACTTAAATCTTTATCAAAAGCTAGTGGTGAGTTAGTTATATCTTTTCCCATCCAATTTTCTTTTTGATAGTTTTTTTCCTCTTCTTTTGAGGTAAATGTAACCTCTACTCTATATAACCCATTATATTTTCCTAAATACTTCTTGATTGAAATGCGACTATCTTTTAAATATAGATAGCTATCTCTAATTATTTCAGAATATGATGATTCTTTTAAATTATGAAATTCTTCTTCTGAAATCTCTTCTTTTTTAAGGAGATTATTTTCTTCATCTAGGATTTCTTTCTGATAGCAATTTCCTTTTTTCTGGGTTCTTAAAGTATTATTAATATAGTATCTTTCATATCTTAGAGGGTTACTTAATTCCAAATTTTCTAGTGTTTTAATAATAAAACGTTTTGTTAGTCTTCTCAATGTTAGCACCTACTTTTTATTAAGTTGTTTTTATTTTTAATTAATTCTTGTGTTTATTGATAATTCTATGTCCAATTGTATTTTTTCCCATTATAGAAAGGATAGCAGTTCCCCAATAAATAGGAATCAATGCTAGTATTACTAAAAAAAGTACTAGTCTAGGTAATGTTGGAAATAATTCATAGATTATGTAAAATGCTAAGACTAAGAAAATTGCTGAGACAATTAGTATTGTAAAATCAATTATGATTGCTTTTGTTTTATTCATTTTATTTTCTCCTTTTTATAAGTCACTATATTTACTTAATTTATGTTGTTCATAAAAACCTTGAGCTTTTAATTTTCTTAGTTCATTAAGTTCAACGTCACGTAAAATGTAGCCTGTTCTTTCTTTGGTATCTTCATCGATATAACCGCAATGTGTTAATACTTCTAGACTACTACAATCTTTATGATTTTCTACAAACTTAACAATACTTTCCCACTTAGCTCCTTCATCATAAAAATCAAAACTAAAGTCATCGGGAGTTTTTATTCCGTCAGTTCTAACTTCTTTTCTAAAATCATTATCAATTGTTCTTAATGGCAACTGGTATTCTATTGCCAAATCTTTTAAGGCTTTTCTTATTGCAGGATTTAAATGAATATTATGATGATAGTCTAAGTGATCTATTTTTACATCAAATGATAAGAGTTTTTCAATCTGCGCCTTTATTTCTTTATAGGCATCTTCATATGTAACAGTTATTTCTTGATTTTCAATTTTTCTGTGTTTATGAAAAGCATTATTTTCATCTACTAGTGATTTAACATCATCTGAGATTGGAGAACCTTGAGTTAAATTAATATGAAGTCCTATTCCAAGTAATGAATTTTCCTTCCATTTGGAAATTGCATCACAAGTATATGGCATATTTATCATTATTGTCGTGGAACTGATTAGACCTTCTTTATAAGCGTCTATTATTCCATTGTTAATACTTTTTGAAAATCCGAAGTCATCGGCATTTATAATTAATTTCATGATTATTCCTCCAAACAATAAGATTATAACATAGTGTTAGAATTTTAATTAATAGATTATTTATTTAAAAAAGATATTTTTCGGCTAATATCTGATTATATAGTAAATTACATATACCCAACTCATTAATCCATGAATTATTGCCCAGCCTATTGAATGCCAATTACTATAGCTAATTACTGTCAAGAGCACTACCGAAAGTTACACCTGATTTAACTGTTTTATTGACCATGCTGTCATTAATTTTCTTTTGATTCTTACTCACATTGTAGTTCTCTCTTTTTAAAATTAACAATCCTTTATTATATCTGAATAGTAAATTATTTCTTTATTCAGTGACTTTGCATATTCAATTTCACTTTTTGTACTGCTTCCGATGTAACCACTTACATCTACTACTAATATTGCATCTGATATTTTAATTTTTTGTTTATGCATTTTGTCAATCATTAAGATGTCTTCTTCTGTATAAGCATCTTTATTAGTTTTTGTTAATTCATTTGGGGTTATCATGCAATTTCCTTTTAGAGTTAGCATCTCTGTTATCTCTATCATTTCTTTCTTGTATTTATAGCTTCCGCATACTGTTATTATTTTCATATATACTCCTTTTCTGCTTTTTCTTTTTATAATATACTATTTTATTTATTTGTATTTAAGTAATATTTACCTTTTTTAAAGATAAGTGTCTTATCTTGGACCATTAATAATCTATATGAACTTTTTGCAATGAAATCTGGTAAGTCTTTTGTTTTAATTCCGTTTTCAATATTTGTTGCTTTCTGCTTTTTAAAATAATTAATTATCTCCTCTTTTGTACTTGTATTATCATTTTTGTATGATGATTTTTCTTTGATTATATATAAAATCCCACTGAGACAAAATATTATAACTATAGCCATTATTATTGAATACATTTTTTTCACCTTCTTTAAAATTATTTATACATTCCGATAAATTTATCTAAATTTTCTTTATGATAATCGACATTGATAATTCTTTTTGCAGCTTTTAAGACATATTTATTCTTATCTTTTAATAAAATTTTAATTCTTTTAAAACCTATTTCTTCATTTTTAATTATTACTTTATCTATGTCTTCATTTTTAATAAAAATATAATTATCTGGATCAATCTTGTTTTTAGTCATAGTTTCTGCAACTATAGGGATAAGACAAATTCCATTTTCATTTTTATTTAATAAATAACCCATAACTTTTTTATTCTTTTTCATAGAAATTAATGCACCAATAAGACCAAATTGTGTACTCTGAATTGTACTACATACGAAGCAACAATTTTCTTTTCCATAACAATTTACTTTTTTGAAATATACTACTATTTTTTCTAAAGTATTTAATTCATTCATATTAATTATCTCCTTTAAAATAACTGTTATTAATTTTACATTTTATATTTATTTAAATTAACTTTGTAGTTACTAACATTTATTCTTTCTTTTTCTATTTTTTTGCTTTTCTTTCCCATATTATCTTTTAATGTCATTGTTTTTCTCGTATGCTAGAGGAAGTGGATGATTCTTTTGTAATTTACCTATTTTATCACAAATGATGTCATATAAATTATCATTAGTATAGGCAATTTTTTCCATATTAATATCATCTTCAGAAATTTCTACATTATAGAATTTTTGTGAATACATACCACATTCTTTTATATAAGACATAATTAGTTTTATCTCTTTTTTTCTTCACTTGTAAAAATATCCTCTTTAAATAATGAGCTGTTAATAAAATCACAGAAATATGAATAGTCTTCATCCCAATTTATATTTCCATTGTCTTGTGCTTCACAACGAATTTTTTCTATTTCTCTTAATAATTCTCCTTTTATTTCAATTATAACATTAATTAGCCTACAGTACTTTTTATTTTATTAACAGCTCTATGAGGATTATTTCTTTGTAGTACTATTATATCATATATATTCTTTTTAAGGCAAAGCTATTACCTTAAGAATTAATTTCATATTGCGAACATGAAATAAAAACAAAATTAAGTAGTAATAGAATTATTCCTGTATTTTTTAATTTTTTTATTTGTTCTTAATTTGTATAATTAAAATTTGCTTTTGATCATTACATCCTCACAAATATAAAACACAACATACACACGTAAATAGTATTTTCTTCATGATTATTTCTCACTTTCAAATTATGCTTTTTCTCTACTTTTAATTGTATCAAAAATGTGATTTACTTAAAAATTGACTATCTAAGTTTTGTCAACACTAAATTTATATTAATATTATACCACGA
>CAMNUE010000010.1 GCA_946560065.1 uncultured bacterium | reverse complement strand
ATAGAACAAATGGAAATTGGTTTACTGCTAGAGCGTTTAATTTCTATGAGGATACTTCGCTTACAAAAAGTGATTTGGATAAAAATAATATTTCTAATGTAGGTGTTGCTAAAGATGAAGAAACTAATACAAATAATTCTTCAGTAGTAGCTACTCAAAATAATTCAACTCCTAAATCTAAAAATAATGGAACAAAAACTACTAATACTGATATTAATAGAGAAAACAATGTTAATAACAATACTAGTGTTTCTAGTAACGTAAATAATGGTGATGACACTACGACTACGAGTGCAGTTGAAACAAAAAAAGGAAATTCTCAAAATGATGGAGAAGTAACAAATTCTGCTGGTAATCAATCCATTGATAATGATACTAGTGTTAAAGAAAGTTCTGAGAAAAGAATTGAAACGAAAAAGACAAAGAAAGTGAAAGATATTTCAAATGATAATAGTAGTTTATCTGAAAATAAAGTTTCAAAAGTTAAAAAGTCTCTTATGAATAGCATAAAAAATGTTAAAGAAACTGATAATACATTATTTTATATAATTATAATTGCCATTATTGTCTCAATAGTTGGAATTATTTATATTTGTTATAAGAATGCTAAAGAGAAAAATGATTTAGATTATTAAAAAGAGAATTTTCCTTATTGAGGGAGAATTCTTTTTTGTTTGTCTCTTTCTGTTTTTCCAAATTCTTTGAAGATGTTTTCTAAATAGCCGTTTTCAAATCTTTTTTTGTTTTCTTCATAAGAGTAAAAGTCTTCAAAAAGATTTGAGGTTTTAATATTTGTTTTTTTAGAATTAAGAACTTTGTCAAGATAAGCTGCTTTTAAGCATGGATCTATTTTGTCACATTCAAAGACAAATTTTGCTTCATTTGATAATCTATGTTCAAAGTCTAACCATAAATTTATAAAATAATCAGAACTTTTTAGGGATGCAAATGAATTCCTGATGCATTGTTCTTCTATTTTACTTTTTGAATCATGGTTAGCTGTTCCTTCCCGAATGTCACCAGCAAGAATTTCTCCAACTTCATGAATAAGAATCATTTCAATTACTTTTTGTAAGTCTAAATCAGTTGGTTCAAATAGTCTAAAATAAGCAGAAGCAAAAGCTGTCATTTGCATCGAGTGGGTTGAATCACTTTCGATATATTCCTTATCAATTTTTCTAACTATCCAACCTTGTCTTAAAATATCTTTTAGTTTAGAAAATGTTTTAAAACTAGAAATAAATTCTGGGTTATTTTTCTTTAATAGTATTACGGGAAAAGTATTTGCTTTAGTTTCAAGGTCTTTAGTTAGTGAGGAAATAATGTTTAATTTACATAAAGTTATGGGGTCATAAACCATTTTATCTAAAAGAGATTTATAATAGTCTTTATCAATTAAATCAAATGGTTTTAAATAGTCATTAATGTTTTGTTTGGAATTAGTTTGATAGTTATTATAAGTTAAATTCCATAAAAGTAATGTTTCATAAGTACTAGGTCTTTTAAAAAAATCATTGTTAAATTCATGTGCTAATAACATAGAAGTAGTTGCTTCTTCAAAAAAGATGATGCTTGAAAGTAAATCTTTTTGGGATAATTTTACTAGTTCTTGATAATACTTTAAAATTAATTTTTCTTTATCCATGGAACTCCTCATTTCTTGAAAAGTATTATACTTAAAAAATAGGAAAAATCAAAATTATTTTTGAATATTATTTTTTTATAAACATAGTTTTTATTAGGAGGATAAAATTGTATGGGTGATAAAAAGATTTATTCAATTGTTGTGGGAGTTGGAATTGTACTTATTGCGTTATTTTTTTTAGTAATTAATAAGAATAAGTTGCAGGATATAGCTGGGAATGTAGTGGAAGTTAATGATCGTTATTTTATTGTTGATAGTGAAGATGGTAAGTATAAGTTTGCTTATTTAGATGAACGTGATATAACAGAGAAAAGTAATATTGAGATTAAATATAAGGGTAAGTTGAATGAAAAAAAGATTAATAAAATGAAGTCTTATACTATAGTTAAGGAAACTGTTTCGATAATTGATCAACTTGAAAGTAATGGAATATTTAGTGCATATTATGATTTAGCTAAGGAAAAACTTGATAAATTAACAGTTGATGAGAAAATAGGACAAGTACTACTAGCTAGGGTTCCAGAGGGGGATGCTACAGAAGCTGTAAAGAAATATAAGTTTGGAGGATATGTTTTATTTGAGAGGGATTTTAAAGATAAAACTAAGGAAGAAATTAATACTGAAATAAAAACATATCAAGATGTTTCTGATATTCCGATGATTATGGCAACTGATGAAGAGGGCGGAAAGGTTGTTAGGGCTAGTTCAAATACGAAACTTAGAAGTACTCCATTTTTGTCAAGTCAAGATTTATATAAAAAGGGTAGTTTTGATTTAATAAGAGAAGATACACTTGATAAAAGTAAATTTTTAAAAGATTTAGGTATTAATGTAAATTTAGCACCTGTTGTTGACGTTGTTACTGATACAACAGCTTATATGTATAATAGATCGTTTGGTCAGAATACTGAGTTAACTTCAAAGTATGCCGAAACTGTTATTAAGGCTAGTAAGACTGATGACGTTTCTTATGTATTAAAACATTTTCCTGGATATTCTAATAATAGTGATACACATTCTGGTAGTAGTGTAGATGGTAGGACATTGGAGGAAATTAAAGAAACAGATTTACCACCATTTAAAGCTGGAATAGATGCAATGGCTGAAGCAGTGCTTGTAAGTCATAATATAGTTGATAGTATAGAGAAAGATACTCCAGCAAGTTTATCAAAAAATGTGCATGAGATGTTACGTCAGGAACTTAATTTTTCGGGAATTGTTATTACTGATGATTTAGATATGTTAGCGACTAAGAATAGTCAAGATGTTTATTTGAATGCTTTAAAAGCAGGAAATGATATGTTGATTGTAACTGATTATGATGCTGCATTCGATGAAGTTAAGGCAGCAATAAATGATAATATACTAGATCCAGATGTTTTAGATAAAGCTGCTTTACGAGTAATTGCTTGGAAGTATTATAAAGTATTATTTCCAAATAAGGGTTAAGATGGAAGTACCAAAATAGATATATGGAAAAGATTAATTTCTTTTCTTTTTGTATGATATAATTTTATTATTAATGGAGGTGATTTGATGATTGTAGATAGTTTAGAAGAGTTTTTAATTTTAGCTAAAAAAAGTACTTATGCTGATGCATCAAGTAATAATAAGAGTGAATCTTCAAGAGTAGGTTCTAAGGATTATGAGTTTAAAAATAATGGTTTAACTTATCATGATACATATTTTGGTGGGACAAATTTTATGGGAGAAGAAGTTGTCTATAATGAAGAAAATATTCCTATTTGGGGAATGAATTATTATGGTGTAACACTTGATGATACTTTAAGTGAAGAAGCTATGGATAAGGTTCTTAGACCAGCATTAAGTCAAGTTGGAAATGATAATAATGTTTTGCCAGTTAGAGGACCAAGTAATTATGCAAATGATGATTATAAATATATTTTTAATTGCTCTGGTGATATTAATAACTTTATAGGTATCGAAGAAATATATAAGAGCGATGAATTGATTTATAGATTAAATTGTCATGGTGGATTAATAAAATAATGGGAAATATTTTTTGAATATTTTCTTTTTTTTTAACTATACTATTTATGGATACAATTGTAATTTTAAATAATTAGCACTTAATACTTGACAGTGCTAAAAAATAGTGTTATAACATAATTGTAAGTGATAAACTTACAGGTATTATTAAATTGTATCTATGTGCTACCTAATAGGTGGAGGCAACACATATAAAATGGAAGGAAGTAGATGAAAATGATGATGATACCAAGAAATAATTTTGATTTGTTTGATGATATTTTTGGAGATTCTTTTTTTAAAAAAGAGAATAATAAATTAATGAGAACAGATATTAGAGAAACTGAAGAAGGATATATTATTGATGTTGATTTACCAGGATATAATAAAGAAGACATCAAAATAGATGTTACTGATGGGTATTTAACAATTAATGCGAAAATGAATCAAGAAAATAATGACGAAAATAAAGGTAATTATGTGAGACGTGAAAGGTTTTATGGAGAATGTTCAAGAAGCTTTTATGTTGGTGAGACTGTTGAAGCAGAAGACATTAAAGCCGCTTTTAGAAATGGCATTTTAAGTTTGGAAATTCCAAAAATTGATGAGTCAAAGAAATTACCAGAGAAAAAATATATCGAAATAAGTGATTAGTTTAGAGTCTAGGCTTTGTCCTGGACTTTTTCTTTTAAATGTATTATAATACTGTCATTGCAAGGAGGGGAATATGTGATTAAAGTAGAAGATATGGAGAATATTAGAATTGATAGTTTCTTAGCAGAGAAGTTAGAATTATCTCGTAGTAAAGTGCAAAAGCTAGTTAAAGAAGGATTAGTTACTGTTAATGGTAAGATTGTTAGTAGTTCGTATCAGGTGAAATTGGGAGATTCAATTCTTGTTGATGACGATTTGTATTATGAAATAAACGTAGAAGCTGAAAATATTCCTCTTGATATAATTTATGAAGATGAAGATATGTTAATAATTAATAAGAAGAGTGGAATGGTTGTTCATCCTGCTCCTGGTCATTATACTGGTACTTTAGTTAATGCTTTACTTTATAGATTTGATATAAATGGAGGAGATAAGCTTAGACCTGGTATTGTTCATAGATTAGATAAAGATACAAGTGGTTTGATGATCGTTGCAAAAAATGAAGAGATGTTAGAGAAACTTTCTACTATGATTGGTAAAAAAGAAGTGGAGAGAAAATATTTAGCAATAGTTGATGGTGTAATTAAACATGATACAGGAACAATTGATGCGCCAATTGGAAGGGATATTAATAATAGACAAAAGATGGCTGTTACTGATGTGAATGCGAAGGATGCAGTTACTCACTTTAGAGTTTTAGAACACTTGAATAATAAGACACTTATTGAATGTACTTTGGAAACAGGAAGGACACATCAGATAAGAGTTCATCTTGCTTATATTGGTTTTCCAGTCTGTAATGATCCACTTTATGGTCGAGGAAAGGCTACGGAATTTGGACAGATGTTACATTCCTATAGTATAAAGTTAAAACATCCTAGGACTGGAGTAGAACTTGCTTATGAAGTTGAAGTTCCTAAAGAATTTAATGATAAACTTAATGAATTAAGGTCAGAATAAAACATATTCGCTTTAGAAAAGATAAAAAATCGATGAATTTGTAAATTTTACATAAAATAATATTGTTACTAAAACTTTTTATGAGAAGTATGATAAAATTTTGTTTATAGGATAAGGAGGTATAATATGAGTGACCAGTCTGCAGAAATTGGTATGTTTGTTATGGGAGATATATTGAATGGCAATACAAAGAATCGTGATTTGTTAGAAAAGAAAGATGAAGAAGTAAGAGCTGCTCAATTAGCAACTAGAATAGCGGAACAGAAAATTAGAAAGAGTAAGATTCCAGAATGGGTTAAAATAGCTTTAGACGTTATTGATAGGGAGTTACTTGATAAGTATAAAGAAATATTATCTAGCTTTGTTTTAGATGGTCCTGGAACTGGTGAATTGATGGATTTATCAATGGCTGTTTTAACGACTTTAAAGGAATCGACTATGGAGGAAGCTGCAGAAATACTTAGTTCTGTTTCTGATGAATGGGATAGATTTTATATTCAAAATATGGCATTTATTTTTTCTAATAAAGGACCCGATTTTGCTACTTTGACTTTAAACAGAGATTTGACACCAGAGGAAAATTTGAAATTTAGTATTAAAAGAATGGAAATTCAAAGAAGGGAAAATGAAAAAATTGTTGACAAATTTAGAAAAGGAGTAAATCAATAATTATTTTTTACTCTTAATAAATTATGTGGAATAGTTCTAGAAATGTTCTATTCTTTTATTTTATTTTTGTATTATAATTAATTTGTAATGTATGGATGTAATGAAATGTGGTAAAATAATAAAGGATATTATGTGAATCTATATTTTTAATTATTGGAAGTGAAATTTAGATGAAAGATAGGGAAGAATTTGAAAATATTATAAAAGATATAATAAGTAATAAGACTGTACAAGAGATGAAAAAGTATAGGCAACATTGTGATGTTTCTTGCTTTGAACATTGTTATAGAACAGCTTATTATTGTTATAGGTTTTGTAAATTTATGCATTGGGATTATGTGGCTGTAGCTCGTGCAGCTATGTTACATGATTTGTTTTTATATGATTGGCGAGTGAAGAGTGATAGAAAGGGATTACATGCATTTACTCATCCTAAGACAGCTTATGAAAATGCAGCTAAAATTTTTGACTTATCGGATAAAGAAAAGGATATAATTGTAAAACATATGTGGCCAGTTACTGTTGCTTTTCCTAGATATAAGGAAAGTTATGTTTTAACTTTGATGGATAAGTATTCCGCCACTAAAGAGAGTTTTGAGTATGCAGCTAAATGTTTTAAATCTTATGAGTCAGTAAAATATGCTCATGTTGTTTTAGCAATCTTAATGTTTAGTGTACATAAAAAAGGTAAATTACTTTTAGCTGCTTTAGTCAGAGGAATGTTTATGTTTTAAAACGTTACAGAATATTTTTATATTAATAAAGTAGCCACAATTTAGGTTTCTTGCTATAATATTTTGCAAGAGGAGATAGATAGTATGGGTAAAAAAGAAAAAAATTCAGTTATGCTTCTAGATGAAGTTGGAGTCATGGCTTTGAAGAAAGAGATGGCAGCTAAAGAAGAAGAGTTGCTAAAGTTAAAACAAAAGAATAGAGAAAAATATTCTCATTCTGACCTTGATAATTGGAATACACCTAAATTTAGTGAAGGAGCAGAAGAAAGGATTCTTCGTTATGAGATAAATAGACTGAAGAATATTTTGAATACAGCTGATATTTTGAAAAGTAGTGTAGTTAAAGAAGATGATCTTGTCGATTTAAATGATGTAATTGAAGTTTATCTTTCTTATGGAGAAGACGATGAAGAAAGAATGATTTTACGTTTAGGAACTGTTCATCAAACAAAAACTGAGGATGGAATAGAAATCATTTCTATAGAGAGTCAGTTAGGTGAGGCACTTTATAAATCAAAAGTTGGTTCAAGTGTGAGATTTGGTGATAGGGGTGCTTTTAGAGCAGATATTCTTAGTAAAATTAATCAAAAGGAAAAAGAAGATGAAATTGCAGTAGAAAAGGTTAAGAAATAATAGACTTCTAGGAGTCTTTTTTATTTGACTTTACTTTTTGAAGTTTTTTTGGTATAATCTAGAAAATTTTGGAGGTATTTATGACTATTGATGATGGTATTGAAATGAGAAAAAAATTTCATCCTTTGTTGTTGGAAGTGATGAAATTAAAGAGAAAGATTAAAGGGGATAAACTTGTAGTAGATGGTGACTTTATTGAAAATAGTCCTGTGTTAATTGTTGCTAATCATTTAACTATTGATGATATACCTACTTTAGCTGAAGCGGTAGAGGATCATTTTTATTTATTAGTTAGTGATGAAGATGAAAAGACTTTAAATGGTAAAGTTTTATCTGCAAACGGTGTTCAATGGATAACACGGACATGTAAAGAAAGTAGAATCTACTCAAAAGAAAAAGCTATAGAGTATTTAGAAAAAGTAAATTTTGCTATGTATCCTGAAGCCACTTGGAATCTATCTCCTAATTTATTAATGTTACCTATGAATTATGGTTGTGTTGTTATTGCTAAAGAAGCAAATGTGAAAATAAGACCAGTTGTTACTGTTTTCTGTGAAGGAAAAAGGTATACTAAAATAGGAGATACTTATGATAGTGCTGATAAAAGCCCTATAGAAGCAGTAGCTGAATTACGTGATCTTATGTCTACCATGGTGTATGAAAGTTTTCGAAAATATTATCAGGATAATAGAAATTTAGATAATGTTTACAGTACTTTAGTAGATGGAGAAGAATATTTATATGAAAAAAGAAGTGAAATAGATCCTTATTATTGGGACAATTATGTGAAGCAAAAATATGATGCTTACCCAAGAGCTAAGGCTGATCCAGAAGGCGTAAGATTTTATGAATCACAGTTTATTTTTGAACCTAAGACAGATGATTATGCTTTTTTTCAAATTTTTAACAGTTCTATTAGGTATGATGAAGATGGTAATATGTTGATAAAGAGAATTTCTTCTGAAAATGGTGGATATTCTGGTACTACTTGTGACTCGATTGATTATACTAAATTTTTTGGTTATGGTTATAATGAATCTAATTTCAGAAAAGTTTTAGAAAAAAAATTATAAATTATAAACTTATCAAGAGATACTCGTTGTTTGTATCTTTTTTTTATGTTACTATATATAATATGGAAGTGGTGTTATGAATCTTATTTTACCTGTTTTTTCAATGCTTATAATTGTACTTTTATTGTTTGTTTTTTTTACTAAAGATAGAGTTAGCAGTGAGGAACCAAAAATTTATGGCTTTTTGTTGATTTTAAGTTTTTTTAATATAATATTTAATATTTGTGGAATCTACATAGGATATTTTGTAGGAATACCTTTTTTTCTATATATTTTAAACCATTTTGACCTTCCATTGTATCTGATGTTTGGATCACTGCTATTATTGTACCTACTGTATGTATATTACAAAGATAATAGTATTGATTTGTATATCAAGTTAAAGAAAATTATTTTATTTTTTGATTTTTTATTTGTAATAACTACATTTTTTTTACCTGTTAATATTGAAATTAACGAAGTGGCAGGATATGCTTATGGATTATGTGTTAATTTTGTTTATTTAATTTCTGGAATTTATTTGGGATTGTGTATTCTAGTTGCTTTTTGTTTACTTTTCAAGAGAGTTAGTTTTAAAAAGACAATTCCGATTTTTTCTTTGATTATTTTAGGTGGATTTGCCGTACTGATTCAGCGTTTGATTCCCTCTTTAATTGTCATTCCATCTGTAATGGTTTTTGTAGAACTATTGATGTATTTCACTATTGAAAATCCTGATGTTAAGATGATTGAACAACTTCAGGTTGCTCGAGATCAAGCTGAAAAAGCTAATCGAGCTAAGACTGATTTCTTATCAAGTATGTCTCATGAGATTAGGACTCCTTTAAATGCTATTGTGGGATTTAGTGATTGTATAATGGAAGCAGATAGTTTAGATGAGGCTAAAGAAAATGCTCATGATATAGTTAATGCTTCACAAACTTTACTTGAAATAGTTAATGGTATTTTAGATATTTCAAAGATTGAAGCTGGTAAGATAGAAATTGTAAATTCATCTTATAATGCAAATGAAGTTTTTTCCGAACTTGCAAAATTAATTACTCCAAAAATGAAAGAAAAAGGATTAGATTTTTCATTTAACATAGCAGAAGATTTACCAGCAACTCTTTATGGAGATTATGCTAATTTAAAGAAAGTAATTACTAACTTACTTAGCAATGCTTGCAAATATACTGATAGAGGTTTTGTTCATTATGAAGTTAATTGTGTAAACTCAAAAGATGTTTGTAAATTGATTATTTCAGTTGAAGATTCTGGTAGGGGAATAAAAAATGAGAACATTGATAAGATGTTTACAAAATTTCAAAGGCTAGATGTAGATAGAAATACAACAATAGAAGGTACAGGACTTGGGCTTGCTATTACTAAGCAGTTAATGGAATTAATGGGAGGTAGAATTATTGTTCATACTGTGTATGGAGAGGGTTCTAAATTTACTGTTGTAGTTAATCAAAAAATAGAAAAAGTGGAGGTTCTGAATACTAAAAAAGTTAAAACTAGTCTTGATTTACAGGATGTAAAGATATTATTAGTAGATGATACTGAACTTAATTTAAAAGTAGCGTCTAAAATATTAGAAAGATATAATGCTAATATGGTAGAATGTTGTGATAGTGGGTATAATTGCTTGGAAAAAGTTAAATCAGGAAATGAATATGATTTAATATTACTTGATGATATGATGCCTAAAATGAGTGGAATTGAAACGTTGAATGAGTTAAAAAAGATACCTGGATTTAATATTCCAACAATTGCTTTAACGGCAAATGCAATCAGTGGCATGAGAGAGAAATATATAGAAGATGGGTTTGATGATTATTTAGCAAAACCAATTGAAAAAGAACAATTAATTCATGTAATTAATCAAGTACTTGGAAGAAGTATTACTGAGAAAATAGAAGTTTTAGAGACTAGTGAAATGGATGATAATAATTATTTAACTAAAAATGGGGTTAATCTTGATTATGCTTTAAGTTTACTTGGCGATATGGAAATGTATAATATAACTATTAGTGATTTTTTGAGTGAAGTAGAAAATAAGTGGAAAAGAATAAATGAATATAAAAATACTGGTAATATGAAGGATTATTCTATTGAAGTCCATTCTTTGAAAAGTGATTGTAAATATTTGGGATTTATGGAACTTGCAGATATTTCTTATAAGCATGAACTTAAAAGTAAAGAAAATAATTTTGATTATGTTAATGATAATTTCAAAAGACTTGAAGATGAATATAAAAGAGTACTTAATGTAGTAAAAACTTATGTAAAAGATAATTCTTTATAGTAAAAAAGTGTAAAATAATTTACACTTTTTTAGTTAATTAAATAAATACTTATAGATAGGACTAGGGCAAATAAAGATAAAAGTAAATATGGAGTTAATAATTTACTTTGTTTACTCTCAAGTAGGGATGTTTCTTCATATAAAAATAAAGTACTTATAAAAATTCCTGTTGCAGATATCAGTCCTAGAAATGGATTTTTTAAATTAAAAAATAAGATAGGATAGCTTTGATTAAATAAATAATTTATTAGAAGAGATATCTTATAACTTATTGGTATTTCTTTAAATTTATAAGAAATGAAAATATTATAGATTGTTATTGCTAGTAGTATGTATATTAGTATCCAGGATATACTATAAAATGGAGTTGGTGGAGTAAAAAATGGTAAACTTAATTGATTAAAATATTTATAATCTATAGGTAATATATTGTTTAAAAACCAGGGGATTAAACATAAAATAAAGATAAGGAACTTTTTAAACAAATAATCATCTCCTCTTTAATTATTTTATGTTTTATATTATAATAATATTAATCTTTTAGGAGGAATTTTATGGAAAGTGAATTGATGTTAGACAGTAAGAATGTAATTACAATGAAATTGCTTCATTATTTTATAACAGAGAAGAATTATAATCCTATTATATTACAAGGTGTAGAAAATGAGATATGGCTTGAAAATATGGATGAAGATTGTAAAGTAGTTAGAATTGTTTCTGGATATATACATAATGATGAACAGTTTAATTTTGATGTATTTAAGACTAAAAGAATTATCAAAAAGATAAAGAAAAAGACACTTTCTTTTAGTATAAATGTTATGAGTATTTTTTTAGATATGGGAGATAATGTTACTAAAGATATTAATGCTGATCCTAAATTAATGTGCGTTAATGTTAAGGAAGAAGATGACATCAAGAAAAATGACATTATCAAGAAAATATTTCCTGATTTAGGTGGGAAAATGAAGTATTCAGAAAATGGAATGGAGTTGTTTGTGAAAATTACTAATGATATAAATGAGCATAATAAAGAAGATGCTAGTAGATTAGAGAAAGTATTTAAAAGTAAAGTTCCAATAATAACATATTTTCTAATTGCTTTTAATGTGTTTTTATTCTTTATACCTTGGTTGATGGGGGAATACAATAATATTATTAGTATGTTTTGTGTACATGGTCCTAGTATTAGAGCTGGTCAATATTATAGATTATTTACAGGAATGTTTTTTCATGGAGGTGTAATGCATTTAGCTTTTAACTGTTATGCTTTATATGTTATTGGACCTCAGATTGAAAGCTTTTTAGGCAAAACTAAATATTTAATTATATATTTGGTGTCTGGTTTGGTTGGGGCATTTTTCTCAATTATTTTTGGAGGAGATGTAGCTTCTATTGGAGCTAGTGGAGCAATCTTTGGTTTGATGGGAGCTTTGTTATACTTCGGATACTATTATAGGGTTTATTTAGGAAATGTTGTGAAAAGTCAAATTGTCCCTTTGATACTTCTTAATTTATTATTAGGATTCTTAGATAGCGGAATTGATAATGCTGCTCATATTGGTGGATTAATTGGAGGATTGTTCATTACAATGGCACTAGGAATAAAAGATAAATCTTCAATATTTGAAAAAATAAATGGTTGGATAATTACAGCATTATTTTTAGGATTTGTAGCATATATGGGTCTGGTATTTGTTGGTAGATAAAGATAGAAAGATAATAGTTCTATTGTAAAATAATATGATAAATGTTATCATATATATATGATATTATAGTGAGGTGATAATATGCCACAAGAACAAACTAGTTTATTTGATATAAGAGAGTTAGATACAGAACTTACAAGAACAACTTTGAAAGAAGTTTATGAATCATTAGAAGAAAGAGGATATAATCCAACTAATCAAATAGTTGGTTACTTAATTAGTGGTGATCCTGGATATATTTCTAGTTATAAAGATGCTAGAGCTAAAATGCAAGAAATAGATCGAGCTAAGATAGTAGAAATTTTACTTTTAGAATTTCAAAAGAATAGTAAATGAGATACTTAGGACTTGATTTAGGAAGTAGAACTTTAGGAGTTTCTGTCAGTGATAAAACAGGACTCATTGCTAGTAATTATAAAACTATTAGACATAATGAAGAATATGATAAGTTACTTGATGAAGTAGTAAAACTTGTTAATGAATTAGAGGTAGAGGCGATTGTATTAGGATTTCCTAAAAATATGAATAATACTATTGGACCTAAAGGAGAACTTAGTTTAGAGTTTAAGGCTAAACTAGAAGAAAAATTATCAATTCCTATTTATTTACAAGATGAAAGACTTTCAACCAAAAGTGCTACAGATATGCTTATTCAAGGAAATGTTTCAAGAAAGAATAGAAAAAAGGTAGTTGATAGTGTTGCGGCTACTATAATATTACAAACATATTTAGATAGGAGATAAGAAAATGAAAAAGAATACATTCTCAATGTTAGATGAAAATGGAAATGAAATAGTATATGATGTACTATTCACATTTGAAAGTGAAGAAACAAATAAAAATTATATAGTTTATACTGATAATCATAAAGATGAGACAGGTAATATAGAAGTTTATGCTTCAATATATTATCCAGATGATCCAAAAAGTAAATTAGAGGCAATTACTACAGATAAAGAATGGAAAGTAATTGAAACAATTTTGGATACTTTACAAGAAGAAGTTAGAAATAAAAAGAATAAAACTGAAGAAAATAATGAGCAATAGCTCTTTATTTTTTCTGGAGGGAATATGGTAGTAAAAATTAAAAGACCTAAACCACTTTTAATAATTATTATATTAATGATAGTGTTATTTATTACTACAATAGCTACTTTTGTTTTTTTGAATAGTCCAGTTGATAGAGGAGATAACACAAAAGTAGAAGTTGAAATTGCTAGTAATACTAGTACGTTAAAAATAGGAGAAATCTTAAAAGAAAAGAATTTAATTAAAAGTAAGTATTTGTTTTTTATATATGTAAAAATGAATAGTGTTAAATCACTTAAAGCTTCTACATATGTACTTAATAAAAGTATGGGATTAGTAGAAATTGTTGAAGAATTAGAAAAAGGTAGTAACTATAATCCTAATTTAGTTAAGATTACTTTTAAAGAAGGACAAAGGATTACTGATTATGCTAAAGAAATCTCAGATAAAACGAATAATAGTTATGAAGAGGTTATTAATTTATTAAAAAACACTAGCTATATTAATACTTTAATTGCTAAATATTGGTTTTTAACTGATAGTATTTTAAATCCAAGTATTTATTATCCTTTGGAAGGTTATTTAGCTCCTGCAACTTATGATTTTAAAAATAAGGATGTTAAAATTGAAACTATTATTGAAGAAATGTTAAAGCATACTGAAAAAAAGTTAAGTAAATTTAAAGATATAATTGGTAGCAATGTTCATCATTATATGACAATGGCTTCAATTGTTGAATTAGAAGGAACAAATCTAGAAAATAGAAAAATGATAGTTGGAGTATTCAATAATAGAATTAATAGTGGAATGAACTTAGGTAGTGATGTTACTACTTATTATGGATTACAAGCTGCTATGAATAGTGATTTAACAAAAGAACAGTTTGCTAGTGTGAATGCTTATAATACTAGGTCAACTACGATGATGGGGAGGATGCCAATAGGTCCTATTTGTAATCCTAGTGATGTTAGTATTGAAGCTAGTGTAATACCAACAACTAATGATTATTTGTTCTTTGTTGCTGATAAAAATGGAAATATTTATTATACAAAGACTATGTATGAACATGAGAAGAAAGTTGCTGAGATAAAAGCAAATGGTGATTGGATTTGGCAGTAATAATGGGGGGACTGATATAAGTGTTAAATGAAAATATTATTAAACAAATTAGAGATTATGCAGATAAAAATAATGTACCAATTATGATGGATGAAGGTATTAATTATTTGACTAATTATATTCTTGAAAATGGTGTTAAAAGAATATTAGAAGTTGGAACTGCAATTGGGTATTCTGCTATTATGATGTGTGGAGTTAATTCTGATATTACAGTTACAACTATTGAAAGA
This sequence comes from uncultured bacterium, assembly GCA_946560065.1. Lineage (GTDB taxonomy): Bacteria > Bacillota_I > Bacilli_A > RF39 > UBA660 > UBA3789. The sequence continues at coordinate 62,312 of CAMNUE010000010.1, read as the reverse complement.
GATGAAAAGAGATACCTAGAAGCTGTTAAGAATATAAAGAAGATGGAATTAGAAGATAGAATTGATTTAATATATAATGATGCTTTAGAAGTCAATTTAGATGGTACATATGATTTAATATTTATTGATGCGGCTAAGGCTCAAAATATTAAGTTCTTTGAAAAATTTGAAAATAATTTAAATGATAATGGTACAATTATTACTGATAATATGAATTTTCATGGGTTAGTTGATAAGGAAATAAGTGAAATTGAAAGTAGGAATTTGAGACAATTAGTTCGTAAAGTTAAAAATTATAAAGATTTTTTAAATTATAATGAAAGATACGAAACTGTCTTTTTAGACATAGGAGATGGATTAGCTGTTAGTAAGAAGAGAAAGTAGTTTTTAATTTATATGATATAATTATAGTTAGAAGGTGGTATTATGTCTTTAGTTCAAATACTTGAGTGTAATGATACATTAGGTACATGTTGTAATGATTATGGTTTAGTTTTGGGACTTGATGCGTTTAGAAAAGCTCTTGGTCTAATTCAGTTAATAGCACCGATTGTTCTAATTGTGTGGAGTTGTGTTAGTTTAATTAGTTTAATGAATAATCCTGATGATAAAAAGGGATTTAAACCACTTGTTATGAAATATATAGCTGCGGTTGTATGTTTTATGATACCTGTGATAATTGATACAGCCTTAGACATAATGCCTGAGAAATTTAGTCTTGCTTCGTGTTGGGAGCAAACAAAGATATCGGCAGAAGTTGTAAGAAGTTTAGAAAATAATTATATTAGTGAAGAAGATAAAACATTATCACCTGTGGTTACTAATTCTGATGATTATGAGCCAGGTGATGAGAGAAAAAAGCCAACTCCTAAGGGGAGTGGTGGAGGAGCTAGTACTGGTGCTGGTAATGGTAGTGCTACTGGTAAATCCATTGTCAATTATGCAAAGAAATTTGTTGGACAAAGATATGTTTGGGGAGGTACTTGGAATGGAGAACTTCCTTATACGGGAACAGACTGTAGTGGGTTTGTACAAGGTGTATTCAAACATCATGGTATTAATTTAACTAGAACTACGTATACACAGTGGGGTGATAAAGGATCATACACTTTAGTAAATGGGGAAATTAAAGCTGGAGACTTGGTTATGTATGATGGACATGTTGGGATATTAACGGGAAATGGTAATGAACTAGTTCATGCTAAAGGTTCACAATGGGGAATTGTAGTTGATCCTGATTATAAGTCTTGTTCATCACATGCTATTCTTGGAATAATGAGAATAAATGGAGTTAATTAGGAGGCTTAAATGTTTGATGTAGAAGAAGGAAAAAAAGATATTTCTAAACAAAATAAGCAACATAAAAAAGCTAAAAGAATTAGTAAAGATACTAAAAAAATATTAGCTATTTGTGTATCGATTTTCTTAATTATATTTTTAATTGCTTATGCATATGTAAGTAAACAGAATGATAATTATAATGATATAAAAGCGGATAAAAAACATTTTATTATCTATAGTAAATATACAAAAACAAATACAAATTATCCTATTTATGTTCCCTATGTAAATATTAAGGGAGATGTATTTAAGAAAGTTAATGAAGATATTGATTTATTTTTAGGAGATTTTATTAGAACAAAAAGATGTACAGTTTTATATGAATATGATATTAGTGGAGTAATTTTATCTTTGGTTGTTAAGGTGGTTGATTCAAGTACTGAATATGCTCCAAGAGCTTATTTTAGAAGTTATAATATAAATCTTTCAACATTAGAAGTTATATCAAATGAAGCATTACTTGATTTTTTCCAAGTTGATTCGATGTCGATTGAGGCGTTAATTACTAATCAATTTAAGTATTATTATCAAGATTTGGTTGAAAAGCAATATTATCAATATGATGAATGTACTTATGAATGTTTTCTAAAGCATCGTGGAGTAGAAAACTATATGGATGAAGTAGCATATTATGTTAGAAGTGGGGATTTAATTGCTTATAAGCCATTTACTTTTAATTCTATGTTTGGAGAAGAAGATTATTTCAAAGATGAGAATTATGAATTTTTGTTGGTTCAGACAGAGAAGAATGAATAAGAGATTTTCGAATCAGGAATAATTCTTCCCCTAATAATTTGTACGATAGTAATGGTAAACAATACGGTAAGTATGGTGCAACAACTAGAAAGACTGCAGCTATTACAATACCTGGAAATTATATAAAGATTGTTTTTCGTACGGATGTTAGTAATTGTAACTATTATGGGTATAAAGCAACAATAATACCTAATTATGATTAGATTTTAAGAGTGATTTAAGTCACTCTTTTTGTGTATCTTTATTTTTATTTCTATTTATTGTATAATATGTTCGAGGTGTTGTATGAAACTTTTAATTGAACCTGTAAATAAAAATAAATTATATTTAGATAAGATTGGTGGTATAATTTTACCAGTGATGGATTATGCAGTTGAGAGTAATGTATTTTTTTCTTTGGACGAGATTTTGGAAGTTACGAATAATAATAGTGATGTAGAAGTTTTTGTAAAGATTAATAAGAATCTTATGAATGCTGATATCGATAAGGTTAGAGAAATTTTAATTGAGTTGGACAAAAGCAATATTAAAGGAATTTTCTTTTATGACTTGGCAATATTACAATTAAAGAAAGAATTAAATTTAAGTGTAGATTTAGTTTGGAATCAGACACATATGGTTAATAATTATAAGACTTGTGATTACTATTATAGTAAAGGTGTTAAGTATGCTTTACTTGGAAAAGAAATAACATTAGAAGAAATTCTTGAGATAATTTCTAAGAGTAAAATTACAAGTATGGTAGAGGTTGTTAGCAAACCGAGCGTTGCTTTTTCTAAGAGAAAGTTAGTTTCTAATTACTATAAAGATTTAGGAATAGATGGTGCTACTAAATTAACAGTTAAAGAGAAAGTTACAGATAGTAATTATAACTTAGTTGAAGATAATAATGGTACTAGTTTTTATTTAGATGTTATAACTAATGGAACAGGAATTATAAAGGATTTATTTGAAGCAAACTGTGAGTACATTATTTTTAGGGAATATGGTTTAGAAGATTATTTTGAAGAGTTAATCATTGAAACTCAGAAATATATTTTGAGTGGTTGTCTTGAAAATGATTATATCGATAAATATAAAAAGTTGGGTGATAGTACTAATTTCTTTTTTAAGAAGACTATATATAGGGTGAAGAAGAATGGATAGGATTGAATTATTATCTCCTGCTGGGGATTTAGAAAGACTTAAAGTTACTCTTTTATATGGGGCTGATGCTGTATATATTGGAGGAGAAAAATATAGTTTAAGAGCTAATGCTACTAATTTTTCTTTAGATGATATTAGAGAGGGATGTAGTTTTGCTCATAAGATGGGAAAAAAGGTATATCTTACTTTAAATATTGTTTTTCATAATGAAGATATGGATGAGGTTGAAGAATGTATTAAAGATGCAGTTGATTGTGGAATAGATGCTTTTATTGTGAGTGATCCGTTCATAATTTCTTATATAAAGAATAATTTTAATGTAGAGGTTCATTTATCAACACAGAATTCTACTAGTAACTATAAAGCTTGTGAGTATTTTATTTCTGAGGGAATAGATAGAATTGTTTTAGCAAGAGAATTATCTTGTGGAGAGATAAAAGAAATTATTGATAAAACAGGTATAGACATTGAAGTATTTATTCATGGAGCTATGTGTACTTGTTTTAGTGGACGTTGTGCTTTGTCTAATTATGTTACTAATCGTGATGCGAATAGAGGTGGATGTGCTCAAGTTTGTCGTTTTGCTTTTAAAAATGGTGATATGAAGGACTTTACTTTTGCAACTAAAGATAATAATATGGCTGAATATATTGGTAAACTTATTGATATTGGTGTTAAAAGTTTAAAGATTGAAGGAAGAATGCGTTCTCTATATTATTTAGCAACTGTTATCGGAACTTATCGGGAGATTATTGATAATTATTATAATAATTCACTTGATAATACAAAGATGAAACTTTTTCAGGCTAGACTTGATAGAGTTGCGAATAGGGAGACTTCTACGCATTTCTTTATGAAGGAAGCAGATTATACTGATCAATACTATACTGGTAGAAGTGAGGCTTCTAATCAAGATTATTTGGGACAAGTTATTTCTTATGATAAAGAAAAATCTTTACTTAAATTTTATGAACGTAATTATTTTGAAGTAGGAGATACTTTGGAATTATTTACTCCAGGTGGAGAGCATTTTACTTTTGTTCTTGAAAAGTTATGTGATGAAGATATGAACTCTGTTGATGTTGCAAGACATCCAGATGATATATATTATATAGAAGTAGGTATACCTTTTTTGGTACCTGAATATTCGATGATTAAAATTATTTCTAGAAAGTAAGAAAGTTGGTGGATTATGGATGTTTTAGAACAAGCAAAAAGTAATTTTTTAAATAAAGAGAGATTTTTAAGTGAATATGCGACAAAGAGTAGTGACTCAATTAGACTTAGTGAAGCATCAGAGGATATGAGACCTTCTTTTTTTCGGGATATAGATAGGATTATTTATTCACTTAGTTATACTAGATATTTAGATAAAACACAGGTTTTTTCGAGAAGTGGGAATGATCATGTTAGTAAAAGAATTACACATGTTCAATTGGTTAGTAAAATTGCAAGAACAATAGGTAGAGCTCTTAATTTGAATGAAGATTTAATTGAGGCGATTGCTTTAGGTCATGATATAGGACATACTCCCTTAGGACATGAAGGCGAGGCTATCTTAAATGAATTGTCTCTTCGTGAACTAAATGAGTATTTTGCGCATAATATACAAAGTGTTAGACATTTAATGAAAGTTGAAAATGATGGTAGGGGACTTAATCTTAGTATTCAGGTACTTGATGGAATCATGTGTCATAATGGAGAAATGTTATCTTCAAGATATTATCCTGTTTCTAAAACTATTGAAGAGTTTTTGGAAGAATATGAAAATTCTTATCATGATTTAGATAGTTCTAAGAAAAATCGTCCGATGACACTAGAGGGATGTGTTGTTAGAATTAGTGATGTTGTTGGGTATATTGGTAGAGATATAGAAGATGCTATTATGATTGGTAAAATAAAAAGGGAGGATGTGCCTAGAGAGATAACTTCTGTTTTAGGTAATACTAATAAAGAAATTGTAAATACTATTACTACTGATATAGTTAAAAATAGTCTTGGTAAACCATATATTGGAATGAGTGAAGAAGTTTATAAGGCTTTGTTCAATTTAAAGAAATTTAATTATAAACATATTTATAATTTTAGTTTAACTATTGAAGAAAAAGAATATTATAGGATTGGAATGAATAAAATATTTGATAGATATCTAAATGATATTACTAATAAAAATTATGATAGTATTATTTATAAAATATTTTTAAATAGTCAAGTAGAAGACTATAATACTAATACTAGTGATAAGAGAAAGGTTATTGATTTTATTGCTGGTATGACTGATGAGTTATTTTTTAAGGAAATAGAAAAATAATTACTTGCTAGTTTTAGTAATTTGTGTTATAGTTAGTGATATTTTTATTTGATTAAATAAAAATATAAGGTGGTTATGTTATGAGAAAGTATGTTTTAGGACGAGATGGAAAACAAGCTAAAAGTGAATTTATTACTGAAGTGGTTGATATGGGAGATGGAACTCTAGATGTTCATTTTGCTGATGGTAGTGTCTATCATAGAGTTAGTTATAATGAAAATAACTTAAAGAAAATAAAAGATATTATGGAAACTCAAGCGTCTAGGGGAGTCGAAAATTATTCGAGTTTCTCGATTAAAACAAAAGTATCTAAATGTATGTCATTTGTGGTTCCTTTAGTGGTTTTTTCTGGAACTATGTCTACTATTACTGATCAAGAATTAGAATCTGATCCGATTGTTGTTGCAACAAAAGTAGGACTTGTTACTGTTTTAAGTGCTATTCCGATGGGGATTAAGTTTATTAAAGATAAAAGAACTTCTGATGAACTTAAAAAGATAGATTATTGTAATAGTAATAAGGAACAACTTAGTAAATTTAGAGATTATGAGAATTCTTTAGTAGGGTTAAGTAAAGAAGTTCAATCAATGTTATTACATCCAAGTTTTAATTTTGATGGAGATCCTTTTTCTATATTAAATGTCGATAATTTTAGTATAAAAGACTTAGAAAAGATTATGCAAAATATTGAAAAAGAAAGAAAACTGGGATTTGAATATAAAAAAAAGAAAAATATTTAAATCTAAAAGATATTGAAAAAAATATAAATATGTGCTATACTATGGCATGTTGAGTCTAGATATTTCTAGAAAAAGCAAAAATTATTTAAATATTATTAATGAGGTGATGAAAATGGGAAGTAAAAATACAGTTTATTTAACACAAGAGGGTTTAGATGACTTAAAGAAAGAATTAGATAATTTAATAAACGTACGCCGCCCAGAAAATATCCAAGCAATTAAAGAAGCAAGATCATTAGGAGATTTATCTGAAAATGCAGAATATGATGCTGCTAGAAATGAACAAGCTCAAATTGAAGGAAGAATTCAACAATTAGAAAAAATGTTAGAAAATGTATCTATTATTACTGAAGTAAACACTGATAAAGTTGGAATTGGTAATACGGTTTCAATTAAATATGTTGATGATGATGAAGAGGATGAATATAAGATTGTTGGAAGCCAAGAGGCTGATCCATTTGAAAGTAAAATTTCTAATGAGAGTCCAATAGCTCAAGCATTATTTGATCATAAAGTTGGTGATATTGTTACAGTTGAAAGTCCAAATGGAAGTTACGAAGTAGAAATAGTTGATATTAGATAAAATTCGACAAATTACTAAATAAAGATGATTTATTCTAAATACAGGTGATGTATTTATGAAGAAAGTTATCTTTATTTTTTTTGTTATTTGTATAGCAGGCTGGTATAAGGTTTATTCATTTAATGATAGAAATATTTCAGTTAGTGAAGAAATTCTGCCAATTAGAGATAATAATGGTGATTTTAAAGGTCTTGATTGTTTTATTACAATACCAGATAATTATGATAAAGAAATAGTTGAATTATCTCCAGATATTTTTGGAGCAATGAATGAATATTCAGAATTTAAGAATGGTAATTTTTTAGTAAATATAAAGATTATTAATAATTCTTTATTTGATTATAAATATTTAGATAACTCTTTTTTTGTAGAAACGACTGAATTAGAAGAAAAATATAATTATTTAAATACTGGAGCTGTTGGTTTTGATTCTAAAGATATTTACGATGTTTTTATACCATATCGAGTAAAGAATCGTGCTTTAATTGATTTGCTTTCTTTAGATGGAAATTTTAGTGATGATAATATCAATTTATTTCTTAATAGGAGAGGATATAGTAATTTGACTAATTATTATTTAGATTATTATAATAGCAAGTATTCATTAAACTGTGATGAGATTAGAGATTGTTCTGATTTGGTAACTTCTGATATCTTTACTGGAGAAGAAACAGAATATTTAGAAAGCGATATTGAGATTATTGGTCTTGCTTATGATAATTTTTATAATAATATATTGAGTGTTGAAGTGGATAATAAAACTTTTAGTGTAGGAGAGTTTATGAAAAATAAATCTTATATTAGTAACTTTAATTCTATAAATATTGGAATTAAAGCAGATTATTCTATAAATGCGTATAAAAAATATCGTTTTATTGGTAGATTTGGATTTTCTTTAAGAAAGTTATGATTGATTTAATACTCTGATAGAGTATTTTTTTTTCGAGAATGCTTTTAAAATTAAAGAAAATAATGTATACTTAAATAGGATAATATTAGGGGAGTGTAGATATAAGATGATTATTAGAAAACCTTATGCCTTTTTAATTAAGAATTTTAAGAAGATTCATGTTGTTTTATTGTTACTTAGTTTTTTTGTAGCTTATAAATTATTTGATATAGCTGCTTTTGTTGGGGAGTTTATGAGTTATGGAGTTTATGATGCATATAGTAATCCTGTCTCTAAACATATATCTTTCTTAACATCAGTTGCTTTACTATTACTTGTTATTGGAACTGTTGCTTTACTTATGTTATTACGACACAAAAAAAAGCCGTGGAAGATTTATTTAGTACCATTGGCTGAATATTTGATGTTGTTCTTTGTACTTGGAATGATTAAAAGTTTCTTTGATGGTTATACAAATGATATTGAGACTACGGATTTGAGACTATCTCGAGATTTATTGATGATATTTTTAGTAGCTCAATTACCAGCTATTGGAATTTATGTGATGCGTGTCTTTGGATTGGATATTCAGAAATTTAACTTTAATTCCGATCAAGAATTCTTAGAATTAAGTGAAGCTGATAGAGAAGAAATTGAAATTAGTATTAATATTGACAAGAATACTTTTAAAAGAACTTATCGAAGACTTATTAGAAATATGAAGTATTTCTACTTAGAACACAAAGGAATATGCAGGGGAGCAATGGTAATTGTTATCGTAGTAGTTGGATTTAATTCTTATAAGTTATTATTTGTTAAAAATAGGAGTTATAGTGAAGGACAAGTTTATAATGCTAATGGATATAGTATAGTTATCAATAATAGTTATTTTACTAATAAGGATTATAATGGAAATGTTATTTCTAGTAAAAGTAACTTTGTAATTCTTGATTTGACTTTGAAAAATCACGCTGCTCCTAGAAAAGTTAATATAGAAAACTTCCATATAAGAAATGGTAGAGCTGATTATGTAACGACTAGAAATACATATTCAAAGGAGTTTTCTGATTTAGGTGAAACTTACGATAGTGTTAGTGAACTTAAAAGAGATGAAGAACTTAATTTGATTGTCGTATACAAAGTTGATAAGGATTTAAACAAAGATAAGTTCGTCTTATTTTATCAAGAAATTAATAAAGATGAAATCTTAAGAAAGATTAAACTTAATGTTAAGGATTTGAGGTCTATTGAAGAGGTTCCACAATTAAGTCTTGGCGATGAGATGAAACTGGATATATATAAAAATAAGGATGAAGTTAGTTTAGACTATTATGAAGTTGTTGATTATTCTGAGTATATTATAAGAAGTTGTACTGTGTCTGGATGTACACTTACGACTAATCAAATTGTTGCAGATGAAAGTTCTAAAATAATGAAAATCGACTTTGCTTCAACGGAGTATGATGCTAAAAATATGATTGACTTTTTAACTAAGTATGGTAAAATTATTTATAAAGATAGTGGTGGAAAATCAAGGACTTTGAAGTATGAAAATCCGATTAGTGGTAAGTATAGTGGAAAGACTATTTTTATGAAGGTACCAAATGATTTTGCTACATCTAGTGATGTTGAATTTGAATTTACAGTAAGAAATAAGAAATATTCATATAAGTTGGTTTAGGAGGCTTTATGAAAGATAAGAAAAAAAAGAATAAAATGATAAATAGAATCAAATTTCTAATTGTGGTTGCTATTATAGCAGCCTTTGTGTGGTTTTTGATTGTTTCTCCAATGATTACTTTTAGAAGTAATGAACAAAAACTTGAAACTGCTGCTAAAAGATACTTTGAACTTAATCAGGAGAAACTACCTACTGGTGAGAGAATTAAAACTCTTTCTTTACAAGATTTGTATCATGATGCTTATTTAGATAAGGATATTACAGCACCATATACAAATAAAGTTTGTTCTATAACTGATAGTTGGGTTAAAGTTAGAAGAGAAAATAGTGAATATAAATATTATGTTTATTTAGATTGTGGAGTATTAAAATCAAATATAGACCATGAGGGTCCTGAAATTAAACTAAATGGTGGTGAGGAAGTTACTGTTGGCGTTGGTGATAAGTATGAAGAATTAGGAGTAAAGAGTGTTATTGATGCCGCTGATGGTAAATTAAAAACTAAGGATGTAACAATTAAGGGAAGTGTTGATACTTCTGAAATAGGTACTTATGATCTTCAATATATTGCTTTTGATAAGTTAGGCAATAGAACAAGTGTTACTCGTACTGTAAATGTTGTTAAGATGCTTAAGAATGTTGTTAAGAAAGATTTAAATGGTACTTCAAATTATACTGGAGAACCTGATAATAATTTCTTAAGACTTTCTAATATGAACTTTAGAATTGTTGGTTTGGATGATAAAGATAATGTTGTTATTGTTGCAGATGAAGATATTGCTAATGTTAATTATACAAAAATTGATGAATGGCTAAAATATTATTATAAGAATTTAAATAAGACTACAAAAAAGATGATAGTTAAGAATAAGTATTGTAATATGAGTGTTGATGAATCAGTACTTGATTCTACACAGTGTAATTCTTATACAAAAGAAAGAAATGTATATATTCCTTCAATCGTTGATGTTAATAAAGCACAAGCTTTGGATAGTAATTTCATGAAGCCTTATACTATGTCTTGGGTTGCTAATAGCAAAAATAATAAAGAAGCTTATATTACTCGTAATATTTTCTATGGTGACGAATATGGTAAGAGTTTCTTAGCATATGATAATACGTTTAATTATGGTGTTAGACCAATGATGACTATTAAAGGTGATTCTTTGATAATAGCTGGTGATGGTAGTTTGTTGTATCCATATTTCTTTGATGATTTTGAAAGTGGAGTTGGTGGTAGTCTTCTCAATGAAAGAGAAATGGGTGAATACGTTGAATATGGTGGAATTGTATGGCGTGTTGTTGAGGCAATGGAAGATGGTACTACGAAGGTAATAAGTGAGGTTTCTTTAGGAAATAGTTTTGATGGGCCTAACTTCTATTCAGAGTCAAATAAAATTACTTATAATCCTAAGGAACGTTCAAGTGTTGCTTATCATATAAACAATGGAGTTAATGAGTACATTGATACTAGTAAGTTTGTTGCTCATGAAATTGAGGTGCCAATTTATAAGAATAAAATAATTTATGGAGAAGAAGTTGATATTAAGAAGTATAAAGTTAAACTTTCAGCTCCTAATATGTATGAAATGTTTAGTGCTCAAAGTAGAGCTTCTTCTAATTATGAGAAAACACATTCTTATTGGTTATCAAATACTTCTAAAACAGATAGAATTGGTAGTGCAATCACTGATATAGGTGTTCCGGTTAATGAAGAATTTGGTGATTATGATGCTTATGGTGTAAGATTGGTTGCTTATTTTAAAAAAGGTACTGTTATTACTAAGGGATATGGAACTCGATCTGATCCATATACAGTAAATTAATTAGATGAGAGGTAGTAGTATGCGACATATTAAAAGACGTTCAAAGAAAAGACAGAATGTATTTATCTTTCTTGTTATCGCGGTTTTGATAATTTTAATATTAGGAATTCTTATTTTATTACTTGTTTTAAATAATAAGAATGAAGATTCGTTTGTTTATAATGAAAATTATTATGATATTCGTGATCGAAGTGATAAGATAAAAGAAAATAAGAAGACGGATGCTTCGGATTATAATACTATTGGTTGGGTGCAAGTACAAGGAACTAATATTGATATGCCGGTTTTGAGGGCCGTTGGTGAGGGATTTACTAATCCCGTAGAAAAAGAAGGTTATGGTTGGGTTGAAAGTGATGATTCTAATTATCATAATGTAATTAATGTTCTTGGTCATAATATATTTAATTTGAGTTCTAAGCCTAAACTCTCTTCAGATACATTTAAACGTTTTGAAGAATTGATGGGTTTTGTATATTATGATTTTGCTAAAGACAATGAATATATTCAATTGACTATGGATGGGAAAGAATATGTGTATAAGATATTTGCAACAAGTTTTGTTAATGCAAGTGAAGCAGTTGTTTTTCCAAATGGAGAGTATACTAAAGAAGAAAAGAAAAAATACTTAAAGATGATGAAAGAAAATAGTATATATGATTATGATGTAGATGTTTCAGAGGAAGATGATTTTGCTTCAGTTTCTACATGTACTAGAATGCTTGGAACAGATGTGTATGTTAATTTCTTCGTTGTTGGTAGACTTATGAGGAAAGATGAAAAATATGATAATTACATTGTAAAAAAGAATGATAATTATAAAAAGATTGATAAAATATTGAAAGGTGATGATGATAATGAAGAATCAGATTCTGTCTAAAAGAATATTGGGGTTGTATGTCTTCGGTTTTATAGCAGTGACTTTGTTATTGTTCCCTAGCATTTCTGTTCATGCAGAGAAGAGAAAATGTAGTGGAGAACTTACAGGTGAGGCACTTAAAAGATACGGAATAGGTATGGATGTATCTGGGAACAATGCTGTTATTAAAATGGATGCTCAAACTGCGGCAGCTAAAAAAGCTGAATTTAAAGTAACTCAGGTAAATGGTGTTGCTTATTCAGAAAACAAAGTTTTAAAAAATGGAAAGAAAATACAGATTCCAACATCTTATGTGAAGAATGGTAGCATAAATGAGATGGAAATAGTTTTAAAGGCTACTGAAGAACAAATTGATGAAGAATTTTGTGAAGGTGAAGGTAACATAACTATTAAATTGGTTTTCACAAAAGGTGGTGAGCCTAGAATTGAAAGAGGCGTAGTAAATGTTAATTATGATGATGTAAAGCCTAAATCTGTTAAGGGTATTGATTGTACTGGTTATACAACTTTTACTGATGAGAAGGCTCTTACTGGTGGTACTGTAAAAGATTGGTTCTGTAGGGCTAAAAATAATGCTCCAAAAAGTAATCAGTATGTATTTAAAGCAACTGGTTATGATGATTCTGCACATGATGCTGATAATGGAAACTTTAATGATGGTAAAACTATCAACGGACTTAAATGTAACTATAAAGGAACTTATACTGATGATCAATTAGTTGGTGATAAATATTATAAAGAAGAGAATCGTACTTTTCTTTATGGTGTTGGAACTTATACATTAAATTTCGGACAATATAAATATCATTTTTCTCCTGATGGTACAGATAATCAAAATGGTAAAACAGTTTCTTGTGATGTAACATGTGAAGAGGCTGTTACGGTTGAATATGGTCCTCCTATTGCTTCAAAGGCTGGTTTATGTTTTGAATATAAGGTTAGGGTAACAAGTGTTGTTAGCTGTCATATGAGTAAAGCTCCTGAAAAACCTGAGGATAAATATGATTATTGTACACCAACTCCTTACTGTACAAATGCCAGTGGATCATATCTTGTACATCAAGGTGGTCCAAATGAAGATTTTGATAAATGTATAAAGAGTTGTGATAATGGTAAGTATACTGAGAAGTGTAGCAAAAAATGTTACAACGAAATTTATGGTAATACTGGAAATTCACAAATGTCAAATAATTTACAAAATGTTGCAGTTGAAAAAATTAAAAAGGCTGTTAATAAAAAACCACCTAAATCTAGTAATAGTTTTAATTTATCTGTTAATACAGGAAATTCATTTAGTTTATCAGAGTGTATGACTTGGAATGGTAGTTCTGGTTGTTATAAAAGATCAGGTGGTACTATAACTTGGCAAGGTAGTGGTCCTGGTCGTTGGTATGGGGGAAGTTGTCCTGCTGGTTATGGCGTATTTGAAGGTAATGGTATTTGTCGACATGATTATGGTAGTGATCATTGTCATGATATTTGTTGGTGGAGTGGTTGTGATGGTAAATATATAAATCCTAAATTCCCACAAAAAGATTATGATAATAACAAAGAGATTTATAAACAAGCTGTTAATCAGTGTAGTGCGGCAGCATCATGTACAACGACGACAGCAGAGTTTACAATCAGTGTTGACTATAAAGATGGAAGTGGTAATAATCAAACTTTAGTGTTCCCATACGAAACTGCCCCAGATAAGATTACTAGTGGTAAGAATAAAACACATAATACATCTGTAAATTCAAATTCAACAATTTTAGGATATGCAGGATGTTATAAGGAAAATGACGGTAATGAAAGATATCAAACTGAATGGAGTTTCCCAGGTACTTGGATACATAATAAAACTGGTGAAATAACTTATGTTCCTAAAGAGGGAAATGGTTGGCAAGAACAAAAAGATAAGTTCTGTATACCTTTAGATGCTAAAGATGTTAACAGAGCATGGTGGAATTATTACTATAATAAGGTATTTGGTTCTAAGAATAATTATTCAGTTAATAGTAGTGAGTATAAAGAAGAGTGTGGTAATAGTAATATTACTAAGAAAACTTCTTTCACAAAAGAGGATGCTGAAGCTATAAAATATAATATTAAGGCTTCTGCTAAGAATTTTGGATATTTCCATTGGAATATTAATGTTAAATGTTTCTATGCTTTAAATAGTCAAGGTGTTGGTAAGAGTAAAAATTCTAATGATGAGAAGTGTACTCCAGATCCTGGTCCGGATTCAGCAAGCTATCGTGTAAGATCTGTTGATTTAAATAACTTATTCCCAGCTACTAATGGTGATAAATTACTAAATACTGCGGCTGTTGGAAGAGCTCCTGGATTTAACTGGACTAAGTATTCTGATACAACTGATACTAATAAGTCTGGTTCAGGATATAATAAAAATGCTTATGCGGTTGAACCTGTAAAATATACACAAAAAGTTCAATCTGTTGGTTATAATGTTTATAGTAATGATTATCTTGATTATGAATTCGATTTAACACCAAATGTTCTTAATAAACTAAGATCAGAAACTAAAGATCATGGTCATAATTATACTAATTTTGAAGGTAAGGTAGTTTCTGATAAGAATTCAAGTGCTTCATATTATCAAAGTGATGTAATTAGAAAGGATATTCCTAACGCAAAGTATCCTACACAAACTTCAGCTTTAAAATGTAATAATATGAAGAATTATCAGTCTGGTGAGTGTGATGATTATTCTATTAATTAATTTTGGAGGTGTTATTAATATATGAATAAGGGAATGTTAACTGTTGGAATAATTTTTCTAAGTTTAATTGCTTTGCTCCTTATAAATGTTTTAAGTAATTATTCAACAGGTGGAGAACTTGATTATTATTTAGTAAAAGAAACTACAGATGCGGCAATGGTAGATGCACTTGATCAAACATTTTTGAGAACTTGTGGAATATACCGTATTGATAAAGAAAAGTTCGTTGAGAGCTTTCTTTATCGATTTGCTGATGCAGTTGATGTTACTAGAGGTTATAAAGTAGGCTTTTATGATATAAATGAAGCTCCACCCAAAGTTAGTGTTAAAGTTGATTCAACAACAGTACTTAGATTTAAAACTAAAGCTGCTGGAGAGGGTGAAGACTATGCGGATTCTAATATTACAACTAATTATGATGCAATTTTAGAGTCAAAAAGTTTAACTGATCCTTCTATAGAGCAGGGACTACAAACTAAAAATTCAGACTTATGTAAGAGTTTTTATGAGCGTGCTAAATAAGAAAGAAAGAGGGGATAGATAATATGGGTAATTTAACTACTGGATTGAAGAAATTTATGCAGAATAAGAATACAGTTACTGTAATTGGTGTTGTTTTAGCTATTATAGTTTTATATGTTGCTTATACATGGCGTATTAAATCTTCGATTAACCCAATTCAGGTTCCATATGCATCAGAGCAGATTGCAGCTGGAACGCAAATAACAGAGGGAATGATTTCTACTCGTGAGGTTCCGCCTTCAATGGTTGAAGGAGATGTTTTGACAAATAAAGGAGACATAATTGATAAATATGCTGCTGCAGATGTTGTAATACCACAAGGAAGTTTATTTTATAAAAGAGCAGTTGTTGAAAAAGAGCAATTACCTGCTAACATAATTTTGGATTATCCTAAAGGACATGTTTTATATAATTTGTCTGTTAATACACAATCTACATATGGTAACTCTGTATATCCAGGTAATTATATTGATATTTATTTAAAAGCAGTTAATAAGATTGATGAGAGTGATCCAAATGCTTTGACTGCTGATGCGGATAAGATTATGTTGGGAAAATTGTTCTCTAATATAAAAGTTTTAGCTGTTAAAGATAGTAGTGGACAACCTGTTTTCCAAAATATTGATGAAAATCGTTCACCTGCAATGGTTGTCTTTGCTTTACCTGAAGAATATTTTATTCTTTTGAAGAAAGCTGAAGAGATGAGAACTTATAGTACTTCATTGTATTTGGTTCCAACTAATGAGAGTTTAAAAGATGAACCTGCTGATTTAGAGGTTAGTAGTGATCAATTAAAAGAATGGATTAATCTTCATACTGTATGGACTGATAGTTAAGATTTTTTTAGAATATAAAGGGATGTGAGTTAAATGAATGAGAATATATTTGACAAGTTGGATTTTGGACCTTTTCGTTCATTACTTGACGATGATGATATAACCGATATTTCTTATGATAATAATGGACAGATTTGGATTCGTTCTCTTACTCAAGGTTCATTAAGAGTAGAAGTGGAAGGAGCAACTCCTGATTTTGTTGAGAAGTTGGCCTTCCAATGTTCTAACGTTATGGGAACTACATTTAATAATGCAAAACCATTTCTTGATGCTGAATCTGCTGAGTTACGTATGAACTTTGTTCATCAGTCTATTGCAACAAATGGAATAGCTTTGGTTATTCGTAAAACTCCAGCTAAGATAAGACTTGAAAAAGAGAAGCTTATTGAGGAAGATTATTTTACACCTGCAATACATGACTTTTTAATTAAATGTGTTGAGGGACATTGTAATATAATGGTTGCTGGAGAAACTGGTTCTGGTAAAACTGAGTTTGTTAAGTATTTGGCTAGTCATACTAAAACTAATGAGAAAATTATTACTATTGAAGATACTTTGGAGCTTCACTTAGATAAAATTTTTCCGCAGAGAGATATTGTTTCAATGAAGACTAATAATGTTGCAAGTTACTCTGATGTTTTGGTTACTTGTATGCGTCAGAATCCGAAATGGATTTTGCTTTCAGAGGTTCGTAGTGCTGAGGCTGTTTCGGCGGTTCGTAACTCTATTTCATCAGGTCACAATATTTTGTCAACTATCCATGCTGATAAGGCATCTGCTATTCCGTATCGTTTATATTCGTTGATGGAAACAGATTTGGATGTACATCAATTCTTGACAACTATTTATCGTTATATTCAACTTGGAGTACATATTAAAGCTTTTTATAGTAAGCAGTATGGTAAATTCCATCGTGAACTTGATGAAGTTGCTGAATTTTATGTTGACGATAATAATGAACCTAAGTCGAGAATTATTTATCAAAAGATTTTCGGTAAGCCTATGATGTGTAGACCTAGTGATCATTTAGTCGAGTATTTGGAAAATCAAAACATAGAGGTTGAAGATATAATAAAGGATTTACCTCGTGAATTGCCACTTACTGAAACTCAGTATGACGATAATATTGGTGATACTACTGATAATGATAGTTCAGGTGCTAATAATGATAGTTCAGATGCTAATAATGATAGTGGTGGTAATGCTCAAGTTGCTTCTGTTCAGCTAGGAAATGAGCTTACAGGTCAAGTTCCAGATTCTAATGTTCAAAATGAGGTTATTGCTAATGTTTCTATTACTCCTGTAGTTGAGGAGTCAGCAACTACTAATGCTGTTCCTGTTGTTGATGCTACTTCAGCTAATTCAAGTGCTGAGATGGTTAATGGGCAGGAGATGAGTATCCCAACTATTCAGGCTGGAACAAATAATGTTCAATTGGCTGCAACTCCTGTTGTTCAGGCAGTTGTTCCTCAGCAACAAGAGGTGATTAGTCAACCAGTTATTAATGCTCAATCAGTTGTTGAGCCTACTGTTCCTATTATTACTAAGTTAGAAGAGTAGAAAGGAGTGAATGTTTATGTATTTTACAGAGTTAATTATTATTATCGCTTTTGTAGTTGCTATTTATTTATATAGAAATTACAAAGGTGAAAATGTTGGTAAATATGTTCTGACTCAAGCACAAGGTGTTTATGATAAATTTGCTCCTTATTCTTTTAAAGTTGTTCGTGAGAAGACTAAGCAACTAGGACAGGAATATACTCCTAAGCAGTATATTTTACAGGTTTCCATTTTTGCGGGGTTTGCTGGTATTGTTTCTTATTTATATTTTTATAATTTAATTATTAGTATTATTTATGCTTTAGCAGCAGTATCTTTTGTACCATATCTTACTTATTTAAGATGTAAGAGAGTTTATTCAGAATTTTTATTTGAGCAAGTTCAAGTATATACTTCAAATACAATTATGGAATTCGCAACTACACAATCTTTTGTTAAGGCATTAGAAGGTGTTAAGAATTCTGGAGTTTTAGAAGATCCTGTTTTAAGTGATGTTGAGCAAATGATAAATATGAGTTACGATAATGGTACCATTGATGAAGCATTAGAATATATGAGTAAATTGTATCCATATTATATTGTTAAGAATATGCATCAACTTTTCTTACAGATTACTAAAGAAGGTGCACAGAACTCTGCTGATTCACTAGAAAATATGCAATTGGATATAGATATGTTGGTTGAAAGTGTTTACCGTGACCGAATTGAAAGAGCATCTTTTCACAAATCATTTTTACAATTTGGAATTATTCTTTATTTGATGGTAATGTTAGTTCAATATTTGCTTGGTAGAGAAACTTATTTGGTTTTGCTCGAGAGATGGTATGTTCAATTTTTAATGCATGGTGTTTTAATTATAAATACTTATTTCCTTTTAAAGGGAGAAAAATATTATAACGAGAATGTGGGTGCTGAGTAATGGAGATTTTAGTAGTAGGTGCAATTATAATGTTTATCTTGATATATAATAATACAATTGATAAAGATAAATTTTTTGCTGATAATCAAAAGTACTTGGAGGCATTTAAGGAAGATGATTATCAATTCTTAGTATATGCAAGATATGGTGAAGATGTTGATATTGATCAATTATATTCTAAAAGAGTTACTTATGCTTTTATTACTTTTTTAATTATTTTGGCTTTAACTATTACAAGTAGTAATTCAGCAGAGATTATTAATTCTCAATTCTTTTTGAATTTAGTGTTGGCATCAGTTGTTGCAGTTGTAATATTTAAAATGCCTTATTTTCAGTTGAAGGGATATTATAAACAACATTTGCATGAGATTGATGTAATGTTGCCATATTATCTTAAGAGTTTGGAGATTTTGATACAGCATTATACTGTTCCAGTGGCAATTGGTAAATCTATTGGTGATGCTCCTGACATATTTAAGCCAGGTCTTAGAAGGATGATAGATAGAATCAATGCTGGTGATGCATCAGTTGATCCTTATATGGAATTTGCTAATACTTATCCAGTTCGTGATTCAATGAGAATGATGAGATTACTATATCGTTTAGGAATTGGTTCTCAAGAGAGAAAACAAGAAAGACTTATGATGTTTTCTAAAACAGTTTCAAGTTTACAAAACAAAGCTAGAGAAACTAAGTATAAGGAACGTCTTGGTCATATGGAAAGTCAAACAATGACAATGCTTGTTGTTACTGGTATTGGTGTCATGTTGGTAATTCTAATTTCAATGATGATGATGTTTTAAAAGAGTAAAAAAAATATTGTTAAAATAATTTAACTTTGTTATAATTAACTTATAATATTATGAAAGGATGGGGATAATTAATGAAAGCAGCTACAGGTGAATTAAACTTAACAGTTATTACATTAATAGCAATTGCAGCAGTAATTGGATTCTTCTGGGTTATGTGGCCTAATATTAAGACTTCACTTAATACTCAGTGGGAGAACATCTCAGCTAATGATCCAAACTAGAAATTGGATCATTTGTCAATGTATTTGTTGTTTTTAAGGAGGATATAAATGAGAGATGCCTATGGTGGAATTATGAATATTGTTTTATTGGTTACTTTTTTCTTAATTGTTGAGGGTGTTCTTGGATTAATTGTTGGATATACTAAGGCTTTTAAGATGAAGAATATTGTTATTTCTACTGTAGAGGAGTATGAAGCTTCTGGTTGTTTTAATGATGGTGAAGATACAGCTTGCATTTCGAGAATAAAGGAACGAGCTAGTAGGATTGGGTATAGACCTACTAGTTTAAATTGTTCCGAGAAAGAAAATTTGGATAATATTGACAATTTATTTTGTTATAAACCTTTGACGGTTAAAACTGATAATTATTCAGGAAATAGGCCAACCTCTTATAGAATAACTACACAGGTTGATATAACATTTCCTTTAATTGATAAAGTTTTAGGTTTTAATTTTTTTCAAATATCTGGTGATACTAGAGTAATAGAGCATCAGGTTGGAAAGTAGATGGTGAAATATGCGTGATGCGATTGGTGGTTCATTTGTACTCGTTATAATAGTATTTTTTATTGTCCTTGTTTCTGCTTATTTAGCATTTAACGTTAATTATATGAAAGCATTTAGAATGAAGGATAAGATTATTTCATACTATGAAGAGTATAATGGTGAATGTAAAAGTGAATGCTCTAATAAAATTAAATCATATGCTGATTCAATTGGTTATGCTCCTGATAGTTTTAAATGTAGTAATGATTTGAAAATGGATGAAAAAGGGTTATATTGTTTTAAGCAATTTTCTAGACAAAATAATGTTGCTGATGCAGATGATGTTTATTCGGATAATAAACAGGCTTATTACTATAAGATTGAGACTAAGATTAATATTGAAATTCCAATTGTTGATAACCTTTTAGGTATTAAGGCATTTAAGATATCTGGAGATACAAAAACTTTTCAATCTAAATATTAAAAAGGATGTTGATAATAAATGAATGTAATAGTAGCGAATGCGCAGCAAGCACAATTATCAAATTTAGATGTGGATATTATAAAAAGCATTTCTGGAACATATGATGCAAATGAAATTGTAGAAATGTTCAAGAGCTTTTTTTATAGTAAAATGATTCTTGATGTTACAGCTCTTAAGCATTATGATGATTTAAAAACTTATGAAGTCTTAGTTCAAGGATTAGATCCTGAGAAAATAGTTTTCTTGCTTCCAGAAGGTAGTAAACTATGCACTTCTAATTTCTTGGCACATCTAATTGCTATAGGAATTTATAATTTCACTACTAATTTAAATGGTATTAAATTTTTATTGAAGAAGTCTAATACTTTAAAGGATGTAGAGCATATTAGGAAGATGGCTAATATTGAAGATTCAACGGAGACGGGAGCTTCTGTTGCAACTGTTGTTACTAAAGTTGATAATGGTACAACAATAATAGGAGTCAGAAATGTTACTGAGCATGCTGGTGCAACAACTTTTATTTATATGTTGAAAAAGGAGCTTTCAATTTCTTATGGTCAAGATAATGTAGTAGCAATTGAGATAGATAAAAATGATTTTTCTTATTTTAATGATAAGCAGATGGTATCTGCTAAGTTGGGAGAAATCAGAACGATTTTGCAAAGATATAGTTCTGCAACAATTATTTTAGTTGATTTAAATAATTGTACTGATGATAGTTTTTGTGGAGATATTTTATATTTGGTTGAACCGAGTACACTTAAATTAAATAGACTAATACGTAGGAATAGAAATTGTTTTGGTCGTTTAGGCGGTCAGAAAATTATTCTTAATAAGAGTTTGTTATTAAACAATGATGTTTTTGATTTCGAAAGTGAAGCAGCGATTAAAGTCTTTTATAATATGCCTCCTTTAGATGAGAGAAAACGTAATGCAATTGTTAATGATTTTTTAACAAAATTAGGGTTATTTAATCGTAATCCAAAAAATAATAATTCGAATAAAATATTTGGATTGTTTAGACGCTAATATTTGACAAATATAACTATATAGTGTATTATGTAGGTAATGAAGGAGAGGTTTATTATGTTAGATTTGATACAAATTGGAGCAATAGATGCATGTGGTGGATTGTTACCTCTAGTAAAAGTAATAGTAGCAGTTATTAAGTTAGTTATGGTTATTATACCAGTTGCTTTAATAGTTTATGGTACAATCGATTTAGGAAAAGCGGTTATTGCTAGTGATGAAAAAGAAGTAAAATCTGCTCAAAGTAGACTTATTAAACGTATGATTTATGCAGCATTAATTTTCTTTGTTCCAATGTTAGTTGGAGTAGTTATGAACTTAGTTTCTGCTGGTGGTGAAGGAGATACTACTAGTTGGTCTAATTGTTGGCAAGCTGCAAAAAATGGATAAAGTAAATAAGAAAATAGTAATTATTGCTATTTTTTTTTTATTTTGATATACTTATTATGTTATAATGTAAGCGGAGTGATCTTATGCAAAAAAAATTATCAATTATATTATCATTATTTGTTTCATTGATATTGTTTGCTCCAATTAAAACAGAGGCTATCAGTATTAAAAATGTAGATTTTTCTAATAGTGTTTTAATATTGGAAGATCCGATTACTAGTACTGATGAAATAGAGGACTGGATGGATGACTATGATCAACCACAAGATTGTGATGGTGCAAATTCGATTTTAGGTGATCCTGATGATGAGGATTCTGTTGCTTGGTTGTTACAACAGGCTTTAAATTATATTAAAATAATTGGTCCTATATTAGTGGCTATTTTAAGTAGTATTGATTTTGTACAGGTTATTGTAAAGAATGATGATGATGCTATGAAGAAAGCTTCGAAGAAGCTGATATATAGACTTATTTTAGCAGCTTGTTTGTTCTTTATACCAACTTTGGTACAGGCAATGCTTGATATATTTGGAATGGCTTCTGATCCTACTTGTGGGTTACATTAGCTATAAAGAGGTGAATAAATATGGGTGATTCTAATATGGAGGCTGCTAGTGTCTCAAATGATATTATTAGAACTTTATTTACTATGTTAGATAGGCCAGCTTATTGGTTATTAGGATTGGTATATCAGTTGTTTTTCAATGTTGCTTCAGCTGATTTATTTAATAATGGCACAATTATGGCTTTTTATAAAAGAGTCCAATTAATCATTGGAGTTTTTATGATGTTTCAACTTGCGGTTACTATTCTTAAAGGAATTATGAATCCAGATACTTTTACGGATTCTAAAACTGGTGCAGGAAACTTGATTAAAAGAGTAGCGATTTCTTTAATGCTTTTGACAGTACTTGTTCCTGTTAGTATCCCAGGGGCAAAGAATGAATGGGAAAGACAACTTAATAATAACGGTTTGTTATTTGGAGCTTTATATTCATTACAACATAGAATTTTGGAAAATAATACATTAGGTAGATTGATTTTGGGAACTAATGATTCTGCTGAGTCATTTACTTCTTCTGATTTGGAGGCTGACGATACTAGTTTGGCCAGGTCTTCTAGAATTTTCACTTCAACAGTTCTGAAAGGTTTTTATAGAATTAATCTTATACCGTCTGGTGAAAGAAATACACCGCCTGGTACTGATCCAGCAACAGTAAATGACAATCGTGTGTGTAAGGATATAGATGATGAGGTTATGAAGGCATATACAAGGTTGGATGCAGATCCAGGAGAGATTATTGCGATGGTTAATGCAACTTGTGAGTATGAACATTCTGGTGGTCTTTGGAATTCATTGAAAGAAAACTATAAGAAGCTTACAGGTAAGACTTACTATGTATTTGCTTACATGCCACTTATTTCTGCAATAGTTGCATTTATCTTTGTTTTTATTCTTTTGAATTTTACTATTGAGGTAGCAGTTCGTGCTGTTAAATTATCAGTACTCAGACTTATTGCTCCTATACCAATTATTTCTTATATGGATCCTAAGGGAAGTAAAGATAATTCATTTAATTCATGGGTTAAAACACTAACTTCTACTTATTTAGATTTATTTATAAGATTAGCAACTGTATATTTTGTTTTATTCTTAGTACAAGATATGATAGTAAATGGCATTTATATTAATAATGGATCAGGACTTCTTGGAACTTTGTCTTTTATCTTAATTTTAGTTGGATTATTTGTCTTTGCTAAACAAGCACCTAAGTTTATTAAACAAGTTCTTGGTATTAAAGATGAAGGCGGTAAGTTCTTCAGTGGAATTGGAGAACTTGCAGCTGTTGGGGCAGCTGGAGCTGGTATAATTGGTTCTGCCGCTACTGGTTGGCGTGCTGCTAGTGAAGAAAATAAAGAGTTACATTCTGGTACGCCAGGATTGAATTATGTTAGAAATGCTGGTTCTGCTTTAGCTAGTGCTATAGGTGGAGGATATGTTGGAGCTAAGGCATTGATGGGTAAGGATGCTAATGCTGCAAGTGTTATGAAGGCACAAAATCAAAGAAATGCTATGCGTGCTTCACATTCTACCTTACCTGGTAGAATTGCTAGTACTGGTTATGGATTTTTTACTGGTCGTGGATTGGCTGAACAAGGAAATAAAGAGCTTAAATACAATCAAGATGCATTTAAAGCTTTTAAAGATTATAAGACTACATTAGAAGATGAAGCATTGAAGAAAACGGACTTCTATGGTAGAGATAAAACTGGAAGTGGAAATTTATATAATTACAATAAGTTACAGGCTGCTGTTGAACGTGCTAGAAGTTCTGGTGCTGCAACATTCGATTATAATGATGGAGTTCATAGTTATACAGGATTATCAACAGATGCATTTGATGTTAATACAATGAATGACATTAAGTCTAGTCAGGCAGAATCTTATGCTTCTCGATTAATGACAGATACTACATTTAGAAGTGATAATGGTACAGCATGGGATTCTTACTTGAATGCTCGACAAGCTGCTTCTAATGCAAGTAATGCAACATTTGATGGTAATTACGCTACAACTAAAAAAGCTATGGGCGAAGTTAAGGGCAAGGCAACAACTGCTGAAACGAATATGCGAGATATTATGCGTCGTGCTAATGATCAACAGAGTAAAAAATAGAATAAAGGAGTGTGGTATAAGTGAATTATTTAATTCCTGCAAATACAAAGAGAGGACAATTAATTTTGGGCTTATTTAGGCCTTTCGATTTGTGGTTATTTGGAGGAGGAATATTAGTTACAATTATTTTACTTGCATTCCTTCCTCTAAATAATACTGCTGTTACTATTTTGGTATTAAGTCCGGCATTTATTACTGGTTTTCTAGTAATGCCAGTTCCTTATTATCATAATATGTTAAATATTGTAGTAGAAATGTATGAGTTTCTTACTAATCGTCAGACTTATAGATGGAAAGGTTGGTGTTATAAAGGTGTCATCAAAAAAAGTAAAAAGTAGTGGTTTTACCGAAGATTGGTTGCCTGTTAGGGCAATTCAAAATAATATGATAATTACAAGTGATAATTATAAAGTGAGTGGGGTAAAGATTTCACCTCGTAACATCTTTATTTTAGATCCAGATTTACAAAATAATATATTACTTGGTCTTAGAAATTTTTATAATACAATTGATTACGAATTTTGGTTAGTTGTTGCTGATAGACCAGTAGATATCTCTGTTTATATGTCTCAGATGCAACTACTTTTAAATGAAACACATGCTCCTGCTGTCAGAAAACTTATTATGCAAGATATTCAAAAAGGAGAAACATTTATATCGAATAATGTTGTTGATACAGAATATTATTTTATGTTTAAATCAAAAGATGCTGATTTACTTATGAAGCGAGTACGTCAAATGATTAATGGTTTGGCTACTTGTGGTTTAAATGCATCATTGATTAGTAATTCAGATTTAAGATTAGTACTTGAAAACTTCCTAAATGGAGGTAATACTACAGAGTTTGGAACGGTGATGCCAGTATGAGTATAGGTTTAAGAAGTCAATTAGCACCAAAGGGATTACACTTTAATCCTAGTGATTTTATTATAAGTGATAAGTATGCAACTATTTTGACAGTTGTGTCATATCCAAAATATATAATGCCAGGTTATTTGGCTAGCTTAACTAACATGTCTGGTATAAAAGTTGTTGTTAAGCATATACCAGTTCCTTTTCAAGAAATGGCTAAGATGCTTAATAAGCAAGTAGCTGATTTAAAACAAAAGTATCAAGATGAAAGAGATCAAACGGTGCGTGAAAGAATAAGACAAGATGCTGAGAGTTTGGAGTATTTTACTTCAATGCTTGCTGGTAGTCAGGCACGTATTTTTGATTTTCAAATGCATATTATGATTACAGCTGATACTAAAGAAGAATTAGAGTTAAAGAAACTTAATGTTAAAAATTATTTGGATTCTATGGAACTAAAAGCAATTGCATTACGTTTTGAGCAGGAAAAAGTATTAAAATCCATAATACCAGTTTTTCCTCCAACTGATGTTGAACAAAGAATTGGTACACCAATTCCATCAGTTACAATTTCTGCAATGTATCCATTTATATTTGATAGTATAAAAGACCCAGGACTTTCAACATTACTTGGAGTTGATTTCTCTGGAGGAGTAATTTTATTTAACCAATTTTTGTATAAGATTCGTAAAGAAAATAATAGAAATAATGCTAATATGATAATTCTTGGTACATCTGGTTCAGGTAAGTCAACTGCAGCTAAATTGATGCTTAGAACACATATTAGAAATGGATGTCAAATTGTTATAATCGATCCAGAAGATGAGTTTAGAGAAATTACTCGTACTTATGGTGGAGATACTGTAGATATTGGTAAGGGTGGAGAATTTGGTCTTATTAATCCGCTTGAAATAGTTATAGATGCTGATGAAGAAGAGATTAAACAGGGACTTGGTTATACAGTATTAACTAGAACATTGCAATTTTTAAAAGCGTTTATGAAATATTATGATCCTTCTATTGAAGAGGATGTTTTAACGATGTTTTCTGAAATAGTTCAGGATACTTATAAGCGTTTTGGAATAGATTTTAATGCTGATTTCTCAAGATATACTTCAGCTGATTATCCAACTTTTAGTGATGTGTACGCTACTATTAAGGGTAGACTTATGTCAATGACTGATCAGACACAAGAACGTGATATTATGGAAAGACTTGAGTTAAAGGTTAGACCGATTGTTAAAGAATTGAAGTTCTATTTCGATGGACATACGACTATCAGAAAAGATAGTGATTTCATGGTATTTAATATTAAAGAGTTAATGAATAGTGATTCTACGGTTAAAAATGCATTATTCTTTAATGTATTGAAATATGCTTGGGGTCTTTGCCTAGATTTTAATGTAGATACTGTGTTGATGGTTGACGAGGCACATGTCTTGTTAGGTGATAACAATGCTTTGGGTGCTGATTTCTTGGCACAGGTACAAAGACGTGCTCGTAAGTATAATACAGGAACTGTTATTATTACACAACAACCTAGTGATTTCTCTGATCCAGCAGTAATTACTCAAGGTAAGGCAATTTTTGATAACTCTTCATACTATTTAGTTATGGGTTTAAGAAAACAAGCTGTTGAAGATTTGGCTTTACTTATAGATTTAAATGAGAGTGAAAAAGAGAGTATAAAGCGTTATTCTCAAGGTGAAGCTTTGTTTGTTTGTGGTAATAGGCGTATGAGAATTAATATTGCAGTTACTCAAGAAGAATTAGATTCTTTTGGAGCTGGTGGAGGTTTCTAAAATATAAAAAAGAAGTAAGGTGATGTAGATGCCATATCAAAGTCGTAGACAACAAGGGAATAAATTGCATAATGATAAGAATATGATTACTGATAACAGTGTTGCTGTAAGTAGTAATAATGGTGGTAATGGTAATGATGGTAATGGTTCAATAGATTCTGCATCCCAAAAGAAAAAGGATAGAGAAGAAGCCAGTAAAAAGGCTTTAAAAACTGCAGCTAAGGGAGCGGGAGCCTATTTTGGTGGCCCTCTTGGAGCAAAAGCTGTTGATGCTGTATCAAATACGAAAGCAGGTCAAAAAATTCTTAATAAGGGTGCTAAGACTCTTAATAAAATGCCTGGAATAGGTAGAGCTGCCGATAAAATGAATAAAACTGGGGCTTTAGATGCAGCTGATAAAGGTATTGATGCTGTAGGTGGAGGAAAGGGAGCAGGTGGTGTTCCTAGTTCTATTAATAAAGGAGCGGTAGGAGGAGAAAAAAATGTTTCTCTTCCTTCTTCGCATTCTTCTTCTGCTGAAGATAGTGGTAGTGAAAGTAAACCAAAGTTAGCTGGTCTTCCTATGCCATCTAAACCATCTTTTCTTGGAGGAAATGACAAGAAAAAAGATGATGATAATAGTGATGATAAATCGACTGCTAGTGGTAAATTTGCTATTAGTATGTTAATAAAGATTGTTGTTTTAATATTTTTACCAATTTTGCTTATCATTTTATTTTTGTTTGTTGTAATTGCTGGAGTTACTGGTTTATTTTCAGAATATGAAGATGCATTTGGAATAAGTCAAACAACAGGTGAAGAGACTGGTGGTTTATTCTTTGAAGCTTCTAGTAAAGAACAACAAGAGTTTTATGATAACATCAATAATGTTAAATTAGTTTATCAAGCAACGGGAAGAACTTTGGATCCTTTGAAAGTTGTTGCAGTTTATCATGTTTTAACGACTAATGGTGCTGATTTAGAGTATAAAGATATGAATGAAATGGTAATTATGAATATTGCTGATGCTATGTTTGATGGTAATTCGTATAATGAAGAGACATTTAGAAATAACTTAATTTCAGAAATAATACCAGAGTATTTGCCAAATAGTTTAGATGGTGAACGAGAACAAATGGCTGATGATGTGTTTGACTATATTGAGAGATACTATAATTTGATTGGTAAAGATACTGACAGTTCTTCTTGTGCTTCTATTGGAAGTTGTGCTTATGATATAAAAGGATTTCATATTGAAGGTCGTGGAGATGTTGCGAAGAGCTTGCAAATTAAAGATTTAAAAGTTAGATTGATGGAATGTGGTAGTCCTTATGGAAATGGTACGTATGGAAAGGCAATTGATCAAGATTTAGTAGGTTTTGAAGATTATGTTGCGGGTGTTGCATATGCAGAAGTTGGTGATGGTGCTCATATGGAAGTTCTTAAGGCTCAAATGGTTGCGGCAAGAAGCTTTGCTTTAGCGAGACCAACATCAATGGGAAATGCTTTAGGAAAAAAACTTGAAGAAGAAAATGGACAATGGATTTTACAAATTTCTTCTTGTGTTGCTGATCAAGTCTTTTGTAATATTGATGAGGGTTGCTCTTATATGGGTGGTGGAGACGGTCAAGGTGGTATAGTTAGAAGTGGTAAAGTCCCTGGCGCTATCCGAACAAGAGATCCTTTACCTGAGAATCATGCGATTAGAAAAGCGGCTGCAGAAACTCAGGGTGAAGTATTAGTTAATTCACGTGGCTATGTTATATCAGCAGGCTTTCTTGCTTCTGATCAAAATAGATTTGCTACCCTTGCTAATCAAGGTTTAAATTATAAGCAAATTTTATTGCAACATTATAACCAAGGAAATCGTAATTATGGTGCTAGTGATATTCAACAGGCTAGTTGTAA
The DNA here is from genome assembly GCA_946560065.1 of uncultured bacterium. Lineage (GTDB taxonomy): Bacteria > Bacillota_I > Bacilli_A > RF39 > UBA660 > UBA3789. Next base: position 32,957 of record CAMNUE010000010.1, on the reverse strand, counting down.
TAGTGGTGGTTCTTCTGCAAACTGTGGAGTTTCATCAGGTGATTTTGCAGGATGGAAACAGTATGAAGGTCCATGGGTTGATGTCCAGTTAGGTGGTAGTGGAAAAACTATTAAGCAAATTGGATGTTTAGTTACTTCTGTTTCAATGTTGATTGCAAAAAGTGGAGTTCAGACAAATATTAGTGATTTTAATCCAGGAACATTTGTTGAATTTTTAAATAGTCATGGTGGTTTTGTAAGTGGAGGAAACTTTGTTTGGGGAGTTGCAACGCAAGCAGCACCATCGTTCAAATATCAGGGTCAAATATCTGTTGCTGGTATGTCAAGAGAGCAAAAACTTTCTAAGATAAAGGAATTAACTAGTCAACAGGGTGTTTATGTAGTTGCTGAAGTAAAAGGAAATACAGGGCAACACTGGGTAGCAATTGATTCTGTATCAGGAAATACAGTAAATATGATGGATCCTGGTAGTTCTTCAACAGATATGTGGGGACAATACAATTGGGCTAATACTTCAACTTTAGCGTATTATAAAGTTAGTTAGGAGAAAATATGAGAGATAAAAAGGTATATATTACATTATTAATAATTTTAGTAGCTTTCTTTGTAGTAATGTTTGTTGTTTTTGGAATAAATAATATTAAGTCATCGAAAAATAATACGACGATTATTGTAGGTGAGAATACAATTTGGAATTATGATAAGCGTAGATGGCTTAATATTACTAGCAGAGGTTCTATTGATAAATTAAATTGGAAAGAATACAATGTTTATTTAAATAATGAAAAGTTTGGTAAGTATTCATTATGGCATGATGATAAATGGTATGCCTTTGATTCTAAGAAAAATGCTGTTATGTTGGATGGAAACTTGCTAGCTTATCAAGCAAATTTTGATATGGCTATTATGAAAACAGAAGATGAGGAAATAGATGATAGGACTTATGTTGATTCTGTTTTAGAAGAAAATAATTTGAGTTTATCCAGTCAGTTTACAGCTGCTTATAAAAGAAGTGTTGATTTCGATGATGATGGAGTAGCAGAGGATTTTTACTTAATAAGTAATGCTTTTCCGATGGACTTCGATCCTGAGATGATTTTTTCGATAGTGTTTATGGTAAAAAATGAAAAAATTTATTATCTTTATAATGATATTAGTGAGAATCGTTCTTTTAATGGATGTAAGCCATTCTTTACAACATTTTTGGATGCCGACAATGACAAAAAATATGAAGTGATTTTAAGTTGTGCGGGGTATAGTACGTCTACACAGGTAGATATGCTTTATAAATTTAATAAAGATAATGATGCTTTTGAAATAGTAATTTCTAATCAATAATTAATGACAGTTTTTAAAAGTTAAGTTATAATATAGGGAGAAAGGAAGTAGTGGTATGAAATTAAAGTTTAGAGCAGATCCTGAAGATTTATTAATATTTGGATTGTTTGCGTTATTTTTACTTTACGTAGTTTCAATTGGAGTAGTTAATTTACATACTTTTGCTGCTGAGGGACACTTAGCAGGATTAAATCCTTTTCCAGCATTTGGACCAGATTATATATTTTCAACATTATTTTTGTATTTTTTGTTTTTGTTGGGAATGTTTGCTAGTGTTAGTTCAATGTTTTTTGAAAGAGAAAAGGGTATTGGAATTACAACAGATAAAAAAGATAAAGGATATTCTAGATGGGCTAAAGAAAAAGAAATTAAGGAAGAGTTAGAGATGGTTGGCATTAGACAAGCTAATTCTAAAGCTTCAGGAGTTCCACTAGTATTAACAGACGAAGAAATGTGGGTTGATAATAGTGAGTACCATTCATTAGTTATTGGTGCTACTGGTTCTGGTAAGACACAAACAGTTATTTTACCACTAGTTCATAGTTTAGCTAAGGCAAAAGAGTCAATGATTATTACCGATCCTAAAGGTGAAATTTATGAGAAGACAAGTAATATGCTTAGAGATAGAGGATACCAAATATTACTTTTAAATTTCCGTGACCCACAAAATGGTAATGCTTGGAACCCAATGACATTACCGTATGAAATTTACAAATCTGGTAATCAGGATAAGGCAATTGAGTTACTTGATGACCTTGCACTTAATATTTTGTATGATTCTTCTAATAAGAATGCTGATCCATTCTGGGAGAAGACTTCAGCAGATTATTTCTCAGGAGTTGCTTTAGGATTATTTGAAGATGCTAAACCAGAAGAAATTAATATTAATAGTATTTCTTTAGCGACAACAATCGGTGAAGAAAAATTCGGTGGATCAACTTATATTAAAGAATATTTTGCGGCCAAGGATCCATCTAGTCCAGCTTCAATTAATGCTTCAAGTACAATTATGGCTCCTAGTGAGACAAAGGGTAGTATCTTATCAGTTTTCAAACAAAAGGTTAAATTGTTTGCTTCTCGTGAAAATTTATCTGAGATGTTGTCTCATAGTGATATTGATCTTGAAAGTATTGGTGAGAAACCAACTGCAGTATTTATAGTTATTCAAGATGAAAAGAAAACATACCACTCACTTGTTACTATTTTATTAAAGCAAATTTATGAAACACTTATTAGTGTTGCTCAAAGACATGGAGGAAAACTTCCTGTTAGAACAAACTTCTTACTTGATGAGTTTGCAAACATGCCGCCTTTAAAAGATGTTACGACAATGATTACTGCAGCTCGTTCAAGACAAATAAGGTTTACAATGATTATTCAGAACTTTGCTCAGCTTGATTCAGTATATGGTAAAGAGGATGCTGAAACTATTCGTGGTAACTGTGGTAATATTATTTATTTGATTACTACTGAGTTAAAGGCTTTGGAAGAAATTTCTAAAATGTGTGGTGAAGTTAAATCTAAAAAAGATGATAAGACTGCATCTACACCTTTAGTTACTGTTTCTGACTTACAAAGAATGAAACAATTTGAAGTTATAATTCTTAGAATGCGTAAGCAACCGTTTAAAACGAAATTTACTCCATACTTTAAGTTAAATTGGGGTAAGACTTATCCTGCTGCGACTTATCCAACTCGTGAGAAGGAAGAGTTACATACATTTGATATAAAAGAATATGTTAAAGCGCAAAAGAAAAAGAAATTACTAGAAATGATGAATTCGGCTGATGAAAAAGATAAGGCAAATGGAGGATTACCTGGTATGCCTGGAATGTCTGGTATGCCTGGTATGCTGGGTATGCCGGGTATGCCGGGTTTTCCAAGACCTAATCCAATGGCTGATCAGTTACCGCCAGAGTTACAGGCCGCAAGAGAAAAAAGGAATTTGGAGTCAAACATTCCAGATTTCTTGACGAGAAATGCACCTGATAAAACAAAGGCAAATGATGATGATAAAAAATTACCAAATATTCCGGATTTTGAAACATTTAAAAAGCAGATGGAATCTGGTGGAGATATGTTTAATCCATTTGGTCCGACTTTTCCTCCTAAAAAAGAGACTTCTCAGCCCCCTAAAAAGCCTGAGAGTGATGATGATTTAGGATTTGATGTTGATGAACTTGTTAAGAAAATAGATGCTAAAATTGCTGAATTAGAAGAAGAAGAGAAACGTCAAAAAGAGGCTGAAGCAGCAAAAGAGAAAGTAGTAGAAGAAAAAGTTCTTCCGAATGATGCAAAACCAATCAATAGTATTAATAGTATTTATGAAGAAAAAGATGTCAAGAAAGCAGAAAGCAGTAGTACTGAACAACCTAAAACTACTCCTTTACCAAACCTTAGTTTAGATGATGATAGTGATGATGATGATTTTTTTGATGATTTCTTTGATAATTAGAAAGGATGTTAAAATATGAATTCAAATTTTAATATGGTAAAGAAACCAAAAAAAGAAGAAGTAATTGAAGAGGAAGAAGATATTGAATTAGAAGAGGAAGTAGAAGAGAGAAAAAATTCTGATGTTGCTCGTAAAAGAATGTTTAAAATGATGGGAATAATTGTTGGGGGAATGGTTATTTTACTTGTTGTTTTATACATAATTTCAATATTTAATGGTGGTACTTATTCGTATACAGAAATTGAAAAAGTATTGAAAGATGCAGCTATTTCATATTTTAAAGATAATCCTGATAGTTTACCAACTGAAGAAGGAAATATAGTTGAAATTGATTCTAGTAATTTAATAGTTGCTGAAAGAATGAAAGATTTATCTGAATATACGAAAGAAGGAGTATCTTGTACAGCTACTGTCCAAGTAGAGAAGTCGGGTAATGAATATTTATATACACCATATCTTAATTGTGGAGAGGAATATATAACTGAAGAATTATATAAAAGAATTACAAAAGATGATAACTTAGTTACTTCTGGGTATGGATTATATGCTACTAATGGAGCTTATGTATTTCGTGGTGAAAAAGTAAATAACTATGTTAAATTAGGAGATAATTTATGGAGAATTGTTAAGGTTACTTCTAATAATAATATAGTGTTGATTAGTGAAGAAGGCGTTCAATATGATCAGCCATGGGATAATAGATATAATGAGACAAATCATTTTGCTTCTGGCTTTAATAGCTATAGTGCAAGCAGGATGAAGGAGTATTTAGACCAAATCTATGAAAACCCATCAGAAGATAATGGTGAAGTTCTTCTTACAAAGAAAGATAAAGCTAAGTTAGTTTCATATAATTTGTGTACAGGTAGGAGAAGTGTTGGTAGTGAAACTAAAGATAATTCAGAAGAGTGTGCAGAAGTATTACAAAATCAAAAATATGGATTATTAACATTGTCTGATTACTTATATGCAAGTGTTGATCCTAATTGTGTAAATGCAAGTAGTAAATCTTGCCAAAATTATAATTATTTAGTTAAGAAGGGTAAATCTTGGTGGTTAGCAACAGGAGATAAAGATGACAGTTCAAATGTGTATGCTGTTCAAGGTACGGGTTCTCTTGAAAGACAAATAGCTAGTAATTATAATGGTGTTAGACCAGTTATCTACTTAAATAGTAAAGTATTATATAAGAGTGGTAACGGTACAGAACAAAAACCATATAAAATAAAATAGGAATCTATTATAAAATAGATTCTTTTTTTTGCATCTATTACTATGGAGGTGATATTATGAATAGTATTAGTATAAATGATTTATTAAAAATGAATAATATTAATATAATAGATATTAGAAATAGAAATAGTTATGTTATGGGACATATTCCTCAGGCAATAAATATTGATGAATATGATTTGTTATTTAATACAGCTAATTATTTAGATAAGAATACTAGATATTATCTTTATTGCGATTATGGGAATAGAAGTGAGCAATTAGTTAATAAATTAAATAGTAGAGGCTATGACACTGTAAACATAGATGGTGGTTATCATAATTACTTGTTAAGCAAATAAAATTATAATATAATAATTTATGAAGGTGATATACTTGGAGATAATAAATTTTATAGTAGAATATAGTACTAAATTTATAGCAACTGGTGGATTACCATTTGGCTTTTTTCTAGTATTTATTGAATGTTTTATACCAGCGTTACCTTTAAGTGTATTTGTAGCATTGAATGTTAATGCTTTTGGAGTATTTGTAGGAATATTAATTTCTTGGATAGCAACTTGTTTAGGAAGTTTATGTTGCTATATGTTGTTTTCTTTTTTAGAAGAGAAATTTATAAGTAAGATATTAAAAAATAAAACTAGAAAAACAATTAAAAATAGTATTGTTAAGTTTAAAACTATTGGTTTCTCGGAATTAGTTTTAATTATTACTCTTCCTTTTACTCCATCATTTTTAGTTAATATTTTAAGTGGATTGGCAGGAGTTTCTAAAGAGAAGTTTATTTCGGCATTATTAATTGGAAAAGTATTTACTGTTATTTTTTGGGGATATATTGGTAAAAGTTTTATTGAGAGTTTAACTGATTTTAGCTCAATTATATATATTATTGTAGCTTTAGGGATTGCTTACGTTATTTCAAAAATTGTTAGTCGTAAGATGAATATAGAATAAAAGGTGTTGTGATTATGGATTATATTATTATTTTATTATTGGTGATTTTAATTGTTTTAGTGATTATTTCTTTATTTAAGAATATAAATGAATCTAATATTACGGAAAGACTTGGTAAACTTGAAGTAAATATGATGAAGGAACTTGGTGATTTTAAAGTTGATTTAGGTCGTAATATGAATGAAGATTTTTCTAAACTTAATACACAAGTAGAGAAGAGGTTATTAATGATTAATGAGAAAGTTAACGAAAGACTTGATCAGAATTTCGAAAAGACTAATAAAACTTTTATGAGTGTTATTGAGAGACTTTCTAAGATAGATGAAGCACAAAAGAAAATAGAAAATTTATCTACTGATATTGTTAGCTTACAAAGTATTTTAACAGATAAAAAGACTAGAGGAATTTATGGAGAGGTAAACTTAAAACATATTTTAACTAGTGTTTTTGGAGAAAAGAATGATAAAATTTTCAGATTACAATATACCTTTTCAACAGGTGTGATTGCAGATTCTGTTTTGTTTGCACCAGAACCACTTGGTACTATTTGTATTGATTCGAAGTTTCCTTTGGAGCATTATCAAATGATGGTTGATAGAAAGATATCTCAAGAAATGCGTAATAATTATGAAAAGATGTTTAGAATGGATATGAAGAAACATATAGATGCGATTAGTAGTAAATATATAATTCCTGGAGAAACAACTGATCAAGCGATTTTATTTTTACCAGCAGAAGCTATTTTTGCGGAACTTAATGCTTATCACTCTGATATTATAAATTATGCTTATAAAAAAAGAGTTTGGATTACTAGTCCTACAACATTAATTTCTACTTTGACAGTAATTGAGATGATTATAAAGAATTTAGAAAGAGATAAGTATAGTTCAATTGTTCACGAAGAATTGAATAAATTGGGACTTGAATTTGCAAGATATAGAGAGCGTTGGAATAAACTTGCGAAGAGTATTCAGACAGTTAATAAAGATGTAGAAAGTGTTTCTATCACAACAGAGAAAATATCTAAGAAATTTGAATCTATTAATAAAGTAGAAATGGTAGATATGGATGATAAAAAAGAGCTTAATTAGTTCTTTTTTTTGGTTTAATAAATATATTTTTATATGAAGATATTTTTGTTTTTAATTAGTTTTTTCTTAATGATTTTTGGATTAACTTTTATAATTATATACATAAATTTATTTACATTTGGATATAATATTTATGAATATTTAGAATTTATTTTTAGTAATTATGAAAGTTTAAGTTTCTTTGTAGGTTTTGTGATGATGTTACTAATATTTAGAAAAAGGAGAATTAAATGAACTATATTTATGATTTAATGCTTAATTTTTGTGATTGTTTTCGTTGTTTTGATTTTTATGAATGGATGAAGAAAGATGATATAATTAATGTCGATAAGATTCCTATAATTAGAATTAATAAATTTCAAATGTGTGATATTATTAATAATAAAATAAAAGTTAGTGAAAAATTACTAAACAGCGTAGAAAATAAAACATTACTTGAGAATGGAAAGGTATTAAAATATGTGGTTTTAGTTACTGATTTGAGTAAGGTGTTAGCGTTAGAATTTAATGATAGTGGGGAGGTTATTAGAAGTAGTTCCTTACTTTTAGATGAAGAAGATTCTGTCATTGAGGAATGTTTAGAGTTTTCTGAAGAAAAACTTGAATATGAAATTATGGTGCGTTATTCTGAATATGATTTTTTGACTAGGGAAGAGAGAATTATTAAAAACAATTTACTTTTAGAGTTGAAAAGTTTATATAGTAATAAGAATTATGATGAGATTAGATATTTATATGAAGAGTTGTATGATGACGATAAAAGTATTCATGAAAAGTATAAGTTTTTAATGAATGATATTAAGAATAATTTTAGTTCTAAGTATCATAAGTTATACGATATTATTAGATTGACTTAGATTTCTAAGTCTTTTTTGTAAAAAAAAGAAGCTAGTAGATTAATAATCTATTTTCATAGCTTCTTTTACATTTTTCATTGTACTTTGAGCTTTTAATCTGGCTTCTTGTGTTCCTTTTTCAAGAATTTCTTTTACAAGTTCTGGATTATCTTCATAGTGTTTTCTACGCTCTTGAATTGGTTTTAAGAAATTATTCATAGCTTCAATAAGTTCTTTTTTACAATCGACACAACCACGAGTTCCTTTTTGACATTCTGTACAAACTTTATTTATATTTTCGTTGGAGTTTACTAATTTGTGATAGTAGTAAACCATACATTTATCTGGGTCTGCAGGGTCATCTTTTTTAATTTTATTAGTGTCAGTTAAAGCTCCCATGATTTTCTTTTTGATTGTTTCTTCATCATCAACTAAGTAAATAGCATTTCCAAGGCTTTTACCCATTTTATCATTTCCATCTAGACCTTTAACTCTTGTTGTGGTACTTAAGACTTGTTGTGGTTCTTTTAATATTTCTCCATAAATTGAATTGAATTTTCTAACTATTTCGCGACACTGTTCTATAAGAGGTAGTTGATCATCTCCAACAGGAACTAATTCACCACCGAATACAGTTATATCAGCAGCTTGTGATACGGGATAGCCTAAGAAACCATAAGTTATACTTTCACCATCATTTCCAAATAATTCTTTTTTCTGAGCTATTTCAGTTTTTACTGTTGGATTTCTTTGAAGTCTTGAAACGGTTACTAAGTTACCATAAAAAACTGTTAATTCAGCTATTTCGGGTATTTTTGATTGAATAAAAAAATGAACTTTATTTGGCTCTAAGCCTATTGCGAGTAAATCTTTTGTAATTTCATAGACATTAGTTCTTACCTTTTCGGGATTATCGAAATTATCAGTTAGTGCTTGCACATCGGCTATCTCTAAATAAAAGTCATAATCTTCTTGCATTTTTAAATAATTTTGACCAGCTCCAAAGTAATGACCTAAATGAAGATTGCCAGTAGGTCGTAGTCCTGTTAAAATAGTTTTTTTCATGTATATCACTTCCTTTAGATATTTTATCATATTTTTAATAAAAATTAAAATTATTATATTTTATGAGATTATTTAAAAAATCCATCTAACTAGATGGATTTTAGTTTTAGAGATACTTAACAAAGTAATTAGAGTATTTTCTTAATTTTATTATCTATTTTTTTAAAATAATGTAAGTAATTGAGGATAATATATAGTAATGAATCCAAAGACTATGCCACAGACTGCTCCGATTAAATGTCCTGAATGATAGACTTTTTTATTTCCTTCTAATAGTCCTTTTTTCACTTCATCAATAATATAGAATAAACAAATTAAAACTAATGTGATTGGAATTTTTCCTTCAGTAAGATTAGAGAAAGAACTTAAAACGATTAACATGAATACATTACTACTAGCTCCACAGATTGAGAAATTATTTAGTATTATATTGTATAGGGAAACTATTAATGATGTAATTAGAAGCATTAATAGTAAATTTATACTACCATATTTTTCTTCAATCATTGGTCCTATTAAAAGAATGTATAAGAAATTACCAACTAAGTGATCCCAATCTCTATGTCCTATACTATGAGTAAACATTCTAAGGTATGTTAGAGGGTTTAGAGGAGAACTGCGATAATTTTCAAATAATAATTTGTTACTTTTTCCTCGTGTTAGATAGTTTAAGAGACAAGCAATTAAAGATATTATTAGATAAGTTATAATAACTTTTGAATTATAATCAAATTGTATGTCAAAGTTAAAGTTCATAAAACACCTCTTTTATTCTGTAAAATATAGGAAATCTGCAACTGCTCTTTCTCCTTCGTTACTATTTACTTGGTTAATTAATTTATCATTTCTTGCTAAAGCCACACTTCCACCTTGATCCAAGCTATAGGCATTTGTACATCCTTTAGATTGTAAATAGTTTGCTGTATTTGATAGGATATTACCTCCAGTTTGATCAGTTGTTATGTAGTATTCACATGGTTCTTTCATGCCGACAACGGTTCTTTTATAGGCTCTTCCTTCACGTTGACTAGGGCTTGTATCACCATTTTCTATAACTTGAGTACTGTGGCATGAGAATGAATAATCTACTCCAGAATTTACTAAATCTTGGGCACTTCTACCATATGAATTAAATATTCTACCACTTTTATCTAATAGCATTTCTTGTCCACCAGAATTTCCATCTGTTTTTATTTGTCCATTTGATATTGCTATATAATTTGCTCCTCTTAAATCTTGGGTACCATCTCCACTTAAATCAAAGTGACTTCCATTTACTAAGATTGCAGAATTTAATCTTTTTGCGGCATCTGATGGTTTTTCTAAACCATTTCCGTAGCCACCATTAGCTGGTGCTGCCTTAATTTGACTTGGATCATTTATAACAACATGCGTTACTTGAACAGGAGAACCATTTATGTTTTCTGTTTTTGTTGTTGTAAATAAGTTTTTACTAATTGTTGCATAATCAGCGTTCTTAATTTCGTCAGCATATTCGTCAATAGCTTTTGTAACTCTTGTATTAGGTTCTAATTCATCTAATTTGATGGATTTATTTTCTGTATGTGTATTTGATAGTTTCGAATTGATACTTTTAATTGTAGGATCAGATGAATTTTGACTGATTGCTTGTTTTGTTTCTACTTTTGTTTTTGACTTCTCTTTGTTGTCTGATTTTAATACTTCTTCTGATTTTTTATCTTTAGAAGTTGAAGTTTGATTATCAGAAGTGAATAGATTTTTAAACCAACCTTTAACACTACTTCCTGCTGATTTTAGAATATCAAGTGCTTTTGATGCTCCTTTACAAATGACTGCTCCTGTATCACTAGCAAGGGATTTGAAGAAGTCAAGAACACCTGATTTTTTCTTTGAAGTTTTTAAAATTTTATCTGCTTCACTTTCAAAAGAACCAGTAGCAGCTGCACCTGTTGTTAGTAATTCGTTAATTTTTTTATCTAAGTCAGTTCTGATATCTTTGAATTTAATGTTTGCAAATATCCAATATTTATTTAAACCTTCAGCATCATTATAGGCTTGAATTTCCATTGTTTTCTCGTTTATAGAGTTTACGATTGTGTCAATACTATTTATGCATTCTGAAGTTAGGGAATCAGCAATCCCTGTGTCAATACTGACACCTTCTGCTTCTACTAAATCAAAGCCAGTGGCTCCTTGAATCATTGAAAGACCACTATATAAACTTCCTTTTGCTTCATTTAGACTGTTTCTTATATTATTAATTTCTTCAATTGCTGCTTGTACTTGTCCTGGATTATAAATTACTGATGTTTTAAATAGTCCCATAGGCACCTCCTTAATTCTGCGCTTGTTGAGCTTCTAATTCGGCGATAATCGCTTTATCTTCTGCTTCAGCTTTTTGATTTAATTCTAATTGTTTTTTGTCTAAGGCTCTTAGTGTTGCATCCATTATAGAAGACGCATAATTTGATATTTTTCCATTTATTGAACTTATTTGACTTCCACATTCTTCAACAGATGCTTGCATTGTAGCTCCATTTACTGATAAGGTATCTTCTGATAGTCCTGCGGCTGCTCCTGATAAATTTGATCCTACACTTGAATATTGTTCGGCTGCTTGCATTAATTGTTCACAACCTGTTGAAATAGCTCCTACATCAATATAGTTTGTTGCTGATTCAGCTGTAACATGTACACCTTGATATATTTCTACTGCCATTAAAATCACTCTCCATTTTCTAAAATATATTTTATCATATTATTGATTTTATTTGTTTTTAATTACACATATTTGACAAATTAAGAAAAATAGTGTAAAATTAGTAACGAAATCGATGAAAGAGACAAGTAGATTAAAGCAACTTTTATAGAGAGCTGAGGTTTGGTGGAACTTGGTAATGACTTTTTTCGAATAACACTCTTGAGTACTTAAAGAATTATAGTAGAATAAGTCGGTATGTGCACCGTTAGAAGCACTATGGTTTGTTGGAGCCGAAGAGTGACTGTTGTTGACAGTAAAAAGGGTGGTACCGCGGAATACTAGTTTTCGTCCCTTCTATTTTTAATAGAGGACGTAGACTAGTATTTTTGTTTTTTAAATAAAGGAGATGATTTTATGATAGAAAAAGAAAAATTAAAAAGTTATGCAAATAAATTGATGTTTGATATGAATGATGAAGAATATATTACTTTACAAGATGAATTTGAAGTTATATTGAAACAAATGGATTTAATTGGTAAAATTCCAAATATTGAGAAAGTAGAGCCAATGACATTTCCATTTCCAAATACAGATGCAAGTTTAAGGGAAGATGAAATAGGTGATTATTTAACAACAGGAGAAGTATTAGATAATGCTAAGCATCAAGTTAATGATCAAGTTAAAATACCAAAGGTGGTGGATGAAGATGTATAGAGGTAAGAGTATTACAGAACTTAGAAATGAATTAGATAGTGAAAAGGTTAGTGCAGAAGAATTGTTTGGAATTGCTAATAGATTGGCACATTATTTTCAAGAGGATTATAATTCATTTGTAACTATTCTTGATAAATGTAAGGTAAGGAAAAGAGATTCTAAGCTATGTGGAATTCCATACGCATTAAAAGATAATTTTTCAACTAGTGGAATTTTAACAACTGCTTCTTCAAATATTTTGAAGGACTATGTGCCAGTTTATGATGCAACTGTATATAAGAAGCTTAAGAGTTGTGGAGCAACACTTGTTGGTAAGACGGTGCTTGATGAGTTAGCTATGGGTGGAACAGGAACTACGGGACATACTGGTGTTGTTAGAAATCCATGGAATAAGGAGCATATGATTGGAGGATCTAGTGCCGGTAGTGCTTCAGCTGTCGCCTTAGGAATTGTACCATTTTCAATTGGAAGTGATACAGGAGATTCAGTTAGGAAGCCAGCATCACATGGTGGGCTTGTAGGTTTTAAACCAACTTATGGAAGAATTTCAAGATATGGATTATTTGCTTTTGCATCAAGTCTTGATCATGTTGCAATGTTTACTCGTAATGTTCGTGATGCAGCAATTGTTACAGATGCTTTAAAGGGAAAAGATATTAATGATATGACGACTTTAAATGATAACGGAAAATCTTATGAAGAGTTGCTTGATAGAGATATCGCAGGTAAAAAGTTATTTTATATAAAAGAAATATGTGGAACGGATACTTATAAAGATAGTGATGATGAAGTATTAAAGACAACAATAGTAAATTTTCATAAGACGCTTGATAAGGTTCGTGAACTTGGAGTTACAGTAGATGAAGTTTCTGTTGATAAGGTATTACTTGAAGCAATCTATCCAACTTATATGTGTATTAGTTGTGCAGAAGCTACAAGTAACAATTCGAACTTAACAGGAATACAATTTGGTCCTTGTGGAGATGGTGGAACTGTTGAAGAGATAATGTTTGATGCTAGAACAAAGGGATTTTCTGAATTAATTAAAAGACGTTTTGTTCTTGGAAGTTATATTTTACAAAAAGAAAATCAAGAAAAATTATTCTTAAATGCACAGAGAGTTAGAAGATTAATTGTTGAAAGGATTAATGAACTATTTAAGGAATATGATGGAATGATTGCTCCTTGTAGTGGAGGCCCAGCTGAGAAGTTTGATAGTACATCCGAAAAGTTATCAGATAGATATTTGATACTTGAAAACCATATGGTTATTGGAAACTTTGGAGGTTTTCCATCAATTACAATTCCTTATACAATGATTGATGAAATGCCAGTTGGTTTGAATATTACAGGTAGAGTTAAGGAAGATGATGTAGTTCTTAATGTGGCTCAAAAAATTGAAGAAATTACAGGTCTTAAAGATATTTATAGTAAGGTAGGTGATATTGATGTATAAAGTAGTAATAGGATTAGAAGTACATTGTGAGTTAGAGACTAAATCAAAGAACTTTTCAGGTGCCCCTAATACTTTTACAGAAGCAGTAAACACTAATGTTGCGACAGTAGACTTAGGATTACCAGGAGTTTTGCCAGTACCAAATAAGGAAGCAGTTAGAAAAGCTTTACTTACAGCAATGGCTTTACATTGTACTAACCCAGATGAAGTTATTTTTGATAGAAAAAACTATTATTATGCAGATTTACCTAAGGGATTTCAAATTACACAAGTTACTAAACCAATGGGAATTAATGGATATTTAGATATTATGGTTGAGGGGCGTATGAAGAGAGTAGATATTCATCAACTGCATTTAGAAGAGGATACTGCTAGTCTTGAGCATTATCCAAAATATTCATTAATTGATTATAATCGTAGTGGAATACCTTTAATTGAAATTGTTACTGAACCTTGTATTGAAAGTGCAGATGAGGCAGTTACTTTCTTAGAAGATTTGCGAGATGTATTCTTGTTTTTAGGAGTTAGTGAGGCGAAAAGTAACTATGGTCAAATGAGATGTGATGTTAATATTTCACTTATGGAAGAAGGAGCAAATGAATTAGGAACAAAGGTTGAGATGAAAAATATAAATGCTTTTAATAATGTTCGTTTGGCCATTGAATATGAAATAAAAAGACAAAGCGAATTATTAAGTAGAGGAGAAAGAATAGTTCAAGAAACTCGTAGAATTGGAGAAGATGGAAAGACTTATTCAATGAGAGAAAAAGTTGATGCTGTTGACTATAGATATTTTATTGAACCGAATATTCCAAGTACACCACTTACTGATGATTACTTATATGAATTAAGAAGAAGTTTACCTGAATTAAAATTAGATAGGTATTTAAAGTATGTGGAAAAGTATGGGATGAGTGAATATGATGCAACTGTTCTTTCAAAAGAGAGAAGTGTTTCAGATTATTTTGAAGAAGTAATTGATGCGGGTAGTGATGTTTCTCTTACTGTAAATTTTGTTACTACGTCAATTCTTAGTACATTAAATAAATTAGAAATATCAATAGATGAATTATTTATTACACCTAGTATGTTAAGTGGAGTAGTTAATTATGTTTATGAAGGTAAAATGAGTTTGGATGCAGCAAAGAAATTACTTTATAAAGCGATAGATGAAAAGATTGATCCAAATGAACTTATTAAGAAGGAAACTATGGTCCAAATAAATGACGAAGATACATTACTTACACTTATTACAGATATTATGAATGATAATTTGGAAATAGTTAGACAATATGTAGAAGAAGGAAATATGGGAGCGATTAATTTCTTTATTGGGCAAACGATGAAGAGAAGCAATAGGCAAGCTAACCCTAATAAATCGATGGAAATTATAAAAAGGGAATTAGAGAGGAGAAAAGGATAATGAGTATGAAATATAGAACACATAAATGTGGAGTTTTAAGTGAAGCAGAAATTGGCAAAGAAGTAAGAATTGCAGGTTTTGTCGAGAATATAAGAGACCACGGCGGTGTAATTTTTATGGATGTACGTGATATGAGTGGTGTAATTCAAGTGGTTAGTAATGATGACAGTGTATTTGAGGGAATTACTAGAGAGTCTAGTATAACTATTTTAGGAACTATTCGTGGAAGAAGTGAAGATGATTACAATAATCGTATTTCTACTGGAACAATTGAATTATTAGTTAGCGATTTGGAAGTTCTTGGTAGAGCTAATAATGTTCTTCCTTTTGAAGTTATGACTTCACGTGAAGTTTCTGAGGATGTTAGACTTAAGTATAGATATTTGGATTTAAGAAACTCTAAGGTTAGAGAAAATATTATTTTTAGAACTAAAGTAATCGATTATTTGAGAAAGATTATGAAGGAAGATGAATTCTTAGAAATACAAACTCCAATACTTACAGCTTCATCACCAGAAGGGGCAAGGGACTTTATTGTACCTAGTCGTAAGTTTCATGGAAAGTTTTATGCTCTTCCACAAGCTCCACAACAATTTAAACAATTACTAATGTGTGGAGGCTTTGATAAATATTTTCAAATAGCCCCTTGTTTTAGAGATGAAGATGCAAGAAGTGATAGAGTTTATGGAGAATTTTATCAATTAGATTTTGAGATGGCATTTGCTGATGAGGAAGATGTTTTAAAGGTCGGAGAAAAGGTGTTTTATGAAACTTTTAAAGAATTTGGTAAAGGAAAAAAGATTAGTGAGAGACCTTTTGTTAGACTTAGTTATAAAGAGTCTATGGAAAGATTTGGAACAGATAAACCAGATTTGAGAAACCCACTTGAGTTGGTTGATTTGACTGAAGTATTTGAAGAAACAACATTCCGCCCTTTTAGAGGAGTAACAGTTAAAGGAATAGTAGTCCCGGGAATTGCTGATAAATCAAACTCTTGGTTTAATGATTTAGGAGACTATGCTAAGAGTATTGGAATGAGTGCTGGTATTGGTTATTTTAAGGTAAATGATGATATGAGCTTTGTTGGTCCAATTGATAAGTTTTTAAGTGATGATGAGAGGGACGATTTAATTGAAGTTGGACATCTTACACCTGGATCTGTAATTTTCTTTATTGCGGATAGAAGTAATGCTTATAAGTATGCAGGAGAAATTCGTGAAGAACTTGGAAGACGTCTTGATTTAATTGATAAAGATGAGTTTAAATTCTGTATAGTAAAGGATTTTCCGATGTTTGAGTGGAGTGAAGAAGAAGAGCAATATATCTTTACTCATAACCCATTTAGTATGCCACAAGGTGGAATGGAAGCTCTTACTAGCAAGAAGCCAGAGGAAGTTTTAGCATATCAATTTGATTTTGTATGTAATGGAATTGAAATGGCAAGTGGAGCAGTTCGTAATCATGATATTGAAGTAATGAAGAAGGCATTTGCGATTGCTGGATATGATGAGGCTGAGATAGAGAAGAGATTTAAAGCTTTATATGAAGCCTTTAAATATGGAGCACCACCACATGCAGGTATGGCTCCTGGGATTGATAGAATGCTAATGCTATTACTTGATGAGGAATCAATTCGTGAAACAATTGCTTTTCCAATGACAGCATCAGGAGCTGATTTGTTGATGCAAGCACCTGGAGATGTTTCAGAATTGCAACTTAGAGAAGCTCATATTAAGATTAGATAGAAAAAATACTAAGTAATTTGACTTACTTAGTATTTTTATTTTTGTTTAAATATATATAGCTAAAAAGATATTGTTTTGGTATAATTTAGAATATAAGAGAAGATATATATAAATAAATTGTCAAGTAGATGTAAATAAGATAAAATGAATGAACTAAACTATAAAATTTAGAGTATATTTATGTTAGAATAAAGTCTCATTATGAGAGGGGTGCTATATGAAACTATTTCATGATTTTTGTGAATATTTGAGTAGTATTACTACTATTGATAAGGGAGTTATTTCAGTTGTTTTGTTAACTACTTTTATCGTGGCGTTTTTTTCTTTAGTAAAAATGATTGGGAAAAGACTTATTAGAAGAAAATTAACAGGACGTGGAGAATATGTTTTAAATCAATCATTTAGAGTTATGGTAAATATTTTTGAAATTCTTGCTTTACTTTTGGTCTGGGGAGAATATATTAAGAATTTAATGACTTTGATTTCTGTATTATCAGCTGCTATGACTATTGCTTTACGTGAGATTATACTTAATTTCTTTTGCGGTATCTATATTAAATTTAAAAGACCTTTTAAGGTTGAAGATAGGATTCAAATTAAAGATATTAAAGGAGATGTAATGAATATCTCTACTCTTAGTTTTGAAGTTTTAGAAGTATCAACAAAAGAGGATAATGGACAATCTACTGGTGTTGTTGTAAATTTTCCAAATTCAATTGTTTTCTCAGAACCTATAAAGAATATTAATAAAGGATTTAAGTATATTTGGAATGAGATTGTTGTGAGAATTTCTTTTGATGGAGATTTGATAAAAAATAAGCAAGAAATTTATAAAATAGTTAATGGAATAGAAACTATTAAAAGTATACCTCGTAAGATGAAAAGCGAAATAAATGAGGCTAATACGGAAAATAGAGTTTATTTTAATAAATATGATCCAATAATATATACAAAGATTGCTAATACTCATGTTGAACTTACAGTGAGATATTTAATGCATCCTAAAAAATCACGTTATGTTGAAAGTGTTATATGGAATAAAATATATAATGCCTATAAAGAAGGTAAAATTGATTTATATTTAAGTGATATTTAAAATTAAAAGTAAAGAGTTAGTTCTTTACTTTTTCTGTGATTAGAGTTTTATTATTAAGTAGCCTTTTATCGGTTGGATTCATTGTTATAGCTATATCTAGAAAGTATAGGGATAGAAGATAATTCTTTTGATAGTAGTAGGAGATTGATAAAAGATCATAAATGGTATTATCCCAACTAAAAGTTTCATTGATATAGACTTTTTGATGAGAATTAATTTGTAGAGCTTTTAGACAGTATTTTTCAATATCTTTATAATTATTTTCTTCGTAAGCAAGAAGTGCTCTTTCAACATAAGCATCTCTTAGGTATGGTGCTTCTTTGATAGCTTTGGAATACCAGATTTTAGATTTTCTAAAGTCATTTTTTTCTTTGTATGATCTAGCAATAAAGCGCATTGAAGCAGCACGTTCATCTTTCCAAGTAGCTTTGGGTAGGAGAAGATGTTTCTTTAAGGTTTTAATGCAATCGTCCCATCTGGCATTGAACATGTATTCTCTTCCTAAATAATGCATATTACGGTCATCTTTTGGATCTTCTTGAACTGATAATTCTAAAAGAGGAAGATAAGAACTGCGAGATTTTTTATTATCTGGGTAGTGATTAACAGTAATAGAATTGATTGATAGCATATTTTTGTTTGTTCCTGTGTATGTTAAAATTTCATGAACAGGATGAGTCCAGGTATGGTCTTTTCTACTATGCATTTTTTCAATGAAAAAACTTACTTTAGGGATGTCATTTTCATCAAGAGACCAATTGTAATTATATCTAGCGTCAGTGGTTTCTGGTGTCCAATATTTTTCAATTTCTTCACGCCAGCCTTTTACTAATATTTCATCTAAATCAGTGCAAATACAAACATCAGTGTCTTCAGGAATTAAGGCAAGAGATTTATTCCTAGCAACATCAAAACGCCAAGGAGAAATTATTTCTTGGGTTACATTTACTCCTAATTTTCTTAATTCATCTACGGTATTATCTGTAGATCCCGTATCTAAAACATAGATTTCGTCAGCTTCTTTCATACTTTCATACCAACGTTTAACAAATTTCTCTTCATTTTTAGAAATTGCATAAACACATATTTTCAAATTTATCACCTAGTAAAGAGTATGTTTATTTTATTTTTTTTTTACAAAAAATGATTATTGTAAAGTGGGTTAGACAAATTGCAAAGTTTAATTTCTTGTTTGCAACTAGAATTATGAGAAAAATATTGCTTTTAATGAGTTAGTTATTGATAAGAAAAGAATTATGATTACTGGTAACATTGATTGAATAGAAATAATTACTTAATTACTAGTATTCTCTATGATAAGGGATTTAGAGTGTTTGTTAATAAGACTTTTTTAGGATTCAAATTAAAGAAGGGTTATAACGAAATTCTGATTAAGTATAAGACTTCTTACTTTGACATTAGTTTAATTGTTTCTTTGGTTGGATTAGGGTTGCTCTTTATATCTTTTTTACTAGAATATTTTTTTATAAATTATAGCCAATCTTAATTTTACAATTATTTACATTGTGTCTTTTTTTTTATGATTTATAATCTTTGTAAATATTGACTTTCTAAAAATTATAATAGATAATAATATCATAGAGAGGAGAATGGTTATGAAAAAGTTTTTGAGTTTTGTTATTTTAATGGCGGTATTTGCATTGATGCCTTTTGTTAGTGTTAATGCAGAAGAAAGGACAGTTAATACTCAAGATGAATTGAAAGCGGCAATTGCTGATGGTACAGTTGATACGATTGTTTTAGGAGGAGATATTTTAACAACTGAGAAGATAACTATATCAAGACCTGTTACAATTGATGGAGCTAATCATAAAATTACATATAGTCTTCCGTTAGCTGCTGATTGGACAGGAATTTATGTTCTACATTTTTATAAAACTACTGGAACTGTTAAAGATATAACTTTAACTGGTGCAGAAGGTGCTATTAATGTTAATGGTTCTACTATTACTTTAGAGGGAACTATTGATGTTAGTGGTAATAGAGCTGGTGGAATTGAACTTGGCAAAGGAGGAGGCGTTACAGAATTTCCTGATGTAATCGCTGATAATGCAACAATCGTTAATACTACTGAGAGTTCTACTGCTCCAACAGTATGGATTGATATTCCTTTAGCTGAACTTGATAATTTAGATAGTGATGATTCAGCTGCTGATGAATTTGATGTTGAATCTTGGCCATTTAAAGGTGCTGCTTATTTGACAGATAAAGATCAAATACAAATGTTCTTGAGTAGAGATAATGTTCCAACTGGTGATACTGTTATAGATGTCTCTGATGAATTTACAAGTGTAGATGGTGCGGATGATTCTAATGTTTCTGATGATTCATCTACTATTCAAAAAAGAGAAGAACCTAAAGAGGATAATGTAGCAAATGAGAACCCAAATACTTATGATGGACTTATTTTCTATTTACTATTTGGATTAATATCATTTGTAATTTTAGGATATTCATATACTAAAGCTACATCAAGATAGATATTTTAAAGATGATAAGATTTTATCATCTTTTACTTTAATCAGGAGAGATGTTTATGGTAAAAACAAAAAAAGAGAAAATACGACTTCGACGTTGGGTTTGGATTGTTTTTATTATTTGTAGTGGTGTTGGTTTATTAATTTCTGAAGTTATTATTTTTAAATGGAGAGATGATAGTAAGCAGATAGAAGAGCAAATTGATAAAATAAATGATAAATTGGATATTAAAGTTACCAAGAATAAAGACTCAGAAAATGATGAAATGATTAATCCACCTGATAATAAGAATTCTGATTATTGGAGTTTTATAGAAATGCCAATGATAAGTGTTAATTTTAATGAGTTAATAGAAAAAAACAGTGATACAGTAGCTTTTGTGAAAGTTAATGGGACAAAAATTAATTATCCAGTAGTTCAAACATCAGATAATGATTATTATTTAGGTCATGCTTTTGATAAGAGTTCTAATAATGCTGGTTGGGTGTTTATGGATTATCGAAATGATATAGATAATCTTCAAGATAATACAATAATTTATGCTCATGGAAGAATTGATACGACTATGTTTGGCACTTTGAAAAATGTTTTGAGTAATAATTGGTATAAGAATGTTGAAAACAGAGTTATTTATATGTCTTCTATGAATGAAAATACAATGTGGCAAATATTTTCTGTTTATGTAATTCCAACTGAAACGTATTATTTGACTTCTAGTTTTGGTAGTGAAGAATCAAAAAGTAATTTTATAAATACGATTGTTTCTAGAAGTGTTCATCAATTTAATACTGATGTTAATGTAGGTGATAAGTTACTTACATTATCAACCTGTTATAATGAAAAAGAAAAGTTAGTTTTACATGCTAAGTTAATAAAGAAACAAACTAGATGAAAATCTCTAATTATGGAGATTTTTTATTTTCTTTGGATTTTTTTTATAATTTATTGAAAATTTCACAAATATTTCATGTACAATTGACAATGTTGATTTTTTGTAGTAATTTTTTTTTAGTACTTTATTAATTAAAAACTTAGAGGAAGTGTGTTGTAGATTGAGAAGAGTTTTGAGAGAAGAGAAAAAATTCCTACTCAATTATTCAGAATTTTATAAGGTAAAGGGATTTTTAACGCAAGTGATGACTCCTGATTCTCATAATAATAATGAGGGGTATATGGTTCGATCGTTATATTTTGATACGTTAGATGATTTATGCTTTGTAGAAAAGATGGATGGTGTAGGTAAAAGAAAAAAAATTAGACTTCGTGTTTATGATTCGAAGGCTAAAACTGCTTTTTTGGAAGTTAAGCAGAAAGATGGACCTTATCAAGAAAAACGTAGTTTAGAAGTAAGAAAAAATGATGCTTTGGAATTGATTGATGGTAATTACGATGTTTTATTAAAGTATAAGGGTGAGTTTGCTAAGCAATGTTATTCAATGTTAAAGGAAGGAAATTATAAACCAAAAACGGTAGTGGAATATCAAAGACTTGCTTATATAGCTAAAGAAAATAGTATTCGAATTACTTTTGATAGTAATGTTCGTGCAACAGAAAGTAATTTCAATATTTTTGATTCTAATTTATTATTATATCCAGTATTTCCTAGAAGTACTGTAATACTGGAAGTTAAGTTTAATGGTTTTTTGTTAGAGTACATAAAAAACTTTATTGATAATATTGAGAAGAGTGAGTTGTCAGTTAGTAAATATTGTTTAGCTAGACAAGTCAGTTTAGGTTTTGTGTATTAAGGAGGAGTAAGGAAAAATGAGAAATGCAATATTAGATGTTTTAGAACAAACAAGTTCTTTAACAGCAAATCAAATAATTTTAAATTTAGGAGTAGCTGCTTTTATAGGTATTTGTATTTATGTATCATACTATTTATCACATGTTGGAACAGTATATAGTAAGAAATTTAATGTATCATTAGTAATGCTTACAATTTTAACATCAATGGTTATGACAGTTATTGGGAATAATGTTGCTTTATCTTTAGGTATGGTTGGTGCTTTATCTATCGTTCGTTTTAGAACAGCAATTAAAGATTCTAGAGATACAGCATATATATTTTGGACTATAATTGTTGGTATTTGTTGTGGAGTAGGTGACTATTTCGTAGCAGGTATTGGTACAGCAATAGTATTTGTAATGATGTTAATATTTGGAGCAGTGAAGAATGATAATAGAATATTATTAGTTGTACGTGGTCCAAGGAATGAAGATTTGAAAATAGAATCAATTATTTTTGATTTTTATAGTCATAAAGCAAATTTAAAGGTTAAAAATACAACAAGTACTAGTGTTGAGTATATTTATGAATTGACTAAGAAAGTTTATAATAAACAAATAACAAGAGAAGAAAGTATTACTGATGTACTATATAAAATCAAGAATATGGAATATGTGAATGTAGTTGTACAAAATGATGAAATAAGTGGTTAAAAATGAAATATAAATTAATTATTATAAATCTAGCTAGTTTATTGATTTTAATATCATTTATATTTGGTAGTGATGCTTTTGTTGGTGATAAAGTTGTAAATCAATATAATACTAGTAGTGGTAAGGAGAATTATTGTAGTAAAAATGAAAGTGAATTTTGTACACATTTACCTATAGTTTCAATTGACACTAATGGACAAGATATTCCTGGAGAAGCTAGGGATGGTAGTTTTGTTACTACAACAGTAAAAGTTATTGATAATAAATCTGGTGGGAATCATTTAGGTGATAAGTCGGATGTTAAAACTTTAGCAAATATTCATTATCGTGGAAACTCTTCAATGGATTTTGATAAAAAGGGGTATCTTTTAAAGTTTATTAATAAAGATGGTACTGATAATGCAGAAAAAATAATTGGAATGAATAAGCATTCTGAGTGGGTTTTACATGGACCTTATTTGGATAAAACATTACTTAGAAATTATTTGTGGTATCACATTTCTGGTGAAATTATGGATAGTGCTCCAGATTCTCGTTTTTGTGAGTTATTTGTAGATGAAGAATATAAAGGAGTTTACTTGATGGTTGAGTCTCCTAGTCGTGGAGATAAAAGTAGGATGCAAGTTAAAAAAGTTAAGAAGGATAAAGATTATACAGGGTATATTATAAGACTTGATAGAGGTAGTAGTAATCCACTTAAGGATGTTAATTCTTTTTCTAAATATACAATGAATACAGATCTTGATTCAGAAGTAGAATTAAAATTGGATATTGTTTATCCAGGAAAAAATCGTCTTAATGAAACATTACAAGAATATATTAGAAAAGATTTAAGTAAATTTGAAAAGTCTTTGTACTCTTATGATTATGATAGTAAAAGGTATGGTTATACTAAATATATAGATACTGATTCTTTTGTTGATTATTTTATCATAAATGAATTTACTCAAAATCGTGATGCAGGTAAGATGTCTACTTATTTATATAAAGATTATAATGGTAAATTTAAAATGTATGTGTGGGATTTTAATAGTGCAAATGATTATTATACGGATTACACAAGTTTAGAAGCTTTTTATCTTCAATGGAGTACTTGGTATATGATGTTAATGAAGGATGAAAAGTTTACAGATAGAATTATTAATAGATATCGATATTTGAGAAGACATTATTTAAGTGATGAGTATTTACTTAACTATATAGATGAAATTGTTGCTTATTTAGGTGATGCAGTGGATAGGAATTATGATGTATGGGGTTATACATTCGACGAGGAAAATGACTTATTAGTTCCTACTAATAGGAATGTTAGAAGCTATGAAGAAGCAATAGAGCAACTTAAGACTCATATAGTTGAGCGAGGTAAGTTTATGGATGAACATATAGAATCAATTAGGCAATTTTCTTCTGAGTCTAAAGTAAAAAAATATAATCACTAGTAGTAAGAGGTGTAGTAATGAAAAAGTTTTTATTGATAAGTTCAATTATTTTGGTTGTTGCGATTGTTTTTGATGTTTTGTATTTTGAACTAGGATTTTTCGTTAATTTTTCTTCTAATAAAACTCCTTCTACTTTTGTTACTACTGACAAAAAAGATATTTTATTAAATGATGGAGATGGTTATCGTAAATTTGAAATAAAAGGCGTAGATTTAGGGAGTGATATCCCTGGTAAATTTGCAACAGCTTACGCGATTGATAAAAAAACTTATCTCCGTTGGTTTAAATATATTCAAGATATGGGTGCTAATACCATTCGTGTTTATACAATGTTAAACGATGATTTTTATAATGCTTTTTATGAATATAATAAAGATAATGATAATCCTCTTTATTTAATTCATGGATTGTGGATTAGTGATTATACACAGTATTCTAGACTTGATGCTTATGCAGATGAGTTTAGGGGACAATTTATAAAAGATGGTCGAAAGATTGTTGATATTATTCATGGTAAAAGACAGATTACACTTGGAAGTGATGCGGGAACGGGATTTTATTTCAAGGATATTTCTCCTTGGGTTATTGGTTATATTCTAGGCGTTGAATGGGAAGATGTAACAGTAGCTTATACTGATGATGTTCAAAGAAGTCATAAATCTTATCATGGAAAGTATATGGAAACAGTTAAGGGAGCAAGTGCTTTTGAAGTAATGCTTGCAGAAGTTGGAGATAAAATAATAGAATATGAAACTAATCGTTATCATAATCAGAGACTTGTAGCATTTTCTAATTGGCCAACTACAGATCCGTTTGACTATAAAAAGGAAATAACTGATTATTTTAAAAAGATTGCTAAAATAGATGTTGAACATATAAAAACTACGAACAGTTTTAAGTCAGGGTATTTTGCATCTTACCATATTTATCCTTATTATCCAGATTATTTAAATTATGATTCCGATTATGATAATTATCTTGATGAGAATGGAAATAAGAATACATATCAAGCTTATTTGAAAAAAATAAATGAGCATCATAGTATACCAGTAGTTGTTAGTGAGTTTGGGGTTCCATCATCACGTGGTATGGCTCAAAGTGATAAAAATATGGGAAGAAATCAAGGGAATCTTAATGAAACAGAACAGGGAGAAGCAATTGTAGATAGTTATAATGATATAAAATCAGCTGGGATTGATAATGCAATTATTTTTTCTTGGCAAGATGAGTGGTTTAAGAGAACATGGAATACAATGCATAGTGTTGATTTATTAAAAACGCCTTATTGGAGTGATGTTCAAACTAATGAACAGCACTTTGGTCTTTTGACATTTGATCCGGGAAATAAAAAAAGTATTTGTTATGTTGATGGTGATGTTAAAGACTGGAAAGATACAGATAGAATAGTAGAACAAGATGGTTATAGTCTTTCTTCTAAGTATGATGAAAAGTTTGTGTATTTCTATATTAATA
This sequence comes from uncultured bacterium, assembly GCA_946560065.1. Classification (GTDB taxonomy): domain Bacteria; phylum Bacillota_I; class Bacilli_A; order RF39; family UBA660; genus UBA3789. Next base: position 7,015 of record CAMNUE010000010.1, on the reverse strand, counting down.
ATAAGGATTATGATGGAGAAAAATTATATATTCCAATAGATACTACTCAAAAGAGTGGTAGTAAATATAGTAGTAAACATAAAACTAGATTCAATAGAAATGCTGATTTCTTAATAGTTATAAATGGAAAAAATAGTAGTCATATTTATGTACAAGAACGTTATAATACATTAAGAGCAACTTTTGGTTATGAAACAAATGATGTTAATAGCTATCTTACTCCACCTAAAAAAGATAATTCTGAATTTGAACGAATTAATTTATTATTGCAAACAGCTAGTATGGATTCTAGGTTTATTAGAAGTGGTAGTGCTGAGGTCTATGAAACAGGAAGATTAAGATATGGTAATGCCAATCCTGATAGTAAAGATTTTGATTCATTGGCTGATTACATTATTAATGGAGATGATATAGAAATTAGAATCCCATGGGGATTACTTAATTTTTCTGATCCTTCTAATATGATAATTCATGATGATTATTACGAAAATTATGGTGTTGAAGATTTAAAAATTAATAAGATGTATATGGGTGTTGGAAATGGTAATGAAAAGATTACTATGAAAGATATGAAATTAAAAGGTTGGAAAACAGATGTCACATACCATGAACGTTTAAAAAAATCATATTACTTAGTTAAAGAAATGTGGAAAGGTAGTGATAAATGATGGTATTTAATCCAACAGTAATAATATACATTTATATTTATATTATAGTTTCATTAATTGTTTTTGATATTTTTTATACATTGAATGATAAAGTTCAAGCAAAAAAGGGTAAAAGAAAACTTTATAAGTATAAGGAAAGTATTCAGGTACAAATTGATAAAATTGGTAATGGAGAAGTAATTGATAAAGAACATTTAAGAAATTTATATTGGAAGTTAAGAGGAATTAATAATTTATTGACTTATCAAGAAGCAATTAGACAACTTAAATTAATCGATTGTGAAAAAGTTGATAAATATTTAATTATGTGTTCTCCTGTTCTTCAGTTTTTTGCTCATTTTTATGGACAAAAAGATTCTATTTATAAGGCTTTTTTTGCAGCTTTTTTGTCGAAATATTATCCTTTCCATTTAGGTGGCAATAGTATAATCGATGAAGCAATTATGAAGTATGTAGAATATAATTCTATTTATTGTAGGGAAAATGCAATGCTTTATTTTTATGAGAGAGGGTCTAGTAACTTGGTTGTTACAGCTCTTAAGAAGATAGATGAGGCGGGACTTTATTATAATCGGAAATTACTTTCTAATGATTTACTTAAGTTTAAAGGTGACAAAAAGAAATTAGCTAAGCAATTATTTGAAGAATTTGATAGTTTTTCTGTTAGTTTTCAGGTAAGTATTGTTAATTATTTAAGATTTTCAAGTATTGATTTGAATGATAGTCTTTTTCAAATTTTAATTAGTAAAAGTTATGATAAAGAAGTAAACTTAGCTATTATTCGTTATTTTGGAAAGAATGTTTATTCTAAGATTTTACCTTATTTACTAACTATATTAAAAATGGATGATATTGATGTTGAGTATAAAATTATAGTTTGTCAAATTATATCTGCTTATGATTGTAAAGATGTAAGAGATGCACTTATAACTTGCGTTAGTAGTTCAAATTGGTATGTTCGCAAAAATGCTGCATCTTCCCTTGCTAAAATGAAATTAACTGTTAGTGATAAGGAAAAGTTATTGGGTATTAAAGATAACTATGGTAAACAAATGCTTAAATATACATTTAAAGCAGTAATCAATAAAAATAAAAAGAAAGGTGAAGTAGTATGAACCAGTTAGTTGAATTTGCAAAAAGTGCTCTAGTTGTTGTTAATATATTTTTTGTAGTTTATTTAATCGGTTATTCTACTTATCTTTTTTTGTCTTCGGTTATTGGTAGTTTGATGTTGTTTAAGCATCGCAATTATCGAAAATTAAGTAATAGAATCAGTGATGATTATTATGTTCCAGTATCAGTATTAGTTCCTGCACATAATGAGGAATTAACTGTTGTAGATACAGTGAAATCTCTTCTTGATTTAGATTATAAATTATATGAAATTATTGTAATTGATGATGGTTCTACGGATGATACTTCTAAAGTATTAGTTGATTATTTTGAGATGGAAGAAATAGATAGACCTGTAAGACTTCAATTGCACACACAACCAATTAAGAGAGTTTATGAAACTAATGATTATAAAGTAAAAATTACATTAATTACAAAAGATAATGGTGGAAAAGCCGATGCTTTGAATGCTGGTATTAATATGTCTGAATGTCCCTATTTTATGTCTATTGATGCTGATTCTATCTTACAAGCTGATTCTTTAGAAAATATTGCTAGACCTATTTTGGCTGATGAGAGAATTGTTGCTTGTGGAGGAGTAATTCGTATTTCTAATGGTTTGAAGATAGAAAATGGTAAAGTTAATGAGTATCATTTGCCAAAGGGAATTTTAGTTAGTATGCAGGTACTTGAATATGATAGATCTTTTTTAGCATCACGTATTTTGTTTGATCAATTCAATGGTAATTTAATTATATCTGGCGCTTGTGGGTTGTTTAAAAAAGATATTTCTTTAGCTGCTGGTGGTTATGATGCAGATACAGTTGGAGAAGACTTTGAATTGGTTATTAAATTGCATGTTTTTTGTAAGATGCATAAAATTGATTATAGAGTTAAATATGTTCCAGAAGCTATTTGTTGGAGTCAGGCTCCTACTACGATAGGTGATTTGATGAAACAAAGAAGAAGGTGGAATAAAGGTCTTTTACAGGGAATGTATAAGTATAAAGAATTACTTTTTAATCCAAAATACGGATTAATAAGTTTTGTATCTTTTCTTTATTATTTAATATATGAATTACTTACACCTTTTATAGAAATATTTGGTCTTGCAACAATGGTTATCTCATATTTTTTAGATTTATTAAATACTAAGTTTATGTTGATGTTTATGCTTATTTATATTTTATTTGGAGGAATTTTATCTTTATGTACTTTCTTATCAAGACTACATGTTGAAAATATAAAATTATCTTTAGGAGATGTTTTAAAAGCTATGTTCTTATGTGTTTTAGAAATAACTGTATTAAGATATATCGTTTTATTGGCGAGAATTTCTTCATTCTTTGGTTATAAAAAGAACAAAAAGATTTGGGATAGAGCTGAGAGAATTTCTGTTGAATATAAATCATCTGTGTACAAGTAATAATGAATAATATATCTTTTTTAGGGTATATTATTTTTGTATGGAATAAAGTTGGTGATGAAGATGATGACTGGATATTATGGATTAAGTGATTTGTTAAAAGAAAAATTACCTGTTGGATGTAGGGATATAGAAGAAAATATTTATGAATTATGTTGTCCACTTGTTGTAGAAAAAAGTGGTGATTTACCAAGTGATTTATTATGTTTATATGAAACTTTAGAAGTTCCAATTATTACTGTTGATAATTTAAACACTTTCTGTTTTGAAGAATATAATGATTTTTGTATATATTTAAAGAATTTTTCTAAATATTTAAAGTTAAATATTGATATAGAAATGTTAGAAGAAGGAAAGTTAGGACATCTTTTAAGAGTAGGAAAGATGGCTAAAGATTTATGTATTTCATTAAATCTTTCTTGTGATGAAACAAAAAAGATTTATATAGCGGCATTATTTCACGATATTGGGAAGTATAAAGTTCCTAATGAGATAGTAGGCAAAAAAGGAAAACTTAGTGAGGTAGAATTCAGTATTATAAAGAAGCACTGTGAATATTCATATGATATATTAAAAGATTTTTTATCCTCAGATTTATTAGAAATAATAAAATCACATCATGAGAGATGTGATGGAAGTGGTTATCCAAGAGGAGTTATTCCTAATTTAGGGGCAAAAATATTAGGTATTGTAGATAGTTTTGATGCGATGACTTCAAATAGGGTATATCATAATCAAAAAAGCATCTTAGAAGCTTATAAAGAACTAGAACTTTGTGTTATTAGCCATAAAGAAGGTGGAAAAGGAAGATTATTTGATAAACAGCTTGTTCAAAAATTTATAGAAGTTAATAATTAATAATACATAGTAATTTTAAAGATATTATGTATTTTTAGTGTTGCTCTCTTTTGCCATTTTTTAGTATAATAGATACATGCTTAAATGCTGAAAGAGGTAGGCTATGAGAAGTATTTTTAACTCTAATGAAAAAAGAAATAAAAAAGGTTTAATAATTTTACTTGTGTCAATTGTAATCGCGATGACTTTTATTTCATCAGTTTTTTATATTCGGTTTATTAGAGATATGACTAATGAAAATGCATATAATAATATAACTGAGCTTAGTGAACAAACTGCTACGCAATTGAATTTATCTATTCAAAATCAAATGAAATTTATTGATATTATAGTTGAATTTATAAATAAGGGATACCCTCAAGAATTACAAGATATTTTTGATAGATTTAATCCGGATTTAGATAGTTATCATTTTACAAGATTAGTTATTCTTGATAGAAAAGGAAATGGAGTTACAAGTGATGGTTATGAAGTAGAGAATTATCCTAATATTTCAGAATTTTTTGAAAAGGATGGAGTTTATTTATCAGAAAATAGACCAAGTACAGTTTCTAATCAACAAGTAAATATTTACTCAAAAACTTTTGAATTTAGTAATGAAGATTATGTTTTATTTGCAACTATAAAAACAGAAAATTATAAAGAGATTTTATCGAGAAGGTTGTTTGGTGGAGAGGGTGGAACATACCTAATTAATAATCAAGGAATAGTTTTAATTGATTCATTTGATTCTATTAATGATACAAATGTTAATTTATATGAATATATAAAAGAAGAATATGAGTTAACTAGTAAGAAAGATATAGAAAATATAGATAAAATGAAAAAGAATATTTTAGAGGGAAAGGTTGCGACTTTTGATTTTGCTTCTGGTAGCGGAATTTCGTTTTTGCATTATGAAAAGTTGAATGTTAATGAGTGGTATGTTGTATCTGTAGCTCCAGATAATACTATTTCTAAAAAATCGGGGTTGTTTCTTGGCTTATCGTTATTACTATGTTTCATTATTAATTTTATAGTTATTGGAATTTTAATATATATTTATTTTTCTAATCAGAGAAAAAATAAGAGATTATATGAAGCAGCCTATGTGGATCCAGTTACTGCTTTAAAGAATGAATTATATTTTAGAGAGCATGCTATGAAATACTTAGAAAATAATAAGGAAAAGTATGTAATGGTAATAGATATTGATAATTTTAAAAAGTATAATAAAATGTATGATTATGAATTTTGTAATCTTATTTTGAGAAACTTTGGTAAAAAGATTGAAGCTATTTTACCAAAAGATAATATTACTTGTAGAATGTCTAGAGATATATTTGTATGTGCATTTTGTTATACTGGAATTATAGAAAAATTACTTACAAAAATTAATTCTGCTGTAGCTAAGTTGGATGTTGAAGGAAAGTTTATTAATATTGATTCTTCATTGGGAGTTTATAATTTAGATAATGATGATAATATTAATGTAGCGCTTGAGAAAGCGAATATGGCTCATTCACGTATAAAAGGAATATATAATGAAAAGTTTTATGTTTTTGATGAAAAATTGGAAAATAGATTGTTAGAAAAACAGAAAATTGAAGCTGATATGGAAGCTGCACTAGAAAATAATGAATTTAAAATTATTTATCAACCAAAGATTTCTACAACAACAAAGAAGTTAGTCGGAGCGGAGGCATTGGTTAGATGGCATAGTGCCGATGGAATGATTTCTCCTAGTAAGTTTATTCCAATTTTTGAAGAAAATAAATTTATTTTGAAACTTGATTTATATGTTTTTGAACAGGTTTGTAAGGATATTGTCGAATTAAAAAAGAAATATGGAAATGTTCCTATTATTTCTGTTAATGTATCTAAAGAGAATTTTGTTAATGAAAATTTTATTGATGAGTATGTTGAAATTATAAAGAAGTATGGTATTAAGGCAAAAAATATAGAACTTGAGATTACAGAAAGTGCAATGGTGGACGAAGGTACTGATATTATGAAGATACTTTCAAATATCAAGAAAAAAGGTTTTATAGTTTCTATTGATGATTTTGGAACAGGTACTTCTTCTCTTAGTCTATTACAAGATATACCTATTGATATTATTAAGATTGATAAGACATTTATTGATAATGCTGATTTGAATAGTAATGAAAACTTAATTAATTATATTGAATTTATCGCAAAAAAACTTGGAGTAAAGACGATTGTTGAAGGTGTTGAGACTGAGAAACAAGTAGAATTTATCTGTAAGCTTAAGTGTGATATGATTCAGGGTTATTATTACTCTAAACCAATTTTAAAAGAAGAGTTTGAAGAAAAATTTTTAGATAGTGAAAATAGTAAGTAAATTTTTACTATTATCATGGTATTTTAATTTAAATGAAACCTCGTTTCTTTTTTAGAAGCGAGGTTTATATTTTTCTTAGTACAAGTTATTATGCTACTTCTTCATCAAGTTGTTTTACAGATAGTGCTGCTTGAGTTACTGTACCGCTACCATTTTGACTTGGAGTAATAGCTAAATCGATAGTATCTCCTGAATTCAAAGCGATAATTATACTTCCGCCAAATGTTTCTGGGTCAGTATTTGATGCTGTTACAGTTTGAAGTGTTCCAGGAATATCCGCATTATTTCTTCTTATAGCTACTCCTAAATTACCAGCAATATTTGTGCTAGCAGTAATACTATAGTTAATTTCATAATCTCCATCTTGAGTAATATTAATAGCGCTACCAGTAGTTGTTACATTATGAAGTGGCATTTCGTTTACTAATGTAAATTGTATTGGCGTATTTTCTGTTAAAGTTATTGGTGTTGAATTAGCGTTATATAATCCACCATATGCAGCTAATCCAGCGGTACTTTCTCCTGCAGGTCCAGTAGGTCCAGTTGGCCCAGTAGGTCCAGTAGAACCTGTGGCTCCTAGGGTACCAGGAATACCTTGAGGTCCAG
>CAMNUE010000009.1 GCA_946560065.1 uncultured bacterium | reverse complement strand
GGAGTATATAGAGGAAGTCCAGCTCCAACATATTCAGAAAAACAGAATAAATCTAAATCTTGCCCAATTTTTCTATGATCTCTCATTTTAGCTTCTTCTAAAAATTCATTGTACTTTTTTAAATCATCTAAACTATCAAAACACTTTCCAACAATTCTAGTAATCATTTCATTATTTACATCACCATCATAATAAACACCACTAATTCTCAATAGCTTAACATAGCAGTCATTACTATTAATAATATTCTCTATCATTTCAAAATCATTTTCACTAATATGTTCATCAATTTTAAATTCATAATAAAATTCGTTCTCATCATAATAAATATTATCAAGTCTAACATTATCATACTTATCTTGTATTATTTTTTTTAATAAATTTACACCTTTTTCATTTAACATTTTTATACCCTCTTTCTTCAATAATTTACTTTTTGATTGGAGTTTTCCGTCTCACTTTCAATTTTCGTCATCATATCACCTCCAAAATAAAAGAATGATACCACATAGGAGTGCTTAGAACACGGTACCATCCTTACTTTAACTCAATTTATTTAACCGAACATCTCGGGCAATCAGTTTCCTGTGCAACATAATAGGGAGTAATATTTATGCGTACTTATTATCTTTCACCAAACGATAACTCTCTACAAAATACTCTCATAATAATCATATCCTACATCATAGTCATTATATTTATTATAGCATTATTTTTTCTAAAAACAAAAGTCTACTACTTGATTGTAATAGACTTTGTAATAATGAGATAAATACTTCTAATTTATACTTTTATTAAACAATGCTAAAACAACCAATAGTAACAATTGATTTTGTTGTTGTATAAGTTTTTGTCGTTAATTGCTTGTTTAACATATAAATCTTCCTTTCAAAAAGTAACTAAATAATATCATATTTACGTCTTTTTGTCAAAACAACAACCTTAAATTGAGCCTTTAGCATCATTATTAATATCATTATCTAAGAAATATTCTTCACTAATTAACTCCAAATATTAATAGGAAGTATAAAATTATAAAAAATAATCCTAACGCAAAAAATATTATTTCTAGCATTTTAATAGTTTTAAAACCTTCACTTATATCTTCTTTTACAAAACTTTCTTCATATTTATTAGGATTATAATAAACAAGTTTATTTTTTTCTATCAAAGATTCATCATCTTTACCTATACCATTACTGGACTGAACCTCATATCTATTACCATTTACATAATATTCATAAATAGGAAAAAAATATTTATTATATATAGGAGGTCCATCAAAATGTGACCTAATTTCTTTTTTTGCAAATGCTACAAAAGTACTATTCGCTGTAGCAATACACCTCTTTTTCATATCTGAATCATATTTAACTGTAGAAGTGTAAAGAAATCGTAGGCCTAGACTAATTAAACAACTAATTATTCCTTCTATTAAAATCAAAATCACTTATATCACTCCTTTGATTTATTCTTACTTCCAGTGGATGACCTTACTAACATTAGATTAAATTACTATCTATTTGAATTATACTATAAAATCTCAAAACAATAAATAAATTTACTACTAGAAAAATTAGTTAAAATGGTAAATATAATCTCTAAAGTTTTAATAGATTAATAAAAAAATAATATTGTTTCTTTTAAAAAAATATGTTATAATAGGCAACCAATAAGGGGAACAGGGGTTGATATTATGAAGAAAGTTAATGTTTTATTATTGGCTTTAATATTAGGAATTTCTACTCAATTAAATTCAAGTACAGATATAAAAGAAAATAGTTTATCCTCATCTGTAAACGAAGCAGTAAAAGTAGAGAATAAAGAACAGGAAAAAGAACAACCAACTTCAGAAAATTCAATAGTAGCGGAAACAAAAGTAGAGGAACAAGCACCTACAAGTACTGTATATATTAGTCCACTACAGGAAATAAAGACAAGAAATGATAACCTAGGTACAGTTGGAAGATTATATATCCCAACAATAAACCTAAACGTTGGAGTTAATTATGCCAATTTCTATACTGATCAAAATTATGATGCTCAAGCTATAGTAGATAGAGCAGATAGTGCCGCATATTTTCAATTTGGATCAAAGACAACAATTGCAGACCACAGTTACCAAGGATTTAACAGAATAATAAATCTTAGTTCTGGAGCTGAAGCATATTTAAAAAGACAAGACGGAACAATTGAAATATTTAGACTTAATAATAAATTTACTGGAAGAAATATTTCTGAAGACTTAATAGATACAACTGGTAACAGTGTTCAAAATATGAGTGGAAATTTAATAATTTATACTTGTTATGGAACAGGTGATGGTGTGATGATTACTTTGTGGGATAAAATTGCCTAAAAAAAGAATAGACTTTCAAAGTAGAAATCTATTCTTTTATTTATCTAATCTAAGATTATCAGTAATCAAATTCTTCATATCTTCAGCTACTGGTTCTTGGTTATTAACCAATTTATCCATACAAATATAAAGAACTCTTAACCTAAGTTTATCATTACCAGTCATATTAACAAATTTTAATGATACAGGAAAACCAGAATCTAATAATAAATTCAATTCAGCGCTATCCTCATTAAAGCAGATTGATGGATTAGATATTGACTTGTAAGGAATAGTATATATTTGTTTAGTTTTTCCTTTATTGTCAAATAAAACAATCTTTTTATCTGTAAATACACCATAATCCCTAGATGTTTTATAAATTGTTAAGATTTGCTCTTTCTTTATATATTGTCTTACATAAGCTGGTAAGTCGCTTTTATCAACAACCCCAGAAAAATTAAAAAACCTTGTAATTTTATTAAATTTTGCACTAAATCTTGTGTTAATCATACTTCCACCTCATCATTCATTCCTATTATATCTGATTTTTTATACTTTGACAAACATTCTCTATATAATTTGACATAAAAAATTATAACATGAAAAGTATTAAGTAATAAAGTATAAAACACAATACTTTTCTAAGTAAGTGTAATCGGTTGAATTTTTATTTATTCTTTTCTATAATTAAAGTCAAAGATTAAAAAAGAAGCTAATAGTACTAATAAAAATTATAATAGGAAAAGTCTTAGCCTAATCTTTATCGGTAAAACTAGAAAATCGGAAAGGAAGATGAATATGGGATTAATTGAAAACTTAGAAGAAGGGGATAGAAAGATATATTCAACAGGATATTATTCAGGAGATTACAATCAAGATTTATATTTAATGAAAGCCAATACTGATGAATCTAACAAACCAAAATATTATATTAATGTCTTTTCGAAAATTAATGGTGAAATAGTAGAACAAGGAAGTATGTATTTTTATCTAAACTATGAAGAAAAGACTAGTTATTTTATCGGAATAAAAGTAAAAGAACAATTTCGTAATCTAAACATAGGTTCTTTTCTTGTAGCTAGCTGGATAGATTTATGTCTAAATAATGGCTATGACTTTTTAGGAGTAAATGCTAAACAGAGGAAGCCCTTCTTATTATATTTATTAAAAACTTATGGTTTTGAAATATTAGATAAATCACTTTATGAATCAAGGCCTGATATTATATCAATTTGTAGGAATATAGATTTTACTGATAAGAATAAATATTTATTATTCAAAGATTCCAAACATGAAGAAATATTTAAAAAGACAAATGTATTCAAATTTGATAATTATAGAATTATTCATAGTAAAGAAGGAATGATTTTTCTTGATAATATCATACTTCCTCTACAAAGTAGAAAAAGAACTCAAGTGGATTATGAATTAAGAGACAGACTACTAGCCGAAACAAAAACAGAAGAGGTAATCTCACGACATAAAAGATAAAAGACGATACCATATGTATCGTCTTATTTGTTTACAACATTTTTAATTTTTTCTAACATATCATTTTTACTATCTATATTATAGTAACCATCAATATGACCTAACAACTCATTATTTTTAAATATAAGTAGGGCAGGCAATTCAGAAACTTCATAATCTTTAAAGTCTTCATCAACATCAGCCTTATAATACAAAGTATCATCTGGAAAATCTTTAGTTAACTCCTTAATTGGAATCGACTTTAACAAACATTCTGCAAAATCAAGATTATAAACTTCAATTAGAGTTAAGCAATCTTTCTTAATCTTATCAGCAATCTCATCTTTTTCAATTTTAAAGAAATCAGAAATTCCAGCTGCTCCATATCTATCAACAAATAAATCTTTTGTATTTCTTGAATCATCATCAATTTCTTTCTTAATTTCATTATATTCATTCTCATCATGAGCTACACGAATTGCTCCAATAGGACATTCTTTTTCGCACATTCCACAAGATATACATTTCTCATTATCTATAACTATAGTTTCATTTACTTTATCCCATGCTAAAGCACCAGTGGGGCAAACTTCAATTCCACTACATTCCTCTGCATTATCACATATTTTAAAATTAATTAATACTGCCATCAAAAACTCCTCACTTTCTTAACACATTAACAATATTTATTAAATTTCTGACAAATATATCAATTTCTTCTTTTGTATTTTCTTTTCCTAAACTAATTCTAATCGGTTGATATTTTTCTAAATCAGCCCCACATGCCACTAAAACATGTGATGGCTCTGCAATTTCTGAGTTACAAGCTGAACCAGTTGAAACAAAAATTCCAAATGACTCTAACATCATCATTAATTTAGTAGCATCAACTCCTAAAAAAGCAATACTTGAAGTGTTAGGCATTCGATTATCCATATCACCATAAATAAATACATCAGAAATATTTTTCTTTATTTCCTTCTCTATATAGTCTCTTAATTCTTTTATTTTACCACTAGTTTGGTAGTTATCTTCTAATATCATCTCAGACGCTTTTCCTAAACCAACTATATAAGGAACATTTTCAGTACCACCACGTCTATTATTTTCTTGATGTCCAAATATTAAAGGGGTAAATGAAATATCATTTCTAACATATAAAACACCAATTCCCTTTGGAGCATTTATCTTATGTCCAGCAATTGACAAAGTATCAACACCTAGATTTTTAACATCAATTCTAACTTTCCCCACAGCTTGCACCGCATCACAGTGAAAATAAATATTATGCTCATTCGCAATACAAGCAATTTCTTTTATTGGATAAATATTTCCTATCTCATTGTTAGCCATCATCACTGCAATTAGACAAGTATCTTTTCTAATTGAGTTCTCAATCTCTAATAAATCAATTTGCCCTAGATTATTAACAGAAAGATAAGTAACCTCATAACCATTATTTTCAAGATACTTCATCGTCTCCATAATCGATGCATGCTCTATCATAGTTGTAATAATGTGCTTTTTATTAGGAAAAGTTTTAGTCGCATTCATAATAGCAGTAACATTTGCTTCGCTTGCACAACTTGTAAATATAATTTCATCTTCTTTAGCATTAATCAATTTCGCAACCTTACTTCTAGCAGCATTAATAACTTCTTTCGTATCAAGCCCTAAAGAATAAACACTACTAGGATTTCCAAAATGTTCCTTGAAATAGGGCAACATTTCATTATAAACTTCCTCACTACATTTAGTAGTAGCATTATGATCTAAATAAATTTTCTTCACAAGACCACCTCCTAAAATAAAATTTAATTTTATTATAACCTTTTTAAAATAATAAATCTATTAATTATTATTTTGAATTTAACTAAGAATTAAAATTACTAGAATTAAATATGAATTTTACTAAAACTATAGTACAATACAATTATATAAAATAATCTGGAGGTCAAAGGTAATGAATAAAAAATATCTCATAGTCACAATAATATGTTTCTTATTATCCTTAATATCTGGAATAATTTCTAAGGATATCTTAGTAGGAGGAACTATTCTTTTAACAGGCCTTCTTAATGCTTACTTTGCTAGTGAAGGAAAACGTATAAATTACATATTAGGTTTAGTAAACTATCTTTTAATGAGTTATGTTTCTCTAAAAAATAATCTATATGGAATATTCTTTTTCTATTTATTAGTTTTTGCACCACTTCAAATAAAAGGATTTATCACTTGGAATAAAAATCTTAATGAAGAAAATAATGTAAAGGTAAGAAAATTCACATTAAAGAATTCTCTGCTCATAATAGCATCCTGTTTAATAGGAAGTTTAATTTTAGGATATATCTTAACCCTTATTCCAGGACAACGCTTAGCATTTATGGATGCAACTTCTAATTGTATTAATTTATGTGGGGTTATTCTTATGATTCTTAGATTTAAAGAATCTTGGTGGTTATGGTTATTTAATAATGCAGTTGACTTAGGTATTTGGTTTATAACTTTTGTAAACAAAGGAGAAAATTCCACAATGATGCTTTTAGTTTCTATTGGCTATTTACTAATAAATATCTATGGTATAATAAAATGGAATTTAGAATCAAAAAATATGGGGGATAAAAAGAAAGGAAGATAAAAGTATGAATAATAATCAAAATAATTCAAACATACCAAATAATACAAATTCACAAAATAGTTTTATCCAAAATCAAAACAATGGTTACCCTCAAAATAATACTAATCCGCAAAGTAGTTTTGTCCAAAATCAAAACAATGGTTACCCCCAAAATAATACTAATCCGCAAAATAGTTTTGTCCAAAATCAAAACAATGGTTACCCCCCAAAGTAATACTAATCCGCAAAGTAGTTTTGTCCAAAATCAAAACAATGGTTACCCCCAAAATAATACTAATCCGCAAAATAGTTTTGTCCAAAATCAAAACAATGGTTACCCTCAAAATAATGCTAATCCGCAAAGTAGTTTTGTCCAAAACAAAAATATAAATATCGTTAATAGCCAGAATAATGAAATTAATGATTCAGATAAATACTTAACCGAAATGAAACTATTTGCTAAATATACGGTTATTCTTTTTATCTTAGGACAAATACTAATGATAGTCACTACAGGCGTTGCAAATTTATCCGATGCTGATAGGGCTGGAATATTTGTAATATTCACACCTGATTTTATTATATTTTTCATTTTTTTTCTTATAGCAGGAAATTTACAATTAGCATCTTTCACATCATTCATAATGACAATAATTTATTTCATAAAATGGCTAATTCACAAAAGAAAATAAAAGTATTCAGAAAATTCTAAATACTTTTATTCTCAATAAATTTAATTAATTCCTTAAACTCAGTATACCCAGCTTTAGAGTTAAAATGACCTCCATTAGGAATCATAAGTTGGACATCTGCAATACTATCAGCAAACATTTTCCCATCTTCATATGGAACATATGAATCATCATCAGAATACAAACAGATAATGTTTGAACAATAATTTTTTATTTCTTCAAGACCACTATCTTCAATATAAAATGATTTATATAGATTAAAATCATCATTAAACTTAAGATTATTAAATCCTGCTACTGTAATTATTTTCTTAACTTTAATTTTATTTTCTATTAAGAATTTTATTATAAATATTCCACCCAAACTATGTGTAATAAAAGTAGTATCTTCAGTTATATAACCAATTTCTAAATATGCCTTTAATATTTTACTCCAACTTTCAAAATCTTGTTTATAAGGAGTAGAAAAGCTTGGAACAATACAATTAAATCTTCTTTTACTAAGTTCCTTTTTTAACCAAGGAATCCAATTCTTATAAGGGCTACCATATGATCCGTGTATTACAAAAAAATTATTCATAAATTCTCTCCATTATTTAATTTTAATAAGATTATACTACAATATATCTTTTCGCACTACTTAAAACTAATAAAATATGATAATATAACTGTGTAAAAGGAGTAATACCAATGAAAGAAGTAATCACAAAAATTATTAATCACAATTTAAATTTATTTAAAGAAAATTCTATTGTAAAAAAAATTAATGTCGGTTTTACAAATACTGTCTACGAAGTAAATGACAAATATATAGTTAAAATTTGTACGAATGAAGATAATGAAAAAAACTTCGAGAATGAAATAACATTCTATAAAGAAAATGAAAGTAACAAGAATATTCCTAAATTATATAAATCTGACACTTCAAAAGAAATAATTCCATTTTATTATGAAATACTTGAAAAAATATCAGGAGTTTCTTTATATAATATTTGGCATAAATTAACTGAAAAAGACAAGGAAGATACTATAAAACAATTATGTTCTTTACTAAAAGAAATTCACAAAAATAAACAAAAATCTTATGATTGGGAAGAGTATTTAAAAGATAAATTCCTAAATACTTATCAAGAAGCAGATAATATTTTTACTGAAGAAGAACAAAATTTACTTACTAAGGCTTATAATAAGTTTTCTAAATATTTAAAAAGTACTGACTTTGTCCTAGTTCACAATGATTTACATTTTGATAATATTTTCTATGATAACGGAGTAATAAAATTAATTGATTTTGAAAGAGCTATGATTGCTCCACGAGACTTTGAATTAGATATTTTATATAGAATGGTTAGATTTCCTTGGAAATTTGCTAGTGAAGAGGAAGAAGAATATATTGAGTTTAGTGACTATACTAATATCAAATCTTATGTAGAAAAATACTATAATGAGCTAGTAAATATTCCTTATCTAGAAGAAAGACTCGCAATTTATGATTTGATTTATTTTTTAAAACATCTAGTTGAATCAAAAGATGAAGAAGAATTAAAAAAGAATGTTTTATCTGCGAGCAAGATAGTTGCCCTAAAAGATGAATTGGACTTTTACAATTTAAAAACTCCTGAAGAATTAATGGATTTTATGGATATAAATATTGAGTATGGATGGTTAGATAAAAATAAAAATAAGCATATAAATAACTTAAAAGGTTTTAGAGAAAACTATCTAATTAGTACTATCGATGAAATGCTAACTACAAAAGTTGGAACTTGTATAGGGCAAGCTAAATTAATAAAGGCTTTTTTTGATAGGGTAGGAATAGAGAATAAATTATATTGTTATAGAAGATATGAAAAAGAAGACAACTTTGATAAAGAAGTAAGAATGCATTGTTTTGTTATATATCATAAAGGTAATAATTGGTATCATTTTGAACATTCGAATTCCAATAAAAAAGGTATTCATAAATACAATTCAGTAGAAGAAATTCTTGCTGCTGAAGTAGATAGACATGATGAAAATGATATCAGAGAACTAGTTGAGATACCAAGCATTCCAGATAGTTTAACATTTAAAGAATTTAATGAATACTTAAACAACTTTGACGAGGTAATGTAAATTTAAAATAAGTGAATATAATATATTGAATCCAAGTAAATAATGTGTTACTATGATTGTGTTAAAGCATATGCTGAAAACAAAAAAGGATACATTTGAATTCGAGGTCAAATGCAATTCCTTTGATTGGTTGTTGCATCTGATTCAACGAAAGTTGCCTCAGATGCTTTTTCTATTTAAATAGAAGTGTAATTACTACGAAAAAGAGGAGTAATATTATTATAAACAGAGAAGATTCTCTTTTTGTCATAATAAGCCACCACCTTTCTCAATACCACCTCCTGTCAAAGAAAAAAGCATCCGATTATCAAACGTATCCATCTATATAATACTCATAAAAAACATTTATCTGTTTAAATTAATCAATATATTCTAATAATTCTTCAAACTCATCATAATCACTTTCAGAATTTAGATGTCCACCACCAGGAATAACTATTTGTTTCTCTGTAATAGTATCTGCAAATTCCTTTTCAGCTTCAAACTTAACATAAGGGTCATTATCAGAGTAAAAACATATGATATCATCACAATAATTTTTAATATCCCTTAAATTATCAAAATACATACTCTTATTAACTGTGTCATACTCCTCGTTTATTCCTAGATAATTATTAAATCCACAAACAAAAACCAATCTTTTAACTTTGATTTTATTCTCACATAAAAACTTGCAAATAAAAATAGGGGCAATTGAATGCGCAAAAACAATAGTATCTTCATTTAATATACCAGAACTTACATAAGTCTTTAATAAATTACTCCAATTCTCATAATTTTGAAATCCTACACCAGTTGGAAAATCAGGTGTATAAATATCTCTTTCATAACTTTCAATTATTTCTCTCAAATAAGGAATCCAATTTGAAAAAGGACTTCCAAAGCTTCCATGTAATAATAAATAATTACTCTTCTTCATTCTTATACCTCCCTTGTAAAT
Source organism: uncultured bacterium (assembly GCA_946560065.1). Lineage (GTDB taxonomy): Bacteria > Bacillota_I > Bacilli_A > RF39 > UBA660 > UBA3789. The sequence continues at coordinate 67,579 of CAMNUE010000009.1, read as the reverse complement.
CTCCATTGCTTAAAATAAGTGCATTTTCCTTTATCATTTATAGATATTTGAAAAATACCATCAATTTCTTGTCTAATATTACTAGCAGTCATTGTTCTTTTCATTTGCCAATTAACAATGCAAAGCTCTTCATTAAAAGAAATTATTTCATATTTATATTCAATATTTTTTTGATTATCAGCCACAACATTCCATAGATTAATAACCTCATCAAAATCTTTACATGGATTATCAATTGGATTTTCGTAGTACAAAACATTTTTATCTAAAGTTTTAAGAGTTCTCTGATAATCTAACTCTTTCCAAGAATCCATAAACTCCCTAACCCAAATATCGTATCTTTCTCTCATAATTCTAAATCTCCTTCATAACATATTCTTTAATCTTACTAGCTAGTTCATAATCCATTCTATCAATTGCCTGTTTAGAAAAACCAGCTGTATGTGGAGTGACAATAACATTATTTCTATACTTAGAAAATAAATCTCTATCCTTATCTAAATCCACATCAAGCCCAACATAAAATGTTTCAAATTCACAAGCTTTTTTAAGCAACGCCTCATTGTCAACAATATCAGCCCTTGAAGTATTAATAAAAGTAGCTGTTTCTTTCATTAATTTGATTTTATCCTCACTAATTAAAAATCTTGTCTCATCAGTTAAAGGAATACTAACATTAATAATATCACTTTCACTAAGTACTTCATCTAAACTCCTAAAAGAAACTCCATAATCCTCTAAATCTTTATGCTTCAAAGGATTTCTTGTATAACAAACCATTTCCATATTAAATATTTTCGCTATTTTTATAACTTCTTTAGTAATATTACCTGCACCAATTAATCCTAACTTTTTCATTGAGATATCTTCGGGTTTTTCATGCAAATTATTTCTTCTGCCATTACCTTCAAGTACTAACTTATTAGACTCATATAGTCTCTTATTAAGTGCTAGAATCAAAGAAAAAATATGCTCTGCAACAGAAACAACACTAGCATCCTTTAAACTTATAACTGTAACCATTGAAGAACTTTTGACTTCCTCATCTATATGATCTGTTCCAATAGAAATTGTAGCAATCACTTTATGACTAGTTAAATGTTTTAAAATTTCCTTTGAAATAGTGGTTCTAACTCCTATAATCAAAATATCATATTCCTCTAAAATCTCAATTACTTTTTTTGTATCTGCCTCATATAAAACATCAGCTATATCTAAAGATATATCACTATTAATCAAAATATCTTTAGCCTCCAAACTTAGATCAGATACTAAAGAAAATGCTTTTTTCATTCAATCTCCTCCTTAAGTATTTCAATATACTTATCCCTGCCTTCATAAACAACTACTGAATACAAATTATTAAACTCCTTAAGTCTCTTAATAATATATATCGCAATATTCTCAATTGTTGCTCTTTCTTTTAGAACATCATCTATATAAGTCTTATCTAAACTATTGATAACTTCATCAATTTTTGGATTAATCTCATGAAAATCAAGATTACCCACCATATTATTAACAAGCTTATCTTTAAAATTAATTTCAATTCTAAAAGTGTGCCCATGAATATTTTTACCATGAGCAGCATCTATATTCCGAATAACACAAAGTCTCGCCATAAAATAATCATCTCCCTTAATCTAATCAACATACTCATGCTGTTCACTAGTCCAAGCAGGAGTACAAGGAACTGCCGCCTCAAAATTACCGTCAAAGGCATAACATTCATTTTTATCAATCACAATTACGTCCCCTTGCTTAAACTTAGTTTCGCTTGAATCATTTTTCATATATAAAGTTCCATTTCCATTCATTATATAAAGTAATTCCTTACAAGCAGTATTTACCTGATAACCAGTTTTTGGACTCCTAGTACTTATATTTATAACTGCAAAATTTATATCTTTATCTAGAGAAGGGTAGTCCATTCCCGAATAACCATCTCCACTATAAAATTCCGCTTTTTCTTTTGCTATATATTCCATAATTTCCTCCTAAACTTAACTAACTAAAGAAAGTATACAATAAAAAAGACGGTATGAAAACCGCTCAATTCTAAATATTCTTCATCATTTGAATATTTCTATCGAAGTAACCGTGTCTTACATAAAGTGAATAAGCCTTTTCATTATAAGCAAATACATCTAGCAAAACTCCACTACATTGAACGCTCTTAAAATAGGCTTCCATTTTCTCTAATAACTTACTACCAATTCCAACACCTTGAAATTTATTAGTAACAACTAAATCAACAATTCTTCCACGTTTAGGAACCTTGAAATCATAATAATCAACACTATCATTATTAATTACCCCAACAATAGCACCAACAACCTCAGTGTTTTCTAACGCTAAAAATATTTTCCCTTCATACTTTTGAACTTCTTCAATCGTCTTTAAAAAATATTTTTCTTTAAAATCATTTCCAACTACATTAAAACCTTCTTTATCAATAGATGTTATATACTCTTGAAGTTCCACAAACAAATCTTTTACTTTTTCACTGTACTTCTCAGTGTATTCAATAATCTCCATCTAACTACCTCCAATAACTAAATCTTTCTTTGACAATTATCTTTTAATGGACACTCTAAACATTTTTTCTTTAAACAAAAGCCATTCCCAATACTCCATAAATATTTATCAATCAAGCAACTAGAAATATCATTATTATGAGCTGCTAAACACCAAATACTTCCAAGTTCTTTAATTTCTTTTTGACTTAACTTCTTATTATCAATAACTCCATTTAAATAACTAATTTCTAAATCATGTCTATCAATTGGAATATCTTCTAACTCATCATTAAAATTACAAATATTACTTTCATAGATAAGTCTAAGAAGCAAGCCACCAGTCTTTTGACCATAGCCTTTAATATTAGTAATAAATCTATAAAGCTCAGAGTAAGAATTAAGTTTCCCTATAGCATCAATAAGTTTCTCTCCAGGATAATTATCATTAATATATTTTGACAAAGTTAACCATTTTTCTACTGCAATATTAGGATATCTTGGATGAATATTTTCTTTCATTATCTTTAATAATTCATCATGCTTATCTAAATAATTAGCAACTACGTATTCAGGTTTAAATATCTCTTCATAAATTTCATAAGTTTTAACTAAATTATTATGATAAATCTTAGAACGCATTCCATAATCAAGTAAACAAGAATAAAATATATATAAAAGATACTCTAAAGAATTTACCTTAATTTTATCAGGTACTAAAACAACAGCAATCTCTTCATTTTCGCTATAAAATTCTTTTAATTTTAAAGCACAATAATTAGCTTTACTAGTATTAAACATATTTCACCACCAAATCTAATAGGTCTTAAATAGAGTATATTATAAATACAAAAGAAAGAAAACTAAAAGATAACTTGACCAACATGTTTTTGTAAAATATAATAAACACCATTAATTATTAAATACATACTGAAGGGAAAACTTATCATGATTATTACTAATAAAATAGAAATCAAGAAGAAATCAGAAATCTTATCTTTGGTGTTGATGGAACTATAACTAGGTGGAAGAATGTTGAATTATTTTTAAGAAAGGCCCTAGAAAAACTAAATATTGCTTTTAGACAAGAATCTCTAATTGGTTTGTACAAGGCTATGGAAATGCGAGAACTTCATGCTATGACAACATCAGAATCAGATGAGGACACATATGGATATTTTCTGGAATTATACATAGAAGATTTAAAAAAATACAATGTATCAGGTACTAAGTTAAAAGATGTTATGTTTGAGATGAAAGCCTCTGAAACCTTTATAAGTCCAGAGGTTCCAGAAGAGTTAAAATTACTATCCAAAGAGTACGAAATGTATTGCTACACGAATTGGTTTAGAAATCAAGCACTAAAAAAACTAGAACGTTATAACTTAAAAGATTATTTTAAAAAAATATACTCATCTGAAGACACTTACATAAAATTTAGCAAAGTGGGTTTCATGTACCTTTCTAATAAACATAACTTGCTTCCAGAAAAAACAGTATGTATTGGGGACTCTAAAAATGATATTCTTCCAAGTCATAAATCTGGATTTAAAACAATCTACTTAGATTATGGAATAACACAAGAAACAGAAAAGTCGGAAAAACAGATAAAGTTAATAGAAACAGCAGATTCTACTGTGACAGAATTTTCAGATATACGAAAAGTATTGTCAAAAACATTATATAGATAAAACAGCAACAAAGATGATTGTTTCTAAAATATCCGACATTTCCTTACACATTTTCTAAAAAAAATCAATGTAAAACACTAATTTCTCGTTTTATATCTGCCTATACTATGATATAATCTAGATGGAGTGATACTATGAAGGTAAAAATTAAAGGTCTAGATGTTAACTACGAGCAATATGGTGAAGGAAAAGATATTTTACTTTTACATGGTTGGGGACAAAACATTGCTATGATGAAACCTCTTGGTGATAATTTTTGTAATCGCTTTAGAATAACGATTCTTGATTTTCCTGGCTTTGGAGAGAGCGAAGAGCCAAAAGAAAAATGGAATATTGAGATGTATTCTAATATGCTTGAGGATTTTGTTAAAGAGGTTGGTATCAAAAAACCAATTGTAATGGGGCATTCCTTCGGTGGAAGAGTAGCGATAAGATTCTCTTCAAGAAATGCCATCGAAAAGTTAATTCTTTTTGGGAGCCCCTGTATAAGAATTCAAGAAAAGTTGCCACTATCTGTAAAAGTATTAAAGAAATTAAAAACTTTACCTGGATTAAATAGTCTTGGAGAATATATGAAAAAATATATAGGTTCAAGAGACTACAAGGCAGCAAGTCCAATTATGCGTCAAACTTTAGTTGAGGTTGTAAATGAAGATTTATCAAAATTCGCCAGAGAAATCGAAGAACCTACACTATTAATTTGGGGAGAATATGATACAGAAGCTCCTGTTGCAGAGGCTAAAGAATTAGAAAAAATAATGGTTGATGCAGCACTAATTTTGCTACCTGGAACTCATTATGCATACTTAGAAAATTTACCAAGAGTGGTAGAAATATTAAATAATTTTATTTAGGAGGTATTTTATGATAATTATATATTTAATATTAATATTTGCGTTAGCATTACTTAACTTTTTCAAAGGAAAGAAGTCTCTTCACATGCTTCAACAAAATTTATATAACGAAAATAATCGTTACTTAAAATGGGTTATGAAAAACAAAAAACAATTTTTATATTTAGACTTAATTATGGTCATAATATCGTTAGTAGGGGTATTTGTTATCTACGATTTAGAAGCAGTTTCTATAGCATGTCTTGCTGTAATATCTGTTCTATCAGTAGTACAAGCATTTATTTGGCGTAAAAATATTATAAATGATCAAAATAAAAAGAAATTAGTTGTAACAGCTAGAATTAAAAGACTTATTACAACAACACTAATCTTGTTTGCAATACCACTTGTAATATTAGGAATAAATATTGATGATCAATATATTTGTTGGATAATTACAACAGTTTTATGTACTATGACATACTTAAATGTGTTTGTAGTATTTATTGCTATGATAATTAATACTCCAATTGAAAAATGTGTTTACTTATACTATAAAACTAAAGCACAAAATAAATTAAAACAAATGAATAATTTAAAAATTATTGGTATTACAGGAAGTTATGGAAAAACAAGTAGTAAGAATATTCTTGGAGATATTTTAAATATTAAGTATAATGCCTTACCAACTCCTAGAAATCTAAATACTTATAATGGTTTAATCATGACAGTTAATAATTATATGGACAAGTTCTGTGATATATTTATCGCTGAAATGGGAGCATATGTAAAAGGTGAAATAGCTGGTCTATGTCGTCTAGTAAAACCTAAATATGGTATCTTGACTACTATTGGGACAGCTCACTTAGAAAGTTTTGGTAGTGAAGAAAATATTATTAAGGGAAAATTTGAACTTATTGAATCATTACCAAGTGATGGATTTGCTGTCTTAAATGGAGATGATCCAAAACAAGTTAATTACAAATTGAAAAACAAAGTTAGAACAATTTGGACAGGTATCAATAATAAAGATGTTGACGTTTTAGCAACTAATATTAAATGTTCTCATAAAGGAACAAACTTCGATGTTATCTTTAAAGGTGATGACAAAAAGTACCATTTTGAAACTAAACTATTAGGAAATCATAATGTTTATAACATCTTAGCAGGAATTGCTTGTGGAAAAGAATTTGGAATTGATATTGAAGACTTAATTAAAGCAGTTAGTAATGTAAAACCAGTAGAACACAGACTTGAATTAAAGAAATTAGGAAACTTCTACCAAATAGATGATGCCTATAATTCAAATCCAGTAGGAGCAGCTAATGCTTGTGAAATCTTAGGAATGATGCCAGGATTAAAAGTAGTAGTTACACCAGGTATGATTGAATTAGGTGACAAAGAAGATGAGTATAACAAAACGTTTGGAGAACAAATTGCTAAGGTTGCCGATTATGCAATTCTTATTGGAGAAAAGAAAACAACTCCAATTAAAGAAGGACTATTAACAAAAGGTTTTGACAAAGATAAAATAATTGTGTTTAATGATGTAAGAGAAGCATATCCTTATATAGGAAAATTAGCTGCCGATAATGAGGTATACGCCTTATTTGAAAATGACTTACCAGATACATATAACGAAAAATAGGAGAGTGAAATTATGAGAATTAAAGTAGGAGTAATTTTTGGTGGTGAAACAGTTGAACATGAAGTAAGTGTTATTTCTGCTATCCAAGCTATGAATAAAATTGATGAAGAAAAATATGAAGTAATACCTATCTATATAACTAAAGATAGGGAATGGTATACAGGAGATATGTTAAAAGATATCGATGTTTATCAAGATTTAAACTTAATCAAAAAATATAGTGATAACGTAATTTTATACTACAAAGATGGAAGTTATGTTTTACAGAAAAAGAAAGGCTTATTTAAAAGCATTGTTAAAGAGATTGATATTGCTTTCCCAATAGTACATGGAACTAATGTTGAAGATGGAGTTCTACAAGGATATCTTCAAACTATTGGAATTCCGTTTGTTGGACCAAATGTTTATGGAGCAGTTGCTGGGCAAGATAAGGCAATTATGAAAGATATTTGGGCAGAAGCAGGACTTCCAATGACTAAATATGTTTGGTTCTATGATGTTGATTATCGCAAAGACAGTGATAGTGTAATTAAAAAAATCGAAAAATTAAAATATCCAGTTATTGTTAAACCAGCAACTACAGGTTCAAGTGTAGGAATTGCTGTTTGTGAAGATCAGGCAAGCCTAAAAGAAGGTATAGATGATGCTATCCAATATGATAGTAAAATTGTTGTAGAAGAAGTAGTTGAAAACTTAAAAGAAGTAAACATAGCTGTTATGGGTAACTATGAAAATCAAAAAGTAAGTGAAATAGAAGAAGTGTTATCTGCAAGTAAATTCCTAACATACGCTGATAAGTATATTGGTGGAGGAAAAGGTAAATTAAAAGGTGGATTTAAAACTCCAATTAAAGGTACTGCTTCATCTAAAGGTATGGCTTCTGCAAACCGTAAATTACCTGCTGATTTAGATGATAAGACAAGAGAAGAAGTAGAACGTATTGCAACAGAAGCCTTCAAGATTTTAGGAAGCTCAGGAAATTCTAGAATTGATTTCTTAATTGATGAAAAAACAAATAAAGTATATATAAATGAAATTAACTCAATCCCAGGAAGTTTAGCTTTCTATTTATGGGATGCTAAAGATATTAATTTTACTCAAGTATTGGATGATATGATTAATATTGGAATAAAAGATTACAAGAAGAGAGTAAGTAAAACTCATTCGTTTGAAACAAATATTTTAAAAGGATTCGCAGCAAATGGTGGAGTAAAAGGAATGAAAGGTATGAAAGGAAAGTTAAGATAACTTTCTTTTTTTTGTAAAAAAAAGATGACTAAGGTCATCTTCTAATATTGTAATTACTTTTAACGTATACTATATTAGTAACTCCACATAGACTTTGGATTTTCTTTTTATTGCCACATTTTACAATTGATAAATCGATATCTCCATTAATAGATTCAAACCTTGCCTCATCAAAAGTTGTTCTTGCTAAATCAATATCTCCTTCTTTTGTACTAACTAAATAACTTTTAGCAGCAGTATCATAACCTTTTATATCACCATTGTCATTCATCAAAGCTAAAAATTCACTACTAGCAATCCTATTTATATTAATAGAACCATTTTTGCTATCTAAATTACCATTCCTTACTAATGCATTATCAACAGAAATAGTACCATTAGCAGCATTAATTTTTAAGTAATCAGAAACTACATTCTCACAATCAACTTTGCCATTACTAGTTTTGATAACCAATGAATCAGTAATAGAATTATAAATACTTATTGTTCCATTATTTGCTTTAACAGTTAGCTTCTTTCCTTGAAAATTTCTTACATAAATTTTTCCATTCATAGATTCAAGGGTTACATTACCTTTAAATTTTGGGCTTAACGTTAAATCTAGATTGTTATTAGCACTAACTATTCTAGCACTCCCATCTATATAAGTACCAGAAACCTTTGCAGCATTAATTTCATCCATGTTATCAGTACCTTTAATCACAATGTCTCCTAATTGTGTAGTTACAAAGACATCTTCGCTTTTATTACTAAAATCCTTAATTGTATTTAAAAATTTCATACTCATAAATTAATCTCCCCTTTGTATAGGCACATATTATAACGTATAAAGTTTCAGAAGTCAAAAATATAATAAAAATTAACTATCAAAATAATAAAAAAATAAATATAACTCACAATTTATTTATTTTTCAATAAAAAAAAAGAAAAAAGTGTTTATTTTTTATTTTTTTTATGCTATACTTAAGCAGTAATGCATTTATTAGACATGGGACGTTAGCTCAGTTGGTAGAGCAACTGACTCTTAATCAGTGGGTCTAGGGTTCGAATCCCTAACGTCCCACCATGTTGATTTTAACTCAGACTTATTTAGTCTGAGTTTTTCTTTACTTTAATAATCCTATAATATGAAATTACAGGTTGTGACTTTATACTAGAAAATATTAAAATATTATAATGTGTGTTATAATACAAATAGGGAGGGTTTGTTATGTTACTACCACATAGAATGCCAAGGTTGAGAGAAATTAAACTAGAAAGAATCAAAAGAAAGAAAATAGAGAATCAACATAGAAGAAAAGTAGAAGAATTTTTAATGAACTTTGATTTAGATACTAAAGAGATTCTACGTTGTAAAGCAGAAAATATTAGAATAAAAGAGGAACTTGAACAAAATGGAAAAGTAACTTTTGGAGCTTTTTTATGGCAACAACATTTATCAGCTGAATATAAATTCTTTGCAAGAATCTTAGGATATATTGATGGAAAAACTGCTGAAGTCTTAGGAGAGTTAAACTTTGAGTCGCATTTCTTAGATGAAACCGGATATTCAGAAGCACATGAAAAGAAATTAGAAGAATTTATTGAGCTAGCCACAAGAAGAAAAAATATAGTTAATGATTACACAGAAGAAATACCAGGGAACTCACTAACAGTAATTAATGAGGCTGTAAAAGCAAATCCATCCTCTGATAGATTTGCTGAAGTTTTCAAAGATAATATTGATAATAATATGCAATTGCCATTACAAAATCAATTTGTTCAGGCTTACAATGAAGGCTACTTATTTGCCCGAGAAAGTATGGAGGCTGCTGAAGTGTTTTCAAGATATAATCGAAACATTGAACTAATAAAATCTAAAAATAAAGGTAAACAAAAAACATATCAAATTTAAAAGTAATCAAAAAAGGGTGAAAAATCTCTTTTTTTCTTTAAAAAATAACAAAAAATACTTGACTTAAAGAACTTTTATATAGTATTCTATTATTGCAATTGAGAAATGCAGAAATTAAATTGAATTTTCTCTTGCAAAACTATAAAAAATATAGTAAACTAAAAAAGTACAAATTATTAATGGACCTGTAGCTCAGTTGGTTAGAGCACACGCTTGATAAGCGTGGGGTCACAGGTTCAAGTCCTGTCAGGTCCACCATTAATAATGCCTCAATAGCTCAGTTGGTTAGAGCACTTGACTGTTAATCAAGGGGTCCTAGGTTCAAGTCCTAGTTGGGGCGCCATATGGCGAGTTGGTGAAGTGGCTTAACACACTGCCCTTTCACGGCAGCATTCACGGATTCGAATTCCGTACTCGTCACCAATATGCAGATTACCGTTAACTATAACGGTTTTTTTGTTTTTAAATATTCATCCATGACAGAGAAAGAGGTGAGAAACCTTTATAAAATAAGAAAATAACTCTTTTGTTCTTGACAATTAATAACCAATAATGTAATATTATATGTGCGGACGCAATTAGAGGAAATGGAGTAGTACTCAAGAGGCTGAAGAGGCGCCCCTGCTAAGGGTGTAGGTCGGGCAACTGGCGCGAGAGTTCAAATCTCTCCTACTCCGCCATTATAGAAATAACTCGAGTTTATCGAGTTTTTTTTGTTTCATAAAATATTACTGTTATTCTAGTCCTACACAATAATTTATGATATACTTTAAAAAGGAGTGTATGGATATGACAAAAATAATAAAACAATTTTTTAATAACTTTCAAGATATAACAGAATATTACAATTTTTTAGTAAATAAAACTAAAAACCATGAATACGTTGAAATTACTAATGAATGGTTAATTGATAACTACTATTTATTAGTTGAACATAAAAATAATATTTTAGCCTCAAAAAAAGATTTAGAAAAAAGTAAAAAAATATTAGATAAAAATTTCTATTTTATAAAGAGCTTGATAGCTAAAAAGAACTATAATATTACATTTAAATACTTAGCAGAAGAGTTAAGGAATTATCAAAAAGAAACAGGAATCCCTTTTACTTATCGAGAACTATGCAATATATTCCCACTTCTTATCCTAATATATACAGAGAGATTAAATGATCTTTGTCGAGAAGAGTACACAAAACTAGTAGATAAAGAAGATGTTGAAGCAGTTATTGAAGCAAAAGAAGTATTATCTCTAGATGACTTTATTCCAGTAAATTTTGATATTGCCAATAACGGGCACTATATTTTTGAAATAAATAATCAAGTAGGAAAGACGAGTAAAAATAAACACGAAGTATTTAAAAATTTAAATGAATATTTAAAAGAAAATCAGGTAAGTTTAAAAGAAATTATAAATGAAGAATATCAAAAGAAAATAGAGAATAATATTTTAATCTCCAATATCTTCAAGAATTTAAAAGAATTCTTTGAATATTCTCTAGAAGATTTATATGAAAAAGTTTCTAAGACGGAAAAATTATTATTAAGTGATCCAATATATAAGAAAATGACTCGTGAATCAAAAAAAGATTATCGAGATCAACTTTTAAAACTATCCAAGAAAAGTCATTGTACAGAATTTAACTATCTAGAAAAAATTGTTGATAAAGAAGAACATATTGGTAAAAAACTTTTTAAAGAAGAAAAAAATACATTTAAAGTAATTGTCTATATCTCACTTCTTGTAATACTTACAAGTATCCTTACTTACTTTTTATCAACTTATTTTATTAAACCAAGAGTGATTGGCTTTATTATCTTATTCATTCCAATAAGTCAATTACTAAGTCAATTAATCAATGAATTTATAATTCATTCTACAAAAACAAAAGTTATTCCAAAATTAGATTACATCAAAGGAATACCAAAAGGATCAGAAACTATGGTTGTTATTCCAACAATCATTTCTAATAAAGAAAAAATTAAAGAGATGTTTGATACTTTAGAAACGTTTTATTTAATAAATAAATCGGATAACTTATATTTTACCTTACTAGGAGACGTTAAAGCTTCATCAGTAAAAGTAGAAGAGTATGACAAAGAAATCTCAGAATATGGTCAAAAATATGCTGAAGAATTAAATAAAAAATATAAGAAAGATTTATTCTATTTCATGTATCGTCGTCGTGTTTGGAATTCTAAGGAAAATAAGTATTTAGGTTATGAAAGAAAAAGAGGAGCACTACTACATTTTAATAAAATCCTTTTAGGAGAATATGTAGATGAAACAAAGTATTTTAATGTCAACATGCTTCATGATAATAATCTAGATATAAAATATGTTATTACTTTAGATACAGATACAAAATTAGTTTTAAACTCTGCTCTTAATTTAGTTGGTGCAATGGCACATCCAATGAATCAGCCTGTCCTAAATAAACAAGAAACAAAAGTTATTAGTGGTTATGGTATCATGCAACCAAGAGTAAGTGTTGATATAGAAGCAACTATTAAAAGTTTATATAGTCAAGTCTTTGCTGGAATCGGTGGATTTGATACATATTCAGCAGTTGTTCCTAATGTTTATCAAGATCTATTTGATGAAGGAAGTTTTGTTGGAAAAGGAATTTACAATCTTAAAATATTTAATAAATTATTAGAAAATACTTTTCCAGATAACCTTATATTGTCACATGACCTTCTAGAAGGAAATTATCTAAGATGCGGCTATGTATCAGATATCGAGTTAATTGATGATTTTCCATCTAAATTCTTAGTAGACACAACAAGGCAACATCGTTGGGCTAGAGGAGATACTCAAATTATCAATTGGCTTCTAAATACTGTTCCTAGCAAAAATGGGGATAAAGTAAAAAATCCAATTAACTTATTAGGACGTTTCAAAATACTAGACAACATTATTAGAATGTTCCTAAATCCAATGCTATTATTAATTCTATTATTAGCTTTTACATTTAGTAAAAAAACATCATTATTATGGCTTGGTTTTGTCATATTAGAAGTTGCTATTTCAATTATCTTCTTCTTAAGAAGTAAAATGTATAAAAAAGCTAAGGAAAGAAAAGAAGTATATTGTAAAAACTTATACTTTGGAGGAAAGAGTATTCTCTTAAGAGCATATATAACATTTGCTTGTATCCCATACTATTCAAAGTTATATTTAGATGCTTTCATAAGAACTCTTTATCGTTTATTTTATAGTCATAAAAACTTACTAAATTGGATAACTGCTGAAGAGGTATCAAAAACAATTGATGGCAGTTTAAAAAATTATATAAAGAGTTTTGATATTAATATTATTTCAGCAATTTTATTTATAATAATTGGTCTATTAACTAATAATTACGCAGCTTATGTAATTGCACTAATCTTTTTTAGCGGGCCATTTGTTCTATATTTTGTAAGTAAAGATATTGACTATCATCAAATAGAACTAAAGGATAATAAAGTAGAAGAAATTAAAGAGTTAGCCTTGAAAACTTGGAAATATTTTGAAGAAAACCTTAATGAAGAACACAATTATTTAATACCAGACAACTATCAAGAGAATAGAGAAGAAAAATTAGATATTAGAACATCTCCAACTAGTATTGGTCTTTCCCTAACAAGTATTATAAGTGCTTATGAATTAGAGTTTATTGATTTAGAAAAAGCTATAGACTTAATAGGAAAAATTTTATCTACTGTTGATTCACTTGATAAATGGCATGGACATCTATATAACTGGTATAATACTAAAACAAAAGAGAACATGTATCCATTCTTTGTTTCAACAATTGATTCAGGTAACTTAATTTCTTGTATTATTGTCACAAGAGAATTCTTAATCGATAAAGACCAAGATAACCTAGTAAAACTTTGTGATAAGTTAATTAAAAATGCCAACTTCAAAAAATTATATACTAAAAAAGATGTTTTCAGTATTGGCTATGATGAAATTGAAGGAAGACTTTCTATTTATAATTACAATAAGTTTGCTAGTGAGTCTCGTCTTACAAGTTATCTTGCAATCTGTCTTGGGGATGTATCTACTAAACATTGGTTCTGTCTAGATAAATCTTTAACAACATACAAAGGAAGAAAAGGACTATTGTCTTGGAATGGAACAGCATTCGAGTACTTTATGCCACATTTATTTATGAAGAATTATTTAAATACTTTACTAGATGAATCATATCATTTTGCTGTTATGTGCCAAAAAGATTATATAAATAGTGTATCTCATAAACTTCCATGGGGTATTTCTGAATCAGCATATAACGAGTTAGATAATTCCCTAAATTATAAATATAAGGCATTTTCAACTCCATATTTAAAAGCAAAAGAAGATAAAGAAAATAGAATAGTAATTTCTCCATACTCTTCTTTGATGGCTTTAGATATGTTTCCAGAAGATGTCTATGAAAATATCGCAAAACTCAAAGAATTAGGAATGTACGATGGTGAGTATGGTTTTTATGAATCATATGACTATGATAATAAAGATGTCGTAAGATCATATTTTGCTCATCATCAAGGAATGAGTTTAATTGGAATAGCAAACTACTTAAAAGGTGGTATAATCCAAAATTTATTTCATAATAATGTAAATATTAGAACTTATGAATTATTACTAAAAGAAAAAGTTCAAATAAAAACAAGTATTGATATGAAAATGGCAGGCTACAAGAAATATAATTATGCTAAAGAAACAATCGAAAATGACATCAGAGCTTATGATTACATTTCTTATCTTCCAGAAATGTCAGTTTTATCAAATAAAAAATATTCTCTTATCATGAATGATCGTGGTAACAGTTTCTCAAGATATCGTACTCTACAACTAAACAGATATCGTAAAGTAACTGAATTAGACTATGGTATCTTCATGTTTATTAAAGACACTACGACAAAATATGTTTGGAGTAATACATACGCTCCAATGAATATAAAGCCTGATAAATATGAAGTTGTTTTTGCCGCAGATAAAATTAAATATTCTAGAAGGGATGCTGCAATTACTACTAAAACAGAAATAGTTGTTTGCAAAGACCATCATGCTGAGATAAGAAAAATAACTTTCAAAAATGAAGGTGAAGTTGATAAAGAATTAGAAATTACTAGTTACACAGAACCAATTCTTTCAGAAAATATGGATGATGTAAGTCACCGTGTCTTCAATAATATGTTTATAAGCACTGAATATGATCATCAAACTAACAGTATTATAGCTAAACGTAAAAGTAGAGGAGATTCTACTGTTAATAGTTACATGGTTACAAGATTAATCATTAAAAACCCAGTAGATAAATATTCTTTTGAAACAGAAAGAAGCAACTTTTTGGGTAGAAATAAACTTTTAAGTAACGCAGCAAGCCTAGACAAAAACCTAACAAACTATGCAGGAGACAATCTTGATCCAGTAATGTCCATTCGTAATAAAATAGTAGTACCAGCTAATGAATCTACAACAGTTTATATGTTAGTGGGATTTGGACGTAGTAAGGAACAAATTAATGACATAATAAATGCCTATAGTAGTAAGGTAAATATAGAAAAAGCCTTTGATATTTCAACACTAATGAATATTGTTGATACTAAGAAATTAAATATCACTGGTGAAAATATGCGTACCTTTAACATTATGCTTAATTATCTATATCAAACAACAAGAATTTCAGTTAATGAAGAGCGTATGGATTTATTGAGAAAGAATGCCCTAGGTCAATCAGGACTTTGGAAATTTGGTATCAGTGGTGATCGTCCAATAATTTCTGTAGAAATAAATGACATTAGTGATATAAGCTTTATTAATGAAATGCTGAAGGCCTACGAATATTTTAAAAATAAATCAATTTTTATCGATTTAATCATTATAAATAATGAAAGTAGCAGATATGCTCCATTAATCAAAAAAGAAATAGATGATGAATTGTACAGAATAAATACTTTAAATAGTTTCTATAATACTTATGGAACAGTTACAGTTATTAATAGTAATAATATTACTAGAGAAGACCGTAGTTTATTAGATATTGTACCTCGCTTAAAATTTGTAATTGAAAATCATATTAACTTAAAAACTGCAGTAGAACAACTAGCGAGTACTAATACAATTAATGATTATCCAACATATCCATTAGAAGAGAATATCCAAGAAGAACATAAAGAAAAATTAACTTACGATAATGGCTATGGTGGTTTTAAAAATAATGGTAAAGAGTATGTAATCTATAATAAAGATACACCAACTCCTTGGAGTAATGTAATTGCCAATAAAAATTTTGGTACTATCATTACAAACAATGGCTGTGGCTATACTTATGCTTACAATTCTGGAGAATTTAAAATTAGCTCTTGGACTAATGAAACAGTTGCTAATGATAAGAGTGAAGGATTCAAATTTGATGGTAAGATATTCGATCCAGAAAAATGTACTCATGGTTTTGGTTATAGTATCTTAGAAAGTGAAACAGAAAATCTTTATCATGAAATCACTGAATTTGTAGCCCTAGAAGATACTGCAAAAATCTATTTAATGAAATTAAAGAATAAAGATTCTAAGAAAAATACCATAAATGTTGAATTTTGGTTAAATCCAACATTCGGTAATTTTGAAGAGAAAACTTCAAGACATATTCTTACAGAATTCATGGGAGAAGATAACTACTTGAAGATGCGTAATGTTTACAGTATCAACTATGGAGATGTAAATGTCTTCATGACAGCGTCCGAAAAAATTACAAATGCTGAATGTGAGAAAATGTTAGTTAAGAATATTAGTTTCGACATCAACTTAGCAAAAGAAGAAGAAAAAACAATCGCCTTTGTTTTGGGATGTAGTCAAAGTGATAGAGAAAATATCGAATTAATCACAAAGTATAGTGATGTTTCAAACTGTCAGAAAGAATTGAAAGCAGTCAAAGATTACTGGCGTAAAACATTAGGTACTGTTCAAATAGATACACCTGATAATAGTTTTGATTTTGTTGTCAATGGTTGGTACTTATACCAAACAATGTCTTCAAGAATTATGGCAAAAGCTGGTTTCTATCAAGTAAGTGGAGCCTTCGGATATCGAGATCAATTACAAGATGCTATGAATATAACGTTGATAAATCCAGAAGCAACAAAAAAACAAATCCTAACTAATGCAAAACATCAATTTGAAGAAGGAGATGTTCTTCATTGGTGGCATGAACATAATCATTTTGGATTACGTACTAGATTTAAAGATGATTTCTTGTGGCTAGTTTATGCAACTTGTTACTATATAGAAATCACAGGAGATTATGAGATTCTTAACGAAAATGTTCCTTATGTTGTAGGAGAAAGTTTAAGTGATTATGAACATGAAAAAGGAATCGTCTTCAGCTACTCAGATTACCAAGACACTTTATTAACACATTGTCAAAAGTCTCTTGAATTGTCAATGAATTCACTAGGTCAACATAAAATACCATTAATGGGTGGTGGAGACTGGAATGATGGAATGAATAGAGTAGGAATTCGTGGAAAAGGTGAAAGTGTTTGGTTAGGTTTCTTCCTTTATAATGTTATTGAACAATTCACAAAAGTACTAAAAAAATATGATCATAATATAGACACAGATGGCTATAAAGAATTTAATGAAAGATTAAAAGAAAATCTTAATAAGAGAACATGGGATGGAGAGTATTATTTAAGAGCCTTCTTCGACAATGGAGATAAATTAGGAAGTCACGAAAACAGTGAATGTAAAATCGACCTAATTTCACAAAGCTTCTCAATAATAAGTGGTGTTGCCCCAAAAGATAGAGTTTTAAAAGCAATCACCGCAGTTGAAGAGCAACTTGTTGATAAGGAAAACAAGATAATAAAATTATTAACTCCAGCATTCTCTAAAAGTTTAAATAATCCAGGTTATATTATGAATTATCCAAAAGGAATCCGTGAAAATGGAGGACAATATACTCATTCAGTAGCATGGTATTTAATGTCATTAATAAAATCAGGTTACCACGATCGTGCATACCGTTATTATCAAATGATTAATCCAATTAATCGTTCGCGAAAAGAAAAAGATGTTGCTAAATACCAAGTTGAGCCATACGTAATAGCAGCAGACATCTATTCAGCAGAAAAATACCCAGGACACGGAGGCTGGACTTGGTATACAGGGTCATCTGGTTGGTTCTATCGAGTTGCTATTCAAGATATTTTAGGACTTCACAAAAACGGTAATAAATTAAAATTAGAACCAAAAATTCCAATAGCTTGGGACACATATAAGATGACATATAACTATTTAGATACAGTCTATAAAATAGAAGTTATCAAAGGAGAAAAAGAAAATTTAGAATTAGATGGAAAAAGTCAAATTAGTAACACAATTGACCTTGTAAATGATTCTAAGACTCATCAAATAAAACTATATATAAAATAGTGGTTTAACTGACTTTTTCTCAAGAAAAGATACTTAAATAAGAAATAGAACCTCAGTTCAACATAAAAAAGCTGAGGTTTTATTTTTTTTTTTATATATTGTTTTATTTTTATTTGTAATGTAAAATATATTATAGAATGAAGATAAAGAGTGGTGTGAAATAGATGAAAAAAGCTAGAACAAATAAACAAATAAAAAAAGGTTTTACCCTAGTAGAATTATTATGCGTGATAGTAATTTTAGGAGTAATTTCTACAATGGCTATAGCAGGTATTTCTAATTTAATCTCTAAATCAAAAGAAGAAAAAAACAATCAAAATGAGAAGAATGTCTCTATGGCAGTTGAAAGTTATCTACAAGCAAATAAGGGGGAAAGACCTCACACAATCGGTCAAGTTGAAAGAATCTCGTTAAAAAAATTGCGTAGCACAAATTTTATAACTTCAGATATTGAAAATTCTAAAGGTGAAAGCTGTATGGAAAACTCTTATGTTAGAATTTATAAATATTCAACAACAGGCTATACATATACAACATACCTTTATTGTGGAAATGAAGAAGCACCAGCAGAAGAAACCGTTCCAAAACCAAGTGGAACAGTTAAATTTACAGATTCTAAAGGAAATGAAACAACAGATGCTCTAACAAACGTTGGTATAGCAAGAGTAATCATCGAGTTAAACGGTGGTAATAATAATGATGGAACACCACTAGCAATAGATGGATATAGTTATTCAATCTCTGTAAAAACACAAGATGATAGTGATTTAAGAGAAGTCTTTAACTCAGGAACACTTAGTGGAAATTCAAGAGAAAACATTCAAATAGAAGAATTATTAAAAAAATATATTGATGTTACTAAAGATACTAAATTTAATATAAAATTCTCTGTTAGAAACGTAGCAGGTGGAGAAATTACAAGTATAGTTGAATCTGATGATACCTCAGCAACTTATAAAGATACTGTTCCTCCAATTTGTGAAAATATTCGAGAAGAAGCAAAAGAAGGGGATTGGATTACTGAGGAAGGAACATATCGTACTATTTCCACAACATGTAATGATAGCGGTAAAAGTCAAAGTGAATGTGTAAGGTCATATTACTCAAAGTCATGGCCAAATAGTAAAGAAAGAGCTGCTGAATATTCTTGGATTACGATAGAAGATAATGCCAAAAATAAAAATATTACTACATGCGAGCATGGAAGTGCAGGTTGCTGTAAAGTTCGAGTTAATGTCGATTGGGACTCACCAACGGTAGAAATAAAAGCATACAAAAGTAATGCTAATGGAACTCCAGCAAATAATACAAATATTTTAAGTAAAAAATTAATTGCAAATACTAAAGAAGAAGAAAAATACTTCATAAATAGTAATGAATACAATAATACTACAAATAACTGGTTCAATAAAAATGATTATCCAGATGGCGTAGTTTATAGTGTAAAAATGAGTGATAACCTTAACCTAGCGGGCTACACTTGGAAAACAAATAATAGTCTCACAGGAAGTGGTGACACTAATGTACAAAATGGTAGTACAGATGAAAGCGTTTTACAAGAAAATGTATTCTTAGATAAAGCATTAAATGGTAAAGAAGAAACAATATACATAAGATTTAAATATGACGGTTATAGATACGGAGTCTTAAATGTTTTTGATAAAGCTGGAAATGTTACTGAAATAAAAATAAGGGCTAATTTAGATAAAGTTGCTCCACCAACACCAACACCAAAGGCTCCAGACTTAGCAATTCAAAAAAAATCAGGAGGAGCATATGAATTAGGAACTTGGTCAAATAGTTATTTGCGAGGAACATATAGTTCAACACTATCAAGAGATAATCTAAATGAAAAGAATATAGAATTATCTGGATTTGACTATTTCCAAACAACATTCAAAAATAACAAAAATCAAACACACACAGTTAAATCTACTACATTTGAAGTAAGCCCTGAAGGCATGGGAAATTTAAACGTTGAAGGAGTTAATACAATAATCTCTAAATCATGTGATAGGGCAGGAAACTGTACTCCAGATTCTAATTCTGCTACCTTAAAAATTGATACTATAAAACCAACATGCACCACATCAGGTGGAAACAATGAGAATAGTTGGAAAGGAATAGGTAGTACTATTAAAATAGTTGGTACTTGTAAAGATCAATCACCAGGTACTGGGTTTGAGGCAAGCGGTTGTACAGAAGATACAGCAACAATTTCACATGAATTTGGTTCAACATCAAATACTGAAAGCGCCAATATTATAAAAGATGGAGTTGGCCCAGGACCAACTGGAGGAATTGGAACAGTCATGGATAAAGCCGGAAATACCGCCATATGTGAGGCTAATCAAAAAGTAAGGCTTGATTATACAAAACCAACTTGCAGTGTAAGTGAAAATACCACATGGACAAAAGATAATAAGACTGTTTCCTATAAATGTAAAGATGAAAGAAATGGAAGTAAATGTGCAAGTTCCCCAACAACAAGTAATGAAGAACCAGGTGCTGGTGGTTACCAAAAAGAATGGTCTAGTACAAAAAATACAGTAAGAGTTAAAACATTCGTTGCGAAAGATAAAGCTGGAAATACTAGAACATGTACAGCTAAAACTATTGAAGTTAAAGTAGATAAGACTCCACCAACAGTTGCAAGTAAAAGCATGAATTCTAGAGCTAGAAAAGTTTCTGCCACAGGAGATGACGTTGGTAGCGGTGTAAAGAATCTTCGTTACATGTTTAAAGAAGGAAGCTCTAATCCAGGAGCTGGTAATAGTCATTGGAGTACAAGTAAGACAGGACCAAGTAACTGTGGTAAAACATACAATGGCTTCGTAAAAGTTACTGATAATGTTGGTAGGACGACAATAGAAAGAATAGGAAGTTATACTACAGGCTCATGTTGTAGTGCTGAAAACCCAACAGGATGTGAATGGAAAACAGCTTGTCGTGAAGGCAACACTAAAATATATACATCAGCCGCTCATAACCTAGAAGCAGGATATGTCCAGCACCATTTAGGAGGAGCCAATGATATTTTATATATTATTGGTGAAACAGATAGCATGTATGAGGTTGTTCCAGGATCTGTCGCAAACAAATACAGATATTATCCAGCCAATAACAGAGTTTGGATTTATAAAAACTGTGTTGGAGGATCTAATTCAGTCTGTCCATATAAAACTTGCCCAGGATAGAATCTAAAATTATTGAGGAGAATATATGAAGTCAAAGAATAAAATCATAATAGTTACAATATCTATAATACTAATAATTATCGCAATCATATTAGTATTAGTTCTAAACAAAAAAACTTCTAATAATGACTTTTTTGACTACTCAGAAAGTGATAGAAAGTCTATAGAAAATTGTAAATCAGAAGAGGATTGTGACATTTGGAACATCGATAATTATGATAAATTGGTACTTAATAAAAACTATGATGTTTTAAAAGAAAAGATTGATAAAATAAACAATGATACAGAAAAATATTATCAAATGGTAAAAAAGTCTAATACCAATTCTGAAAGTTGTTCTAAAGTAAAAAATATGTATAATCACAGTAAAAGAGTTGTTTCTAATTATACTAATTATGAAAATAAAAAATACTTAAGTATTTCTGTAGGACGTATAATTTATGACCTATGTGAAGATACAATGGAACCTCTTCAAGAAGAAGTATATATTTATGATAAAAAAGATAAAAAAATCTTAACTCAAGATGAATTTAAATCAAAAGAAAACATTTCAGATAAAGAAATATATAATGCCATAAAGAAAATGGTAAAGATGATAAAGGATGATGTTCCTGAAGGAATAAAATTACAGGAAAATTATGATGACACAATTCTTCTTTATGGAACAGAAGGTAACATTTCTGTATCATTCTATGTTAAAGAAGCAAATGCATATTATACTGGAACAGTAAGAAAAAGTGACGCTAATAATTAATAAGAAAGAAGGCAATACCTAGCTATTGCTTTCTTTTTGCAACAAATCATAATTTTTGTTATAATACCTTTGCGGAGATGATACTATGAATTTACAAAAAGATGACTACATTATTGTTGAAATAATTCCAACTAATAGTCAAGCGGATAAAGGTTTTATTGCTCAACTTAGCGCTTTAAAACTAAATGGAATAAAATTAGTAGAACGATTTGATTACCGAGTAGATGACAAATTAATAGAAAATGCCGATTTAAGAGATTTAATAAAATATGACAAAAAAGCTTTTACTTATGTGGATAATCAGTATTTTATAATAGAAAAATTTAAAAAATGGGCAAAAAATCTTCCATTATTAATAATTGAAGAATCATATACATTAGACTATTTAAAAGATTTAAAAAATCAAAAAGAATTAGTATTCAACTATTTAGATATGGAATATGGTTTAGATGTCTTTGATAGACTTAGAAAAAAATACAGTCTAGAACCAAGTAATCACCTAGTAGATCTACTTTATGAAGCCATTATCTATGAAGGAAATAATAAGAGAGAAAAAAGTGAATAATAAATTGGAGTAGCTGACTCCTTTTTATTTTTCTAAAAACTTGCTATAATAAACAAAATGGAGGATAACGATGAAGATTCTTGATGCTCAAACTATAAATAATATAAAATTCAGAAATTTTGAAAGTCAGAACATTTCAGATTTATATAAGAAAATGACTCATATAATTTTAAATAATACTTGTAATTTACTATTTAATAAAAATGTTGACTACGACTACAATAATTTAAATGATAGAATAAAAGAACTTACTATGGAATGTCGTAATGGAGAATTTCCAGAATATGATGAAGATAAAAAAACAATCTATGTAAGTATGTATAATCAATTACAAGAAAGATTACCAGGCGAAGAACAAATAATCACAACAATCCATGAAACCCTACACTTTATGACCTTCGGAAAAGATGATTCTCTTAATGAAGAATACTTTGGTTTTGATGAATTCTTTACAGAATATCTTACATATCTGATTGCAATGAGAGTAGGCGGAAAAAAATTAGAAAGTTATTATAACAAACAGCCAGGTTATTGTAGTAAAGAGGACACGCAATTTATGAGAAATCTTACAATTAAAGCAGACTTTGCAAAACTTTTAACAGCCTACTTTTCACGTAGTGCTAGAAAACTAGAAGAAATAGTACCAAAAGAAGTTCTTTTAGATATTCAAGATTATTTTGTTTACTACACAAACATATTCTATAAATATAATCTTCCTAAAAAAGTAATAAATCAAAAACTAGAAGAAGACATAAATTTTATGACTTACAAGAATGAGTTAGCAAAAAAACTTCATAAAATAAAACTTGATATCGAAAATTTAGAGTCATCAAGAAAATATCACTAAAATACATAATATTAAATAAATAAGTTCAAAATATAAGAAATATATTTGAACTATTTTTATATCAAGAATTTTTTTAGAGAAGAATATTTTGAAATTTATTTTATTCTTTTATTCTTCTTTATAGAAAAAGATGTTATACTGTAGTTAATGATTACAATATCGCTATAAATAGAATACAAACCTCCACATTTGTAAAGAAGGAGAAATTATATGCTAAAGTTCGATTTTAAAACATATGTTGATTCTTTTATCTCAAAAGAAGAACTAAGAAAATATTCTGAAGAAAAAGAAAATTACATAAAAAAACTATCTAATTGTGAAATGACAGGATGGACTAACCCTATAGATAAAGAATTAATTGCTGATATTAAATCAACAGCAAATTATATAAAGAAAAACTTCAATTGTTTAGTAGTTATTGGAATAGGTGGATCATTTCTTGGAAGTTATGCTTTTGAGAAAATGTTCCAATCTTATTTTAATGATAAAAACTTTGAAATAATCTATGCAGGAACAACATTATCTAGCAAGTATCTTGATGAATTAGTTAATTACTTAAAAAATAAAAACTACTGTATAAATGTAATTAGTAAGAGTGGAACAACACTAGAAACAACTATTACTTATAAGATACTAAAAGATGTTTTAAAAAGAAAATATTCAGAAGAAGAACAAACTAAGCGTATTATTATCACAACAGATAAAACAAATGGAGCTTTAAGAGAAGAAGCAACTAATATGAATTATAAATCTTTTGAAATACCAAATGATATTGGCGGAAGATATTCATTTATAACGCCAGCCCATTTACTACCACTAGCCATAAATTACGATATAGATAGAATTATAGATGGATATTATGACGGTAAGAAACTAATCGATATTGCCTATGAATATGCATCAATCAGAAATATTTTATATAGAAAAGGTAAATTAATAGAAAACTTTTGTGTCTATGAAGAAAATATGACTTACTTCACTGAATGGTTAAAACAGTTATTCGGTGAAACAGAAGGAAAAAATGGTTTAGGAATTTATCCAACCTCTACAGTCCACACAAGAGATCTTCATTCTTTAGGACAATTTATTCAAGATGGAACAAAAATTATTTTTGAGACTTTCATTAAAGTGACTAATTCTGATAACTTTATTGACTATAATGGAACTAACTTAAATATCATTAACAATCTTGTAGAGGATTCTGTTATGCGCGCGCATTTCAGTGGAAATGTGCCATGTCTAGAAATAGAAATGGATGAACTAAGTTTAGAAAATGTTGGAACTCTAATTTATTTCTTTCAATTAACAGCAGCCTTTAGTGGATTATTATTTGGAATTAATCCATTTAATCAACCAGGTGTAGAAATTTATAAAAAGGAAGTAAGATTATCTCTTAATAAATAGGTGAAATATGAAAAAAAGATTTATTGTTTTAAGCGTTTTACTAATAGGTTTTATAGTTCTAACTTTTTTAGTGGTAACAAACAATATAAAGACATTTGATGATTCAATATATAATTTTCTTTTTTCTTTACGTTCTAAATATCTAGATTTGTACTTTATAAATATTACTAAATTTGCTAACACTATTTCAATCTTAGTATTAGTAATCATTCTTCTTTTAACATTAAAAAAAGAAGATGGAATTATTCTAGGAATTAGCACAATCTCATCCGTAGTAGTTAATACTATCATAAAAAATATTGTTAGAAGACCAAGACCAAGTCATTTAAGACTAATAACTCAAGGAGGATATTCCTTTCCAAGTGGTCATTCTATGATATCAGTTTGTGTCTATGGTCTATTAATTTATTTAGTTATCAAAAATATTAAAAATATAAAACTAAAAGTAACTTTAATAATCATCTTATTACTACTAATATTTTCAATTGGCTTAAGTAGAATTTATGTTGGAGTTCATTATCCAAGTGATGTTTTAGCAGGTTATCTTTTAGCAGCTAGTATCCTTATCGTAATAATTTCACTATATAATAAGGTTAGGGGGAATAAAAATGAAAAAATTGATTGTAAGTAGCTTTTATAATGCATTGATTGATAGTGAAGAGGCAATTCCACTATCAACAATGTTAGAAATAGAAAGGATACGTAAAGCAGGGAGTATTTTTGCAGTTTGTACAAATAAACCATATACAGATGTACTTTCATATAACCGTGACTTTCCATTCCTAGACTACATAATAGCACTTAATGGAGCTTACATATACGATGTAAAGAAAGAAAAGTGTCTCCAAAAAAAGAAATTATCTCAAACAGTCATTAAAAAAGTAATTAAGTCTTATAAAGATAAAAAGATACATTTTTTTACAGAAAATAAAATGTACTATACAATACCACTAGAAGATACCTATAAAATAGAAATAGAATATTCTAGAAAAATAGACTTATCACCATTAGAAGGCTTAGATATTAATACCTCAACTTTTACTTATAATAAGAAAAGATATTTAGAAATAACATCTAAAGCAGTTGATAACTTTCTAGCAGTAGAAAAAATAGCAACAAATAATAAAATAACTTTAAAAGAGATTACCGTAATTGGAGCTAATGAAGCAGACTTACCACTAATAAAAAAAATCAAAGACAACTACGTTGTGAGAAATGCTCCAACTATCTTAAAAAAAATGGCATCTAAAAAAACCAGTAGTAATGACTCTAAAGGAGTAGAAAAGGTTTTGAAAAAAATTTAAAACATAACAAATAAATTAAAGTTTAAGAACTAATTATTCTTAAGCTTTTCGTTTGTTTTATATTTCTTTTTGGTATATAATCTATATGTGAGGAGTGGTAGGATGAAATTAGTAGTAGCCAAAGAAGGAGAATTATTAGATTACTTATATAATAATTTAGATATGCCTAAAAAACGTATTAAACAATATTTAACTCATGGAGCAATTTATGTAAATAATAATAAAACAACAAAATATAATTATAGAGTAATACCAGGAATGAATATTGTAATAGATACAGAAAATAAAAATAAAAAAACGTTACCGTTTGATATTCTTTTTGAAGATGAGCATATAATTGTTGTAAATAAACCAAGTGGCTTACTTACAATTGCTACTGCCAAAGAAAAAGAGAAGACTTTGTATCATATTGTAAGAGATTATCTTATTAGTAAGAATCGCAATGCTCGTGTTTTTATAGTTCATCGTCTAGATAAAGATACTAGCGGAATAGTTGTTTTAGCAAAAGATGAGAAGACTAAAAATAAACTCCAAGAAAATTGGAATGAATATGTCACAATTCGTGAATATGTCGCTGTGGTTCATGGTAAATTAAACAAGGAAAGTGATCGAATTGTTCAAAGATTAAAAGAAACAAGAACAAACTTAGTCTATGTATCCCGCGATTCCGAAGGGAAAGAAGCCATTACAAATTACAAAGTAATAAAAGAAAATGATAACTACAGCATGGTAAGTATTAATATCGAAACAGGTCGTAAAAACCAAATTCGTGTTGCCTTTAATACGCTTCGTCATCCAATAGTCGGAGATAAGAAGTATGGTGATGTAAGAGACAAAGAATCAAGACTCTATTTGCATGCTAACAGATTGAAAATGTATTATCCTGAAATTAAAAAAGAAATTTTATTTGAAACACAGACACCTAATGAGTTTAAAAAAATCATGAACTAAGGAGAGATTATGAAAAAGATATTAATACCGTTAATAATTATAATTGTTTTAGTAGGTGGGGGGTTACTTTTTCAAAGAGAATATGGAGTTAATCTCTTAGATAAAGATGTTGAAGATAAAAAAAAGACAAAAGAAGAAACTAATATCTTAAAAGGTGGAATTTTTGAAAAGTACTATACTAAAGCTAACAGGAAATTATCTTCAATGACTTTAGAAGAAAAAGTAGGTCAATTATTTTTAGTAAGATATAATAAAGATGACGTTGAATATCTTAGCAATTTTAATCCTGGAGGATATATTTTATTTGCAAAAGATTTTGAAAATCATACTAAAGAAAGTATGAAAAAAGAAATTGATGATGATCAACAATTAAATAAATATCCTCTAATTATTGGAGTAGATGAAGAAGGTGGAACTGTAACTAGAGTAAGTAGATTCGAATCTTTCAGAAATGAACGTTTCAAATCACCAAAAGCTTACTATGAAGAAGGTGGACTAGACTTATTAGAACAAACAGAAACAGAAAAAGCCACTCTTTTAAAGGAACTAGGAATTAATCTTAATCTAGCACCAGTCGCTGATGTTACAACAAATCCTAATGACTTCATCTATAATAGAAGTTTTGGTTTTGACTTCAAAACAACTAGTACACTTATTAAAAAGATGGTCGACTTTGCTAATAAAAATGGTATAAACTCTTGTCTAAAACATTTCCCCGGTTATGGAAACAATGTTGATACACATACAGGAGTAGCAATAGATAATCGTAGTTATGAAAGCTTCGTAAATAATGACTTTTTACCATTTAAAGCAGGAATCGAAGCAAAAGTACCAAGTGTTTTAGTTTCACATAATATTATTAATGCTTTAGATAGTGAACATCCAGCGTCTTTAAGTAGTAGTGTTATAAAAGAACTTCGTACTACTCTAAACCACACAGGAATCATCATGACTGATGACTTGGCCATGGATGCAGTAAAGAGTTATGTTGAAGATGGCAAGGCAGCTACCCTTGCAATTCAAGCTGGAAATGACATGATAATAACAAGTGACTTTATTTCAATGTATAAAGAAGTTTTAAGTTCAATAGAAAATGGCACTTTAAAAGAAGAAACAATTAATCAAGCAGCCCTAAGAATAATCGCTTGGAAATATTATAGTAATTTATTTTAAACAAGGAGAGAAACAATGGAATATAAAAAATTATTAGATGATATGGAAAACAAGCCTGGCTTTTTCAAACACAATAACTATCATGTAGAAAAAGCAACAGAGGAAGAATGCATAATAAGAGCAGATTTAACAGAAAATTCAATGAATCCCTACGGTATAGCTCATGGTGGATTTATCTTCGGATTAGGAGATGTTGTTATGGGAATGTTGGCAAGATCAACAGGAAGAGCAGCCGTAACTTTAAATGCTAGTATTAACTATCTAAAACCTGGAACAGGAAAATATTTATTAGCAACAGCTGAAATGATTAAAAATGGTAAAACAACTTGTGTTTTAAGAGCAAACATATATAATGACAAAGAAGAATTAGTCGCAACAATGGATTCTAATTATTACTATATTGGGTAGAAAGAAGGAAATAATATGACAATAGATGTAAAAGCTCTATATGAAAATTTAAATGAAAAAATGAACAGTGAAGTAACACTTCAAGGTTGGGTTAGAAATCATCGTAAACAAAAAGAGTTTGGTTTTATTGATTTTAATGATGGAACATTCTTTAATAATATTCAAGTAGTTTATGATAGTAAATTAACTGACTTTGAAGAAATTCAAAAAATTCATATTGGCTCAGCAATTGAAGTAACAGGAAAAGTAGTTGAGTCTCCTGCTAAAGGACAAGATTTTGAAATCCAAATGCAAGAATTCAAATTACTAGGTGATTGTCCAGAAGATTATCCAATTCAACCAAAAAGACATACAAGAGAATTTTTAAGAGAACAAGCATATCTTCGTCCAAGAACAAACCTTTATGGAGCAGTATTCAGAGTAAGAAGTATTGCTGCAATGGCTATTCATGAATATTTCCAAAAGAATAACTATGTTTATTTCCATGCTCCATTAATTACAGCTAGTGATTGTGAAGGAGCAGGGGAAATGTTTCAAGTAACAACACTTGATTTAGAAAAAATTGCTAAAAGTGGTAAAGTAGATTACTCTAAAGACTTCTTTAATAGACAAGCAAATCTTACAGTATCAGGTCAATTAGAAGCAGAAACTTTTGCTATGGCCTATAAAAAAGTTTATACATTTGGCCCAACTTTCCGTGCTGAAAATTCTAATACGAAAACTCATGCCAATGAATTTTGGATGATTGAACCAGAAATAGCTTTCTGTGATTTAGAAGGTGATATGGACATTATGGAAGATATGCTAAAGTTTATCGTAAATTATGTTTTAGAAAAATGTCCTAATGAAATAAACTTCTTTGATTCGTTCGTTGAAAAAGGACTAAAAGAAAAATTACAAAAACTAGTGAGCAGTAAATTCACAAGAGTTAATCATGAAGAAGTAATTTCTATCTTAAAAAAAACCAACGTAAAATGGGAGTTTGAACCAGAATACGGTGAAGATATTGCAAAAGAACATGAAAAATATATTACAGAATACTTTGATGGCCCAGTATTTATTAAAAATTGGCCAAAAGATATTAAAGCTTTCTATATGAAACAAAATGAAGACCAAAAAACAGTTGCTGCTGTAGACCTTGAAGTTCCAGGAGCTGGTGAATTAATGGGTGGCTCTCAAAGAGAAGAAAACTATGATAAACTAGTCACTAGAATGAAAGAACTTGACATGGAAGCAGATGCTATGGAATGGTACTTAAACTTAAGAAAATTTGGTGGTTGTGTTCACTCAGGATTTGGAATGGGCTTTGAAAGATTGCTTATCTATCTAACAGGAGTTGAAAATATCCGTGACGTAATACCATATCCAAGAACTCCAGGTAATTGCGATTATTAAGAAGAGAAATCTTCTTTTTTATTGTCAAAATTTTCAATATATGTTATAATATGCACCGTTAAAAAGGGGGGCAAATTAGATGACTAATATTGATTTAAGCAAAAAGTTAGCAGCTTTAGACCTAGAAAATGTTCTATTAATTTCTATCAAAGATGAAGAACCCACTAAGGAAGAAAAAGAAGATATGTATTCAGTTTCTATCTCTAAAAAAACATACTTTGAAAATAAAGAATTAGTAGATGATTTTGTAAGAAAATTATGTTCTTATGAAAGAACATGGATTAGAACTCTTTATTTTGATTCTAAATATCATATGACTGAAGAATATTTCAAAATTTTACAAAAAAACAGCTCCTTAGCAAGTATCATTTTAAATGACTATGCTTTAACAAAAAAAGATTTTGACATTTTAAAAGAAAATCAAAACATAAAAGAAATAGAGACTAGTATAATAAGTGAAGAACTTAATACATGCTACGATAAAAGATTAACTCAAGTAATGAAAAGAGAAATAACGAATTGTCTAGATGTCGAAAAAATAATTTATGAAAAAGAATTAAACATCCCTGGACCATTAACAGAAGAACAAGCGCTAGAAATATGTAATTTATTAGAACATAGAGCAGAAAAAGGAAAAATAAATTTTTCCGACTTTACTGACTCAATATCAATAAAAAGAATAATTGATAAATTAAACATTTTAGAAAAAGATGAAGAAGAGAAAACAAAAATTACTATTTCTATAGAAGACAGACATAACTTCAACTATGAACCATTTTCTGATAAAAACCAGAATTCAACTATCGAAGTACTAACAGATACAGATGAGCCAACAGACTTAAATATCTTTATAAAAGTCGAAGAAAAGATGAAAGAGTTGATTGCTCCAATCGAGAAGCATAAAGATGAATTATCACCGTTTGAAATACTAATCTGGCTATATACTATTGTTTCTACTTACCGTAGATATAAAAGAGAAGGAACAGATGAAGATTACCGTATATCAAGATTCTTGAATAAATTATTATTTGCAGATAAACTAGTCTGTGTTGGATACTCCTTTCTTTTATCAGATTCTGCAAAACGTTTTTCTATAGACACTTGGGAAAATTACGCTTGTGATAAATCAGATACTAGAAAAGATGGTGAATATAATCATTTAAATAATTTAGTGTTTTTAAAAGATAAGAAATATGATATAAATGGGGTTTATCTAATGGATACAACTTTTGATAATCATGAAGACAAAGAATTATTCGTTTTTAATCATTTTTTACTAACTCCCGAAAAATATTCAAAACATCTTCAAAAAATATACGCAGCAGGTTACTCATTATTAACATTAAGGGATAAAGATGAATTCCTAAGAATAATTCAAAGTGATAGAATAGCCCTAACTAGTATTGTAAACATAATTCTTAAATATTTTAAAAATGATGAAATCTTTAGATTAGAATATAGTAATGCAGAAGATATAAATTTATACTACATAGAAAGTCTTGATAAGATATATGAATTAGCTCAAAACATTAATATAGAAGAAATACCAGAAGATAAGATAAAAAAAGCATTAGTTCATATTGAACAATTAAAAAATCCAAACATATCATTAGAAGCTTTAGAAGAAAAATTAAATCAAGCATTTGATTTATTTCATAAAAGGGATGAAAAAATTTATGGACCAAAAGACAATACTGTCAAAAAGAATACTTTACAATAGAATTGTCTAGTTTCTTTTTTTTTGATAAAGAGAGTGCTATAATAATTTACTGAATGGAGTAAGTTATGGAAATACTTGAATGTAAAACTGATATTGGATTAATTCGTAATCACAACGAAGATTGTGTTTTAGCAATTAGTCATCCTAAAAATAAAAATTTCAAATTACTAATAGCTGCAGATGGAATGGGAGGAAGAGCTGATGGAGAAATAGCCTCAAAATACATTACAGAGTCCATAGAACAATGGTTTTTAAAGAAAAGTGTTAAATCTCTAAATAATAATGATAAAATAATCAAGCATCTAAAAGATTATATTATGAAATTAAATGATAATCTAATAAAAAAATACGGTAGTAATCATCTAGGAACAACACTAACCTTATCTTTGGTAAATAAAAAGCAAACTATAATTTTAAATGTTGGTGATTCTAGAACATATATTTACAAAAACAAAAATTTAATTCAGATTACAGATGATAACTCCGACGTTTGGGATTACTATAAATACGGAAATGTCAAAAAAGATGATTTAAGATATTTTTCTAATAATAGTTTGATTAATGCTTGTATAGGACTATGCAAAGAACTATGTATAATAAGTACTTATGTCATTGAAAATGACTATGAAATGTTATTACTATTTACTGATGGAGTAACAGATTTGATTACAGATAAAAAGATAAAAAAGATAATAAATAGAACAAAAAAAACTAATTTGTTAGAAAAGATAATTAATGAAGCAGTTAATGTAAACCAACATTTATTTGTTCCAATTCGTCTAAAGAGTAAATATCTTGCCAATTATATCGTACCATTCAAAGGAAGAGATAATGCAAGTGGAGCTATCTATATTAAAAATGTATAAAATCATTTAAAACTTCCATTATATTAATGGGAGGAATAAAATGAAAAAAATACTAATAGCTTTTTTACTAGGAATAATTATCCTAACAGGTTGTAATAATACAATGAATACACCAACCAGTAAAGTAGAAGATTTTCTAGGAAAATATCAGAAGTTAGATAAGAAAGTCCTAACTGAATTAGAAGAAACTTTAAAAAAAGATGATTCAATGAATGAAGAGCAAAGAAAAGAGTATCAAATACTTTTAGAAAAGCAATATCAAAATCTATCTTATAAAATTAAAAATGAGGAAATTGAAGGTGACACAGCAACAGTTGATGTTGAAGTAGAAGTTCTAGATTATCAAACATCTATTAATAAATCAAAAGAGTATTATGCAGAACATAAAGATGAGTTTAAAGATGGTGATAAAAAAGATGAAGAGGATAATTCTAATGAAACAGTAAAAGAAAAAGTAGAAGAAGCAGCTGATGACGTAAAAGATGAAGCAAAAGACAAGATAGATAATATTGCTAGTTTTATCGATTACAAAATCAAGGAATTAAAAACCGTTAATGAGAAAATAAAATATGATTTAACTTTTAATTTAACTAAAGAAAATGGAGAATGGGTAATAGATGATTTAAACGATGAAGACAGACAAAAACTTCATGGACTTTACTAAGGAACAACTTTAAAAAGTTGTTTTTTTCTTTATTAGGCAGTTATATACTACCATTAATATAAGCTTTTTGCTATAATTAAGAAAATGGAGGTGCCTAGATGCTTACAACGATTCTAATTCAGACATTGGGATTGATAGGATGGATTCTTTTATTACTAAGTTATTGGAGAGAAGATATTAATAAATTATTATTCCTTCAACTAATATCAGGTGTCTTCTATGCTTTTCATTATTACTTTATTGGTGCAATAGAAGGAGTCTTTGTAATAATTTTTGAGTTATTCAGAGATTTTTCTTATTATAAAACAGATCTAGATAAATATATTTTTATAGGAACAATACCTATATACATAATATATAGTCTGCTAAACTTTACAGGATTGGTTTCAATATTTCCTTGTATCGCTTCTATAATAGATGGATATAGTCTCTCATATAACAAAAATAGTGCAGTTATTGGAGCTATAATTGCTGAAGTACTCTGGATAATTTATGATGGATTAAATGGAAGTTATATTGGTATTGTAACAGGGGCAATAATGATAGTCTCAAACATAATGGCTATGATGTTTGAAAGAAGAAATAATTATAATAAAACTTAATGAATAAAATTAACAGTCAAAAGTCATTAAAAATAAACTTAGTGACTTTTATTTTTACCTTTTTTTTGATATACTCAATATAATAAAGGGTGATTAGATGCTAGGTAAAATTGAAGAAATTATTGATAATAGTGTAAAAATAAAATTAGATATTGATATAAATGAACAACCGAACCTTGTAAATTTACATGTTATATTTGAAGATGGTAGTAATAAAAAAGTTGTTGCTGAAATTGCCAATGTAAACCAAACTACTATGTTTGCTAATGTCGTAGGAGAAATAAATGATGGTTTCTTTACTCCAGGAGCAAGTACTAAACCTTCTTTTAAATCTAAAGTAAGAATAATAGAGACAGAAGAGCTTGAATTATTATTCGGTAAACAGGAAACAGAGTTTGGTTATACAAATTTTGGAACTAGTAATGTTTATGAAGGTTATAAAATAAATGTTCCAATAAATGAGTTTTTTAATACCCACTTTTCTATTTTAGGAAACTCTGGAGCAGGTAAGAGTTGTACAGTTGCCTCAATTCTTCAAAAACTATATACAAGTAGTCCAACTCCACCAGTAAACTCAGGATTATTCTTCTTTGATGCTTATGGTGAATATACTCATGCCTTTGGAGATTTACATAAGACTAATCCGAAACTTAATTATAAAGCCTATACTACAAATATAATCGATCCAGATTGTGAAATATTAAGAATTCCTATTTGGTTATTAGATGTAGATGATTTAGCACTTTTACTTGATGCTTCATCACCAACGCAATTACCAATTATCGAAAAGACACTTAAATTAGTTCCAATCTTAACTGGTAGTAGTGAAACAGTTATCAAAAGAAAAAATGATATTATTGCTCGCGCTCTTCAAGATATTTTATTAAGTGGAAATGATTCTACCAAAATAAGAGACCAAGTTATTGGTGTTTTAACAAAATTTAATACTCCAACACTTAATCTTGAAAGTCAGATTGTTCAACCAGGGTATATTCGTACATTTAAACAATGTTTGTTTGTTGATAAGACTGGTAAAATGCAAGAAATGGAACTTGTAGTTGAATTCGTTCGAGGATACATAATAGAAGAAGAACTAGAAATTGATCCAAATGAAATGAATCCATTTTATTCCTTAACTGACTTAGAACTTGCAATGGACTTTGCCCTAATAAGTGAAGGAATTTTAAAAAGTGATAAAGTATTCGATACAGCAAATGTTATGAGTGTTCGACTACATACATTAGCAACTGGAGATAATAGACATTACTTTAGTTATCCAAAATATGTTACAAGAGATCAATATATTGATTCATTACTATGGGATCCAAAAACTCAAAGTAAAGTTCAAATTGTAAACTTTAATATCAATTATATAGATGATCGTATAGCAAAAGTTATAACAAAAATCTTATCAAGAATGCTATTCTTAAAAGCAAGTACAACAAAGCCTCGTGGTAGTCTAGCATATCACATAATTATTGAAGAAGCACACCGCTATGTTCAACACGATAATGATATTGAGTTATTGGGATATAATATCTTCGAAAGAATTTCTAAAGAAGGACGTAAATATGGTATGTTCTTAGCACTTATTACTCAAAGACCTAGTGAATTATCAGATACCTGTGTTTCACAATGTATGAACTTCGTAATTTTAAGAACATTGCATCCAGTAGATTTAAAATATATTAGAGAGATGGTACCAAATGTTTCCTCAGAAATAGTACTCCAACTTAAAAATTTGAAGCCTGGAAATTGTATTGCCTTTGGTTCAGCATTCAAAGTACCAACATCAATGTATGTTGACCTTCCAAATCCACGACCATTATCTAATAATGTAGATTTGGAAAAAGTTTGGTATGAGTCAAGAGCTGTTCCAGCAACATCTCAAACTATAACAGCAGATCCAAATAGTGTAAGCAATATAATGGCACAACAAAACCAAGTACAACAAACTCAAGTAACACAAAATCAAATGGCTCAACAACAGATTCAACAACAAATAATACAACCAGATCGAAGAATGGTTCAACAACCAGGACAAGTACTACCACAACCGGTAGCTAATCAACAAGGCATGATTCAACAACAAGTTATCCAAAGACCACAGCCAGTGCAACAAACAATGCCACAACCAATGGTGAGTCAACCACAACCTGAAATACTAGGCTAGTTTTTTTGGAGGAAAAGAGTTCAAATATAGAAAATATCACAATTTGGACTTTTTCTTTTTAAAAAGTTATGTTAAAATGTTTTATAGTTAAGATAAGATAGATAGCAAATATGGAGGATTAATATATGAAAGATAAATTAAAAGGATTCTTTGGTGGAGAAGAAACAACTGATGTAGCAGGAGAAGAAGGTTACTACACAACATCTCGTGAAGAATTCCATGAGCAAAATGGTCTTGCCGGATCAAAGATGATGCTTTTAGAACCACGTGCATATTCAGAAAGCCAACAAATTGCTGACTATTTAAAAAATAGAAGTTCAGTAGTAGTTAATTTAAAAAGAGTAACACCAGATCAAGCAAAAAGAATAGTTGACTTCTTATATGGAACAATTTATGCTATAGGTGGAGATCTTCAAAAATTAGGTGGAGGGATTTTCTTATGTACTCCAAATAATGTTAATGTAGAAGGAAAAATCAGTGAAGATAATGGTACACCAGCAAAATCTACTAGAGGAAAAAAAGCAGAAAAGGCAGATGATGATGAAGATTTCTTTTAAAAGATAACATATTTCTGAGGTGATTATATGGAAAAATTTAGTTATGAGGCTAATGGATATAATCGTAGTGAAGTAAATAAGTTTATTAGTGATGTTATAAAAGAAACAGAAGGTATAATAGCTAGAGTAAGATCTCAAAATGACGAGATAGATGAATTAAGAAAAGAATTAGAACATTATAAAAATTTAGAAACTACATTAAAAAGTGCGATTATGAAAGCAGAAGAAACAGGTGACAATATCAAAAGAATTGCTCGTGAAGAGAGTGAAATGATTGTTACTGATGCTAAACATAATGCCAGTAGAATCGTCAATGAAGCATTACTAAAAGCTGAAAAAATTGAAAATAATGCGGAAATATTAGAAAAAAATATGAAGATTTTTAAAAGAAAATTAAAATTAATCATGGAACAACAAATGGCTGTTGTCGAAGAAATAGAAGTATTAGAACTAGAACCCTAGAGGTTCTCTTTTTTTGTAAAAAAAGCAATCAGAGTAATAATATAGTCGACAAAAGAAGAGAGTAGAAGGTAAAATCTAACTAGAAGATAGAATAATAAATTTCGTCTCTGTAAGGAGATAACAAAGATGAAAAAAAGAATAATAGTAGTATCTCTAATACTAATCGTATGCTCCATATTTTTATTCAGTAAAGACACAATTATGAGTAACATAAAAAAATTGACAGCTGATGTTACAGCATCTTCAAATAATAGATCTGCAAAACCTGCAGTACTTCCAAATGTAAATGATATTGATGTCTATATGTTTTGCGATTCATATACATCTTCTGGAAATCACTATGGACATGCTGGATTTCTATCAAATCACACAGATAAGTGGAGTCTTGGAGAGATTGTTCCCTGCGATTGGATGGATGGATATGACTGGTTTTGCCCACTAAATATGACACTTCTAAATGGACATCATTCTATAATAGAAATTATGGAACTCATTTATTCAGCATGTATGGACATGGATATAATAGAAGTGATGCTCTTTCCTATACTCTTCCTACAAGTGAGCTGGGTTTTTATTGGGATGGGAGTGAATGTTTTTTTTACGAAGGAAATTTATTCATAATAATGACAGAATACTCGTCACAAATTGATTACAAAGTTGTTCACGAATATTATACTGACGGTAAACTAGATGGAAACATTTCTGAAAAACATACAGATGCTAAAACAGGAACAAAAATTTATCCAGACAATATAACTAAAAAAAATATTTATATGGAAAAAAGTTACGAATACAAATCTGGAACACCTAATCCATTGGTTTGTATTGATGATGTTACTGGAAATGTAACTACACTGCGATATGAACGCTATGAACGTTATAATTATACTGTTACATACACTGATGGAGTAGCAGGTGAGATTGTGTTTCCAGATCAAGGATATGAAGGATTAAAATCTGGAGATTCTACTCCCTCATTTGTAGAAATTCCTGACAAAACACAGGTTTTAGTAGATGGTACTGTCATCCCAATTCGTGAAGGCTATACTTTTCAGGGATGGTCACCATCAATAAATCCCATTATAGAAGCTGCTGATGCTGACGAAAATGGTGAAATAATATATAAGGCAACATGGCAAAAACAACAATCTGGAATAACAGAAATAAATAAAGAAATAGTTGAAAGAAGCAACGAAGTTCCTTCAAACATAAGTATATCAGGGATAAGCTATCCAAATGTCGATGGCAAAATAGTTATTCCTAGCAATGATAGTGTTAAAGTTCTTTATTGTATAACAGTAATCGGAACACCAGGAACAGAATATAAAGTAACAGATACTGGGGCAACATATGTAGGTGGAGATTCTTTTGTGGGAACAATACCAGAAGCAGGAAAAATAGTTGTTTATGTAGTGAAGACTTTTACGGAATATGATATAAACAATCAAGGTAAATTAGAAAACATCGCAACTGTAACCCCAGGAAAATACTATGAACCATCAAGCGACTCAACTGAAACTACCCCTGCGGAGGTAGACTATAGCGTAGAAATAAAACCTAAAATTAATATTATCTGGTATGATAGTTATACTGAAACCCCAATAAAAAAAGAGATAATTTTTAAAGATGATGATTATGCAACACTCTATCCATCTGAACCAACTAGAGATGGATACACTTTTACAGGATGGGATAATCCTGAAACGGATGCAGATGGAAATATAACTATTATGGCAACATGGAAAGCAAATTTAAAACAAACATACACCGTAATCTACAAAGATGAAGATGATAGTTTTCCAGTACAAACAACTAAAGAGTTACTAGAAGGAGAGAACACTCCAAAATTTAAAGAAGAGTCTGGTAAAACAGAAACTTTAGAAGACGGAACTGTTATTCCAATTAGAGAAGGCTATAGATTTATCGGATGGTCTAAAAAGATTAATAAAGTTGTCTCATCAGAAGATGCTAATGAAAACTATGAAATAATCTATATCGCAATGTGGCAAAAGATGGGTGAGGCTACTGACAAAGAGGAAAATACAACTCCATTAGAAGATAGTAGTACTAAACAAGATTCTAAGGAAATAGATATTCCTTTAACCGAAGATAAAATAATCAAATATTTAATCCCTGGATTTATCTCAACGTTATTACTAACAATAATTATATTAAAAAATAAACAAAAAATAAATTGAATAGTTAAATAATTATTCCTCTAAGCTAGAGCCATACTAGGTTCTAGCTTTTTCTTGCTTTAAAGATGATAATTTGATAAACTATAGCAAGTTTTGAGGTGATACTATGAATACTATCGAAAAGATAAATAAATTCATAAGTAATGAGAAGTATAATCAAAGAAAAGAAATTGTAGGAATAATATTTTATGGTAGTAGTAAATATAAAACAGAAACTGTTTTTTCAGACATAGATCTATTAGTAATAACTACTCAAGCTAGAAATTATAAAGGTGTTAGAGTTATAGATAATACTAGAATCGAATTTTTTGAAAAAAGTTTTATATCTCTTATAGAAGACATAGAGAAGCTAACTAGTACTCAAGATGCATCCTTAATTTCAATCTTTCAAAATGGAGAAGTAGTATATGGTGACGAAAATACTATAAATTACTTAAAAGAACAAATAGAAATTCCCAATAGAATTATTAAAAGAAAGAAAACTAAAACCAAAATAACAAGTTATCTAAATACCTTATCAGCAACAAATAATCCAGCTTACCAAAACTATTTTTATTTTAATATTTTGGACCAAATAAGAAAAAAGTATCATGAAGAAAAGGGATACAATAAAATATCTGGCCAAAAAGCATTTAGTCTTTATCAAAATAGAGAATATGCAAAAAAATATTATTGCCTAAAATTGCCTAATCAAGAATTTATAGATTTATATTCAAATGCAGTTAAAACAGGTTATAATAAAGAACTCCTAGAAAAATTATTAAGTGAAATAAATTATCAAGATGAACAAAATTTGGGCAGATATCCTATAGATAAATCTCGAATCAGATTATATAGCGCTGTAGTAGAAAACTCCTACGAAAGAACAATTACTGAATTAAAAAAGGATTCTGACAACTGTCAAAATAGCTACTATTTAACAATCGAAAAAATAAGGATATTGTATTGTCTAATTAATAATCTAAATCACAATATTGAACTATTTGGAGAAGAGTATGATTTGGAATTTATGGAATCGCTAGATAAAGCTATAAAAAATATCTCTTTTGAAAATATTACTAATTTATTTAATTATGTAACTAAAGATATAGATATTGATTATAAAGATTATAAGATTCTAGACTTGAAGTAATAAAAATATATAAATAATATAACAAATAATTGTAAAGTTTTATAAAATATGATATATTAGGAGTCGAAAGCATGTGCGAAAGACGGAATATTTTAGAGTATGTAGAGAGCCTATGTTTGGTGAAAATAGGTTACAAAGAAATATTCGAATCACTTTCAAGTTGCGATTTATGGATAAGATAAATACGGTAACGCGTTATAGTTTTGAGATAAGTATAATACTTATGAATTAAGGTGGTACCACGAACTATTCGTCCTTATATGGATGAGTAGTTCTTTTATTTTATTTGATTCATAAAATTTAAAAAGGAGGATTTATGTTAATAAATATAGTTTTATTAGTATTAGGATTTGTTATCTTAATAAAAGGAGCAGATTTATTTGTTGATGGTGCTAGTGGAGTAGCAGGAAATTTCAAAGTATCTAAGATGTTGATAGGATTAACGATAGTTTCTTTTGGTACTAGTGCACCAGAGTTTGCAGTTAGTGTAAAGTCTCTTATAAGTGGAAGTGGAGACATAGTTTTAGGAAATGTTATTGGTAGTAACATCTTAAATATTTTATTAATTTTAGGATGCTGTGGATTAGTTCACTCTCTAAACGTAAAAAATAATACCGTAAAAAAAGAATTACCAATCACTATGTTAATTTCAACGCTATTTGCAGTATTGTTATCAGATAGTTTATTTGATAAAGGGGTAAAAAACTCTTTTACAAGAGGAGATGGAATTGCTTTATTACTTTTCTTCTTAGTATTCATCTACTATTTAATAACAATTGCTAGAAATAAAGTAGAGAAAGATGATACAGAAATATTACCAATGTCTAAATCAGTTATTTTTACAATTATCGGTTTAACAGGTATTGTTTTGGGAAGTAATTTTGTTGTAGATTCAGCAACATTTTTAGCAGAGACTATCGGAGTAAGTGAAAGATTAATTTCATTAACAATAATAGCATTTGGTACTAGTTTACCAGAATTAGTAACAAGTGTAACTGCAACTAAAAAAGGTGAATATGACATTGCTATTGGTAATGTAGTTGGAAGTAATATCTTCAATATTGGTATGGTAATAGGACTACCAGTAACTCTTTTAGGAGGTATAGGAGTAATTTCTTTCAGCTATATCGACTTACTAGTAATGATTGTATCAGCAGTATTACTGTTTATGTTCTCATTTAACGACTATAAAATTACTAGAAAAGAAGGAATTATGTTCCTAATAGTATTTGTAGCTTATTATACTTATGTATTAATCGGCTAATAAATAATGCAATATTTGTAGAAAGTAGGGGAAGTTATATGAAATTTGAAAAATTAGAACAAGGAAAAATTAATGAAGTAGAAAATAAATACATTGAACATTGGAAGAAAGAGAAAACATTTGAGCGTACCATTGAAAATAGAAAAGATAATGAAAATTTTGTTTTCTATGATGGACCTATATATGCTAATGCCAAACCAGGAATACATCATGTTTTTGCAAAGACAATTAAAGATACATTCTGTAAATATAAAACTATGCAAGGATATCGTGTATTAAGAAAGATTGGTCTAGATACTCATGGACTTCCAATTGAAGTAAATGTTGAAAAAAAATTAGGCTTTAAGACAAAATCGGACATTGAAAGCTTTGGTATTGAGAATTTCTGTCGTGAATGTAATAATGAGACAGCATCAAACATTAGTGAGGTAAAGAAAGTTACTGATATGATGGGACAATTCATTGATTGCGATAATCCATACATAACATGTGAAAATGATTATATTGAATCAGAATGGTGGATATTTAAAGAAATGGATAAAAAAGGTCTTATCTATAATGGAAATAAAGTTTTACCATACTGTCCAAGATGTGGTACAGAATTATCATCAAATGAAGTTGCTCAAGGTTATCAAGAAGATTCTGTAAACACAGTAATTGTTCCGTTTAAGAAAAAAGATGAAGATGTTTATTTCTTAGTTTGGACAACAACTCCATGGACATTAATGGCTAACTTAGCATTATGTGTAAATCCAGATTTAACTTATGTCCTAGTAGAATCCCAAGGATATAAATTCATAGTAGCTGAAAGTCTAAAAGATAGTGTTGTTGGAGAAGAAGCAAAAGTACTAGAAACTTACAAAGGAACAGACTTAGTCGGAATCAAATATGAACAACTATTACCTTTTGTTGATGTAGAAGGAAAAGCCTTTGAAGTAATTGCTGATAATTATGTTACAGCAGAAGATGGTACAGGTATCGTTCACATTGCTCCAGCTTATGGTGAAGACGATAATCGTGCTTGTCGAGAAAATGGTATAACATTTGTAAACCCAGTTGGAAAAGATGGTTGCTACACAGAAGGGCCATGGAAGGGCAGAGTAGTAACAGATAAAGACTTAGAAATAGATATTATTAAATATTTAAAAGAAAATGATAAGTTGTTTAAAAAGATTAAATTAGTTCATGATTATCCTCATTGTTGGAGATGTAAATCACCACTAATTTACTATGCAAAACCAGCTTGGTATGTAAAAACAACAGCTTATAAAGACAAAATAATTGCTGCTAATAAGAAAGTAAATTGGTACCCAGATTTCGTTGGAGCTAAAAGATTCAGTAATTGGCTAGAAAATATGGTAGATTGGGGAGTTTCAAGAAACAGATATTGGGGTTGTCCAATGCCAATCTGGGAATGTTCTTGTGGTCATAGAGAAGTAATTGGTTCAAGAAAAGAATTGAAAGAAAAGTTAGTTGAAGAAATAGACATTGATAACCTAGAATTACATAGACCATATGTAGATGAGTTACATCTAAAATGTCCAGAATGTGGCGAAAAGATGGAAAGAGTAAAAGATGTCATGGATGTTTGGTTTGATTCAGGCGCTATGCCATATGCCCAATTTCATTATCCATTTGAAAATAAAGAATTATTTGAAGAACAATTCCCAGCTGATTTTATTGCTGAAGGAGTAGATCAAACTCGTGGATGGTTCTATGTCTTATTAGTAATTTCAACAATCATCTCAGGAGAGTCAAGTTTTAAAAATGTTGTTGTAAACGACATGATGTTAGATGCTCACGGTAAAAAGATGAGTAAATCAGTAGGAAACATCATTGATCCAGTAGAAATAATGACACAGTATGGTGCAGATACTATTCGTTTCTATATGTCTTATGTTTCACCAGTATGGACTCCATTAAAATTCGACGTTGAAGGACTAAAAGAAGTTTATTCAAAGTATATTTCTACATTTAAAAACGCTTATTCCTTCTTTGAAATGTATGCTAATGCTGACAATATCGATCCAAGAGAATATGATATTCCAATAAAAGATAGAGAACTAATTGATAGATGGTTAATCTCTAAATTAAATAAATTAGTTAAAGAAGTTAACGAAGCTTATTCTGAATATGACTTGAATAAGGCAGCCAAATTAATTATTCCATTCTTAAACGATGATTTATCAAACTGGTATATTAGAAGTAATAGAAGAAGATTCTGGGCTAGTGAATTGACTGAATCTAAAAAAGCAGTTTATCAAACTATGTATGAAGCGCTAGAGACTTTAGCTAAATTATGTGCTCCGATTACACCATTCTTAACAGAAGAAATTTATATGAAATTAACTGGAAAAGAATCAGTACATCTAGCAGATTTTCCAGTTGAGAACACTGATTTAATAGAAGAAGCAGTTGAAGAGAGAATGGACTTAGTTAGAGATATTTGTTCACTAGGAAGATTCGCCCGTGAAGAAGTAAATATCAAAGTTCGTCAACCAATTTCAAGTTTAA
The DNA here is from genome assembly GCA_946560065.1 of uncultured bacterium. Lineage (GTDB taxonomy): Bacteria > Bacillota_I > Bacilli_A > RF39 > UBA660 > UBA3789. Next base: position 23,178 of record CAMNUE010000009.1, on the reverse strand, counting down.
TTTTACCAAAGAGTGATCAAATGATTATTGGTGATTTACTTCCAGTAATAGAAGAAGAATTAAATGTTAAAGAAATTAAGTTTAAAGAAGATATGACTGAATACTTAGAATACCTAGTAAAACCAAACTTCAAAGTTTTAGGTAAAACATTAGGTCCAAAAATCAAAGAGCTACAAAATGTCTTAAGCAAATTAACAAGTAATGAAATCGGAAAAATTGCTGAAGAAGGACTAACTGTAAAATTAGCAGGAGAAGATTTCGAACTAACAGCAGAAAATACCTTGATTTCAATCAAACAAAAAGAAGGTTATGCATCGACAAGTAATAATAGGACTATCGTAGTTTTAGATACAGAATTAACAGAAGAATTAATCTTAGAAGGACTTGCTCGTGAATTTGTTCGTAAGGTTCAATCTCTTCGTAAAGAAGCAGATTTTGTTATTACAGATCATATTAAAATCTATTACAATGGAACAGAGGCAATTGAAAAGATGTTCACATTATACAAAGACTATGCAATGGGTGAAGTCTTAGGAGATGAATTAATTCATGATGAAAGCCTAACAGATTTTGAAAATATTAACGAAGAAAAGATTGCTTTAAAAGTAGAAAGAGTTTCAAAGTAGTTTTCAATTAAAAAGACATAAAACTATTATAGTCTATGTCTTTTTCTTATTAGTGTATTTATTAAAATAAAAATATATAGTAAAATAAGTATAATAGATTAAGTCACATCTAAAAAAGATTAAGGAGAAGACTCACTATGAACGAAGAATTAATTGAATTAAGAAATAGACTCTTAATTGGAATAGCAGTTGTTCTTGTTTTTTGTATTCCATTCTTATTTATATTTATTAATAAATTTGGTTATAAACCATCAAAAGTTCTTGAAAGCTTAAACGAAGAAAGTAAGATGGTTTTATTGATTACTGGAGAAGAATGTGATAATTGTAGAAACACTGAAAATATTTTAAAAGAGAATGATGTTAAATACTCTTTATTAAATAAAGATAGAGAGATAAAGTATAAAGAAATACTACGAAAAATAGAGGTTACTGAATCCGATGTAATTGTACCAACTGTTATTTATATAGATGAAGGTAAAATTTATTCATCTCTTGCTGAGCCAAATGCAGATGAGTTACTTTCGTTCATCGACTTCTATGAGCTTTCCTCCTCTAAATAAGTTGTAAAAGACAACAATTTGATATATAATTTGAATAGTTGGAGTTGGTAATATGAAGAAAATAGTAGCTTTAGTAACAGGAAGCAATCGTGGTATTGGTAAAAGCTGTATTGAAGAGTTCGCAAAATCAGGAGTTAATGTTGTTATAAACTACTGTCATCATGAAGAAGAAGCCAAAGAATTAGAAAAATTCATTAAAGAAAAATACTCAGTTGAAGTATTAACTATTAAATGTGATATTTCAAAAGAAGAAGAAGTAGAAGCAATGGTTAATACTGTAGTAGATACTTTTGGTGGTATAGATATTTTAGTAAATAATGCAAGTGTTTGCAGAGATAGTCTATTACTTGATAAGAATATCAAAGAATTTAAAAGGATTTTGGATGTAAATTTAATTGGTACTTATCTAATGAGCAAATATGTGGGTAAAGTAATGTTAGAACAGAAAAATGGTAAAATTATAAATATTGCCTCAACTAATGCAATTGATACATATTATCCAGAAAGTTGTGATTATGATGCCTCAAAAGCAGGAGTAATCTCACTAACTCATAACTTTGCCAGAGAACTAGCTCCTTTAATAAGCGTTAATTGTATTTGCCCAGGTTGGGTAAAAACAGATATGAATAAAGAACTAAGTTATGAGCAAATAAATGAAGAAAAGAAGAAAATTCTTTTAGGTAGATTTGCCGAGCCAGAAGAAATAAGTAAAATAGTTTTATTCTTAGCAAGTAGTAGGGCAAGTTATATAAATGACTCAATAATAAGAGTCGATGGGGGAAGATTGAATGATTAATGGAATAATTATCATTTCACCAGAAGGTGAAGAGACAAAAGTAGAAGTATTAGAAGGTGGAACACACAAAATACCACTAATGAAATATCTAGAAAAAAAAGAACTTACCTATGAAGGATATAAAGACAACACATCTTATGAAATTTCTATTTACTTAGCTTATCTTAATTATTTAGTCATAAATATAGAAAATAATAGATATTTATATTTTCTTGGCAATGCCATAACTAAAGAACAAGACACATGGTTTATGAATAATAAAAGAAAGTTAAGAAAATATAAAACTCACATCGCTAATATTGAAGAAAAAGAAATAAAATTTTACGATGAAGAAGAGTTAAATGAAGATGGTATTAAAGGATTTACTATGTTGAAAGATATCATGGCAGAAAAAATAATAATAGATAATAAATGTAAAGAAAATATTCTATAAAATAATAGTAATGTAAGGAAGTGGTTTTAAAATGTATCGAAAGTTAGGAATAAGTGATGATACTGCTAAATTAGTAGATGACTGTGAAAAAGCCTGTTTAAATGAATTTTCAAAAATCGATGAAGCTTGCACAAAAAATAGTTTAAAAGTTCTAGCAAGTTTTCAAGAAAATGAAGTAACTGAATCATGCTTTAATTCAACAACAGGATATGGATATAATGATTTAGGAAGAGAAAAAATAGAATGTATTTTTAGAGACGTTTTAAAAGCAGAAGATGCTCTAGTAAGAAGTCAATTTATTTCTGGTTCTCATGCCCTAAATGTCTGCTTCTTTGCACTTCTTCGTCCAGGTGATTTATTATTAAGTATTAGTGGAAAACCATATGATACTCTAGATGAAGTAATTGGTATTAAAGAAAATGCCAGTTCTCTAAAAAGCTTTGGTGTAAAATATAATCAAATAGATTTAGTAAATGATGATTTTGATTATGAAAAAATCACAGAGTATTTAAATAATAACAAAGTTAAAGTAATAGAAATCCAAAGGAGTAAAGGTTATTCTACTAGAAAGAGCCTTTCAATCGAAAAGGTAGAGAAAGTAGTAAAATTAATAAAAGAAATTGATAATGACATAATTGTCATGGTAGATAACTGCTATTGTGAATTTGTAAGTGATAAAGAGCCAACTTCTGTTGGAGCCGATATTATAGTAGGTTCTCTTATAAAAAATTTAGGTGGAGGAATTGCTCCTAATGGTGCCTACATTGCAGGACGTCATGATTTAGTAGAACTTTGTGCTGAAAGATTAACCCTTCCAGGAGAAGGACGTGAAGTAGGGCCAACTCTAGGTATTAACAAACAAATTTTACAAGGAATTTATATGGCACCAAGTGTTGTAGCATCTTCACTAAAAACAGCTATTCTAACTAGTAAAGTACTAGAAGAATTAGGCTATGAAGTAGAGCCAAAATATAATGATAAACGTGCCGATATTGTTCAAAATATTATCTTTAGAGATAAAAATAAATTAATCGAGTTCACTCGTGGTATACAACAAGGGTCAGCAATTGATTCAAACGCTATAGTGGAAGCTTGGGATATGCCGGGATATGATGACCAAGTAGTTATGGCAAGTGGTTCATTCACTCAAGGCTCATCTATAGAATTATCATGCGATGGTCCAATTAGAGAACCATACATTGCTTATATGCAAGGTTCTTTAACATATCCGTATGGAAAATTAGGTTTGATGAAAGCAGTTGAAAGATTGCTTCATAATAGATAAAAAGGAGGAATTTATAAAATGAGTAATTATCTACAAATACTCGGTGACCTATCAGGATTGGAAAATTTAGGATATTTCTTTATGATGTTTTTAGGATTTTTCATAATACTTTTCATAATAGGTATGATATCATTAATCATCCTACTAATAGCAAATTACAAAATCTTTGAAAAAGCTGGCGAGGAAGGATGGAAAGTATTTATTCCATTTTATGGTACCTATACAATGTGTAAATTTATAGGTGTCAACCCATATTGGATTCTAATAACTTTAATAGGAGCCTTATTAACATCAGTTCCATTAGTTGGATTAGTCTCAACAGCTGCATCACTTTATTTTTCTGTTTTGAAAAATGTAAGTTTAGCTAAAAGTTTTGGAAAAGAAACAGGATTTGCTATTGGCTTAATATTTTTACCAATCATATTCTATCCAATATTAGCCTTTGGAAAAAATAAATATATTGGTGCTAATCCCATGGAAGATATTATTTTTAATCAATTTGGTGCCAATAAGTCAACTAATAATACAAATCCAATAAATAATGCCACTGTAGAAACACCTACATCTAACATGAATACACAACAACCAGCAACTAATCAAACTCAAGGAACAGAAATGTTAGATGCCCAACCAAAAGTTGAAATGCAACCAGTATATTGTACAAACTGTGGTACACCACTTAATAAAGATGATTTATTTTGTACAAACTGTGGAACGAAAAGAGTCTAGAATATTCAAAAAAAGAATATTCTTTTTTTTATCGCATATTATTTATTGAATGGAGGAAGTCATATGATAAATAAACAGAATTTGTGGTTCTTAACATTATTTAGTTTAATATTAGTACTAGGAATCTACTATGTAACAATGCCTAATGATTTACTTACAAAAGTAAATGTTAAAGCCGAAGAAACAAAGGAAAAGGCTGTAGTAGAAGAAGTAAAAGAAGAAAGCGCACTGGTCGCAATGAGAGTCAGCTTAGAAGAAGAAAGAAAAAGTTTAATAGATAATCTCCAAGGAAAAATAACTAATGAAAAGCTAACAACAGAAGAGAAAAATAATGCATACGAACAACTAAAATATTTAAATAGTCTTCAAGGAAAAGAAGAAACAATTGAAAAGAAAATAAAAAAAGAATATGACTTAGATTGCTTTACTAAAATAGATAATTCAGATGTCTCAGTCATATGTATTTCTTCAAAACACGATGCAACTTTAGCTAATAATATTATGCGTACGATTCAAAAAGATTCAAAAACAAAATTAAACATTACGGTTAAATTTCAAAAGAAATAATAGGTAAATTACACACAACAATATATTGATTTCTCATAGAATACTTTAGGTGATATAATGAATAATATTTTAACTCCTAGAGAAAAAGAAATATTTACACTATTAATAGATAATTACAACACAAAAGATATAGCCAAACAATTAAATATAAGTGAAAAAACAGTGAGAAATCATATTTCAAATGTAATGCAAAAATTAGGGGTAAATGGAAGAGCAAGTGCTGTAGTAGAATTATTAAAATTAAAAGAATTATCTATTTAAAGCGTACTAAAATAGTACGTTTTTTCATACTATTTTATAGGTGATCTAATGTTAAAGACTAAAGCGATAAGAAAAATATTCACAACTACGTTAACCATGTTTATCATATTAACTATTTTTACAATACCAATGACAACAAAAAATAATAAAAATGTTTTAAGAACAAACTTAGAAATAGAAGATGTAACTAATCTTTCTACTAATAAAATATATCTTTTGAATAAAAATAATTTATTAGTAAGAACAGAAGTATTTATAGAGGGAAAAACAGAAGAAGCTAAAATCAAAAGTATTATTGATTACTTAACTTTAAACAATGATAAAACACCTCAAGGCTTAAATGGTTACATTCCAGAAAATACCAAAGTCTTAAAAGTAATTCATGAAGATAACAATCTTTCACTCGATCTTTCAAAAGATTTTTCTCACTATGAAAAGGGTAAGGAAGAACAAATTATAACAGGAATAGTCTATTCACTATTAGAATTAGAAAATATAGAAAACATTACAATATTAGTAGAGGGTAGTTATCTAGATAATTATAAGACACCATTAAATAAGAATTTAGGAATAAACAATCAATTCCTATTAAACTCTAGAAATGATATAAACAAAGTAGTTATTTACTACTTAAATGACATAAATAATAATCTATACTATGTCCCTGTAACAAAATATCTAAATGATAAAAGAGATAAAATAGAAGTTATAGTAGATGAATTAAAAAATAATCAAACTTCAACTAACTTAATAAGTTATCTAGATAATAATCTTAAATTAATAGATTATAAAGAAGAATCAGATGTTCTATTTCTAAATTTTAATGATTATTTATTAGAAAAAGATGACAATATCAATGAAAGTATATTAAATACAATAGCTTATTCAGCATTCTCCAATTACGATGTAAATATGGTTATGTTTGAAGTTAATGATGAGAAGGTTGATTTTGTTTCTAGAAAAGATATGTAAATTATGATTAATCATTTTTGGTTAATCGTTTTTTTGATATTAAATGGTATTTGTGTTACAATACAATGGCTATTATTAGGAGGAAGATTTATGTCTAAGGAAACATTAAATTCTGAAACAGCTTATCAATTATTAATTAAAGATATTATTACCACAGAGGCTGACTTTAAAGAAGATAAAAATAGATGGATTCTTCATTGTATTTATTCGGGAATAGCAGCTGGAAAAATCGCAGATAAATTAGGACTTGATTCTGATTATGCAAAAGCATTAGGGTATATTCATGATATTGGAAGAAGAATAAGTCATCCAAAACATCCAATAGAAGGTTTTAATTACATGAAAGAACTAGGTTATGAAGAAGAGGGAAGCATTTGCTTAACTCATTCATTTATTGATAATGATATAACACTAGCAGCAGGACCATTTCCACCACAAAAAGCCTATGACTTTATGAAACCTCACTTATTAGCAAAAGAATGCAATATTTATGATAATATTATTCAATTATGTGATTTATTTTGCCTAGAAACGGGTTTTACTACAATTGAAAAAAGAATACTTGATATTTCTCTTCGCAAAGGAGTATATCCCTCTTCAAAGAGACATTTCATTAAGACAATAGAATTAAAAGAAAGATTAGAGGAAAAACTAGAATGTGGATTATATGATTTATTTGGGGAAATTCCAAAAGATGATTTAAAAAATGCTGATAAATGTCATAAAGAATTATTAGAATTATTTTCTAGTATTGACTTCAGCCCTTTAAATATAGGATTAGATATTACAAAGATATTTTCAACATCTCTAGGTAATAACGAATCAAAATATACAATAGATAAACTACTACGAGATGGTCATAAGATATATATGCTCTACTTTGGAGAGGCTAGTGAAAGTTCATTAAAAGATTGGTTAGATAAAAACAATATTAACTATACAAAAGTAATATGTACAAGCGATACAGAGAAAGTAAAAACATTCATAGAAGAAGAAATTGATATTACTTTCACAAATAACGAAGGCTTTCATAATGAATTAAATAAGAATGCTATTTTATCAATGCACTTATCTAATGAATATTCTTCTGAAGAGAGTCCTCCATTCACAAAAATTAGAAATTGGGAAGAAATATCTAAAGTTATAGCTATTTTATCAACAACTTCCAAAAATGATGAAAAATATAGGAAAATGATAAAAAATAATATAAAAATGTTTAGTTGTCAATGATGTGACACCTAAATAAGTCGTAAAAAATGTTAATTCGGAAGCGATGCTTTTGCATAAGCTTCCTTTATTTTGTTTCTTTTTTCAATGGGAGAAATCCAGCCTAAAACTTGCATTGGAATATTATTGGAACGTTTTAAATATGCCTTCATTTGAATTTTTAAATCTTCATAAGAATAGAATTTTAAATAGTTGTAGAATCTGTTTTGATCATTTCTATGACTTCTTTCCACTTTACCATTATGTCTAGGAGTACGAGGCCAAATTAGTTTGTGTTCAATTTTAAGTTCATTGCATAATACATCGAATGGATGAACTCTTTTTGTATTTGCATGGTGAGTAAATTCAAATCCATTATCAGTTTGTATAATTTTTGGTTTATAACCAAAATAAACAATAGCTCTTTTAATAAAGTCAACAGTTGAATAAGATGATTGTTCTTTGTATGGATAAATAAATCTTTCACGGGAAGCTTCATCTATTATTGTATATTGATAAAATTTTTCTTTATCAGTACCAGAATAACATTCTGTAGGAACATATTTAACGTCGAGTTGCCATTTTATTCCGATTTCGTTAGGAGTATCGTAAGGTTTAGGAATATATTTGGTATGTTTCTCTTTATCAATATAGAATCCCATTTTTCTAAGAACTCTAAATAATGAAGTTGCATGTCTAGAGTAGCCATATTCAGTTCTTAATTTCCCATATAGTTCTGACATAGAGATGTGAGGGTTACGCCTAATCAGATTTTTAATCCATTTAATTTCAATATCAGAGTGAGCATTAGGATGTTTAGATAGAGGTCTATGAGATTTATCAATTAAGGATTCTTTAGAACCATCAAATCTCCTATTCCATCTCATGAGAGATGACTTAGATATTTTATATCTTCTACAAACAAAAGAAATAGAATAACCTTTCCTGTATAGATTAACTGAATAAAATTTTGTATTCAAATCATGTGGAAAATAACGTTGAGTGTGTGGTATACTTGTCATAAGCAATAAGTCCTTTCGTATAGTTTTTGGTTTAATTAATATTTTATACGACTTATTGCTTTTTTTGTATATAAAAGGTGTCACATCAATTGTAACGCTACAAAAATGATAAAAAATAATATAAAAAGTACTTGAAATACAAGTGCTTTTATTGTATAATCTTAGTTGTCAGTTGATTATGTCTGCGTAGCTCAGCTGGATAGAGCAATCGCCTTCTAAGCGATCGGTCAGGCGTTCGAGTCGCCTCGCGGACACCATTTTAAAAATAGAGTCGTTGTATAGCAACGATTTTTTCTTTTATAAGAAGAAAATCATTACTTAACTCACCTTATCATATTGAAAAAATAAGAAAATTATTGTATCATAAATCTAATAATAGTAAAGGTAATGAGAAATATTTTTTGCCATAATGATAGGAGTTGCTTATGAAAAAGCCAAAGAAAATTATTAATAATTTAAAAAGAATCATTATAAAAAACAAATTTATCTTCTTAGTATTAATATTTGCACTAATTATTGGTAAAGTTGCTATTCCAAGAATATTTGCCCAACTTCAACCAGTAAAGAGTGTTGAAATACTTTCAGAAAAGTTAGACTATACAAAGAAAGAACCAGGTTCTTGGAAAATAGATAAAAGTGCTAAATGGATAAGTAAAGGTAACGCAGAAATTACTTTTGATTTAGACACAATTACCAAAGAAAATAATAAGTACGTTGACATTATTTTCGTACTTGATATATCAGGCTCAATGGAAGGTGAAAAACTAGATAGAGTAAAATCTGATACTACAGAATTAATTAATAGTATCCTTGTCAATGAAGAAAATAGGGCAAGTATAATTACGTTTGATACTAACTCCCAGTTAGTTTTAGGTCTTACTAATAATAGAACGGACCTTATAACTGCTGTTAACAATCTCACAACAGGTGATACAACCAATTATTATCAAGCCCTTGTAAATGTAGATAATATTTTAAAAGAATATGAAAACAACGTTGAAAGAAAGTGTGTTGTTTTATTCTTAACAGATGGATATCCAAATGAAGAGACACCAAATGAAGAATGGCAATATAGTTACTTAAAAAATCAATATCCATTTCTAACTATTAACGGCATCCAGTATGAAATGGGTAGTGTTATATTAGATCCAATAAAAAAAGTAAGTGATAAACAATTCTTTGCTGACGTTAAAACACTAAATAATATTTTATTTGAAGCCTCAACAACAGCAGAAAATTACGAAAACTTCGAAATAAGCGATTATGTCGACACAAATTACTTCACAGTTGAAAATTCAGATGACATATCAGTTAGTCAAGGAAAGATAACTTTTGATAAGGACCAACAAAAAATTAGTTGGAACATAGAAGAATTGAAATCTGGCTCAAAAGCCAACATGAAAATAAAAGTAAAGTTAAAAGAGGAATTCATCGATAAAGGTGGCATTTATCCAACTAATGAAAAAGAAGAAATAAAAAGTAAAATCAATGATTCTCTAGAAGATATTAATAGTCCAAAAACTCCTGTACTTTCAGATAACTATAAAGCCACATATGATGGTAATTTACCAGAAGGATGTTCTAACACGACAATACCAGATGATGAAAGACATTCTGTATTCGATGTAGTACAAATCAGTGATACGAAAATATCATGTGATGGTTATCAATTTAAAGGATGGAAAATCACAAATAAAAATATTCAAAAGATAAATGACGAATATTTCAATATGCCAGAAGAAGACGTGATGATTAGAGGAGAATGGTCAAAAATCGCAATTAATAAAAGTTTAGAAGGTAAAATGTACAAAGTAGAAACATTACAAAAAGTTATATCAGATGGTGCTCTTCCAGACGATGTACCTAGTGAATTTGTAACTGGAGAAAAAGGAATTGAATTTGATAAAAGTGCATCAGATACTAATGGAAAAGGTCTGTATGTTTTATCAAGTACTAAAAATGATAAGTATCCTATATACTATTATCGTGGTGATGTAGCAAACAATAATGTCTTATATGCAAATATGTGTTGGAAAATAGTTAGAACAACTTCAACAGGAGGAACTAAGTTAATTTACAATGGTTTGCCAGACGAAAATAATAAGTGCTCAAATACAAGTGATGCTACAATAGGAAAAGGATATTACAATTCGAGAGATACTATTCCACAAGGAGTAGGCTATACATACGGAACATATCCAAATTATACAATGGCAGTTGCATCAGAAGAATGGATATACTCTTCAACAAGAATCGATAATAATCGTTACTATAGCGATACGGTCAACTATGAAAATGGAGTTTACTCATTTGAAAATTCTACGAAAATTGATAGTAGTTCATATGAAAGTTTAGTTGGAAAATACGTATATTCAAATGTTAATGAAAATCATACCAGTACAGAAGCATACTATGTAGCAGCAGTTAGTGGTTCAATAATGTATTACATAAGATTATATAACGGAAATCTTCTTGATTATTATAATAAATTGTATACATTTGGAGATGCCATAACAGAAAATGAAGATGGTACATTTACATTAGAAAATTCATTCACAATCGAGAAAAAAGATTGGTATAATAACTATAATAGGGTAAATGTTGGATACTACATCTGTGAAGGAGAATCTGCAACATGCAGTAAGCCAAAATACGTAGTTTCAGTTGATAATGATGAATTTGCTGCTATAGATACAACAAACAAATATGTATATGGTAATTCGTTCACATATGAAAATGGAAAATATACATTAAAAGATACTGTTAGTTTTTGGAACTATTCCGAAAATTATGAACAATTAAAACAGCATCACTATACTTGCTTGAATACAAGTGGAGTATGTACTTCACTTTACTACATTTACAATTCTGAAGGAAATCGTGCTAATTCAGTTAGACTTAGTAATGGTGATAGTATTGAAGACGCAATTAATGTAATGAAATCTAACCAAAAAGATTCAGAGGCAAAGAAAGCAATAGATAGTTGGTATGAGAGTAATTTATTAGATTACACAGATTACTTGGAGGATACAATCTGGTGTAATGATCGTAGTGTATTCAATAAAGATACAACAGGCTGGAATCCAAATGGAGGAAGCACAACTGAAGATTTATACTTTGGTGCAAATGGAAGAATAGAAAAGAGTCCAATAGAATTTCAACTAACTTGCCCAAATAAAAATGATTCATTTACAGTATCAAGCGAAAATGGAAATGGTTACCTAAAGTATCCATCAGCTCTAATAACTGCCGACGAAATAGTATTAGCAGGTCATTTCAGAGCAAGATATCTAAGTTCCTCAAGTCATTTGTGGACAATGACGCCAAATCGTGCTGGAAGTTATTTTGCAAGGATGTTCGACTCTAGCAGTGCGTTAAGTGAAAACGAAATTTTCAACGTTTTTGGATACAGACCAATGATTTCTATAAAAAATGATGTTAAAGTTAACGGTGGAACTGGTTTAGCTGATTCACCATACATCCTTGACTTAGCTACTAAATACAAGATATCTATTCAAACTGAAAATGCAGACATCATTCCAACAAAAAACGAAGCACTAGTAGGTGGAATAATAACATTAACTTCAGTTTCTGGTAATTATGAAGTTGCCTCCTTCAAATTAAATGGAACACTAGTAGAAGGCAATAGTTTCGAAATGCCAGAAGAAGATGCTGTTATTACTGATGTTATTACAATAGAAAAAAACTCTAATTAATATGACAAAAGAGAATGCATAATACAAGTATTCTCTTTTCATTTTACAGTCAAGAAAAAAATTAAATCTTTTAAAAAAATATATTTAAACAAAAACATGATATACTGATAAAAGTAGGAGTGATCACATGGATAGTTTAAGCATAAGGTTATTTCTAGCCATTTTACCAGTAGTTTTAATATTAATATTTGTCTACAATAAGGATAAAAGTAAAGAACCATTAGGTTTATTACTGAAACTCTTTGGATTAGGTATTCTTTCATGCTTTTTAGTATTAGCTATTTCCTCTGGTATGGAAAAAATATTTCCTTTTATGAAAGGGGATATTGATAAGAAAAGCTTCCTCGATACCTTGCTGTATGCCTTTATTGGTGTTGCCTTAGTAGAAGAATTTTGCAAATGGCTAATGCTTTATTTTCAAGGATACAAAAGTAAAGAATTTGATGAATTATATGATATTTTAGTTTATGCAGTTTTCGTTTCTTTAGGTTTTGCATTTTTTGAAAACATCTTATATATAGTAGGAAATGAAGAAATATCAATAGCTCTTTTAAGAGCAGTTTCAGCAGTTCCAGGTCATGCCTGTGATGCGGTATTTATGGGTTACTACTTAAATCTGGCTAAACAATTTAATTATAAAGACAGAAAAGATTTAGAAAGAAAATATATTATATTAAGTATATTGATTCCAGCGCTTCTTCATGGTATCTACGATTTTTGTTTAATGTCTGGTTACAGTATCCTAGTACTAAGCTTTATAGTTTTTGTTATATTTTTATATAGTATATCTCTAAAAAAATTAAAAGAATTATCTGAATCTAATAAAAAAATAAAATTTAAAAATAATTTTTGTGAAGTATGCGGAGCTAAAGTAGAAGGACAATTCTGCGGAGTTTGTGGTACAAGACGAGAATAAAAAAGAAAGAACTCAGTATTTATAAGTTCTTTCCTTTTTTATGGATATATTAATAAGAATCCCAACAAGCAGCATATATGAAAGTAAACTAGATCCTCCATAAGAAACAAATGGTAAAGTAATTCCTGTAATAGGTAATAATCCAACAGTCATTCCAATATTTTGAATTTGCTGAAATATCAACATGCCAAGAATTCCTGACAAAATAAATTTATCTGTATCTTCAATCTTTTTTCTAGTAATTTTTAAGATATTAACATCTAAATAGATTATAATTCCTAATAAAACAACTACGCCAACGAATCCAAAGTTACTGGCAAAAACTGCAAAAATAAAGTCGGTTGAAGACTCTGGAAAGTAAATAGGAGTTTTATTATAACCATGTCCAAACAAGCCAGCAGAACCTATAGCAGCCATTGCATTCTCTAGTTGTAATCCTGAGCCTTGACTCCAATTAAATATTCTATCTAATCTGTAATATATGGATGTTCCAAATAGTTTAATAAACAAATCTTCTTTCAAAAAATAAAGTCCCAGTGTTCCTCCGATACCACCAATTAAGATTATGAATGCCAAAACAAACCATCTCATTCTAATACCCGAAGTAAACATCATTGAAAAGTAAATAATCAAATATATTAACACTGAACCAGTATCTGGTTGTAAGAATGTCAAAACAGAAGGTAATAAAACAACTCCAAAAGTCTTTAGAATAAATATAAACTCTTGTTTTAAATTAGGATTACTATAAGTACTTCTAAAATCATGAATCATAGTTGCTAAAGTAAGCATTATAAATATCTTCATAAACTCACTAGGCTGAATACTACCAATACCAGGAATTGTAAACCAACATTTACTATTATTTATTGGAGTACCAAAAAGTAATAATCCAATCAATAAAACATTTCCTAATATATATAAAAACCAAGTATGTTGATACAAATATTCATTTTTTAATCTAAAAAGTATTAAGACAAGTATCCAACCAATACCATACCAAATAGTTTGCTTTAAAGCTAAGTTTCCAAGTGTTTTAGAAGTATATGTTAAAGCACTATATATTGTCGCAATACTTATAATAGAAAGAAGAATAATTGGAATTAATATTTTGTAATTAATCTTTTGTCTATTCACAGACTCCCTCCTTCTTTAATATTATACCAAAAAGTTAGAATTATTATGAATAAAAATCATAAAATATATAGAGGAGAAATATTATGAAAAAATTGCCTGAAATATATAAAAATGAAATAAATAAAAATATCAGTAATAATAAAAAATACTGCTACTTGAAAAATGAGAAAGAAAAAGAGGAAAACATCAATGAAAAACTAGAAAAAATATTTAATGGCATGGGTTATTCTTACAATATTCCAGTCACTATAAAAACAACATCAAAAGAATATAATACTAGTTTAGTAAGTAAAACGAAAAATAATTTAATTACATTAGATAATGACATAATAAAAATAGATGAAATTATTTCTTTAGAATTAAAATAAAAACCTTCAGACTGAAGGTTTTTTATTAGCACAAATCTATATAAGTATCATTTAAACATCTAATAGCACCACAGCAATTTAGGTCAATAGTTACAAATTCATTAGTACCAACATAACTATTTGTAGCTTCATCCAAATAAAGAATACGGCATGTACAACAACAATCATCTAAAGATTCAACTCTAAAAACATTACTTGTTCCAGTTACTCCATTAAAATTGTATGTAAAAGTCCATGGTGTACCAGAACAGCAAATGTATAGTTGAATAGGTCTAGTATTATAGCAAACGCTGTTACAAACAGGACCTAAATAAGGTTTATCGCATCCTACGTAACTTTCATTATCAAAATCTTGTTTTTGAAGTACCAATATTTTCTTTAGTACATCAAAAATACAAGAAGAACATTTATTAGTATCTGAACAATTCATACTCAACCTCCTTTCTATATACAATTAACAGTAACATCTCTAATACATCTGACTGCTCCAATACACTTCAAGTCAATTGTTATGTATTGACGAGTAGAATTATAAGTATCACTCAAACTATCATAATTAAGCAAAAGAAGTGTACAACAATCATCATCAACAGACATTACCCTATAAAAATTTGTAGAAAGAACAGTATTATTAGCTAAAGCATAACTAGTTTCCATTGAAGAGCCATTACATTTATATAATTGAATAACTCGTGTATTATAGCAGATAGAACCATAATTAGAACCAAGATAAGGTTTAGCACAACCAGTATCTAAACTGCGAGAATCAGTTGAATTACTTTGTAATAGACATATTAATTTTAGTAAATTAGCAATACAATTTTTAGAACTCATAATATCCACCTCATATCTGTTTCTAATATAGAATATGTTAAGGTAAAAATAATGTGTTTATAAATACCTATCTGAATAAATATATGATTATAAAATAGGAATATGTAAAAAAATGTATATATTTTTTTTAAAATACTTGATTAATGTCTCAAAAAAATATAAAATTGATTTATAGGATATGGGTTCGGTAATAGGATTGGAACTATATTCTTAGAACATAATAGGAGGTGAAAAAGAATATGTCAACAATTCATGTAGATGAATCTGCTTTAAATAGCTTAAAGCATGCATTAGAAACTGCTGGACAAGAATATAAACAAAGTCTAGCTAGATTAACTAACTTAATCGAAGAAATCACAAGTGGAGATATCCAAGGTGATCCAGCTAATGATTTATTAGCAAAATATCAAGCAAAACAAGATACATTAAACAAAATTACACAAACAATTGAAGAAGCTGAAGGATACATGGGACTTCAAACTACTAAGTTTGGTAGCATGATTGGAGATTTAAAATCTGGAATGCACTAATTTCTTTAGTTTAATTTTTAGAAAGGAGTATTATATATGAATATTACAATTAATCCAGGTGCAGCTACAGATGATGCTGCACAAATCGATAGCTTAGTTCAAACTATGCAAGAATCAATGGAGACTTTAAATACAGCTATTAAACAAACAATTCCTGCTGGTATTCAAACTACTTGGTCTGAAACAGTAAGAGAAAATTGGGAAGCTTATTATAGTGCTGATGTTCCAGCTGCAATGGAAGATATGAAATTATCAGCAACTAACTTAAGATTAGCTGTAGAAAAAGCTTTACAATACGATCAAGAACAAGGTTAGAAATAAATACATTGCTATATGCAATGTATAGGAAGCAGAGAAATACAAGGTTTCTCTCTTTCCTATGCATTGCATAAGGAAAAAAGGGAGAGTGAGTATATGGTAGCACCAAAAACATTTATAGGCTATGACGAGGAAGGAAAACAAATATGTACTTGTACAGCAATAGATGCAAATGAATATATTAATCCAGAAGAAGTTCAAGCCGCAATTGACAATGTTATCAGCGTTACATCAGAAGAAATGAGTAAGGTAAGTAGTGCTCTACAAAAAGTTGCCCCTGATGCCGATAGTGCCATAATAGTTCAAGGAGCAAAAATGACTCAGGCTATTGAAGAAACATGCACAGCAGTAACTGGCTTGTCAACTTCATTTGGTGACAGTATAAGCAATATGTATACAATAGCTTTAGCTGAACATGATAGACTTCAACAGGAAGAAAATGATAAAGCTCGAAATGAAATACAAAGTACACCAGGAGTTGCTAAAGTTGGTGAGTAGAAAGGAGAAATAATTATGGGTTTTATGAGTTGGTTGACAGGACGTGATGCAAAAGAATCAGACGTTTATCTTGATGAAGCGAAAGTTGATCAAGTTGTTTCGAGTATAAAAAGTATTGGAACAGGTGAGGTTGAATCAGCAAGAGATGCCGTTCACGCCGCAATTAATGAACTAAATAATGTCAATGGAGTTGCCCAATATGTTGGAAGCGTTGAGCCAGGAGCATTTGATGGTGTGTTTGATAGCGTTGTTTCAGCGATAAGTCAAATTGGAGAACAAATTCAGTCAAAAGCAAATGATATAAAAACTTATGAAGAATCAGCATGGTATGAAAAATTAGGAAGTACTTTTGCTATGGCAGGAGCAAAATTTGGAGAAGGAATTTTATCAGTAGCTGAGGATCTTGGTGACGGAGTTGTATCTGTTGTTGGTTGGGTAGCGCCAAAAGATAGTGGAGTAGAAAAGTGGTGTGGAAAATTTGTAGAAAAAAATTGGTCACACGATGCGTTTAATTTTTATTATAATAGTGAGTTTGCTAAAAAGTCAGCATTTACAGAAGATAGTGCAGCAGCATCAGCATTTAAACTTGCAGGTAGTACAACAGGATATTTAGCACTTGGAGGATTTGCCTCAGGTGCAGGTAGCGTAGTAGCTACAAAAACATTAGGAGCTACTTCTAAAGCTGGAAAAGCAGCGCATGCAGTAGGAACATTTATGTCTTCCACTACTAAAGTTAATACTCTAACAGCTGGTTTATCTGGAATGGGTAGTGGAACAGAATCAGCTTTAAAACAGGGATTATCCTTTGATGAAGCAGCATGGAGTGGAGCAAAACAAGGAACAGTCCAAGCTGGAATGGCCTATGGAATGGGAAAACTTGGTGAAAGAAATGCGCAAAAAGCTAAAGATGAAGCAATCAAGACGGCTCAGCAAGCTTACGACGATGCAGAGGGTGAGGCATTAAAACTTGCAAGTGAAGTTAAAAGCGGAAAGATGATAGGAAGTAAAGAAGCATTCAATACTAGGGTAGCTGATATAAAGGCAAAAGGACAGGCTGCGAAAGATGCATTAGAAAGTGCAAATAATATAAAAATTCAAGGCTACAATGATGGAATTACAAAAATGGGTCAAAAAGCTGGAGAAAAATATGCAACAAGCGTTGCAAATAATGGCTTCATAAAAACTACAATAGGAACACCATTAAAAGCAGCTGGAAGTGTAGCAGCAACAGGAGGAAAAACCGCTGTTAATGGAGTAAAAGCAGTTGGAAGTACAGTACGACATCCAGTTCAAACCGCTAAAAGCGCCTTCAATGCAACAAAGACTGCGGCATCAAATGGAAAAAGTGCAATAAAAACTACTGCATCAACACTAAAAACAGGAGCAGGAAATGCTAAAACAGCAGTAGTAAATGCTGTAAAATCTCCAAATAAGATTCAAACAATAAAAGACGTAGGAAAAACAGCAGTTAAAACAGCTGTTACTTCACCAGTTGTACCAGGAGTTGTAGCCGCAACAACAACTTCAACAGTACGTGGTATAACAGAAAGCAAAGGAAATGCAGCTGTTCAATTTAGAAATAGATCACCTAAAATTGAAGATGCTCCAGAAGATGCAACTAACATTACTGGAACAGGAGGATCAATAGGAGCCAAACCAATGGTTAATGGTGGAGGAAACTCTGGAAATACAAATAACAGTTCTACTAATACTGGTGGTGGCAGTAGTAGTGGAGGGGGCGGAAGTCGCTCTGGTGGAGGCGGCGGAGGTGGAAGCACTGGTGGAGGATATACTCCAACAAGTACAGCTTCTACAAATCCAGGAAATGGTTCAGAACAATTTAAAAAGACAAAAACAGTCACTGACAATAGTAAGAAACCTGAGAAAAAACCAACACCAACACCTACAGAGACAAAGAAACCTACAACACCAACGACTACACCAACAACACCTACGAAACCAACAACGCCAACTAACCCAAGTAATCCTACAACTCCAACAAATCCAAGTAACCAAACAGCTACACCAACAACACCAGGTAACAATAACAATGTTGTAGCAACACAACCAAGTAATCCAGGAACTGGACAAACAACACAACATACTGGTGGTGGATACAGTGGTTCTGGAGGATATAGAGGTTACACAGGTGGAGGAAACAGCGGAGTATCTGGAACTGGAGTAGAATCTGTTACAGAAACAGCATCAGTTGAAGATGTTATTTCAGAAACAAAAACATCAATTGATGATGTAATAAAGGGAAGTAAATATACAAAGATTCCTACATCAAGCAAGCCAATCACAGCAACAACATCAGGAAGTGGTGGAAGTGCTGCAATACCAATAGTTGCTGGTTTAAGTGCAGCAGCATCAGCAGGAATTGGTGCGAAGGTGTATATGGATAGAAAGAAAAATAATGAAAATGGTGAATATGATGAAATCGAAACAGAAGATTGGTCTGGAGAAGATACACTAAACTTAGATTATGATGATTCATCAGATACAGAAACATATTTAAATGAAGATGATGATTATAGTTATCAAGCAGAAGAACAAACAGAAAAATATGACGCTAGAAATAATGAAGAACTAGCTGACTTACAATAAAGAGGAGGATAAAAATGGAAAAAGAAGAAAGATTTTTACCTATTGGAACTGTAGTTCTACTAAAAGGTGGTAGAAGAGAATTAATGATTACAAGCTACTGCATAGTACCAAATGGTGAAGTGTATGACAAAAGTGGTAAGGTAGATGCAACAGGAAAAATGTTTGACTACGGAGCTTGCTTTTATCCAGAAGGCATGGTAACTAGTGATCAATTATTTGCATTCAATCACGAACAAATAGATAGAGTATGTTTCAAGGGATATGTTACGGAAAAACAAGAAGAAATTTCTAAGGTCCTAAACGGAGGATTAGAAGAAATGAAAAAAGCTCAAGAATCTGCTTAATAAATTAATTGAAAGAAGTCACACAAATGAAGTGACTTTTTCTTTTGAAAAATTACTCCAAAACAAAACTATTGAAAAAAAAGATAAACTAGGTTATAATATCTTACAGATGCAAGGAATCTGAGGAGTAAATATAATCTTTTTCCAAGAGAATTCATGGTTGGTGTAAATGAATAAAAAATTATATTGAAGGTAGCAGAGGAGCATGATTACTGAAAGTTCTTAGTAAGTTATCCCGGATAATTCCGTTAAAAATATCAAGCTATCAATAGATAGAAACTAAGGTGGTACCACGACAAGTTCGTCCTTTTGGATGACTTGTCTTTTTTTTGAAAGGAGGAGTTACTATGGAAAAAAGAGGTAGTGTCTATATTATTCCAGATGAAAATAAAATATTAGAAGATGAATTTTATCAAGGAATTTTAAAAAATCATATCGAAGCTTTAATAGAATTTTCCAAAAAATATAATTTAAATTATAACTTTACAGAAGAAGATAGTGTGAATGCTCCATACGTAATTGCTCAAGATGGACACCTAGTCATAAAAATAGAGGAGTCATCAGGACTCGTCTGCTGCTATATACCTAAAGTTGTAACTGATCGTCAAAATAGCTGGATTCATAATAATTCACAAAAATTAAAAAAATATAGAATTGTTGGTGGATTTGGCTTAGAAGATACAAATACCAAGAAAAAGCCAATAGAAATAAACGGTTTAGATGACATCATAAGAATCTGCAATAAAAGAAATATGTTTTATGAAAGAAAGGAAGTTAATATTTATGCTAGAAAAAAAATATAATCATTTAGAAGTAGAAAAAAATAAATATGAAGAATGGAAAACAAAAGGATATTTTAAATCAGATTCAACAAGTAATAAGACTCCATATTGCATCGTTATTCCACCTCCAAACGTAACAGGAAAATTACACTTAGGTCATGCTTATGATACAGCTATTCAAGATATCATCATTAGATATAAAAGAATGCAAGGCTTTGATTGTTTATGGTTACCAGGAATGGACCATGCTGCCATCGCAACAGAAGCTAAAGTAGTTAAAAAATTAAAAGAACAAGGAATCGACAAATATGAGTATGGCCGTGAAAAATTCCTAAATGCTTGCTGGGATTGGACTCATGAATATAGTGGTAACATTAGAGAACAATGGGCAACTCTAGGATTGTCAGTAGATTATGAGAAAGAAAGATTCACATTAGATGAAGGATTAAATAAGGCCGTAACAAAAGTATTTGTTGACTACTATAAAAAAGGATTAATCTATCGTGGAGAACGAATCATTAACTGGGATCCTGCTGCAAAAACAGCACTTTCTAATGAAGAAGTTATATATAAAGATGTTGAAGGTGCCTTCTATCATCTAAAATACGTAATTGAAGGAACAGAAGACTATCTAGATGTTGCGACAACACGTCCAGAAACTTTATTTGGAGATACTGCTGTTGCTGTAAACCCAAGTGATGAAAGATATAAAGACTTAATCGGTAAAAGGGTTATTCTCCCAGTTGTTAATAAATTAATTCCTATTATTGGAGATGAACATGCAGATCCAGAATTTGGAACAGGATGTGTTAAAATCACCCCAGCTCATGACCCTAACGATTTTGAAGTAGGTAATAGACATAATCTAGAAAGAGTAGTAGTAATGAATGAAGATGCTACTATGAATGCTAATGCTGGTATTTATGAAGGATTAACTCGTGAAGAATGTCGTGAAAAGTTACTTAAAGATTTAAAAGAAAAAGGCTTATTATTAAGTATTGAAAAAATGACTCATAATGTTGGTCACTCAGAAAGAACAGGTGTAATGGTCGAGCCATATCTTTCAAAACAATGGTTTGTTAAAATGCGTGGTCTTGCAGATCATGTTTTAGAAAATCAAAAAGATAAAAATTCTAAAGTAAACTTTGTACCAACGAGATATGAAAAGACTATGAATCATTGGATGGAAATAACTTATGATTGGTGTATCTCTCGTCAATTATGGTGGGGACATAGAATTCCAGCTTGGTATAAAGGTGATGAAGTATATGTAGGAATGGAAGCTCCTGTTGGAGAAGGTTGGATACAAGACAACGACGTACTAGATACTTGGTTTTCAAGTGCTTTATGGCCATTCTCAACCCTAGGTTGGCCAGAAGAAACAACTGATATGAAACGTTATTTTCCAACAGATGTATTAGTAACAGGTTATGATATTATTCCGTTCTGGGTAAATAGAATGACTTTTCAATCTCTTGAATTAAATGGTAAAAGACCATTCAAGGATTGCATTATTCATGGACTTATCCGTGATAAAGAAGGAAGAAAATTTTCAAAGAGTTTGGGAAACGGAGTAGACCCAATTGACATGATTGATAAGTATGGAGCGGACTCTCTAAGATATTATCTAACAACAGATGTAGCGCTAGGAACAGATTTACGTTTTGATGAAGTAAAAATCTCAAGTACATGGAATTACATTAACAAAATTTGGAATGCCGCAAGATTTGTTCTTATGAATATCGAAGATTTAACAGAAATAAAGTTAGAAGCCTTAAAATACGAGGATAAATGGATTCTAACTAAATACGAAAATATTATTAAAAGTATTACTAAACATATGGACAAATACGAATTCAATTTAGCTGCAGCAGAACTTTATTCATTTGTTTGGGAAGACTTCTGTAGTAGTTATATTGAGCTTGCAAAGACATCACTTGATAGTACTACAACTAAGAGTGTTTTATATATGGTTTTAACAGGTATTTTAAAATTACTTCATCCGTTCATGCCATTCGTAACAGAAGAAATTTATTCTATGCTACCATTTAAAGATAATGAAACAATCATGTTATCAGAATATCCAAAATACGACAAGAAACTAATCTTTAAAGATGAAATGACATCAGTTGATGAAGTATTAAAAGATATTGTTTCTATTCGTAATTTAAAAGCAAATAATAAAATCACTAAAGAAGCATTAATTAAAGTAACAGTCGAAAAAGAAGAATTTATTCCAATTTATAAACAACAATTAAAAATTATAGATGAGAAGATAGTTACTGAGGAACAAGAAAACTTAACTGCAACATCATACAAGTCAAAATATATTGATATTACTTATTACACAGAAAAAGAGAGCGTTGACACAAAGGCTCTTGAAGAAGAAATAAAAAAATTAGAAGCATCCATTACGCGTCGTAAAAATCTACTATCTAATGAAAATTACGTAAAAAAAGCACCAGCTAACATAGTAGAGCAAGACCGTAATAAGTTAAAAGAAGAAGAAGAAAAATTAGAAAACTTAAAAACACAAATCTAAATATAGACTAAATAAAAGATAAATTACTTTAAACTAGTCAATAAAAAGTAGACATCAAAAAAAGATTAGAATCATGATTCAATTTTATATTGAATTGGGGTTTTATAATTCAAAGCATAACTAGGTCTT
>CAMNUE010000008.1 GCA_946560065.1 uncultured bacterium | reverse complement strand
CTGTGGCTCCTAGGGTACCAGGAATACCTTGAGGTCCAGTAGGTCCAGTAGGTCCGGTAGGCCCAGTAGGTCCAGTTGTTCCGGTAGGTCCAGTAGAACCTGTGGCTCCTAGGGTACCAGGAATACCTTGAGGTCCAGTAGGTCCAGTAGGTCCAGTAGGTCCAGTAGGTCCAGTAGGTCCGGTAGGTCCGGTAGGGCCAGTAGGTCCACCTGCAGGTCCAGTTGGTCCAGTAGGTCCAGTAGGCCCAAAACAGAAAATTGGTCTTTGATGTGGATGTGTTGGTTTACACATTTTATCATCATAATTATTATCTTGATTATAACAATTCATTTTTATTTCTCCTTTCATTAATAGAATATGTGGTTGGAATAAAAAAGAAGATAATAATTACCTAATAAAAATATAAAAATGAATTATATCGAAAAGAGTTGCATATAATTAGCTGAGGTGAATTATGCAGACATATATAGTTCAAAATGGGGATACATTATATGGAATAAGTAAACAATTTGGAATATCCATTGAGGATATAAAATTAGCAAACAATCTTTCTAACAATAATATTATAGTAGGAACTAGTTTAGTAATACCTACTACAGCTACTACTACTTTATATATAGTTAGAGCGGGAGATAGTTTATATTCAATAGCAAAGAAATATAGTACAACAGTTGCAGATTTGATGCGCATAAATAATTTAAAAAGTAATATATTGCATATAGGACAACAATTAAAAATTCCTATTAATGATTTGAGTAATGACCAAAATTATATTGTTTATACTGTTAAGGCAGGAGATAGTTTATATTCAATATCAAAGAATTTTGGTGTAACAATTGATACTTTAAGAAGTTTTAATAAACTTAATAGTGATTTGCTTTCTATAGGACAAAAAATTAATATTCCAAATGGAAATGATAATACTGGTAGTAGTGAAGAAGATTATTTAATTTATATAGTTAAAGCAGGAGACAGTTTATATTCAATAGCGAAAAAATACGGAATTAGTGTAGATGATTTGAAGAAAGTTAATAATTTATCAGGGAATATTTTGAATATAGGGCAACCTTTAAAAATAGTTTTTAAAGATGATAATATAATACAAATCGGTAGTAGTTGTTATGGAGAGGGATATAATGAGCCTAGCTATGTTACTTATGTGGTTAGAAAAGGAGATAGTTTATATGTAATAGCAAAAAGATATGGAGTTAGTGTAGATAGCATCAAAAAGCTTAATAATCTTTCTAATAACAATTTAAGTATTGGTCAAATATTAAAAATTAAGGAGAATGATTAATGACTATTATTAATTTTGATGAGTTTAAGAGAACTCCTGAGTATCAAGATTTCTCTAAGGATAATCCTGAACTTGGTACTTTAAAAGTACAAGCATTTACTGCTTATAATGCTTTACCAGTAGAGGGTACTGAAGTAATGATTTCAAAAGATATAGAAGAGTACAGGGTAGTGTTTTTTAGGGGACAGACTGATTCTAGTGGGATAATTGATGATATACAATTGCCTGCTCCTAAGAGCTCATTTGGTAGTATTGAACCTCCTCTTTATACTGTCTATGATTTAACAGCAATTCATACTGGGTATGAGTCTATAAAGCAATATTCGATTGGAATGTTTGGTGGGATTAAAGTAATCCAATACGTAAAAATGATTCCAGAAGTAATTTTGGAGGGAGTAGAACAAGATGGCAATTAGAAGTCCAATTATTCCTACAATGATAACAGTACATTTAGGAGTTCCTGATGCTAGTGCTAGAAATATAACTGTTCCTTTTACAGAGTATATAAAGAATGTTGCATCTAATGAAATTTATCCTACTTGGCCAGCTGATGCTTTAAAGGCAAATATATTGGCGCAAATATCATTTGCTTTAAATAGAATATATAATGAGTGGTATCCTTCAAAAGGCTATAATTTCGATATTACAAATAGTCCTATTTATGATCAAACTTTTAGAGAAGATGTTCAATTTTTCGAGAGAATTTCTCAGATAGTAGATGAAAGCTTTAACAATTATATAGTTAAAGGAAATCAAGTTCAACCATTATATGCGCAGTATTGTGATGGTAGAAATACTACTTGTAGTGGTTTATCACAGTGGGGAAGTGTTACGTTAGCAAATCAAGGTAAAAGTCCAATTCAAATATTAAGAAACTATTATGGAAATGATATTAAAATTATTTATAATGTTCCTGTTGCGGAGAACATTTTAACTTATCCAGGTTTTCCAGTAGATCTTGGTACTTCTGGTGATTTTGTTAGGATGATTAAGATAGAGTTAAATAGAATTGGAAGAGATTATCCAGCTATTCCTGCCATTATAGATGATAGTGTTTATTTTACAGTTGAGACTGAAAATGCAGTCAGAAAATTCCAAGAAATTTTTAATTTACCTATTAATGGAATAGTTGATAAACAAACGTGGTATAAGATAAAATATATTTATAATGCTGTTAAGAAGATTACAAGTATTTATACTGAAGGGATTGGAATAGATGAAGCTTCTTTAGTTTATAATAATACAATCCAGTTAGGAGATGAAGGAGTCCCTGTTTCAGCATTAAATTATTACATTAATACAATTGCTTATTTTGATTCTGATATTCCTTTTCTTGATTTAAAGACTTTTGATTTTACAGAAGATACAAAGCAAATGGTAATTGCTTTTCAAAAAAAATATAATATTACGGCTAATGGGATAGTTGATGCGAATACTTGGAAGGCACTTAGAGAAGCTTATAAACAAACATTACGTAATATTCCAGAAACTTGTATGTGTGATTTAAATGAATTCTTTCCAGGAAGATATTTATCAATTGATATGACTGGAGATGATATTATAAATTTACAGAAATTTTTGTATTTAATATGTACTAAAGATCATAGTATTCCAGGAGTTCTTGTTAATGGAACATTTGATAGATTAACTCAGCAGTCAGTTAGAAGTTTACAGAGAAGATTTGGTTTAGAGGATAATGGAGTTGTTGGGCCATCAACCTGGTATAGAATTGTTGAGTTATCAAAAGAATGAATTAGACTAGAAATAGTCTTTTTTTCTTGGTATAATAATATTGGTGAAGTTGTTATGAGAAAAAGAATAATTTTACTTATATTATTATGTATTTTTATTACTGGATGTGGTAATAATAATTCTAGTGATTATATGAAGAATAATGTTGATAATATTGAAAATATAGAAGTAAGTGAAGTAAAAAAAATAAGTGATGAATATGATGAAGCGGCTAATGTTAAAATAGTCGATGTTAGAACAAAAGAAGAGTTTGTAGAAGGCCATATAAAAAATGCAATTAATATACCACTTGATGAGATAGAAAGCATAGATATTTCTAAAGATACTTTGATTATCGTATATTGTAGAAGTGGTAGT
The DNA here is from genome assembly GCA_946560065.1 of uncultured bacterium. Classification (GTDB taxonomy): domain Bacteria; phylum Bacillota_I; class Bacilli_A; order RF39; family UBA660; genus UBA3789. The sequence continues at coordinate 85,498 of CAMNUE010000008.1, read as the reverse complement.
CGGAGTTATAATGCGGCACTAATATTAAAAGAATTAGGGTATACTGTAAAAGATATGGGAGGATTGAATAACTGGAATTATAAATTAGAAAAGTAAGGAGGATAGTAAAGAGATATTTATGGAAATTATTTATAATATAAAGAAAGCTTTGAAAAAGAAAAGTGAAGAAATAATTTTAGATTTATATTTAAAAGATTATGATAAGAGTAATTTCTATTTTGCATTAGTATTTAATAAAAAGATTGAGAAATTTAAAGTATTATATGTACCTATCGATGGTATAAGTAAAAATGATAAGATTGAAGAGTATTTTTGTTATCAATTCATTTTTTTACATACAGTTAATTACATGTTAGAAACAATTGCTTTAAACGAAAGTAAGTTTGGAAATAAAAATTTGGATAGGGCTAATTCAAAGATGACTTCATACTATATCGAAATTAATACATATGTTGATTCAAAAAATTATAAATATACGTTTACACAGTTTATCGATAAAGAATTTTTGTTTTTCTTTGACATTTTAGTTACTTTATTTGAACATTTACCAAACGTTGTTAGTGAATTATGTACTAAATTATTGGGAAAATTTAATGACGATTATGAATTGATTGAATATACGTCATCTTATGAATTCAATTTTAATGACGACTTAGAAAGATTATTTTCAAGGAGTGTAATTGAAGACTGTAAATATACATTTGATGATATAGATTTCTTAGAACAAATTGGTAATAGGTACTATGCTGTTGTTAAGGGATATTTAGTAATTATAGAATATTCTGAGTATAATAATTTGTTTAATGTTAGTTCTTTAGATTTTGATAATCTTGGTGAAGAGATTTATATAATTACTAGGGCGATAAAGGAAGAATATCAAAGAGAATTTTATCGTTTGATGATTGCAAATTCGGAAGAAGATTTTGAAAATAATCAGGGTGATTATTATTTATGTTATGGTATTGATGATGAGAAGTTTAAAGTTGCTAATGGAAAAGAGAACATTGATGTTACATTAGATTTAATTAAAAATAAATGTGTAAAAATTCTTAATAGTGATAGTGAATTAGAAGAACAATTAAGAAATTATTTGAGTGAGGTATATGAAGATAGAAAAGTAAAAGAACTTCTAGATTTTATGATTATTAGAGAACCATAGAAATGGTTCTTTTTAGTTATATTAATAATAAATAAAATTAGCACTCAGTGTTGACTTCTGCTAAAAAGAGTGGTATATAATAAATGTAAATATTAATTTAGGAGATGATTTTGTGGCAAAGAAAGAATTTAAATCAGAGTCTAAAAGATTATTAGATTTAATGATTAATTCAATTTATACAAATAAAGACATATTTTTAAGAGAATTAATTTCTAATGCAAGTGATGCACTTGACAAATTATATTATAGAAGTTTAACTGATAAGAAAGTTAAGGTTGATAAGGAAAGTCTTGAAATTAACATTAATTTTGATAAAGATAGTCGTACTTTAACTATTAGTGATAATGGTTGTGGTATGACTAAAGAAGAGTTAGAAGCTAATTTGGGAACTATTGCAAAGAGTGGTAGTTTGTCATTTAAAGAGAATATGACTAAAGATGAAAAGATTGATATTATTGGTCAATTTGGTGTAGGATTTTATTCTGCTTTTATGGTAAGTGATAAGATTACTGTTACTTCAAAGAGTATTGATTCTGATGATGCTTATGTTTGGGAAAGTGAAGGAGCTGATGGCTATACTATTAGTAAATCTTCAAAAGACGAAGTTGGTACAGAAATAGTTTTGTCAATTAAAGAAGATAGTGAAGAGTATGATTACTGTAAATATTTAGATGAATATGAAATTAAAAATTTAGTTAAAAAATATTCTGATTATATTAGTTTTCCTATAAAGATGGAATGTACACATCATGAGTTAAAAGATGAAGAAAAACATGAATATGAGGATATAAAAGAAGTAGAAACGCTAAATAGTATGATTCCTATTTGGAAGAAAAATAAGAGTGAAGTAGAAGATGTTGACTATGATAATTTCTATATGGATAAGTTTAGTGATTATGATAAACCATTAAAAGTAATTAGTTCTTCAGTTGAGGGTATGTGCTCTTATAAATCATTATTATTTATTCCTAGTCATGCACCTTATGATTTTTATACCCAAGAATATGAAAAGGGACTTGCTCTTTATTCAAATGGTGTAATGATAATGGAAAAATGTGGAGAATTATTACCAGATTACTTTAGTTTTGTTAAAGGTGTAGTTGATTCAGAAGACTTATCTTTAAATATTTCTCGTGAATTATTACAAGAATCTAATAATTTGAAATTGATTGCAAAGAATATTGAAAGTAAGATTCGTAAAGAATTAGAAAAAATGTTAAAAGAAGATCGTGAAAATTATATTTCGTTCTTCAAAACATTTGGTGTTCAATTAAAATATGGTGTTTATAATAATTATGGAGCTGACAAAGATAAATTAAAGGACTTAGTAATGTTTTATTCTGCAAAACATGAGAGACTTGTTACTTTATCAGAATATGTTAGTGAAATGAAAGAAGGACAAGAAAATATTTATTATGCTAGTGGTGCATCAATTGAAAAGATTAATGCACTTCCACAAGTTGAACAAGTAAAAGATAAGGAATATGATATTTTATATTTAACTGATTATGTAGATGAGTTCTGTATTACGGCAATTCAAGAGTATGAAGGTAAGAAGTTTACTAATGTAAGTGATGGTAACTTAGATTTGGAAAGTGAAGAAGAGAAAAAAGAAACGGAAAAAGTAAATAAAGATAATTCTGATTTATTAAAAGCAATGTGTGAAAAAATTGGTGAAGTAAAAGAAGTTAAATTTAGTAATAAGTTAAAATCTCATCCAGTTTGTTTAACTACTAAGGGAGATGTTTCAATTGAGATGCAGAAAGTATTTGATGCAATGCCTAATGATATGGGAATTAAAGCAGAAACAATACTTGAGATAAATGAAAAACATCCAATTAGTGAGAAATTAAAAGACTTATTTGAAAATGATAAAGAAGAATTTGAAAAGTATACTGAGATACTTTATAGTGAAGCAAGAATGATTGCAGGACTTCCTATAGAAAACCCTACTGAGATTAGTAGATTAATATGTGAAGTTATTTCTAAATAGAAAAAGAACATTAGAATTGTTATGATAAATTTCTACAGTTGGTTTAACTATGACAATGTCGATAATTAATCGATGTTGTTTTTATTTGTATTCCATACAAAATATTGCTTTTTTAAGTATTTTATGTTATAATTATGCCGGTGAAATGAGATGGAAGGAAAATTGGAGAGAAAGAAAAGAATTGTAATTATTTCTCCTAGTAAAGAAAATTATAAGAGTAGCGAAAATACTGCTATTTTAAGACTAAAAAAGAAAGATGCTCTAAATTGTATTACTTTACCATCATCTGATGAAGTTTTTTTTGAATTAGTATACAAAAATGGAATGTATATTAGGGATAATGAATTTTTATCTTGTGATAGTGAGGCAGTGGAATATTTAATTGAATTCTTTGGAGATGAAGATATCTTAGAGTTATTTAAAAATGGTCAAATTATTTCGTATTTAGAAGATGAAAATAATGATTATAGAATGACTGGAATAAAAGAAGGGATTATCTTTAAATTAAGTCATTCAGACTTTGAACGTCAAGCAAAGATGGTTATTAATGATGATTCTAGTAATTGTTTTGTTTTAGATGATTTTATAGGTGATACTAAGAAACCTATTGATAATTTATCTCAAAAAGGAATTAAAAAAATATTTAGAAAAGTATGGAAGAGAAAGATGTAGTGATACATCTTTTTATTTATTTGTTAATTGTAAACATTACATAAATATGGTATCATTTGTATGATAGGTGAGTTTATGAATGAATTAAAATTTAAACTTAAATTTAGAGGTTTTACTTTAGTTGAACTTTTAACAGTAATTATAATTTTAGGAATTCTTTCTGTTATTGTAATTTCTTCACTAAGAGGATTGATTGAGAAATCTAGGAAAGAAAATCTTGAGAGTAGTAGGAATACTCTAATTATGGCTACTAAGAGTTATATGCAAGATAATACTGAATCTTTACCAAAGGATATAGGTTCTGTTGTTGAAGTAGGAGCTAAGACCTTAAGAAAAAATAATTATCTTAAAGAGGATATAGTAAATTCTTTTGGTAAATCTTGTATGGAAAAGTCAATTGTTAGGGTTTATAAATATGATAAATCTAATTATAATTATACGGCATATGTCTATTGTGATGGTGATAATAATCTTGATGATTTAGATGTTTATAATCCAATTATCTCGGCTTCATTTACAGATAAAAATGGAAATGTATATGATGCTGCAAAAGTAAAATCAGCTGTTGTCAATATAACGTTTGATGGTAATAAAAATCAACTGGGAAAACAAATTGGTTTAGATGGATATTCTTATATTATTTCTGTTAAGTATGATGATAGAGACTCTTTGTTAGAAGTCTATAATTCTGGTTCTTTAAGTGCTCGTGGTAGAAGTGATTTGACAGTTACTAAGGATATAACTAATTTTATTGATATTACTAAGACTTCTTATATTAAAGTTATTGCACAGGTTTATAACAGTGAAGGTGGATTTACAAGGCAGGAATTTAGTTCTTCTTATGATGATAATATTATTCCTTTATGTGGTAAAACTACTAATGAACCTGAAGAAGATGAGTGGGATAATAGTTTAAGAAAGAGAACAATTACTATAAAATGTAGTGATGGTGATGGTAGTGGATGTGTTAGAGGAACTTATACGAAGACTTTTAATAAGGAAGCTGAGTATGGAATAATTAAAATCAAGGATAATGCTGGGAATGAAAATCAATGTAAGGTTAGAGTACATCTTGATTGGACAGAACCAACATTAACAATTAATGCTTATAAATTACAGGCTAATGGTGCAATAGGTGATAAGGTAGCTTCTGTAACTGCTAATAGTAAGAATAAAGAGGCTACTCTTGATAAGTATCTTGACGGATATGGAAGTGATAGTTGGCTAAATAAATCTAAGTATCCTTATGGTGTTTATTATGAGATAGTAACTTCTGATAATGTTAAGTTAGATACAGGTACTTGGAGTGAAAATAAAAAGGGTCTTGTAAAAAAGGCTAGTGATGTTAAGACTTTTACTAAAAAGGATAAAGCAACATTTAAATCTAACACTCCACTTCACTATACATTGGTAGATGAGGGATTTAGATATGCTAAATATGTCTTAAAAGATAAGGCAGATAATACTGCTACAGTTAATATCACGGCACCAATTGATAGGACTAATCCGACTAAACCAACGATTAAACTTTATAAAAAGACTAGTGCAACTGATGTAAAGAGTTCTAAAAATCTTAGTGGTTATACTAACGATAGTTGGTTGAAGGGATGGGTTTATACTGAGGCATCTAAATCAACAGATACGATGTCAGGTTTTGATCATTATGAATATACAACTTCTGGAGCAGTTTCAAATAAACAAAATGTGAAGGCTGCATATTTGAATATTAATCCTGAAGGCGTTTCGTATGTAAAATATCGTGCTTGTGATGTTGCAGGAAATTGTACTAGTTATGGGGATAATAATACAATTAAATTAGATAGAAGCGGTCCCAGTTGTGGAACAGTTAGTGGTTCTAGTACAACATGGACTAATCAAAACAGGACTATTAGTGTTGCTTGTAGTGATTCTTATAGTGGTTGTAGTAAAAATGTTTTTTCTAATGAATTTAATACTGATGTTAAAGTTGGAGAAATGTCTCTTTCTGATAAACTTGGTAATGTAACAAAATGCCCTGTAAATGTTTATCTTGATAAAACTAAGCCGACATTAACTGCTAAGTTTACTAAAGAAGGTGGAGGTAGTTACAGTAGTGGAAGTTTGTCAGATGTTCCTGTTACTAGAACTTTAACTCCAAAAGATAATCTTAGTGGTATCTATGAAACTCAGTATAATACTGGTAGTGGATGGGTTAAGGAAACAAAGCTTAGTAATTATAAATATACAGCAGAGGTTGTTAATCAAAATATTAAATTCCGTACAATTGACAATGCAGGTAATGTATCTAGTGAATTAAGTTATAAGGTTAGGATAGAACAGAATATTGATAAAAATTATAAGATTACTTGTAAGACAACGTGTGATGGTGCATGTCTTACAGGAAGTAGTTATTGGAATGATCAACAGTGGACATGGTATTTAAAAGAGGCTAAATCTGGAATAAATCGAAGTACATTAGGACTTGATTATTCAACTGACTATGTTAATAATTACTGTTTATGGAATGTTAATAATGCCCCTTATGGAAATAGAAGTGGATGTGGTTATGCTATATTTAATACTGATAGTATAGTGTTTAGTCGATCATATGCTTGTTCATCAATTGTAGGGCGCGCATGTACTAATAAAGGTGTTTGTGCACAGTGCGTTATTACAGAAAGAAGTCATTGTTAAAAATAGAGAAAGGTGAAGTAAGAAACAGTATTATGTATTGTTTCTTACTTATTCTAAATTGATATGAAAGATAAATTGAAAAAAAATATTCCAATCATTATGGCAGTTATAGTTTTAATAATAATTATTATTGGTTTAGTATTTCTTTTTGCGAAAAATGATAAGAAGAAAGAAGAAAAGAAAAAAGAAATAGATTATCAAAAGTATGCTTCTCAGTATGTAGATAAGTTGACTAAAGCGATAATTTATGGAAAAAATAAAATAGAGCTTACTAAAATACTTCAAACTGAAAATATTATGGATTCTGATGTTATGTCAGGAAGTGATATGTATTTAAAACAAACTCTAGATGAGAAGCTAATTAAAAAGTATAAATTAGATGATTATGTGGAGGCAGGAAAAAAATATGGTGATAATTTAGAAAAAGCAATTCAAGATAATTTTTCTTATAAGATAGAAGGAGTTGCGGAAAATACTGATGATGTTTCGCCATTAGTTTCATATAAATCGTATTGCTATCAAGCTTATATAAAGGATTTATCACAAATAAGAGTAGAATTATTAGCAAAAGCTGGATATAACATGGATGGGTCTAGTTTTGATGTTGATGAAAAGTTTAGGGTTGATGATTATAAAGCAAAGATTAAAGCTGCTGAGATACTTGATTCGCATTTAGATGATTATGTAAATAATGGTGATACTAATAAGATTTATGTTACGTTTACGCATAAAAAGGCAGAGAAAAGTTCTGAAAGCTTTGTATCTTATTTAATGAATCTTTCTGGTTATACTTATGAGAATCAGGGATATTTAAAAACTAGTGATGATGTTGATAATTTATTAGTTACTGCAGGTGTTGATTTTAGTAAGCCTTTGAGCTTGAAGTAAATATATTTAAAAGATTTGTTTTCAAATCTTTTTCTTTTTTGTCTTTAGTGTTATAATTTTATATGATAGGAAGGTGTTTATTATGTCCGGCATTACAAAATTAGAATTGCAAAGAATGGATGAGTATTTTAGAGTTTTAAATTATTTAAGTGTTGCACAATTGTATTTACTTGATAACCCTTTACTTAGAAGAAAATTAAGAATAGAGGATATAAAACCTAATGTTGTTGGGCATTGGGGAACTGCTCCTGGGCAGAATTTTATTTATATGCATTTGAATAGGGTTATAAAGAAGAATAATCTTAAGATGATTTACATTTCTGGGCCTGGTCATGGTGGTCAAGCAATGGTTGCTAATAATTATTTAGAGGGTGTTTATTCTAAATTTTATCCAGAAATTACTGAAGATGAGGAGGGCTTAAAAAAGCTTTGTAAACAGTTTAGCTTTCCTGGGGGAATTTCTTCACATGTTGCTCCTGAAACTCCTGGTTCAATTCATGAAGGTGGAGAGTTAGGGTATAGTTTGGCACATGCTGCGGGAGCTGTACTTGATAATAAAGATTTAATTGCAGCTTGTGTTGTAGGGGACGGAGAAGCTGAAACAGGACCTCTTGCTACTAGTTGGCATATTAATAAGTTTTTAAATAAGAAAAATGATGGAGTAGTTTTACCAATATTGCATAGAAATGGATACAAGATTGCTAATCCAACAGTATTTGGTCGTATGGGAAAAGAAGAAATAATGGCTTTCTTTTTAGGATATGGTTGGAAACCCTATTTTGTTTCTGGAAGCAATCCACTAAAAATGCATGAAGAAATGGCTAAAACAATGGATAAGGTTATTAAGGATATTGAGAGAATAAAAACACGTGGTGAAGGAAAATATCCAGTTATTATTCTAACTACTCCTAAGGGATGGACTGGTCCTAAAGAGATAGAAAGTCAAAAGATTGAGGGTTCTTTTAGAGCACATCAAGTTCCTATTCCTGTTACGCGTGAAAAGTTAGAAAATTTAGCTCTTTTAGAAAAATGGTTGAAGAGTTATCAAATTGATTCTTTATTTGATGAGAAGGGTCGTTTGATTAAAGAGTTAAGAGAATTATGTCCAAGTTTTTCTAAATGTATGGGTGCAAGTAATTATGCAAATGGCGGATTATTATTAAAAGAAATACTTACTCCAGATTGGGAGGATTATTGTCTAGATATAAAGAAACCTGGTAGTGTAGTTGCTCAAGATACAATGGAATTAGGGAATTATATTAGAGATGTCTTTAAACTTAATAAAGAAAATAAGAATTTTAGATTATTTGGTCCAGATGAGGCTTTATCAAATAGATTTAATCATATTTTTGAGGAGACAAAACGTACATGGAATTTTAGACTTAGTAGAAATGATGAGTTTCTAGCAAGTAATGGTAGAGTAATGGATTCTTATTTATCAGAACATTTATGCGAAGGAATGCTTGAGGGATATATTCTTACTGGTAGACATGGATTTATTCATAGTTATGAAGCTTTTGTAAGAATAATTGATTCAATGGCTAGTCAACATGCTAAATGGTTGAAGGTATGCAATCAGATTCCATGGAGAAAGCCAATAGCATCACTTAATTTTTTATTAGTTAGTCATGTCTTCCAACAAGATCATAATGGATATACACATCAAGATCCAGGCTTTTTAAATCATTTAGTTACTAAGAAAGCTGACGTGGTAAGAATGTATTTACCTCCTGATACTAATTGTTTATTATCATGTTTTGATCATTGTATTAAAACTAAGAATTATGTAAATGTAATTGTTGCTTCAAAGCATCCAAGACCACAATGGCTTACAAAAACTCAAGCAAGGGTTCATTGTCGTAAGGGTTTGGGAGTTTGGAACTTTGCTAGTAATGATGATGGGAATCCTGATGTTGTGTTGGCTTGTGCAGGAGAGACTCCAACTTTAGAGGTTTTAGCGGCAGTCGATATTTTAAGAAAGTCAGTTAAAGGAATTAAGATTAGAGTTGTTAATGTAGTTGATTTAATGAAACTACAGAGTTCTGATACTCATCCACATGGTATGAGTGATGAAGAATTTGATGAAATATTCACAAAAAATAAGCCAATTATTTTTAACTTTCATGGTTATCCGTCACTTATTCATCAATTGACATATAAAAGGCATAATCGTAATATGCATGTTCATGGTTATAAGGAAGAGGGAACTATTACAACAACTTTTGATATAAGAGTACAAAATGAGATAGATAGATTCCATTTAGTTGTTGCAGTATTACAAGAAATTCCAAGATATAAGAATTCTAGTAAAGTACTTATTAATTGGTGTAATGAAATGCTTGTAAAACATAAAGAATATATAAATGAGTATGGTGAAGATATGCCATTTGTAAAAGATTGGAAATGGGAAGGTTTTAAAAATGAAAAAAAAGACTAAATTTTTAGTCTTTTTATCTTTTCTTCATATATTGTGGTGCATCTTCTTTTAAAGGATTGTTTTCAACTGTTGGTGTGTAAAATGGGGTGATATCTTTAACATTAACATTTAAAACATCGTATCTAGAAAAATAGAATGTTTCATGCACTTCACCATTACTATTTTCACTTATATAAGGATATTCATTTAATATTTCTCTAACATCATCAACTGGTCTACTTTTTTTAACTTTTAATTTTCCATTTTCAAAGACTAGTTTATAAGCATAATATCTTGTGTGATATACTCTTGTTTCTCCTGTGACACCGCGTTGATATCGGTTTGTTGTCCATCCGCTATGTTTTTCAGTCTTTGCAATTGTGTTACCATTTTTAGTTTTTTTGTAATAGGTATCTTCGTAATAGTAATAAAATTTTAGATAATCAGTATTTTGTTTTATCTGATAGTTTATGAAATCAATGTTTTCTTTTCCATCAAATAAATCTTTATAATCTAATTGGTCGAAAGCCTCAAGATCAGTTGTTGTTGCAGGTAGATAGATATCTTCTTTAGTATAACTGTCGTCATTCTCGCCATAAAGACATTCAATTACTTTTTTGTTAAGTTTTTCTTTTAATGTGTAATCGTTGTCCTTCTTTTCATCATTAATCCATCTACTAATTGTGGTATTCTCAGTATTTTTACTAAAACGATGAACATGATATGTATTCGTTATTTCACATTGTTCTTTTCTAGGGATGGATGCAATACCGCCTATTATTAATCCTGTCCCAATCACATAAGAAATTACATATGGTATAATGTTAGTATTAGAATTACGCATTTAAAGTTCCCCCCCTTTTAAATTAGTTGGCTCCCATTATATCATAAAATCTATAAATATGCAAATTTGTATTTTAGCAGAATTTATGTTAAAATATATAGCACTTAGGGGAGAGATAGTATGAAAATTGATGAGTTTAGCTCAATACTGGCTAGGATTTATACAAAAAATGAAAATATTAAAGGTGTTTTAGAGCGTTTAGAAATTATTATGGATAAAAGTGGATATCAAGAATTGTATAATAGGTATCTAGAAATTGCTAGTGAGATACCAGCGGATGAATTATTAACAGAATTTGAAAGAGAATACGAGAATTTTGGTTCGGATTTAAAATACGGGAAATTAGAGAGAAGACTTGATGATTTTGAAAGCGAATTAGAAATTTATAATGAATATAAAGAATTTAGTGATTTGCTTAATAAGATAAAGACTGATATTACTAAGGCTTTTGAAATGGAATTTTCGATTGAGGATTTTGTAAAGAGAAATAAAGAGTTTGTTGATTTACTAGTTGTTGTTAAAAATAATAAAACAATTCATCAATTTACGAGGTTATTTGATGATGCTATTAATACTTTGTTTGTTTCTTTGAAGACTTTAACTCTTGTTGGTAATAATGAATTAGTGAAGTTTATAGGTGAAACTAATAGTGAATATTTAAGGGAACATTTAGCATCGTTAGTTAGAAAATCTATAGATACTGTGAGCTATGAGGGTTCTTTAGATGAAGATTATGTTGATTTTGAAACGTTATATAAATGCGCTGTTAATGATAATGAGCTAATTGTTCGTCAGGAAAATGTAAAAGAGTTTGAAGAAAGACAAAAGGTTCTTGCAAAAGAGTATGAAGAAAGGGTTGCTTATTTACAAAATAAACTTGGGGTTTTTGATGAATGTATTAGGAAATACCAAAAGGAACCTAAACAGTTAAAATTAAGTAGAACAGGGCTTAAAGCTAAAAGATTGGTCTTAAGATTAGTTGCGGTTCCTGCAATAGCAATACCTTTATCTTGTCCTTTTATTGGTCGTCACATAGGGACTAAAGAATCTGCTAATGTATTACTTACTAAAACAATTACTAATACTGTTGATACTAATTCGGGAGAAATTATGTCTAGACAAGAGGAATATAATGAATTTAGAACTGATTATGTTGCTAGCGTGACAATTTGTGAACCATGGAGGAGAAATGCTTCTGGAATAAGTTATGTAAGAAATTGCGTTGTTTATGATTATGATTTTTCTGATTTAGGAAAGTTGGATGATGATTTTCATTTGACATTGGAAGATATTAATCCAGATAAATTAGTTAAAAAGTATTCATATGAAGAAACTACTGGTGAAGCTGATATTAATAAAGATTTAAAAGAAGAAGAACAAATATATATAACGGAGACTTATCAGGATGTTAATGATGTAAAAATTAGTAATAAGTTTACTATACCTTTTACTGTTGCTGGAGCTGGTGCTGGAGTTATACTTGGAACAACTGAAGTTGCTGCTTATTTGTATGCTGGTAAGAGACTTAGTGATAGAATAGATGAAAAAATAAAAAGAAGATTATCAACTAACGAAGTGGGGGAGTATGAAACTAAGAAAATACTTAAAAAGACATATGATGAGCAAGCTAGAGCTAGAAAAGAGTATGATGATTTAATACAAACAAAATAAATTAATTTTCTTAATTTAGATAAAGGTGGATTATAGACTTTATTTTATTCATTTGATACAATGTAATTAAGAGAGGTGGTACTATGAGTACTAGAAAAAGTATGACGTTACCAATAATAATTACTTTGATAATGATTGTCATTATAATTTATTTATTTGCAACGATTAAGCAAACACAAGTAGTTTGTGAGAAAACAAAAATATTTGATGATGATGTAAGGTTAGAGGAGAGAGTAGTTGCAACACTAGATGGAAAAAATATAGAGATGTTAAATGTTACAAAAAATGTAATATTACCAGAAAAATATAATAAAGCAACTTATTTAAATAGTATTGAATTTTCATTAAGAAATACATTAGATTATTTAGATAATAAGGTTAAATATGTTGTTGACGGAAATACTTTATCAGTTAGATTTTCAACAGATAAAAAAGAAGTAATTTTACTTGATAATATTGAATTTATTAATAATGGAGACTTACAAGTAAAAATTAATTCTAATACAAAAAGTAGTGATGTTGTTACATTATCAGTTGGTGATAATTATACTGATGGTGAACTTATGAAACATTTAAAGAATAATGGATATTCGTGTAAGTAGGTATTATTATGAATAGTGAATATAATTTAGATGAAATTATTGCTGGAATTAATTTTGAAGATAATAAATTCAACAATGTTAATGGTTTAATGCTTACTAATAGGGAAATTACAGTTCTAGAACAATATAAGATTAATTATAAATCTTGTAGTAGTTTAAAAGAAATATTATTTGAGATTGAAGATATTTTAAATGATATGGACATTGTTGATGAAGAACTTGATTATATATCATCAACTATTTCGGAAAGAGATTATTATCAAAATACTAATAAATAGACAAGTTAATATTATTTGATTTGTCTTTTCTTATGTGATATAATGTAGAAACTAAAAAAGGGGAGATATTAATGAATTTGATGGAGAATAATGAATTTAGGGAAGCCATGCTTAAATATAATTTTGCTTTAAAAAGATTAGAGACAGAATTAGATATTTTAATAGAAGAATATAAGTTTAATAATGGATATAATCCAGTTGAACATATAAAATCAAGAATTAAAACATTTGATAGTATTAAAAATAAGCTTGAGAGAAAAGGTTTATATTTTACAACTGATAATATAATTAGAAATGTACATGATGTTGTAGGTCTTAGAATTGTTTGTTCTTTTCTATCAGATGTTTATGAAATAGTTAATATTATTAAATCTAGTAAAGAATTTATTGTTAAAGATGAAAGTGATTATATTCGAAATCCTAAGGATACTGGATATAGTAGTTATCATTTGAATGTTTTAGTTCCAATTCATTTATTTGATAGAACTGAATATATTGAAGCTGAAATTCAAATAAGAACAGTTGCGATGGATTGTTGGGCTAGTCTTGATCATAAATTAAGTTATAAATTACCTGAGGATGTACCAGAAGAATTGAGAATAAGTATGGCAAGAAGAGCTAGAGAGATTAGAGATTTAGATAAGAGTGTTCAACATCTATATGAAATAGTTAAAGATTATAAAGACAAAATTAAAAGTGAATAAAAATATGGAGATTAATTCTACATATTTTTATTTTTTATAAATTAAAAAAGTAAACAATATAGATTGTTTACTTAATTCTTATTTATTTTGCTTTTTGAACAGGTGCTTTAACATCTGTTTTTTTGAAGTAGTCTTGTTCTTTTACACTGTATCCTAGCATTTCTTTTTGAGCACTTATAAGTCCAAGTGGGTCAGTAGAATAAATTGGATAATCTTTTTTGATTCCACTATTATGGAAAATAGCATGAGGTTTTCCATCAATTTCTATACCGATTTGTGCTATGGCATCAAAATCACCTACGAAACGATGAACTCTACCCTCTAAAACAATTGAATCATATGGAGTTACACTATTTAAAGTTCCTCTATATCCTTTATATTGACCAATTCTACTTTCAGTGTAAATGCAATATACTTCTTGATCTATTAATTGTTCTAGCATTTCAAAAGCTTTGTCATATTTACCTTTAATTTCATTTGCCATATAATATTCCCCCTTTTCCTAGGCGTTTTTAATTTTAACATATTTACTTAAAAAAGTCAATATTTTAAGTAAATATGTGGTTGATTAAATGCTTTTTATAATGTCTATTGTATGATATAATTTAAGATGATTTATTATTAGAAAAGAGTGATTTAATGGTTTATTTAGATTATAGTGCGACTACTCCTGTTAATGAAGAAGTTATTAATACTTATAGTCGAGTATGCAGAGAATTTATAGGTAATCCTAATTCTTTACACAAACTGGGAGTTGATGCGAAAAGGTTGATTGATACAAGTACTAAGCAAATTGCTGATATACTAGGGGTTAAAAGTAGTGAAGTTATTTATACGAGTGGTTCTAGTGAGGCTAATAATATGGCTATTAAGGGAGTTTGCTCTAAATATAGTAATAGAGGATGTCATATAATTACAACAGAACTTGAACATTCTTCTATTATTGCACCTCTTGCATACTTACAAAATAATGGTTTTGAAGTTGATTTTGTAAAATTAGATGAAAATGGTTTAGTTGATTTAGAAGATTTAGAAAGATTAATGAGAAATGATACTATTCTAGTTACTATTTCATCAGTGAACAGTGAGGTTGGTGTTAAACAAGATTTAGAGGCTATTAGTAAGATAGTTAGAAGAAATTCTAAAACTATTTTTCATAGTGATGTAACTCAAAGTATTGGAAAAGAAAAAATAGATTTTAGTCTTTTAGATCTTGCTTCTATTTCATGTCAGAAATTTTATGGGATGAAGGGAATAGGTTGTTTAATAAAACGTGAAAAGTTAGTTATAGAGCCATTAATTCATGGTGGTAAGTCTACTACTATTTTTAGAAGTGGTACTCCAGCTACCCCTTTAATTGCATCTTTTGCAAAAGCGTTAAGACTTGCTTATCTAGATTTTGATTCTAAAACTAGTAAAGTTTTAGCTATACATGATTATCTTGTTAGTAAACTTTCAGAGTTAGATATTTTTATTAATAGTAATGAATATTGTTTACCACATATTGTTAATATTAGTTTAAAAGGTATAAAGAGTGAAGTAATGTTACATGCATTAGAAGAGAAAGAAATTTATGTATCAACACAAACTGCCTGCTCAACAGGAAATTATTCTAAAGCAGTTTATGCGGTAACTCGTGATAAAGATAGAGCAAGTAGAAGTCTAAGAATAAGTTTATCTTATTTAACAACAAATGAAGAGATTGATAGATTTATAACAGAATTTACTTCATGCATTAAAAAATTAGATTTTGGGAGATAGATATGAGAGTTGTAAAAATAAATGCTATTTGGTGTAGTGGGTGTCTTGTGATGAATAAGGTTTGGAATAATATTTTGAAAAAATATGAGATTGAAACATTAGAACTGGATTATGATATGGATGAAGAAGAGGTATTAAAATATAATCCTGGTAATATTTTACCTGTATTTATCTTTTTTGATGGAGATAAAGAACTTTTTAGGGTAATTGGTGAATTAAGTGAAAAAGAGATGATTGAGAAGATGAAAGAGGTTGGTGATTTAGTTGAAAAGAATAATTAGTTTACTATTTCTTTTAACGTTTATTTTTGTTTTTCCATTTAATGTTTTTGCTTACGAAGATGATGAAATAACTTTATATTTATTTCATGGAGATGGTTGTCCACATTGTGCTGCAGAGCAAGATTATTTAGAAGAAATTCAAGAAAAGTATCCTGAACTTGAAATAATTAAGTATGAGGTTTGGTATAATTATGAAAATGCTGAATTATTGGAAAAAGTAGAAGAGAAATTTAAAATTAAAAGAAGTGGTGTTCCTACAACAGTTATTGGTAATACAGTGATAAGTGGTTATAATGAGTCTTTATCAGGAAAAATTGAAAGAGCTATTAAGTATTATATGGAAAATGATTATGAAGATGTTATTGTGAAAATAAAAGCTGATATGTATGTTGAAGATAAGGAAGATGAAGATGTAAAGGGTCAGGAAAAAGAAAATGTTAATGATAAAATTAAGGACGAGGATTATATAGTAGATGAATTTTCCAAACAAGAGAAAAAGTCAGATGAATCTATGACAGTTGATGTTCCAATTTTTGGCAAATTGAATCTTAAGAATGTTGGTTTAACAACAGCAGCGGTTGTGATTGGCTTAATAGATGGATTTAATCCTTGTGCGATGTGGATATTGCTTTTTTTGATTAGTGTTTTAATTGGGATGAAAAATAGAAAAAGGATGTGGGCTTTAGGTTTAACATTTTTAATAACATCGGCATTAGTTTATATGATAATTATGCTTTCATGGATAAGTATAGCAGTTAAGATTACGACTGTTGTTTTGATTAGAAATATAATTGCAATTATTGCGCTTATTGGAGCTTTTGTAAATATAATGAGCTTTATTAAAAGTAGTGATAGTGGTTGTGAAGTAGTGGATGACAAGAAACGTAAAAAGATATTTAGCCGAATAAGGAAATTTACTAGTGAGAAGAGCTTTATTTTAGCACTTTTAGGTATTATGGGACTTGCGGTTTCGGTTAACTTAGTAGAGCTTGCATGTTCTGCTGGATTGCCACTTGTATTTAGTGAGTTATTGGCATTGAATGATATATCATCTTTTATGAAATTTATGTATACTTTACTTTATATTATTTTCTTTTTACTTGATGATTTAATTGTATTTTTTATCGCAATGTTTACAATGAAAGCTACAGGTATTTCGACAAAATACGGTAAAGTTTCTCATTTAATTGGAGGAATTATTATGTTATTGATTGGAGTTTTATTACTGGTAAAACCTGATTTATTGATGTTTAATTGGAGGTAATTTAGATGGAAATGAAGGTACATTTACATCCTGATGTATTTGATATTGTTAGTGATGGTGTAAAAGATATTGAAGTTCGAGTTAATGATTTAAAAAGAAGAAAACTTAGTGTTGGAGATACTTTAGTATTTTTGAAGCGACCAGATGAAGTAGAGAAAATCGAGAAAAAGGTAAAGGCTTTAGAGTATTATGATAGTTTTTTGGAGTTAGTAGACCATTATGATATGAAAAGAATTTATTTAGATGGTTATACTAAAGAGATGTATTTAAAAGAGATGCATAGGTTTTATACAAAGGAAGAAGAAAAAGAATGGGGAGTTGTAGCTATAATTTTTGAATGATATAGTTTACTTCTTTCTAAAAATTCGATATAATGTATTTTAGGATAGAAGGAGTTTTACTATGGAAGAAAAAGAAATGGTTATTATAGAAAATAGTGATGGTAGTACTATGGAAGTAGAACTTGTTACATATTTGATGAGTGACGATAGAATAAATAATTATTTGGTTTATTCTAAAGGGGAAAAGAATGGTGCCGAAGAGGATGAAGTTATCTATATATCAAAGATTCTTCAAGAAGGTGAAGTTTTAAAGTTAGCTGAAATTACTGATGATAATGAGTGGTTAGAAGTTCAAAAATTATTAAAGAAGATTGCAAATAATTAAGGGGTGTAGTTTATGTTAAATGATTATGTATTCGAAAATAGAAAATATGAAAATGCTGTACGTGATTTAAAAGCTACTTTATTCGATATTATTGCGATGGAAGAAATCAAGTTAAGCAATATAGAGATGAAAATTGGTAATGAATTTGATAGTGCTAAGAGAGAGAAACTTGAGAAGTTGTGTGCTCTTCAAGATGATTGTTTGAAAAGGACTTTGAGAGTTACTAATGAACTTACTGAATCTTTGATTAAATTAGATTCTTATTCAAAAAATCTAAAAAAGTTTGGTAGTGAAAAGGTTTCTGAAGCAATTGCTGATGTAGGTAATGATATTGTTTACCAAACTTATGAGAATGATTTAGAAAATGCCATAAATGAAAGAGATAATCTTGCTTCTGGAATGGTTAACTCTTTTGATGAATTGGATGTTAGTGATGAAGAAAAAGAACAAATGATTCAAAATGTTCAAACTATTCAAACTGGAGAAGGAATGGAAGACTATGATTCTTCAGAAGAAGTAGCTGATGAGGAAGAAGATTATCAAGATGAGGCTGTTCCTGATACTGAGATGGCTGAAGAAGTTGAGGATACAGAGGTTCCTGTAGATTCAGATGAGGTTGAGGCTGCGGAGAATGATTTAGAAGATGAACAAGTAGCAGAAGTTGCACTTCCTGAAGTAGAAGTTCCAAGTGAAGAGAATACTGCAGATATTGCTGGTTTGGGAGATGAGCAAGTAGCAAAAGTTGCACTTCCTACAGTAGAAGTTCCAAGTGAAGAGAATACTGCGGATATTGCTGGTTTAGGAGATGAGCAAGTGGCAGAAGTTGCACTTCCTGAAGTAGAAGTTCCAAGTGAAGAGAATACTGCGGATATTGCTGGTTTAGGAGATGAGCAAGTGGCAGAAGTTGCACTTCCTGAAGTAGAAGCTCCAAGTGAAGAGAATATTGCTGAAACTACTGATGCAGAAACTGAGCAGACAGTAGATACAGATATTAATTTACCTGTTATTGATGCAGTAAAAGAAGCTGAGGGAACTGTTACTTTAACTCCAACACAGGCTCAGAATGATACAGTTAATGTCGCTTTGAATAGTTTAGCTGATACTGTGGCTAATCAAGAACAATTGGCTAATGAAAACAAGGCATTAGTAAAAGAAGAACCAGGTATGGGAGTAATTCAAAAAATAAAATTTATAAAATCTAGCAGTGAAGTTTCTAGGGCTATTTTAACTACTAAGAAACAAATAACAAAACTTAGAGAATCAAAAGAAACACAAAAAGCTTTATTATCAATTAGAAATATGATTTCTAATAATCCTATAGCAGAACAAACAGTTGCAGCAGTTGATAGTAGTTTAGATGATGAAAAAGTAACAGAACAACAGTTGATTGCTAGTGGTTTATTAGAGGCATCATTTGCTGATAAGCAAAAGCAAATAGAAACAATGTTAGAACAAGCTAATAATCTTTATAAAGAGGGAAAAGCAGCAGAAGCACAAGTTATGTATGATCAAATTAGTGCTTTAAACAAAGAATTGCAAGAAGCTAATAAAGGTGTTAGCAAATAGGGGGATTTATGAATTCAAGTTTATTTTCAAAAACATTAAATGAAGATAGCTATTCTGAATATATCGAGAAAATAATTAATGTTTTTAGACTTTCTAGTAAAGAAAGTTCTATACTTTTGGCTTTAACAATTAAAGATTATACATGTGTTATAAAATTATCAATTATTGGACAAAATGGAGAGAAGGAAGAATTTTGTGACACAACATTTAAATGTGATGAAGTGTTTTATAAGAATTTTTTAGATGTTTTAGTTGAAAAGTTTACTGAGAATGTTACGGTTACAACAAAAGATATTGTCGATTTAGATGATGATCCTTCTTTGGTGACATTTAGATTAATAACAATAAATAATGATTTAGTTAGCATAGATGGTCTTACTAATGACCATGCTAAATATTTACTTTCCTTGATAGAGGGAGAGAGGAAAGATAAATTATTAGCTAGTTCTAATAATAATGTAGGTGCTGCTAATCTAAATATATTTCTATTAGTACTAGTAATTGTAATTATATTTTTTATAGTGTTATTTCTTATGACTTGATAGTTGTAGTGTAGGAAGGAGAATCAATATGCATACAAAGAAGAAAAAAAATCTTGTTTTTTATGCTAAAGTATTGATTTTCTTTTCTTTAGTTTTAATTGGTACTGGTATTTTTATTGATTTTCATAGTGATACTAGGTTAATAAATCCTATTGATGATGTATCTCCAGTAAGAGAAGAAGAGAATACTATTTCGATAACTACTGTTGATGGTAGTGAAGTTGTTCCTGGTAATAAAATAACTAATATTAAGGATAAAACTGATAAGAATCAAGATAATGCTTCAGAAAAGTTGCCAGATACTTCTAGTCAAACTTCAAATGAAAATTCTAATATTAATATTCCAAATACTAATGTAGGAGTTGGTGGTGGCAATACTAATACTACTAATAATAACACAGGAGGACAAACTGGTGGTAATTCTGTACATGTTCCTTCAATTGACGAAGCTAATGAAAGTTTGAGAAGAAGTATTGAGACTACATATGGTATTACTATTAAGTATGGTAGAGAAACATATGGATATACAGTTGGTGGTATTTCTACGGTACCAGTTGAGAATTCTACTACAATAAATGCAGCTCTGAATAGATTAAAAAGTGCTTTTTCTTTGTATCCTAGTGGTTTTTTTACTGAGATAAGAAATGGTGGTATACCTTTATCTGTAATTTTAATTAATAGTTATTCTGATGAAAGTATTACAGGTGTTACGGATTCTAGTTATACTTATGCTAATATATCAATTGCTTTAATGCACCCTTTTGAAGATTCTTTTTATCATGAGTCGTATCATTATATAGAAAGATATCTTTTTAAAAGAGGAGCTAATTATAATTCATGGAATACTTTGAATCCTGCGGATTTTAGATATGGAACAATAATTAATAATTATTCGTACGCAAATACTTTTTCTGATTCTGTACCATTTGTAAATAATTATGCTCAAACATCTGATGCAGAAGATCGTGCTTCTACTTTTGAATATATGATGGCTGGAAGTAAAGCAAGCTGTTTAAATTATGGAAGACCTGTTTGGTATAAAGCAAGTTTAATTAAGAATACAATTGAAGCAGTATTTAATACTGTTAGTCCTAATGTTGTTGAATATTGGGAAAGATATGTCTAGAGGGTGGTATTATGAAAACAATTATAATTAATGACAACAATTTGACTGATGAAGATATCGAAAGAGAAGTAATTAGAGTTAAAGGTTTAATTATTAATTCAAAAGGAAAGATACTTCTTGCACATAATAATAATACATATCAATTTCCAGGTGGTCATTTAGAAGAAAATGAGTCTAGAGATTTATGTATTACTAGAGAAATTAAAGAAGAAACTGGAATTGATGTTTCTGTTAATGAAGATCCTTTTTTGGTTATTACTACTTATGATAATGACTATTTTGGTTCAGGACGGAAGGTGCGGAATAGTATTTATTATTATAGATTTTTTACAGATGATACACCTAATTTTAATGAAACACATTATGATGAATTAGAATTGGAGACTGATTTTAATCTTTTTTATGTTAAATTTGAAGGGTTGGATTTGTTCTTGAAAAAGTGTATTGAGAATGATGCTATAGATGTTAATATTGGAAAAGAAATGGTATTAGTTTATAATGAATATCAGGAAATGTTTGGAGGGATTTAATGAAGGTATTAGTTACTGGTGGATGTGGATATATTGGTTCACATACTTGTGTAGAATTACTTAATAATGATTTTGAGGTAGTTGTTCTTGATAATTTATCAAATAGTAAAATTACAGTTTTAGATAAAATAAAAACAATTACATCTAAAGAAGTTAAGTTTTATGAAGGGGATATGATTGATTCAAATATATTGGATAGGGTATTTGAAGAGAATGAAATAGATGCTGTTATTGATTTTGCAGCTTATAAGGCAGTTGGTGAGTCAGTTCAAAAACCAATTGAGTATTATAAAAATAATGTTGCGACAGTTCTTGAATTAATAAATGCAATGAAGAAACATAATTGTAAGAAGTTAGTATTTTCATCAAGTGCAACAGTTTATGGAACCCCTGATGTTGTGCCTATAACTGAAGATAGTAAAATTGGCGGAACAACTAATCCATATGGAACTAGTAAATTATTTGTTGAACAAATTTTAAATGATTTATATAAGTCTGATAATGAATGGGATATTGCAATACTAAGATATTTTAATCCGATTGGAGCTCATGAATCCGGTCTTATTGGGGAGCAACCAAATGGAATACCTGCTAATTTGATGCCTTATGTTGCTAAGGTAGCAAGTGGAGAACTTGAATGTTTAAGTGTCTTTGGAAATGACTATCCTACAGAAGATGGAACTGGTGTTAGAGATTATATCCATGTTGTTGATTTGGCAATTGGACATATCAAAGCTCTTGAAAAATTAGCATCTGAAGGAAGAGGACTATTTATTTATAATTTGGGTACTGGTAAAGGATACAGTGTTTTAGAAATAATTGATGCTTTTGAAAAGGCCAATGGTCTTAAAGTTAATTATAAGATTGTTGGTAGAAGAGCAGGCGATATTGCAGAATGTTATTCTGATCCTACAAAAGCAAAAGAAGAATTAGGTTTTGTTGCTACTAAGACATTAGAAGATATGTGTAGAGATGCTTGGAATTTTGAAAAGAATTTTCGATAGGTGTAAAGAGGTATAGTTTGTTATACTTCTTTTTTGTTAGAATGTGTAAATTTGTGTAAATTGAGTGATTTAACTCTATACTTCTTTTGATAAGTATTCTTATTTATGTTAGAATAAGAGGCGTTATTTTAAGTTGGAAAGGGAGGAATTTATGAATATGAATAAATATTTTTTAGTGCCAGTGACTGCAGCAGCAGTAAAATACAAAGATACAGGATTAAGAAATGTTCTTAGCGTTGTAGATCCTGAACTTGGAGAAAAAGAAAATGAAAGAATTGAGTTTATGTATGGAAAGGTTTTTCCAGAGCATACTAAGGAATTATATGAAGTTTTATTAAAAGATTTGAATACTAAACTTGATGCAATGTTTAAAATGAGAAATATACCTAATAAGTTAGTTGTTGTTGAAAATGGTAATTCTATCTATGAATTAGGCACAGAATCTCCATTAACAGTTGACAATAAAACTTTTTTAGAAGTATTTGCTGTTTCAGGTGAACAAGTTGTTGATTTTTTTGTAGAAAATGAAAATTATTCAGAGCAGGCTGCAAACTTTTTTCAAAGTTTTGATAAGAAAAAAACTGTTGTAAAGAAATAGAAATTAATTAAGCTTTAAAATTATTGTTTAAAATTAAAATGTATTGTATAATATAAGTCATTGGAGGGAATTATATGGCAAAAAAAGAAGAAAAAGAAACTAAAAAGAATAATGTACATGAAATAAATGTTAAAATCGAAGGAGAAAATTGGACTAAAGCTTTAGATAAAGCTTTTAAAGAAAAACAAAAAAATGTTAAGGTAGACGGTTTTAGAAAAGGTAAAGTACCTAGAGAAATTTTTGAAAAGAAATTTGGAAAAGAATCTTTATATATAGATGCAGCTGATATGGTGTTACAAGATGCTTATATGAAGGCTATGGAAGAATCTAAATTAATTCCAGTTGTACAACCTGCTGTTGAATTAAAAGGTCTTTCTGATGAAGGGGCTGAATTTACTTTTAAGATTGTTACTAAACCTGAAGTCAAAGTTAATAAATATAAAGGATTAAATATTAAACCTGAAAAGGTTGAAGTAACTGATGAAGAAATTAATCATGAGTTAGGTCATTTATTAGAAAGATATACTGAATTAGTTACTAAAGAAGGAAAAGTCGAAAAGGGTAATATTGCTATCATTGATTTTGAAGGTTTCAAAGATGATGTAGCTTTTGAAGGTGGAAAAGGTGAGAACTATTCATTAGAAATTGGTTCTAATACATTTATTCCAGGTTTTGAAGAGCAAGTAATTGGAATGAAAGTTGGAGAAGAAAAAGACTTAAATTTAACATTCCCAGAAGATTATGGAGCTAAAGATTTGGCTGGAGCAGCAGTTGTTTTCAAAGTAAAAGTTAATGAAATTAAAGAAAAGAAAACACGTGAATTAGATGAAGATTTCTTTGAAGATTTAGGAATGGAAGGAATTGATTCTGAAGAAAAATTAAAAGCTGAAATTAAGGCATCAATTACTGCCCAAAAAGAAATGGAAGTTGAAAATAAATATGTTGATACTATCTTAGAAGAAGTTGGTAAAAACGTAGAAGTAGATATACCAGAAGAAATGGTAAATGAAGAAGTTAATCGGTTAATGGGAAGATTTGAAGAACAAATGAAGATGCAAGGAATCTCATTAGAGTTATACTATCAATTTACACAATCAACTGAAGCAGATTTAAGAAATCAAATGGAAAAAGAAGCATTTAATAATGTTTTATACCGTTTGATGTTAGAAGAAATTATGACATTAGAAAAAGTAGAAGTTAGTGAAGATGATGCTAATAAAGAAGCAGAAGAGTTAGCTAAGAAATATCAAATGGATAAGGAAGATTTCTTAAAAGAATTTGGTGGAATAGAAATGATTCAATATGACTTAGAAATGCGTAAAACTATTGATTTATTAAAAGAATATAATAAATAAAAGTGTAAATTTACATAATGGAAGTATTTAGGTACTTCCATTTTTTTTAGTTATTTTATAAAATTATTATAGTAGAGGAGATTATTATGATAGAAGAAAGAAATAAAAGTGGGAATATTATTTTGATTGTTTTATTGGTATTAATAATTTTGGGATTAATTGGATTTATCGTTTATGATAAGGTAATAACTGGTGATTCTATTGGTAGTGATTCTGGTACAGGTAGATTGTTGAGTTCTAAGAGTAAAGGTGTAGAAAACTTGGAAGTTTCTGATCCGTTAGTAACAGGACTTTTAGACAAAATATCTGGTGGAATGACTTGTACAGGATATGAATATTTATATATGTTAGATAAGCCAGTAAATAATAAGGCATTTGATAATAATGATATTTACAATTTAGCTTTGAATAATCTTTTGGGAAAATTAACTATTAAGCAAGATCAACAAATTACAGGTTTTAATTCATTTACAGAAGAGGAATTAGAAGCGGAAATTGAAAGTATTGTTGGAAAAGGATATAATTTTACTCATAAAACTTATCAAACTTGTCCACAATGGAATTATGATAGTGCTACAAAAACTTATGTAGCTGATTCAGTAGTTGCTTGTGGTTGTACAAGTGGTCCATATAGAGATATTGTTAAAACAGTTAAAGCAGAAAAAGTAGATAATCGTATTGAAATTTATCAAAGAATAGTTTTTGTTGATGCAGCGACTGGAAAAGGATATAGTGATTTTGAAAAAACAAGAGAAATTACTGATTTAGTACTTAATTATGAAAATGTTGGTGGACAACCAATTGAAGTAATTGATGAAAATAATATGGACAATTATAATAAAGGAGCTCTTTATAAAATAGTATTTGAAGAACAAAATAATACTTATGTGTTCAAATTATCAGAATTAGAAGATTAATAATTAACAGACTTTTGGTCTGTTTTTTTTGTGATTTTTAATTTTATATAAATGTTGTTTATAGTGTGATAAAAATGTTTAAATTTTATTTCTATTTCTTGAAAAAAAATTTATTTATTATATAATAGTAAGCAGTATTAAAAATTTGGAGGTGAACTGTTGATGGATAATAAACTTTTAGTATTAATTATTAATGATATGGTAATCTTTCCAAATAACGAAGTAAGAATAGAGTACGATAACTTTTATGATAAACAAATGATAGATATCGTTGACAGGATAGAAGATAATTTAATGCTAATTGTTAATCCTATTGATGAGAATAATATCAATGTAACATCATTTCCAAAGTATGGAGTTTTAGGACGATTAAAATTAAAAATGAGTGTTCCTAATGGAAAAACTAGAATAGTTATTGAAGGAATTGAAAGAGTTGAAATATCTTCTTTTGAAGAAGATGGTAATTTTTATAGGGCAAACTATAGCAATGTGGAAATAATTGAAAATGAAGATACAAAGAATTATTTTAATATTTTAATAAAATCTTTGGAAAATTATATTGCGAAAGTTCCTTATATGGGGAATGCCATTATGAGTCAATTAAATGAAATTGATGGTTTAAGTGATTTATGTGATTTAATAGTTAGTTTTTTACCATTAAAATATGAAGATAAGAAAAAATATGTTACTACGATATCTGCGATTGAAAGATGTAAATTTTTGATTGCAGATATGAATAGAGATTTGAAGTTTGTAGCGCTTGAACAAAAGATAGAGGCTGAGGTTGAGAAAGAAATTAATGATACTCAGAAGGAATATTTTTTACGAGAAAAAATAAATTTAATGCAGAAAGAAATAGGTGATGAAAAAAGTAAAGATACTGAAGTTGAGAGATTATTTAAGAAAGTTAATAGATTAAAATGTAGTGCAAAAATAAAAGAAAAGATTAAAAGAGAAATTGATAGATATGATAGTTTAAATAGTAATTCTCCAGAACTTGGAATGATTAGGGATTATTTAGACTGGATGGTAAATTTACCTTGGAATAATTATACAAAGGATACAGAGGATTTAGTAAAGGTTAAAAGTATATTAGATTCTTCACATTATGCTTTGGAAGAGGCAAAAGATAGAATACTTGAATATTTGGCAGTTAAGCAAAATACAAATAATTTAAGAAGTCCGATTATTTGTTTGGTTGGTCCACCGGGAGTTGGTAAAACTTCATTGGCTTTAAGTATTGCGAAAAGTTTAAATAGAAAAACGGCAAAGATTAGTGTCGGCGGAATTAATGATGAGGCAGAAATTGTTGGACATAGAAGAACTTATATTGGAGCTAATCCTGGAAGAATAATTCAAGGAATTAGAAAAGCTGGAACTACTAATCCAGTATTTATAATTGATGAGATTGATAAAATGACTAAGGATATAAAAGGTGATCCTGCTAGTAGTTTACTTGAAGTTTTGGATCCAGAGCAAAATAATAAATTTTCAGATCATTATATTGAAGAAGAATTTGATTTATCAAAAGTAATGTTCATTGCAACTGCTAATTATGTAGAGCAAATTCCTTATGAGCTTAGAGATAGATTAGAAATTATTAATATTTCTAGTTATACAGAATATGAGAAATTAGATATTGCGAAAAAACATTTAATTCCAGTTGAGTTAGAGGAACATGGATTAACAAGCCTACAGGTACAAATTGATGATGGAGCAATAATGACTTTAATCAGAAATTATACTAAAGAAGCTGGAGTACGTGAATTAGGAAGAATTATTGCGACTTTATTTAGAAAAATAGTAAAAAAGTTATTATTAAATAAAGATGAAATGTTTTATAAGATAGATGATAAAATGATTGAGGATTTACTTGGTAAGAAGAAATACTTTTATATGGAAACTCTAGAAAAAGATGAGGTTGGTGTAGTCAATGGAATGGCTTATACAGTATTTGGTGGAGATGTTTTGCCAATTGAAGCAACTTTATTTAAAGGTAAAGGCAATTTAACCCTTACAGGTTCTCTTGGAGAAGTTATGCAAGAATCATGTCATATTGCACTTGATTATGTAAAGGCTAATATGGATGAGTTTAAAATAGATAATAAGGTCTTTGAAGAAAATGATATTCATATTCATGTTCCTGAAGGGGCAGTTAATAAAGATGGACCTTCTGCTGGAGTTACAATTACGACAACATTAATAAGTCTATTTACAAATAGAAAAGTTGATAAGACGGTGGCAATGACTGGAGAGATTACTTTAAGGGGAAGAGTCTTAGGAATAGGTGGTCTGAAAGAAAAAGTTATTGGAGCTCATAGAGCAGGGATTAAGAAAGTTTTTATTCCACTTGAAAATGAAAAAGATTTAGATGAAATACCTAAGGAAATAAAAAAAGATATTAAGTTTATAACAGTAAATAATTATTTTGAAATATATAATTATTTATTTGTAGGAGGTGATAAATAATGAATGATATTACTATGGATGATTTTATAAATGTAATTTGCCTTAGAAATCAGTTACTTGTTGTACCAACAGATGAATTTGTTGAGAAGCATCGTGAAGAAGAAAGGTTTTTGTCATTTTTAGATACTCTTGCTGTTTTAACTATGATAGATAGTGCTTTTTTCCTATTTAGTGATGAACTTATAGAAAAAGCTAAAGCTGTTATTTTTGAATATCGTTTTAATTATAAAGATACAAATATTGTTGAAGCTATAAATCAAGCTATTCTGTATTTTAATACGATTAGGAATTATGATGAAAGTTGTAAAAAATTATTAAAGAATGGTTATTTAGGTTATCAAGAGGACTGTCGCAAGATAACTATTGAAGATGAAAATCAATTTCTTGAATTATTAGCTTTTGATGCTGTAGTTTATTTTGCTTTAGCAGAAGACAAAATGGATATTGTTGGTGATGATGATGCCTTTTTCTTGGCAAGTATTAATTATTTAATAGAATCGATTCCAGAGCTATTTAATGATGAAGAAATAAAGAATAGGGCTATGAAAAAGTTAGAAGAAATAATGAAAAAAGGATGGCCTTTCAAAAAAGTTAATAGAGATTACTCAAAAGAAACAATTGAAAATATTCAAAAAATTAAAACAAGAGAAGAATAAAAATTCTTCTTTTTTCATACTCTTTTTTAGGAGGGAAATATGAAAAAGAAAGTTGCTTTTCAAAAACAAATAGAATTTCCTACAATGATAGGAGAAATAAGTGCCATATCATTAGAACAAGATTTACGTTTTGTAGATGAATCTAATGTAGAAGGGAATTTATTATTAACAGGTAAATATAAGTTAACAGAGGCATCAAGATTAGAAGAAGATTTTAATTATAAAATTCCAACAGAAATAGCCTTAAGTGAAAAGTTGGATTTAAATACGGCAAAGGTTGAGATAGTTGATTTCTATTATGAAATAGATAATGATGATACATTAATTTGTAATATTGAATTATTAGTAGATGGAGTTGAATTAATTGAGATTGAAGATACTATAGAAAAGGTAGGAGATGTTAGAGAAGTTTCTAAAAAAATGGACAGTGTAGAAGATGTTAATTTAAGTGAAGAAAGAGAATGTGATGGAGATTCTAAGGAAATAAAAGAAATGGAATTACCTAAAATAGAAAAAGGGGAGAAAAATGAAATTAAAGAATCAGATAAGATTGAAGAAAGTGAAAAGATATTGGAGGAAAAAGAAATTACAAATACTCAAATTCTTCAAGAAAAAGAAGAAATAATAGAAACCGAAAGTAGTAATTCATTATTTATTAATTTAAAAGAAGAAAAAGAAACATATGGAACTTTTTTAGTTTATATAGTTAGACAGAATGAATCTATTAATTCAATTATAGAGAAATATAATACTAATATTGAAGAAATAGAAAAGTATAATAATATAAGTGAGTTAAATATAGGAACTAAATTAATTATTCCAATTCTTAATGATTAATATAAGAGATTGTTTAAGAGAATTAGGGATAGATGCTAAAAAAGTAACTTATTTGGGTAATTATGTAGTAGTGGATTCTCTTAATGATAAATATTTGTTTAAGAAAAAAGATAGTAATAAAGAAGAATTATTTAATTATTTAAGACAAGTTAATTATGATTACTTTTTACCTTTAGAAAATAATTATGAAGATTATTACGAATTATATAAATATTATGATGATAATGTTAGTGATAAGTATTTGAAAGCTAAAGAATTAATTTATGCTTTAGTAATACTACATTTGAAAACTACTAATTATGTTGATTATAATCATGATAAATTTAGAGAAATATATGAAGAGTTAAATATTAGAATTGATAATATAATGAAGTATTATCTGGATTTACAGGATTATTTGGAAGGAATTGAATTTTTATCTCCAGCTCAATATTTGCTTATTAGAAATATGAGTAAGTATTATGAGTTAATTAGAATGGCTAAATATAGATTAGACAGTTGGTTTAATACTGATAATCAGAAAGTAAGAGAAGTTGTTTTAATTAAAAATGTAGGATTAGATAATTTTAGAGTTGGAGATAAAACTTATTTTGTAGATTATAAAGATGTTAGTAGAGGATTAGTAGTTTATGATTTAATTAGTTTTTATCGAAGAGAAGCAATTAATGTTGATTTTCCTAGTTTATTTAATATTTATAATAGTAAATATCAATTAACTAGCGATGAGTTAGATTTGTTTTTTTCAGTTATTTGTATTCCTGAGAAGATTATGTTTTCAAAAAATAATTATCAAGATACATTGAGAGTTAGAAAAATAACAGATTATGTTTTAATGACACTTTCTTTTGTTTCAGAAAAATATAAAGAAAATGAGAAAGCATATGAAGAGAAATTCAAAGAATAAAATTATAACATTAAGTTTTGTTGTGATGAAAATTAATATTAGTAATTGATAGAAGATTATGATTAAATTTATGAAAATTCCGAAGATGAAAAATAAGCTATTTCGTCTTTTTGCTTTACAGGTATTACAGCGACAAAAAGGTTTGTGTTTTAAGTTCATGATAATCACCTAGTTTATAATATTCTAAGAAAAAAAATGGGTGATTTTATTGACTACAAATTTTTAATTGATTATAATATTATTTGATAATTATTATCAATAAGAGGTTAGTATGAATGAGCGTAATACAAAGCAAAGGGAGATAATTTTACAGACTATAACCTGTTCTAATGATCATCCTACAATGAATGAGATTATGGAAAAAGTAAAGGAAAAGGATGAGGGCATTGGTCAGGCAACAATCTATAGAAATGTTAATAAATTAGTTGCATCTGGAAAAGTTAGAAAATTGCCAATATCATTAGATAATGTTAGATATGATGATAATTCTACTCCTCATGATCATTTGGTTTGTGTTAGGTGTGGGCAGATAATAGATTTATATGATAATAATTATGTTAATGACAAAGAGAGATTAGAGAAAGAGTACTCTTTTAAGATAAGTGGAGTTTCTACTATCTATGAAGGTGTATGTGCTAATTGTCAAAGTAATATAGAAAAGAGGTAAGTTAATGGAACTAAAAGGAAGTAAAACTGAACAAAATTTAATGACTGCTTTTGCAGGAGAAAGCCAAGCTAGAAATAAGTATACTTATTTTGCAAGTAAAGCTAAAAAAGAAGGATATGAACAAATCGCTGCAATTTTTTTAGAGACTGCAGAAAATGAAAAAGAACATGCTAAAATGTGGTTTAAGGAATTAAATGGTGGAGATATTCCTACTACTGCTTTAAACTTAGAAGCTGCTGCTGATGGTGAAAACTATGAGTGGACTGATATGTATGATGAGTTTGCTAAAGTTGCTGAAGAAGAAGGATTCAAAGCAATTGCTGCTAAATTTAGAGGTGTTGCTGCTATTGAAAAAGCTCATGAAGAAAGATATAGAAAATTACTTGAAAATGTTAAGGGCGACTTGGTATTTAGTAAAGATGGAGACAGAGTTTGGGTTTGCCGTAATTGTGGACATATTTGTGTTGGTAAAGAAGCTCCAAAAGTTTGTCCAGTATGTGCTCATCCACAAGCATATTTTGAAGTTAAAGCTGATAATTACGAATAAGAGTTTAAATATTAATAAAAAATCTCTAACTGAGGTATTGTTAGAGATTTTTCTTTTTTTAAAATTGTAGTTAATAGTAAATATTTGATGTATAATAGGGTATATTTATATTTCTTTTGGAGGGATAACTATGAAGATTGAATTTAATAAGAAAAAGTTAAAGGAGTTAGCTCCATATCTTGTAATGGGGTCTATAACAGTTGGAGTTTGTGGGGCAATGAGTGCATATTATTTGGCTGATAATTTTAAAAATAATATAGTGCAGGTTGGAGATTCTAATATAAATATGGATGATATGGAAGTCTTAGATAATGGTGAGATGTATTACTTATTTAGTGAAGGCGAGCATAAGGTAAAAATGTCACATAATGATGCATGGTATAGAGAAATAGAACAAGTAGAAGGTTATGAAATAATAAATGTAGAAGTTAATGGGTGGAGAGATAATAGTCAAGTGACTTTTGTTAATAAGGTACCAGTTAAAGTAAAGGTAACAGGAAGTGAAAGTGGAAAATTAAAATTTGATGATTTTGGTGAGGTCTTTGAAGAAGAAAAAGCTAAAAGTAAGT
Organism: uncultured bacterium; assembly: GCA_946560065.1. Taxonomy (GTDB): domain Bacteria; phylum Bacillota_I; class Bacilli_A; order RF39; family UBA660; genus UBA3789. The sequence goes on along the minus strand of CAMNUE010000008.1, from coordinate 53,339 downwards.
AATAATTTTTATAAAGGTAGTAGTAAGAGTCTTTATTAACTTTTACTACTTTTTAATTAAAAGCTATTTCTACATTTAATTCAGTATCTGTTATTGCTATATATAAAAAGATAAGTCCAGCTATTAGTATAAGGTTTGAGGCGACTAGATTTAAATTTGTTAACGTCTTTTTCTTTTTAGGGTCCCAAGGTTTAAGCTTTTTGACGTTATCTAAAGCATCTTTTGCAAAATAATAATAGACTACAGCAACTACTGAGAAAATTACAATTGTAAGTAGTCGATATTTTTCTTTAGCTTTCTCATCATTGTAGAGAAAATATTTTTTTTCAAAAGTGTTAGACCAATAAGATACTCCAATAATTATTAGGTAAAGTAACCAGATTTCATTTTCTATTTTTATGTCTTCTAATCTGTCTAATTTTTCGTTCATATTAAAATATATTCTTTAAAGTTAAATAATATAATTTTAATAGGTGATTAGATGAACTTGATTCCAAATATCCCAGCAAAAGCTTTTTCTTTTAGTGCGGTAGTAGTTGGTTATTTATTAATAGATGATTTAACGGCAAATGAACAGAATGCTTTAGGTAACTGGTTAATGTTAACAGCACAGGTTTTATCGACTAATGCTTTTTATCAACAAGTGCAGCAGGAAAGAGGAAGAAATTTGGGAGGACAGAATAATAATCAAAATAATTGGAATACAGATAGAGAAATTGCCATGCTTAAGAAGATGGTTAATGCTTTGAATAAAGAAATTGAAAATTTAAAATCAAATGGATGAGACAGTGTCACTTGAATATGATGTTTTTATTTGAAAATAAAGAAAACAGAGAATTCCTGAAATCATTAGGATACTTCCAAGAAAACGTAGTTCATAGGCTTTACTATTTTTATGTCCTTGATAATCTTTGTAATTTCTTGAGAAAAAATAGAGATAGATAATTACTGTGATTATTAGACTGATTGTAAAGATATCTTTTGCAAGTTTATCTTTTTCTTTGTCATTGTCAGTTATGGAACTCTTGATTAATTCATCTCCGACAATATTTCCGATGGCGATAAAAATGTATATTACCCAAATATAATTTTCAAAAGTTAAACGATTTATCATTTCATTTTGTTCATTCATATTTAATTATATGTTTTTAATGTAATTTATTGTTTTAAGAATCTATGTTATAATATTGCCAGTTATGGGGTGATTAGATGGATAAACATGAATTACTTGTACCAGCTGGCGATATGGATTGCTTAAGGCAAGCTGTGTTTAATGGATGTGACGCAGTATATGTAGCGTGTAAAAATTTTGGAGCGAGGAAGTTTGCAACAAACTTTACTAATGAAGAGTTAGTAGAGGCTATTAAGTTTTGTCATCTATACGGGGTAAAAGTTTATGTAACGATGAATACTTTGATTAAAAATTCTGAAGTGGATTCTTTTTTGAAGCAAGCTTATTTTTTACATAAAAATGGAGTGGATGCTTTAATTGTTCAAGATTTTGGAATGATTTGTTTGCTTAGAGAGATGTATCCCAATTTAGAGATTCATGCATCTACTCAGGCCAATACATCCTCAAAAGAAACTTGTAAGCTGTTTTATGATTTGGGAGTTAAACGAGTAGTATTTTCACGTGAACTAAGTATTGATGAAATCGATAGTATTGATGTTCCAATAGAAAAAGAAGCTTTTATTCATGGAGCTTTATGTATTTCTTATTCAGGTTGTTGTTTAATGAGCAGTATGCTTGGTGGTAGAAGTGGAAATAGAGGAGAATGTGCTGGAACTTGTAGAATGCCTTTTTCTTTAGAGAAGGAAGGTAAGACTTTAGTGAATGATAAATATTTACTTAGCACAAAAGAATTAAATACAAGTAGTGAAATCGAAAGGTTAAAAAATAGTAGTATTTACAGTTTCAAAATAGAAGGAAGAATGAAGAGCCCTTTATATGTTGGATTTATTACGAGGCTTTATCGTAGATTAATTGATGGAGAGAAGTTTGATTTAGAAAAAGAGATTGCTAAGCTAAAAACTATTTTTAATCGAGAGTTTACTACGGGACGTTTATTTAATGAAAGTGATAAGGATTTGATGAATATAAAGTCTCCGAATCATGTTGGGCTTAGAATTGGTAAAGTAGTTGATGTTAATAAAGACAAAATAAAAATTAAATTAGATTCAGGGTATTTATTAAATCAATATGATGCGATTAGATTTTTAAATAGTAAGAAAGGATTAGTTGTAAACTTTTTATACGACTCTAAGATGAAGCTTACTAATAGTAGTAGTGATGTTTGTTATATAGATAATAAAGTTGATTTAGAGGTAGGAGATATTGTCACTAAAACTCAGGATTATTTACTAGGAAGAGAATTTGAAAAGGTTGGTTCTAGAAAAGTTCCTATTACTTTTAAAGTGATTGCTAGAATAGATAAGGGATTAAGTATTACGATAAGTGATGGTAAAGCTAACTTTACAGTAAGTAAAGATGCTGTTTTAGAAGCTCAGAATGCTCCCACAAATAGTGAAAGTATTATTAAACAGTTAAGTAAATTAGGAGATACTCCTTTTATAGTAGATAATATTGATATCGAAATGGATGATAATATTTTTATTCAGATAAAGGTTTTGAATGAGTTGCGAAGAGAACTTGTTTCTAAGTTAATTAATACTAGAGAAAATGTTAATGTAGAAGTAATAGAAAAAGAAGTATCATTTGATGTAGGTAATTCTTTAGTAGAAGATATTCCTAAAAATAGAATCAGTTGCTTAGTTAGAAATCGAAAGCAACTGGATGCTTGTATGGAACTTAATGTAGACTATGTTTATGTCACTGAAAGAGAGTTATATGAATTATATAAAGACAATGAAAAGGTTTATTATTTTATAGATAGATGTAGTTTTAATACTACTGATAAACTGGTAGATAGAAGTTTTGTATCAGATTACTTTAATTATAATAATTATAATGTTCATGGTAATTACTCTTTAAATGTTACTAATATTTATACTGCATATTATTTACATAAAATAGGACTTAGTATTATACCACTTTCTGTTGAACTTACTGTAGATGAGATTGATGATTTTATAAATAGATATAGGAGTAAATTTGGCTTTACATTATTTGAAATAGTAAATTATGGTAGAGTAGAAAATATGATTATAAAGGGAAATATTTTAGATATAAATAAAAATTCTTATGAATATAATTTAGTAGATTTTAAGATGAGAAAATTCCCAGTATATTTTGATGGAGTAAATACTCATATACTTAATTATGAAAAGAGAGAACTAGATAAGTTATTTGAAAATACTAATATCATTTTTAGATTAGATTTTTATAATGAAGATAGAGATATGATAAAAAATATTGTAAATAAATATCAATAAATTAAAATAAATATCAATTAATAAAAATCTTGTATTAAAATCAAAAATTATGTGATAAAATGTAAGTGTAAGGAGTGATTCTATGGCAGAAGTGGAAGCTAAGAAGAAAGGATTTAGAAATTATATAATTTTAATAGTGATTTTTTTACTTGGTGCTGGGTTAACTTTATATCTATGTAAATGGTATAGCGTTTATGAAGATTATAAAAAAGAAATTCCTGTTATTAGAGATTCTTTACTTGAAATTACTTATGAAGATTTAGATCATTATGTAATGGAAAATCCAAGTACAGTTATTTATATGTGTACAGCAAGTAATGATACTTGTAGAAATTATGAAAAGGATTTTAAAAAATTAGTTCAGAAGAAAGAATTAAAAGATTCAATTATTTATTTGAATTTATCTAATTTAAATCAAGATGATTTTGTTAATGATTTTAATAGTAAATATGAATTTAAAAATAAATTAACTACTAATTATCCGGCTTTTGTAATATTTGAAGATGGTGCAGTCACTGGTTTATTACAAGGAAGAGAAAATAAAGAATTGACGATTAGTAGTACTAAACAATTTCTAGAATTAAATGATGTAAGAGAGGGAGAGTAATCTCCTTTTATGTTGGAGGTAGTATGAATAATATAGTTTTGTATCAACCAGAGATACCACAAAATACTGGAAATATAATGAGAACTTGTGTGGCAACTAATACAAAATTACATTTAATTAAACCATTGGGGTTTGTGATTGATGATGCACATTTAAGAAGAAGTGGAGTAAATTATATTGATAAGTTAGAGTATGAAATATATGAAGACTTTGAGGATTTTAAAAAGAAGAATCTAGGTGTTTATTATTACTTTACAAGATATGGTCATAAACCACATACTAGTTTTGATTATAGTAATAAGGAGAAAGAAGAGTTATATTTTATTTTTGGAAAAGAATCAACTGGTATTCCTAAGGAGATTCTTAAAGATGATTTAAATCATTGTATGAGAATACCAATGACTGATAAAGTTAGAGCTTTGAATGTTTCTAATAGTGTGGCGATTGTAATATATGAAGCATTAAGACAACAAGATTATAATGATTTACTTAGAGAAGAGCCTTTAGATGAGTCACATAAAGGAGCAGATTATTTAGAGAGAGATTAATTTCTCTTTTTTATTTTGTATAAAATTTTTTCTTTTGTCTCATAAAAGAGATGAAAGGAGCTTTTTATGGGAAAATATAAAGTTGAGATTAGTGGAATTAATACGAGTGATTTAATTTGTTTAGAGCAAGATGAAATGGTTGCATTATTTAAAAAGATGCAGGATGGAGATAGTTTTGCGAGGGATATGTTAGTTGAGGGAAACTTAAAGTTGGTTCTTTCTATTCTTCGTAAGTTTTATAATAAATCAGAGAACCTGGATGATTTATTTCAAATTGGTTGTGTCGGTTTAATTAAGGCAATTGATAATTTTGATTTAAGTTATGATGTTAAGTTTTCAACTTATGCAGTTCCAATGATTTTGGGTGAAGTAAAAAGATATATTAGAGATAATAATAGTCTAAGAATAAGTAGGTCTTTAAAAGACTTGGCTTATAAGATTTTAAAATTTAAGGATGAATATTATAGTAAACATGGAGTTGAGGTAGATATTTCAATGATTGCGAAAGAGTTAGAAGTAGGGGAATATGAAATAAGTACGGCATTAAATGCTTTAAAGGATCCAGTTAGTATGTATGAACCTATATATAATGATGGTGGAGATACGATTTATTTATATGATCAGATTGAAGATAAGAAAAGTAATGTTGATATTAGTAACAGACTGGCAATTGACAATGCAATAGATGATTTAAAAACACGAGAAAAATATATATTGGATGAGAGGTTTATAATTGGAAAGACGCAGATGGAAATAGCTGAAGAGTTAGATATTAGTCAAGCACAAGTTTCACGACTTGAGAAAAAGGCAATAAAGGAATTAAAAAAAGTATTAAAGTAAAAGTTTTATCATATTATTTTGTAGGTGATAATATGCGTTTATCAGATTTACAATCTAAGAAGATTGTTAGTATTACTTCAGGAAAAAACATGGGGAATATTATTGATTGTGATGTGAGAAGTGATGGAAATATTGAATCGTTAATAATAGAACAAGGTAAAAATATTTTTTCTTTGAATAGAGAAAGTGATACAAGAATATTTTGGAATGAGATTACTAAAATAGGAGAAGATGTTATATTAGTAAGAAAAGACTAGAAGTTAAGTATATTAATAAAATATTAATTACTTTAGGGTTAGTGATACTAATGTCTTTTTTTTTCATAGTTTATATTGATAAGAGGGTAAATGACATATTAGACCAGTATGTGAATAACGAGGTTGAGAGATTAACTAGTAATATTGTTAATAGGGCGGTAAGTGAGGTTATGGCATCTGAGGATTATAATGATTTACTTGATGTGGGTATTAAAGATGGACATGTTTCATATAATACGAGGAATATTAATAAGATTACGGATAGTATTTCTTTATATGTTCATAATAAACTATTTAATTTAGAAGCAGGAGATGTTGAAGATTTATTTGTTGTAGATAGATTTAGAAGTGGAAGATTTAAGAGTATTGATAAGGGAATACTTTGTGATATAAGTTTAGGTTCAATTAGAAATTCTAGTTTGTTTGCAAATATTGGACCAACAATTCCTATTAAATTGACATTTATTGGACAGGTTAATACAGAACTTGATGTAAAGGTTCGAGAGTATGGTATTAATAATGTTATTGTTGAGATGGATGTGATTGTGAGTGTTTGTGAACAAGCTTCGATGCCACTTACTTCAAAGAAAAAGGATATTATTGTGAAAGAACCCATTTCTATTGAAATAATTAAGGGAGAAATACCAAATTACTATAATGGATTAAATTAAAAAAGTGTGTTATAATTAACCAAAGAGGTATTAGAATGAAAAAAATTGAGATTAATGGAACTAATTACGAAATAGTTAGAAATGATAATGATTGTTTTAATATGGAAGAAATTAGTGAGAAATTAACAGATTATTTTGATGATTATGATTATATCTTTGGAGATTATGCTTATGAAAAGGTAAGATTAAAAGGTTATTATGATAGTAATAATAAGAAAGTTAAAAAGATTAATGATATAAAGTATATGGATGATTATATAGAAAATTACTGTAGTTTTGGAGCTAAAATTTTCTTATTAAAAAAAATCAAATAAAAAAATACTTGTATTTATCGTGAAATATGGTAGAATTATATTATATGAATAGTAAAGGGAGGATTTTTTATATGGAAAATCAAGAAATCGAAAAGAAAATGATGTCAATAGTTGCAGAAGATGGTTCAATTGAAGAAGTAGAAGTTATTTTAGCTTTTGAATTCAAAGATACTAAAAAAGAGTATGTTATTTATACAAAAAATGAAAAAGATGAAAATGATAATATTACGGTTTATGTATCACATGTTGATCGTTCAGCAGGAGAACCTAAGTTATTAGGTGTTGACGATGAAGAAGAATGGAACAGAGTAAAAGACGTTTTACGAGAATTATCAAAAGCAGAATAGTGAGAGGGAGGTTTCCTTTATGAAAGATATGGAGGATATTTTAGAATTAATAGATGAGGATTATGGTACAGTTTCTGAAGAAAAGAAACCTAGACAAATTAAAACTAGAGCAGTTTCTTTTGGTAGGATAGCTAATGCTTGGAGAAAATTTAGAATTTCTCGTAATGAAAAAAAACTTGCGAAAGCAAAAGAAAAAGCATTAACTGATTCTTACAATATTAAGACTGTTTCTCAATTAGACAAGGCAGAAAAGAAAGTATTAAAAAAAGCAAAAGCAATTGCAAAACTTGAATCAAAAATTAAAGTTTTGTCTAAGGAAGATGTTCCAACTGATTATGTAGAAGATAGAGCTATTAAATTAAAAGATAATATGATGAAAAATTTAAGATTTAATGGTAATAACGCTTATTCAGTTGGCTTAGATAAAGAAGATGAAATCTTTAAAGATGATTCAGTTATGGAAAGTCGAGAAGCTGTGGCAGATAGTCCAGTAGAAGAAGCAGTTAACTCTGAGAACTCTAGTTTAGATGAAAATGCTTCAAGAATTATGGAAGAAGATTCAGCAAGAATGGCTGAAGAAGTTCAAGAAGCAATGAGAGAGCAAGAAGAAAGAACTGCTAGTGAGCAAACTGAAGAAGAAATTGAAGTTGTTCCAACAAGCAAGGAAGCACAAGAAATTAAAGAAAGTGTTGAAGATGGGTTTGAAGCTGCTGAGAAGAGTGAAGGTCAAGAATTAAGTAAAGAAGAAATAGATGAAGCAATTAATTCTATGATTAATGCTTTAGGTGATAGTAGCTCAGATATAATTGGACACGATAATATTGAAGAAGTTATAAATGATGCTATGGATGGTGTTACTGAACAAGCTGAATCAATGCCAAATGTAATTAGTCCAGAAGAAGTTGAGTCTGTGGTTGGAAAAGGTTCAGAGGAAGAATTTGATATAGTTCAAAGTGCTCCATTAACTGCTGAAGATATTGAAGCTGAAATTGATGGAGCTATGGAAAATATCAGGGTTCCAAGAAGTGGTAATGCTGCTAGAATAGAAAGATATGATGAGAATGGTGAATTTGTGGGCAATCAAGAAGAAGTTGAAGAACAACAAGATTATGAAGAAGAAGCAAAATATGAGTATAAACCAATGACTGCTGAAGAAATAGCTAGAGCTCGTGAAAATATTGGAGAGTATGATCCTAAAGTGAACGCTGATGCGATGAATATGACTATTAATTATGAAGAAATTTATGGAAACAATATGAGACGTGATGAGGAACAAGCAGCTGATGAGAGAAATGATGATATTGGTGTATCTTTAAATATACCTTCAGTAAGCTTTAAAGATGTATTTAAACCTGTAGAAAAGAATGATAGTGTTATTGAGTTACCTCAAGTAAATGTAGGTGTTGAGGAAGAAAATACTGATTATTATGATTCTAGTAATGTTGAAAGAGAATTACCAATGGTTGTTCCAGAAAGACAACTTCCAGACCTTTACTATAGTAACGATTATGAAGAAACAGCTGGAGTAGAAAATTCTGAAAATCAAGATTTACATTTTGATTATTCTAATACAACAGCTAGAGATATTGATTCTGCACTTGAAAAGGTTACTTCTTTAAATGATTTTGAAGAATTAAAAAGACGTGCAATTGCTTTACAACAACAACAAGAATATACAAGAATGCAAGTTGAAGCGGCAGAAAGAGAAGCTGAAGAGGCTGAAAGACAAGCAGAAGAAGCAAAAAGAATTGCAGAAGAAAGTGCTAAAGCTTATCAAGCAAAAATGGAAAAATTACGTATTTATACTGAAGCACTTGAAGAGGATTGCAGATTCAATGTAAATAGAGCTAAATTAGCAGAAAATAATACTCAATGTAATCGTAGATTCGTTGAAACACAAATTTCTAAAGTTAATGATAATGAAGCTTTAATGAATGAAATTGATTCTATAATTGCACCGGAGGCAATAAATGTAAGAAGGAGATAATTCCTTCTTTTTTTTCATATAATGTAATGGTGATACTATTAAAAATTTAATTAAATATTATTATGGGTTTACACATTTTACTATTTCTAAAGAAAATAATAGATTTATCATTAAGAATGATAATAGGATATATTATTTAGAAAGAGTTAATAATTTAGATGAAGTAATTGAACAATATAAGATTTCTAATGAATTATATAAATACTATAGGTTTGTTCAAAATAAAGATGATTCAATCATAACTCAATATGGGAATGAATTTTTTGTTTTACTTGAAGATGATTTAGATAATTATTCTAAATATGATATCGATGATAATAGTGTGTCATTAAATACTTTAATTGAACTTAAGTGGAGAAATTTATGGATAAGTAAAAGTGATTATATTGAGTATTATTATTCATTAATAGTTGGAAAATATAAATTGATTGATGAGAGTATTGACTATTATTTAGGGATGCTTGAGATGGCTATTTATTATTTATATGATTATCAAGATTATAAAGATGTTGGTTTTGTTGAACATAAATATTTTGATAAAAAACATTTATATAATCCTTTAAACTTAAAAGCTGATATTAAAGAGAGAGATTTTTCTGAGTATTTAAAAAGTATTTATTTTGATGGTAGTTATACGGATATAGATATAGAGTCCTTGATACTTAAATATAAAGATTACTATAATTATGATTTAGTTGTTGCTAGATTATTATTCCCTAATTATTATTTTGATTTATTTGATAGAGTTATTTTAGGAGATGATAGTGAAGATATTTTATATAAAGTTATTTCTAAGAATAGGGGATATGAAAGGTACTTGAGAAGAATTATTAATTGTATTGGGACTTTTTTTGATATAAAAAAAATAGATTGGATTTAATCAACCTATATTTCTTACTTCTTTTACTTCTGGTATTTCACTTATTATTAGTTCTTCGATTCCATCTTTTAATGTGATATCAATCATTGCACATTCTTTACATGCTCCAGATAATTGTACATATACTATATTATCTTCATATTTTATAAATTCCAGATTTCCTCCATCACTTATTAGAAATGGTCTTATTTTATCGATTATTGCAATTATTTGTAATTCTATTTCACTTTTTTTCATTTTAATCACCACTTGAATTATAACATTAATTTGTTTGTTTAGTAAACAAAATCCAATATTGTATGATATAATAATAAAACGAGGAGCAAATGTTATGAAAAAATATGAAGTGGGAGATATAGTAACTGGTAAAGTCACAGGTATTGAGAATTATGGTATATTCGTATTTATTGATGATGGTGATGGTATAACTGGATTGATTCATATTTCAGAGATTTCTAATTCTTATGTTAGAAATATTAATGATTATGCTGAACTTGATGAAGTGATAAAGGCTAGGGTTATTGAATATGATGAGAGTAAAAATCATCTAAAGTTAAGTGTTAAGAATTTAAGATATCGTGATAAATATTCTCATAAAATTGTTGAAACTAGTAGTGGCTTTTCTAACCTTGGTATAGCTTTAAATGATTGGATTGAGGATAAGTATGATGAATTATTTGAAAAATAATAAAAAAAATCAAAAAAATCGGAAATTTTGTTGACAAATCTATTAGAAGTTGGTATATTTAATACTGTCAACTGGTTTGTTTCGGGCGATTAGCTCAGTTGGTTAGAGCACCTGCCTTACAAGCAGGGGGTCACAGGTTCGAGTCCTGTATCGCCCACCATTATGCCGAAATAGCTCAATTGGTAGAGCAACTGACTTGTAATCAGTAGGTTCCGGGTTCAAGTCCTGGTTTCGGCACCATTTTTATGGAGAGGTAGCGAAGTGGCTAAACGCGACAGACTGTAAATCTGTTCTCTATGAGTTCGATGGTTCGAATCCATCTCTCTCCACCACTTATGATATTGCCTCGTAGCCAAGTGGTAAGGCATCAGACTTTGACTCTGACATGCGTTAGTTCGAATCTAACCGAGGCAGCCACTTTAATAATTTATTTGATCTGTTAGCTCAGTCGGTAGAGCATTTGACTTTTAATCAAAGGGTCATGAGTTCGAATCTCATACAGGTCACCATGTGCCTGAGTGGCGGAATTGGTAGACGCACAGGACTTAAAATCCTGCGAGAATCAACCCTCGTGCCGGTTCAAGTCCGGCCTTAGGCACCACTTGAAAATTTAGCCAATAGGTAGTCTATTGGTTTATGGAGGAATACCCAAGTCTGGTTGAAGGGACCGGTCTTGAAAACCGGGAGGTCGTGCGAGCGGCGCAGGGGTTCGAATCCCTTTTCCTCCGCCATTGATATCGCGGGATGGAGCAGTTTGGTAGCTCGTTGGGCTCATAACCCGAAGGTCAGAGGTTCGAATCCTCTTCCCGCAACCAATTTAATTTAGTATATGGTTCCTTGGTGCAGCTGGTTAACACGTCTGCCTGTCACGCAGAAGATCGCGGGTTCGAGTCCCGTAGGAACCGCCATATGGCTTCATAGCTCAGTCGGTAGAGCAAGGGACTGAAAATCCCTGTGTCGCTGGTTCGATTCCCGCTGGAGCCACCATTTTATTTATTGAGACAATTTAATTCGGTAGCTAAACAAAAGAGTCTTGCGCTCGTAGCTCAGTTGGATAGAGTGTTTGGCTACGAACCAAAAGGTCAGGGGTTCGAATCCCTTCGAGCGCACCAGTTCGGGAAGTGGCTCAACTTGGTAGAGCACTTGGTTTGGGACCAAGGGGTTGCAGGTTCAAATCCTGTCTTCCCGACCATTTTGCAGATGTATTTAGTGAAGTCTTAAATTGTCAGTTTTCGGGAAGTGGCTCAACTTGGTAGAGCACTTGGTTTGGGACCAAGGGGTTGCAGGTTCAAATCCTGTCTTCCCGACCATTATGTATTTAACCGTTGTGTATCAACGGTTTTATTTTTTTTACCTAATAATTACCTAATACTTTCTTTATTTTTTTTAAAATTTTTTTAAATTGAAAGACTGTCTAAAATATCGACAATCTCATCTTGCACAGTAGGGAACAAATGCATATAAGTATCCATCATAACTTGTATTGTATGCCCCATACGTTCTGATAACATTAAAAAGAATTTAGCAGTATCAACTTTCATATTCTTTTCTTTGCTTATTCTTACATACTCATTTATTAATAGTGAAACATGACTATGTCTGAATTCGTGCATTGTAATTCTTTTTACTCCACTAATCTTAAAATATTTATCTTTATTTCTATCTATAGTAGTTTTGGGAAGAAATCTTGTATTTCCAAATATGAACCAATCTTCACTAAAATCGGAGTATTTCATTACTTCTTTTTTATATGCTTTTAATTCATCATGTAAATATTTACTCATTTTGATTATTCGATTTTGATTGTTTTTTGTAGATGTAATACACACTTTTCCCTTTACTTCTTCATAAAGTGTTTTGTTTATTTCTATTTCATCATTCTCAAAATCTATTTCTTTCCATGTTAGAGCTTGAATTTCTCCTCGCCGACATCCTGTATAATACGCAAATATAAAAAACATTCTATACAATGGATCATTTACATATGAAATGTATTCTTTAAATTCTTCATGAGTAATATATCTTATTTTTTCTTTATTAGAAATTATTTTGTCATTTTTTTCTTGGAATCTCCCAAATGTCTTTGCAGGGTTTTCTTTTAAACCGTAATTTTTAATAGCAAAATCAAATATGTTGCATAGTATTACATATATTTTGTTCTTATAATCAGTTTTAATAGGCTTTTTATCTATTTCTGAAGCCCAAAGACGTATTACGTTTATGTTTATATCATTTATATAGTATTGATTAAAATAAGGCTCAATATGATTGTTATAATCTTTTTTATATGAATATACTGTAGAGTCTTTTTTTGTTTTACTTATATAGTCAAAATAAGCTTCTGCTACTACAGAAAATTCTGTAAAGTCTGGATGATCTCTTTGTAATAGAAATAGAGCTTGTTTTTTATCTGCTATTTCTTTATTTTTAAACATTTTTGAAACATATTGCTTACGTTTTCCATATATATCTTTATAGTAGCAAATGAAATACCAATGTCTACCATCTTTTGTCCACTTTTTTTTGTTTTTTTCATTACGAACTGCCATTTTTTCCTCCAATTATATTGTCATATTTTTTATAGTTTGATATAATTAAAGGGCATAAGAAAAAGAATTGTCTTGCTGGACTAATTTAATTTCTATGCACTCTAATTATAGAGTTGACTTCGTGTTTGCGGCACGGAGTCTTTTTTTATTTTTTAACATATTTACATAATTCTTTATATTGTATTGAATTATTATCAACTGTTACTGTTTCATGAAAATCATTCTCATATTCTATTAAAAAAATTGTTTTTATATTTGTTTTACTTCCACCACTTTTTATACCTTTAATGAAAGTAGGAGCTAAATCACCAAGTATTGCTTTTGCTTCTTTTTCATCAAATAAATCTTTAGAATCTAAAGTATCTAAAATGGTCACTTTTTTAATTTTATTTTTCATAATTATTTATCCTCGATTTCTTCTTTATTTTGTTTTCCAATTATAGCCACATGATTGACATACAGCTTCTTTGTGAGTTTCATTAACTATCTTTTTTCTTTTTCCTACAAAGATAGCAAATATTAATGCTGGTATTGTAAGAATTATCCACTTAACAAAAACCCACCACCAACCAATACATATCCACCATATTATTCCATGGTGTTTATTAACTAGATGACTTTCATTAACTATTTGTATAGATACATTTTCACTTTTACATTTTGGACATTTCATATTATTCCTCCTTTCATATATTTAGTCAGTTTTTATATCTATCAGAATCTTTTTGTCTATTAGAGTAGATTTGATGTTATCTAAATATTCTAATATTTCTGTATTTGTTTTTTTAGTTAATTCATTTGTGTTTTTTATTATCTTTTTGTTTTTTAAAACTTGTGCAATTAATTCTACCGTTTCTTTATTTAATTCTTCTACTGAAATTGAAATAATAATATCAAAATATTTATTAATTGAGTCTTTGTTATTATAGTCAACATGTAGATAATCTGGATTTTTTGGAACATCTTTGCCTTCTAACCAGTCAGGGTTTACGTTAAAAAATGATGCTAATTTATCTATATTGTCACGTTTTGGGTTGTACATTCCCTTTAGATAACAACTTAATGCGCCTTTGTTTATTTTTGTTTTATGAACAATGCTACTTTGAGAAATACCTGTTTCTTTCATTAATTCATTTAATCTTTCTTTAAAACTTTTATTCACAAAAACACTTCCTTTCAACTAAGAAGATTAAATTTAACTTTATTATACCACACATTATCAAGAAAAATTACAAAAAGTTTAAAAAACTAAACAAAAAGTATTGATTTTATTTTTTAGATGTTCTATACTTAAATTGAGTTTAGAAAACTAAACTTAAAGGAGGAAAGTATGGAAACGGAAGAACTAAAAGAAAAAGTATTATTTGATTTTAGTAAGCTCGAAGGTTTAATAAAAGAATGCTATGATACACAAGATAATTTGGCAAGTGAAATTCCTATGTCAAGAAGTTCATTAAATCAAAGACTAAATAATAACTTATCTTTTAACTCGCAAGATATTTATAGAATATGTAGCTTGTTACATATTCCTGTAAGTGAAATTGGTACTTATTTTTTTACAGTAAAGGTTTAGAAAACTAAACAAAAAAATGAATAAAGAAATTGTTCCATTATTCGGAGGAGAAAGGAAGTGTATAGAAGTGAAAGAAGAAAAGTCCAGCAAGACTAAAGAAGAAATACTAAGTCAACTCTATTTATCAGCTTATGATTTGCAAATTTTATTGCCAGATTTGAAATATAATTCAGCATTAAAGATGATTGAACACATGATAGAAATTATGAAAAAAGAAAAAAAATATGTTCCACCAGGTCAAACAAAGCTCGCACTTACGAGCATAGTAAAAAGGGAGTGTGGATTTTAGAAATGAAAACATTAAAAAAAGGATATGCCCTTGAAAACGTGTGATGTAGCATATCCAAATAAAAAACATATAAACATTTTTTACTTTTTAATTGTATCAAAAAAGTAGAAAAAAATCAAATGGAGGTAATAATGAATAGTTTCACTATATATAGAGATTATATTGATTTAATAAGTTTATTACCAAATAGAAAAGAACAAAGTGAGTTAATATTTGCAATATGTAATTATATGTTTTTTGATGAAGAACCTAATCTTAATAGCAATCAAATGAAGGTCTTTAGAAATTTAAAAAGACCTTTAGATAAAAGTAAAAAAAGAGGTGTATGTGGTTCTTCTACCAAATCAAACGAAAATCAAAATAAAATCAAAAAAGAATCAAATGAAAATCAAAAAGAAAACAAAACAGAAACACATCAAGATGTCTATGTTTATGTTAATGATAATGTAAAAGAAGATAGTAATAATAGGGGTATGGGGGAAGAAGAGGAAGAAGAAACAACTACCGACGACACTGGTTTACTAGCCGAGATAGTTGAAAAAGTAATTTCTTATCTGAATACAAAGACTGGTTCAAAGTATAGAACAAGTACAAAGACTACAAGACAACATATTAATGCAAGATTAAATGAAGGGTATGGTCTTGATGATTTTAAAACTGTAATAGATAAAAAGTACATTGAATGGGAATCTACTGAGTTTGAAAAGTATCTATGTCCAGAAACTTTATTTGGAACAAAATTTGAAAAATATCTTAATCAAAAGGTAATAAAGAAACAAAGCGTCAAAAGAGAAAAGGAAGTTCCTATTTGGTTTGACAAAAAGATAGAAGAAGAGGATGAAAGTGAAGAAGAAAGAAGAGAACTTGAAGCAATTATTAATGGCACTTACAGAGCATAGACCACTAGAAGTCGATTATGGAGATGGAATATTTGATTATCCTGTATGGGATAGTGAAATAAATGCTTATAGGGATGATACTGGTATATGGGGTATGAAATTGCTTGTAGAAATTGCTAAAGGAGAAGTAGAAAATACATCATTAAGTGTATTAACAGACTTAAGTAAATTAAAGAAATAGGGTGCAATATGTTTAATCAAAAAAATAGAAAAAAGAAAAATACACAAGAATTAAAATATCAATCACTTTTAGAAGATAAAAATAGACAAAATGAAAAGATGATTGATTTACAAGACAAAGTAATAAGACTACAGGATGAATTAAGAAAAAGAGATTTGGAGTTACTAGATTTAAAAGAACAACAAATTGAAAAATATAAGAAAGCGACAAAAAAAGAAAAGGAGAAAAAATAATATGAAAGATTTATTAGAAATAGAAGCAATGGGGAAAGTTATGGCACTTATGACAATAAGTGAAAAATATTGTGAAGGAGAGGAAACAATTGATGAAGTTTTAGAAAAAATAGAAAGAAAAAATTTAAATATTCCAGGTTTTGATTTTCAAATGGCTAGAATCGAAACAGAGGTAATGCTAAAATTGGAACTTTTTAAATTAAAACAAATATTAAAAAATAAAAAAGATATTTTGAAAGTTGCAAAGTCAGTAATAAAAAGCATGGAAGAAATGACAAAATTAGTCGAGGAGGAAGATTAAATTGATTAATCAAGTTGTTATAGTAGGTAGAATTACTAATGATATAAAAACTAAAAAACTAAAAAATGGTTCAACAAAATCAATAATATCTTTAGCTGTTCCTAGAAGTTTTGAAAATAGTGAAGGAAATTATGATGATGATTTTGTAGATTGCGTTTTATATGACAACATTGCAAAGAATACTTGTGAATATTGTGAAACAGGAGACATTATAGGAATTAAGGGAAGAGTACAATCAAGAGAGATAGTGAATAAAAATAAGACAAATTATGTAATGGAAATCATAGCAGAAAAAGTAACATTCTTATCTAGCAATTCAAAGAAAAAAGATATGGAAGTATAGGTGGTATCTATGAGTTTAACTAATGGATATCTAAAATCAACTGAGAGGATAATGTTTGTTGATGAAAATGATTTTATAAAAAAGTATAGAGGATTGAAAAAATATTGTCCAAGGGCTTATAAATATCTAATTTTTGAAATAATGAATAAACATAATTATTCAGACAAGGTTGGTAAATATGAAATAGAATTACCTACAGATGAAAGATTCAAAATGGTATATGGACAAATTAAATTAATTTATACAAGAACAAGTAAAGCAATAGTACTAGAAGATATAAAGCCATCAGATATTCTAGAAGATGGTTATATGTATCTCTTAAATACATATAAAGGAGTACCGTATAGGAATGAAAAAGATAAATTTAAAATTGATATGGCGATGAACTTAGTAGGGTATTGCTAATAAATAAAATAAATTAAATGAAAGCTAGGAGGATTATTAAAATGGAAATAAGTTTATATAAGTTAGATAAGGCTGTAAAAGATATTTTAGAACAAGGATTATCATTTGATTATGAGACAGGTGAAGTATTGTTTACGACAGAAGATTTGGAAAAATTAGAAACATCAATAGAATCAAAAATTAATAATATAATTGGTTACATTAAAAATCTTGAACTAGAACAAAAAATGTATAAAGAAGTTAGTGATGATTATAAAACTAGAGCAGAAGAAAAAAAGAAAAAATCTGAAAAGTTGAAAAATTATTTAGATTCATTTATGACTACTAATAATATTGACAAAAAAGAAGTTATGAATGGAGTAGCTTCTTATAGAAAATCAACTATAGTAGAAATTTACGATGAAGAAAAGCTAAATGAATATATAAAATTACATAAAGAAATAAAAGATAAATACACAACTACAAAAGTAGAGTTTTCTAAAAAAGGTATGACAGAAGATTTGAAGAAAGGTATTAAAATTTCTGGGGTGCAATTAACAGAAAAAAGAAATCTACAGGTGAAATAATATGGAGAAGAAAGAAGAAAAAAAAGAAATATTCAAACTATCAATAGAAGAAAAATTGTCTTTAATTCAAAGCGAGATTAAAGTCCCTAAGAAACAGCATAATAGCTTTGGAAATTATAACTTTAGAAGTTGTGAAGATATATTAGAAGCTATAAAGCCAATTTTAAGCAAATATGGAGTATTAATATTGCTTAGTGATGAAATATGTGTATTTGGAAATAATGAACCAGTAATAGTAGAAGAAGAGTATTTTAACGAAGAACTAAAAAGAATAATGACTAAAAAAAACATAATAAATGCTCAAAGATTTTATATAAAATCTGAAGCTAAGATAGTAGACGTAGAAACAAGTAATTCTATCAGTAATTATGCATACGCAAGAGAAGAAGAAAATAAAAAAGGAATGGATTCTAGCCAAATAACAGGAACAGCAAGTAGTTATGCTAGGAAGTATGCATTAAATGGATTGTTAGCATTAGATGATGTTAAAGATGCAGATGATCCATCAATGTCAAAGTTAACTGATAATGATAACCAAGAATCGACAATTTCATTACAAGAAGCAGAAAATTATATATTTCCAGGTGGAAAGTGTAAAGGAAAAAAATTAAAAGATGTAATGGTGGAAGATGAGGATTATATAGATTGGTTAGTAACTAATAAGAAGGCTAATCCAACATTAAAGAAATGTATAGAAATAATAGAACAGTCTAATGAAAAAAAAGTAGATAGATTAGACCTTCTAAAAGAAATGAAAGATTTAGAATTAAAAACTAATTCAAGTCATGAAAAAATATTAGAAACTTATGGAGTAAAAAGTGATACAGAGATGTCATCAGAACAAATACAAGATGCAATTAAAACGCTAAAAAAATATATTCCAGAAGTAGAAAAGGAAATGACACCATATGATTTCTAATGCAAAAACCTTCTTAAAAAATTATCAAGAGCCAACATTGACTAACTATACTATTATGGGAAATTGTTCAAGGTGTGGAGAATGTTGTTCTGAATTTCTTCCACTTGATAGTAAAGAAATAGAAGAGATAGAAAAATATATAAGAACACATAAAGTAAAGAGACACAATAAAGAAAAAAATAATTTTAGATGTCCATTTAGAAATGATGAAAAAAGGATATGTGAGATATATAAAGTAAGACCTCAAATTTGTAAAGTGTTTAAATGTGATACTAATCCAGAAGAGGCATTTAAAAGAAGAGATGAGTTAAGTCTTAATAGAAAAAGTAGAAGTATGAGTGAAGTATTTTATAATGATAAATCAAAATTAAAAATAGCTAAAAGTTTAGGATTAAAAGTACATAGAAGAGGAGAATGAATATGAAAGATATTAGTAAAGAAGAAAGATTTGATAGTTTGGAAGATGTTCAAGCAACAGTAAAAGAATGTTTTAAAAGAGTAGTAAAGAAAGAAGAAAAAAAGACTATGAAGTCATTTGTGTTAATTACAGGTGAAACAGCTGCTCTTGTAGGGAGCAAAGAAGATTTACTTAAATCGCTAGGAATGATGATAGTAAGACTTAAAGAATTTGCCACTCGAAAGGAAATAGAATCAATAATTTCAAGTGCTATAAAATTTAATGAAAATGATAAAAAAAGTAGAATAGAGAATATTGTCAATTCTATTTTTGGAGAAGATGCAGATGAATAAGGCATTATTAATAGGGCGTTTAACAAAAAATCCAGAACTAAGATATACAGAAAGTAATATTGCAGTAGCAACATTTACACTAGCAGTAAATAGAAATCATACTAACAGCAACGGAGAGAGAGAAGCAGATTTTATAAATATAGTTGTATGGAGAAAACAAGCAGAGAATGTAAAAGACTATTTATTTAAAGGAAGTAAAGTTGCAATTGAAGGAACAATTCAAACAAGAAATTATGAAGATGATAATGGTAATAGAAGGTATATTACAGAAGTTATTGCAAATAGTTTAGAATTTCTAGACTCAAAAAAGGACAGTAATTCAAAACAAGAAAATGATAATAACCCATTTGCTGATTTTGGACAACAAATAGCGATAGATCCAGATGAATTACCATTTGATTAGGGGGTGAAAGAATGAAAGAAGAATATAGCAAAATAAGAAATATGTTAGGAAATGACTATCATTTATGCATTGAACTTAATGAAAAAGGAAACGTAGAATGGAGTCTATATAGAAATTATATAGATTCAAGGGTGTATTTTAGTAAAGATAATAAAGCTATTTTGACAAGTGAGACTAATACCTATGAAGAATTATATGAATATGCAAGAAAACACAGAAAATATAATTTAACAAAAATATTAGGAATTACGATAATGTCAGCATCTTGTGTGTTACTTATTTTATCTATTGTAAATATTTTTATTAATAATAGTTGTCTTAGAGGATTCTTATTCGGAGCAAACTCTATTCTAATTATTGTATCTATAGTGAACTTAAATGTTTTTAACAAAAATAGTAATGTCGAATTTTTAGAATTGAAAGAAAACATGGGAAGATTGGATAATGAAAATATTTAGATTTATGTCAAAATTAGAATTTATTAAATTATGCAATGGAGAAACTTTAACAAATAATACAGTTCATCAAGCTAGAACAACATCTATAGGATTTTGTTTTCTTAACTATGATGAGTATAAACCAGAAAATGCACTTCACTTTTTAATAGGAGCAGCAAATACAGAAATGTGCGTAGTTTTAGAAACAAATAGTAAATTAAATAAGTCTATTGGTGAATATGCAAAACCACTAAGTATAGAAGAATATAAAAAAATGTCTATTTTTGAATTCTTTGATTTTTCTAATATAGAAGTAATTAAAGTTAATGAATATTGTACTAATAACTATAATAAAGAAGATTTTAGAATATTAAAATATTGTGAACCTTATCAACTTAATATCTTTAATACTGGAGACTTTAAGTGGGTAGAATATCATGATTGAGTTTACAGGAAAAGTAGTTGATATAAAAAGAAAAATATTTCATCTCGATAGTAACAAAGTATATGATGTGAAAATTACTGAACACAGAAATAAAAGAAGTAAAAATGCTAATTCTTATATGTGGGAATTAATAGGAAGAATTGCAGATGTTGTAGGTAGTAGTAAAGAAGAGATATACTTTGAAGAATTGAGAAAATATGGACAATCTCTTCTAATTCCCGTTAAAAAAGGTGAAAAACCGGCAGGTTACTTTAGATACTATGAATTTGAGTGTTCGAGACAAATTAATAATAAAGAAGCTGATTGGTATAAAGTTTATAAAGGTTCAAGTGAATATAATACAAAAGAAATGTCAGTATTAATAGATGGTGTAATTTCAGATTGCAAGGACTTAGAAATTCCAACATTAGATGATTTTCAAATAGAACAATTAATAAAGGATTGGAAGTGATTATATGAAAGGAGAAGTTCTTTCGCTAATGACAGCTAAAGAAAAAGAAATTAACAATAAAAAAGTTGAAGTCTATGAAAAAATGGAAAAAGAATTTAAAGAAGTTTTTAGTTACGATATAAAGCCAAGTAGAAAAGTTTATTTATTACAAGCAATTTTTGAAGATATTGAAAAGGAGTTACTAAAGATTAATGTTAGATGATACTATAGATATTTTAACAAAACAAATGATAGAAAATGACTTTAATGAAAAAACAAATAAGTGTCATCAAACAGTTAGACTAACTAAAACACAACTATATCAGTTTTGTATTAAATTAGTAAAACTAATTAAAGAGGTAGAAAAGTCATGAATTATAGTGAGTTTTTGAATAGTAAAAGAAAATACAAAGTAGCTAAAGGCATAGACATTGATACTAAAGATATTAATGATAAATTATTTGAATGGCAAAAAGAATGTGTTAAATGGTCTTTAAAAAAAGGAAAAAGCGCTTTATTTGAAGCTTGTGGTTTAGGAAAAACAATGCAACAACTAGAATGGGCTTATCAAGTATATAAAAATACTAATCAAAATGTTTTAATTGTTGCTCCTCTTGGAGTTGCAATACAGACTGCAAAGGAAGAAGCACCAAAATTAGGATATGAAGTAACAATAATAAGAAATAATGAAGATATAAGAAATGGCATAAACATTATTAATTACGAGATGTTAGAAAATATAGATACGACACAATTTATCGGAGTTGTACTAGATGAATCTAGTATATTGAAAAATTTCACTGGAAAATTAAGAACTAAGATAACAGAACATTTTAAAAATACATTATATAAGTTATGTTGTACTGCAACTCCAGCTCCTAATGATTATATGGAACTTTTAAATCATGCAGATTTTCTAGATGTTATGAGTAGTGCACAAGCATTAAGTATTTACTTTATTAATGATATGAAAACAGGGCAATGGAGATTAAAGGGGCATGCTACAGTTGATTTTTGGAGATGGGTAAGTAGTTGGGCTTTAAATATAGAAACTCCAAGTGATATTGGTTTTGATGATACAGGATATATATTACCTAAATTAAATGAATATGAGGAAATAGTTGATATTGACTTAATAGATAATAACTTTGAACATGGATTATTTAGAGATATTCAGATGAGTGCAACATCTTTCTATAAAGAAAAGAAAAACACTATAAAGGATAGGGTTAAAAGAGTTAAAGAAATAATAGATTTACATCCTAAGGAACAATATTTAATATGGGTTGATATGAATGAAGAAGCCGATGAATTAAAAAAAATATTAGCTACAGCAATTGAAGTTAGAGGAACTGATAAAAATGAATTTAAAGAAGAAGCTAGCCAAAAATTTAAAAGTGGAGAAATTCAAATACTTATAAGCAAACCTAAAATATTTGGATATGGAATGAACTTTCAAAATTGTCATAATGTTATATTTTGTGGATTAACATATTCTTATGAAAATTATTATCAAGCTTTAAGACGATTATATAGATTTGGTCAAACAAAAGAAGTTAACAGTTATATAGTTTTAGGTTCAACAGAAAAAGTAATATTAGAAACAATAAGAAGAAAGGAAGAGCAACAAAGACAAATGAAGAATAGCATGGATTTGAGTGTAAAAGATATTCAATTACTAGAAATAACAGGAGCATCTAAACATGAAGAATCTATGAGTAACATGATTGAGTTGCCAAATTGGTTATGAGAGAAGAAAAAGGCAAGAATTGGATTGCTTATAACAATGATTGTGTTGAAGTATGTAAACAACTTCCTAACAATTGTATAGATTTAACAATTTCATCTTTTCCATTTGCTAATTTATATACATATAGTGATGATGTCAGAGATTTTTCAAATGTAAGTGATTTAGATGAATATTTTGAACAATTAGATTATTTGATTCCAGAACTTTATAGAATAACACGTCCTAATAGATTGATATGTTTGCATCTTAAACAAATACCTACATTTAAAGGTAGGGATGGGGCTATGGGATTAATAGATTTTAGGGGAATGATGATTCAAGCATTCCAAAAGCATGGATGGACTTATCATGGAGAGATAACAGTATGGACTGATCCACAAATAGAAGCTACAAGAACTAAAGCAGCAAGTATTCTATGGAATAGTTATAAAAAGTTTGCAGAAATAACAAGAACTGGTATGGCTGATTATGTTGTTATCATGCAAAAAGTAGATAATGATAGTCAAGATTATCATGTGTTGCATGAAAACACAGATGATGAGTTCCATCATTGGACTGAATTAGCTAGTCCTTGTTGGATGAATGTATCAAGAACTGATGTTTTAAATACAAAATTAGCAAAAGAAGATAAAGATGAAAAACATATGACACCATTACAGTTAGATTTAATAAGAGAATTAATCCATTGGTATTCAAATGAAAATGAAGTTATTTTTGATCCATTTGGAGGAATATTTAGTGTTGGTTATCAAGCACTAAAAATGGATAGAAAAACTATCATGTGTGAATTAAAGAAAAGTTATTTTGATGTTGGTTGTAATAATTTAAAAGAAGTAGAGAATGAATCTCAATCAACAATATTTGATTTTATATAGAGGAGTAATTATATGAATTATAGCGAATATGACGAGGTTATAAATGGAGAAAAAACATATAAAGAAATTGCTAAACTTTTAAAAGAAGATAAAGCGGTGGGGATAGGATGGACAGATGAAATATATACTCACTTTGATATTATTTTCAAATTAGGTCTTAGCAATAAAAGTGGAATATTCCAAAGAGGAATAAAACAAGATTATTTATTTGTAAGCATAATAGATTATACAAGCTATGGATTTAGGGCAGATACCATAAAAGATGTAGGTTATATACAAGAAAAGCTAAGAATGAATAATGAAACAGGAGAAAAATTAGCAGAGTTAATAAATGGAATTATTAAAGAAATGAATGGAGAAAATTAAAAATGAGAACTGAAGAACAAGCAGTAAATATATCATTACGATTAAAATATAAATATGATTCAGAAATAAAAGAGTTAAAAGAATTATTAAAACAAATAATTGATATGTCGATAATAGAATCAATTGAATATGAGAAGGATTAAATTATGGTTATTATAAAGTGCAGTCCTTATGAAAAAGGAGATTTTATTAGAGTATTAGAATATGCAAAACAAAAAAAGCAAGAAGAAATGGAACAAGGAAAAATCACTAAAGAACTATACAATTATGAAGTGTTTCTTATTGACAAGTTAATAAACCGTGTTAATGGACATTATATAGAAGATACTTTATTAAATTCTAAAGAATATAGAGAAAAGAACTCTACAAAAAAGGAGAATTATAATAGAGATTCTTTAGAAAATGAAATGGGGTTGATTTAATATGAAAAAAGCAACAATAGGTGTACTAATATTTTTATCAATAATTGTAGTTCTTTTTATAGGAATTCTTTTCTTTGAAACTATAGATATGTTAATAGATCATCAATGTTATCAATTACAACCTAACGATTTTTATAAATCTACAATCTGTGAAAGGTATTGGAATAGTGAATAGTACTATATTTGAATTTTTATATCCAACATATAAAATAAATAAACCAATAAGATTAATAGAACTCTTTGCTGGATATGGAAGTCAAGCATTAGCATTAAAATACCTAGGTGTAGAATTTGAACATTGGAAAATCTGTGAATGGGCAGTCAAAAGTATTCAAGCATATAAAGATGTGCATTTTGGAGAGGATAACAACGACTATTCAAGTGATTTTTCTATAATAGAGATTAATAATTTCTTATATAATTGTGGAATTTCAAGAGACTATAATAGACCGATGACTTATGATGAAATTAAAAAGAACAGCAAGAACTCGAGACATATTTATAATAATATAATAGCTACAAGAAATTTAGTGAATATTCAACAAATAGAAGGTAAAGATTTAGATATTGTCGATACTGATAAGTTTACTTACATACTTACTTATTCATTTCCATGTCAAGATTTAAGTTTAGCTGGAAGAGGAAAAGGGATGAGTGATACATCTACACGTAGTGGTATGTTATGGGAAGTCGAAAGAATACTTTGTGAGTGCAAAGAATTAGGTAGTATGCCAGAAGTATTATTAATGGAAAACGTACCACAAGTTCATGGCACAAAAAATGTAGATGACTTTAATAAATGGAAATTGAAACTAGAAGAATTAGGATATAAGAATTACTTTCAAGACTTAATTGCAACTGACTATGGAATACCGCAAACGAGGAACAGATGTTTTATGATAAGTATTTTAGGTGATTATTCTTACACATTTCCTAAACCAATACCATTAAAACTGAAATTAAAAGATATGTTAGAAAATGAAGTTGATGAAAGATTTTATTTGAGTGAAAATGCAATTAAATGTTTTTTAAAAGATGATATTAAATTTCCTAGAAAAGATAGATTTGAAAGTTCTTTAAAAAAAGTAAATGAAAGGCAATTAGCAAATACCATAGTTACAAACGAAGGACATCAAGCAACTAATAATTTTATTAAAGTAAAAAATGCAACAAAAAAAGGTTATCTAGAAGCAACAATGGGAGATGGAATAGATATATCAAGTCGAATGACACATCATAGAGGTACTGTACAAAAAGAAAAGTCACAGACACTTACTACTAATTGTGAAGTGGGAACAATTGTAAAAAGTAATATTAAAAATATTAATGATGAAAATGGTTATTTTTCAACATTAGGAACGAATTGTGGATCCAGTACAAGTGCTGGAGGTGGAGTGGTTAAACAAAATGATTTAAGAATACGTAAATTAACACCTAAAGAATGTTTTCGCTTGATGGGTGTAAAAGATGAAGATTTTGAGAAAATATCTAGAAATCAGAGTGATTGTAGTTTATACCATCTAGCTGGAGATAGCATTGTAGTAAATGTTTTGATGGCTATATTTAAAGAATTATTTTGAAAAGAAAGAAGGTAAAAAATGATATTAATAATAGTAAGTTTAACATTAGCAATAATTACAATAGGAATTTTAGGATTAGATTTAGAATTAGAAGAATGGAAAATAAGACCAAGAATGTTGTTTGGACTATGTTGGTTATTAATTATATTATTTGGTTGTTTTTCCACGATAAAAACAGGAGAAATAGGAATTAAAACAAGATTTGGAAAAATAGTTAATACAACTAAGAAAGAGGGATTAATATCAAAATCTCCATTTGAGAAAATAACTAAAATAAATATTAAAGTTCAAAAATATGAAAATAAGGATGCTTTAACTACCTCAACTAAAGATATGCAAATAGTAAATAATATTAAAGTTTCAATTAATTATCAAATTGATGGAACAAAAACATTAGAATTGTATAAAAAAGTTGGTACAGACTATCAAAATACAATTTTAGAACCCGCTATACAAGAAACTATCAAAAGTGTTATTTCAAAGTATACATCAGAAGAATTAGTAACAAAAAGAAGTGATATATCTTTAGATATAAATAATACGTTAAATAATAGAATAAATTCTTATGGAATTAATAGTGTGTCAGTAGCGATTAACAATTTTGATTTTAGTGAATCTTATAATCAAGCAATAGAACAAAAAGCAGTAGCAGAACAAAATGTCTTAAAGGCACAACAAGAATTAGAAAAAGAAAAAATAGAAGCCGAAAAAAAATTGGTAAAAGCTGAAGCTGAACAAGCAGCAAATCAATTGAAACAACAAACCTTAACAGATAATATTATTAAGGAAAAATTTATCGAAAAATGGAATGGAGAACTTCCTAAAGCAAGTGGAAGTAGTTCAATGATGAACATTGATGAATTTTTAAAATAAGGTAGGAAGTATGAGTGAAAAAGAAGTAGAAGATGCTTTATATATGCTATTAAATTGTTCCTTAAAAGATACCAAATATACTACTCAAAAGGAACAATTTGAAGTTGTTAAAAAATATATTGCTATTTTAGAAAAAGAAAATCACAAATTAAAACAATGGGATAAAAATAAAGATACAAGAAATTCAAGACAACGAGTTGATAACAAAAAACTGATAGAACAAAATTATAAAATAATAAGAAAAAATGTATCATTAAAACAAGCACTAAATGAAATAAAAGATAAAATATTATGTTATGGAGAAACCTTCGATAGTGATACACAAAAACAGTTTCAAAAAGAGTGTTTACAAATAATAGATAATCATTTAGGAGATGAGAAGTAGTGCATACAAATATATTAAAGCCACAACAATTTCTAATGGTCGATGAAAAAGGAAATCAAATGGAGTTAGAGGGAACAATAGAGTTTGATGAGGTTGATTGTAATTCACCTTATGAATTAGACCCTTGCAAGAATACTAGCGTTACACAAATGAAGTCTACTTTTAATTTTAAAAGTGATGTTAAGTTGACAAGAAAGAAATTAATTAAGTTATTAATGTCAAAAGGTATTGGAAGAAATGGTGCAAATGAGATTGCAAAATACATTTTAAAGAATAATGGACGATATACAATTTTTGATTTGATGAGATGGTAGGAGGTAGTAATGAAAAAACAAACTAGACAACAAAAATATAATATCAAAGATATTAGTTATGCATTAGGACATCATAGGACTTATGGATTAACAAATAGTACAATACTTGAAGGAACAACTAATTTATCACTATATTATAATGGAATGCTGATTTACTATATTAATTCTAAGCCACTTGGTTTGAACATACTAGGTGGTAAATTACAGGAGAATAAATAATGAAAATTGAAGTAGGAATGTATGTCAGGGCTATAAATGGAATAAAACAAATTTATAAAATAGATGAAAATAAAACTAAGTGGAAATATTTATATAAGTTGAAAAAACAAGACGGAGATGGGTGCATCGATTTAGGTTCATTGTGTGAAGAAGATATAATTGAAGAGCCTAGTCATAAACCAATCGATTTGATTAAAGTAGGAGACTATGTTAATGGGTATAAAGTCCTATATCAAGCTGATTGTTATTCGTATTTTGATATAGATACTTGTGAATGGGTTTATATAAAAAATACTAAAGATATAAAAACTATCCTAACTAAAGAACAATTTGAAAGAGAGATTTATAAAATATGAAAACTCAAACAACCAAGGACTTAGAAAGACTACTTGAAAAGAAATTTAATGATAGAAATGACTTCTTCGTATTTGAGTGTACTTATGGTTGGTATGGAAAAGAGATAGTGGATTGTGTTATGTATAACTGTCAAAGAGAAATACATTGCTTTGAAATAAAACAATCAGTGCAAGATTTTCATAGTAAAAATGCATTATCTTTCTTCGGTAATAAAAACTATTTTGTTATGCCTTATGAACTATATGAAAAGATTAAAAACGAATTATACAATGAATATCCAAATGTTGGTGTTTATGTACCAATTAAGACACCTACTTATGGAGAAAATAATTATGTTTATGATGTATACGATCAACTACTGTGTATAAAACAAGCTAGAAAACAAGAACTTAAAGCTGATAAAGAAGTTATTTTGTCATCAATGTTAAGAAGTATGCAAAGGGATTTAAACAGGAAGAGTAGGTTTGAATATGAATAGAGAGAGATACTATTTAAAGCAAAAAGAACTGACAATTTAGAATGGATTTATGGTTCTTTATGTAAAGAGAAAGATAAATATTATATTACAGAAGATACAGAACAATTTTATCAAGTAATACCAAAAACAATCTGCCAATATACAGGATTAAAAGATAAGAATGGTGTGAAGATATTTGAAGAAGATATTTTAAAATGTCAAAATTATCAAGATGGAAGACCTTATGGAAGTCATTATAAAACAGTTAAATGGAATATAGGTAAAATGAGCGCTGGCTTTAACATAAGCAAGAGAATATCTAATAATTTTGAAGTAATAGGAAATAAATTTAATAAAGAAGAGGAGAATTAAATATGGATAATAAAGGATTTTCTTTAATTGAGATTTTATCAGTAATAATTTTATTTGCAATAATGCTAATAACAATTATTGCTATTTTAGGAGGTATAAGATAATGAGAAAAAGTTGGAAATTAGTTTTAATAATTATAGGAATTGTATTAGGAATAATTCTATTGATAACAGGTGTCTTTGCAGGTACAAGTAATAGAATAGTTAGTTTAGAAGAGCAAATTAAAGAAAGTAGTTCTTCAATTAAAGTTCAAGAGAAAAGAAGATTAGATTTAATCAACAACTTAGTAGATACAGTAAAATCGTATAACAAATATGAAAGCAGCACTCTAGAAGCAGTCACACAAGCACGTACAAAGATTGATAATGGAGATATCGAAGGAGCTAAGACTGTATTAAATGCAGTAGCAGAGAAATATCCCGAATTAAAATCAAATGAAAATTACAAACAAGTTATGACTGAAATGGCAACAACAGAAAACTTAATAGCTAATTATAGAGAAAATTATAATAATCAAGTAAAAGGATATAACAAGTATATTCGTAAGTTTCCTACAAACCTTATAGCAAGTATGATGGGATATGAAAAAATAGATTATGAATATTTAAATTATGAAGTATCTAGTGATGCTCCTAAGAACTTGTGGGATTAATATGACAATCACAAAAAGAGAAATATTAGTATGTATTCCCATAGCGTGTTTATTGATATGCTTAGGATTATTTATAGATTCAAAGATAATAGAAAATAATTTATTATCAAATGAAGAGTATACAAAAGCATTAAAAATAAACAACAGCAATGATATGTTTAAATATGCTATAGATACTAATGTAGGAAAAGTCATTAATTATGGAGAATTTAAAGTAAATGGGGGTGTAAAAGACTCTTGGCTAAAAAATGACTATATGTATATTAAGAAAATCACAGAAGAATATAGAAGACATCACAGAACAGTCTGCAGTGGAAGTGGCAAGACTAGGAGTTGTCATACACAGACATATTACACATGGGATGATGTAAATTCTATTATTAATAATGTTGAAAAAATAACATTTAGTAGTGTAGAGTTTCTTTTCACAGATTTTAAAAAGTATCCAGTATATAGACTAGAATTGACAAAAGATAATGTAATAGATAGTTTAGTAAATAAGATAGATGACAATTGTATTTATGAAAATACAGGATGGAGTCATCACGTTGGAGATAAAAGATATTACTATAGAGTAGTTAATAAAAGCTTTTATGGAACCGTGTTTGGTGAAGCTAAAGATAATAAATTTCATGATAAAAGCAGATTGATTATCCATGATTCAAATATAGATGAGTTCACGAAATCTAAGGATGGATGGAATTTAGCTACAAGAATAATTTATTGGATATTTTACTTAATTATGAGTGGTTTTATTATATATGGCTACTTATATTTAGATAATGATTATTTAGAAGATTAGGAGGTAAGTATGTATATAGATAAGATGATTGTAGGATTCGTATTAGGAATTTTTTTCACAGTAATAGTAGAAATAATAATAGGAAAGATATTATCTAGTAAATAGGTAAAAAATGAATGTTAAAGAAACATTAATAGAAGTTCAAAAACTATTGCAAGTATTAGAAGATAAATATCTTGACTTGCCAAAAAAACAATCCGAAGTTGATAGTAAGTTGAGTGATATATATCATTATATAGAAAATAATAATCTTAATACTAATCAAAGATATAGAGCAGTAGGAGCAATTGCAAAACTTCGTAAAGAACGAAGAGAAATATTGAATGAATATGAACTACTGAAGACATATAAATTACATGAACAAAAGTTATGTGAAGAATCTAATAGAAAAATGTTGATTGCAGAGCTTGCTAAAAGAGAAAAAAGTTTAGATTTAGAATATAAAAATAGAGTTTATACAGAAGAAGAATTACAAAAAATTATAGGTAATTAAAGGAGTGATAATATGAATAGAATTCAAAAATTAAAAAATGAAAAATTTACAGAAAATGGTGATAAGTCTTATAAAACTACAGGAGATAATTTAACAGATTTATTATTCATGACATCTTACTTTGAAAAGAACTTAAGCGAAGTAAGTATTGGAACTAGCGAAAGAGAAAAAGTATTCTCAATGTTTATTCGTGACCCAAGATTTGGTTTGGGTAGAAGAGACTTAGGAAGAAAATTGATGATGTTATCAAAAGTAAGTCCAAAAAATAAAGTATTAGCTGGTAGATATGATGACTTGTATAATATAGCAACAGATGAAGATTTAGAGTATCTAAAAATGCAACTATTTAATGGCAATGAACTTGCTAAAAAGTGGATGCCAAGATTATCTGGAAAAGATAAGAAAATAGCTCTTGCGTTGTGTGATGAGTGGGAATTAGATAAGAAGACATATAGAAAATTAATTAAGACTGACAAGACAGTTGAATATAAACTTTCTTATGCAGAAAAAGAGGAAGGTACACCATTAAATGATTTATTCAATAAGGGTAACTATAGACATCCATTAGTAGATGAAATTGATTTTGAACATGTACCAAGTTTAGCAATGACTAAATATCTACATACATTTTCAACAAGAGAAGACATAAAGCCTAGATTTGATGAATATATTCAAAAAGTCAAAGAAGATAAAGCAAAAGTGAACGTATCAACTACAAATGTATATGATGCTTATAAAACAGTTACAAAAGGCTTAAGAAACGTTGAAGATAATGCAGAAGTAATAGCACAAAAAACAATAGATAATGCAACAATAGGTGTAGAAATGAATGCTATATGTATATTAGATACTTCTGGATCAATGACATGGGGATATTCAGAAGGTGGAACACCTATGGATAAAGCAAATTCAGTTGCTTATGCTATTGCAAGTAAGTCAACTTACGCAAAGAATCAGATAATCTCATTTAGTTCTAGACCAAGACTTATGACAATTACAGGTAATACATTAAAAGAAAAATATCGCTCTATGTATACTGGTGATTGTTCTAATACAGATTTTGGAGCAGTAATGAAACTATTACAAGGATTAAAGAAATATCCTCAATATTTAATTGTATTAAGCGATATGGAATTTGATAGTGGTTCTAATCAATCAAAAGAAGAAACAATGAAAATCTTTAAAGAACATGGAGCTGACACAAAAATTATTTGGTGGAATTTTGATGATAGAAATAAAACTGTTCCAGAATTTGATGAATATGGAAATATTTATTTAAGTGGTTATAATTTGCAAATATTAAAACTTTTAGAAAATAATTTTAATATGACTACATATATTGATAAAATACTTGAAGATTATAAGAAAAAGATTGATTATGAAGACTAATTTTGATATAATATAAGGTAATTAAAGAGACATACAGCATGAAAGTCCGCAAAAGACTATAACTTTGCGCCATTAAGAAGTTATGTATTATAATTAGCTAACTAAAGTCTCTTGTTACTCTTGTTATAAAATTTAAAGCCCATTGCTGCAAAATAAGTAAAGTCTATGTAGTCAAATGGTTAAGACACTTTCCTATAACGAAAGCAATATTGGTTCAATTCCAATCATAAATTTTTATGGGCTTGTCTAAAAAGTAAGATTAAAGTAAAGACTATTTCTGCAAAAAAATAGGTAGCTCATTAGGTAGAGCAAATGGCTGATAACCCATTGTGTAGTTGGTTCGATTCCAACCCATTAAATTAGTCTTGTTAAGCTGAATATAAAAGTAAAAGGTCTAACAGCAAACAATCAAAGAGCTGTAATTTTGGGAATTATGAAAGCACTATCCTGGTAAGATAGATAAAAAGACCTTTGTTAAACATGAATTAAATTAAAGACACTTACAGCAAAAAAGTAAGGACTGAAAATCCCAGATTGATGGTTCGAATCCATCTCAGCCCATTAGGTAGGGCAGATAGCCAAATGGTAAGGCATGTGAAAAGATAGTGTCTTGTTTTTTTATTAAGTTTAATAAATGGGGTGTAATGTTGACTTTAAAAGAAGCTAATTATCAAGTAGAAAGTAAAGAAAATGAATTAAATAGATTACTAAGAGACAAAGAAGTATTAGAATGTATGGTTGATCCTAAAAGTACAGACTTTACTAAAATTGTAGTCGATGGTGGAAAGCATGGAAATATTTTAGAAATATACATTGCTTTAAAAGATTTAAAAAAATGGAAAAACTTAGATAGAGATATAAATAGGCTTCAAGAAGAAATACAAAATTTGGTTAACTGGGTAGACAACGAATTAGAAATACTAAAAAAATATGATAAAGTTGAACAACTAATAGTCTATTACAAAGAAGAGTGTCCGAAGAAATACACCTGGAATCAAATATCTTCAAAAGTTCATTATTCTATTACACAATGTAGAAGAATATATAGAAATTATAAAAAGAAAAGAAATTATGAATAGAAAAAATATAACATGGACATCTATGGACACTTTTTTATGATAATATGTTAGTATAAGGTATTAATAAAAAGATTAACCTTTCAAAGAGAACTTATTAGTTCTTTTTTGTTTTAGAGAGGTGAATGTTATGAAAATAAATATATTAGGAACTAAATATAATGTAGTATTAGATGCTTTAGAAAAAGATTATCCAAAATTAAAGATGAGTGATGGTTATACAGATTTTAGTATTAAAGAAATAGTAGTAGCTAAATTTGATAGAGATGAATCATCAATAGAAGATTTAGATTTTTATTCAAGAAAGGTATTAAGGCATGAGATTATTCATGCTTTTTTATATGAAAGTGGATTAGCAGAAGATAGTAAAGACAGATGGGCAACAAATGAAGAAATGATTGACTATTTCGCATATCAGTTTGGTAAAATGGCTAATTTATTTAAAGATTTGGATATTATAGAGTAATGACAAAAATAAATGAAAAAAAAACTCCAAAAAAAAGAAAAAAGAATGTAAAAAGAGACTGGCATAAATTAGAAAAAGAATTTTTATTAGGAGATTATAAGTCAGTAAGTGCTTTTTTAAGAAAAAAGAAAATTGAGAATAATAGTCATGCAAGAAAAAACACTTTAGGTTGGGCAACAAAGAAGAAACAAAAAAATGACATAATTGTGGCGAAAACAATAGAAAAAGTTATTGAGAAAGAATCTACAAAAGAAGCTAATAAAATAGTCAATACTAAAGATACTGCTACTAAGTTATTAGAAAAGATAAATCTTTCAATAGAAGAGTTAAATAAGTATTTTTCTAGGAACACAAAAAAGACAAAAACAGTTGAATATGATAACGACATTAGAAAACCTACAAAAGAAGTAACAGAAGAAATTGAAGAAGTTAATGAATTCTTTTCAATTATTGATAGAAGTGGTTTAAAACAATTAACATCAGCGTTGAAAGACATAAATGATATATTAAACAATAATACTGATTCTTCTAATAATTCGACATCTTTTGTAGAGGAAATAGAAAAAGCATGGAGAAATAGAAATGAACGTTGAAGCATTACAATATTACATTGATAGACCAGTAGAATT
This sequence comes from uncultured bacterium, assembly GCA_946560065.1. Classification (GTDB taxonomy): domain Bacteria; phylum Bacillota_I; class Bacilli_A; order RF39; family UBA660; genus UBA3789. The sequence continues at coordinate 18,607 of CAMNUE010000008.1, read as the reverse complement.
TGCAGAAGATATATTGAATGTAGTTCCTACTAAGTATCAAAGAGAAGTAATGAATGATGTTGCTAAATATCCAAGAGTTTCAGTTAAAAGTGGACATGGAGTAGGGAAAAGTGCATTAGAAAGTTGGATAATTTGGTGGTATATAAGTACAAGACCATATCCAAAAATATTATGTACTGCTCCAACAAAACATCAATTACATGATATTTTATGGGCAGAGGTTAGCAAGTGGAGAAGAAGTAGTAAAGGTTTAGATGCAGAATTTGAATGGACTAGCGAAAAGATATATTTAAAAGGTGCACAAGAAGAGTGGTTTGCTATAGCAAGAACAAGTAATAAGCCAGATGCTTTACAAGGAACACACGCAGAGCATGTTTTAATAATAATAGATGAAGCTAGTGGTGTACCAGATATAGTATTTGAACCAGTTCTTGGATCACTAAGTACACAGGATGCTAAATTATTAATGTGTGGAAATCCTACTCAATTGAGGGGTTTTTTTTATGAATCACATACAAATAAAGCTGATATGTATCGCAGACATACAATAGATGGTTCTAAAAGTGAAAGAGTAGATAAAGAATATGTCAAAATGATAATTGAGATGTTTGGAGTTGATTCTGATGTATATAGAGTTAGGGTAGCTGGAGATTTTCCAAAAGCAAATCCAGATAGCTTTATAGGCAGAGACATTATAAGAATTCTCAGTAATGAAACTTATGATGTTACCAGCATTGATTTAGGAGTAGATGTTGCTAGATTTGGTGATGATGAGTCAGTAGTAGCAGAAGCACATAATAAAAATAAAATAGCTAAACTTCACACATTTAAACACAATGACACTATGAAATTGACTGGACAAATAGTTAATATAATAAAGTCTTTAAATATAAAATATCCACACATAACTATTAAAGTAAAAATAGACTGTGATGGTTTAGGAGTTGGAGTATATGATAGATTAAAAGAGGTAATATCACAGAATGGATTAAAAGCAATTGCTATTGAATGTCACTTTGGTAGTGCTGGAGGTAAAGTAAATTATAATGAACCGATTGAATATAAAAATTCTACAGGATTGATGTGGGGAAATATAAGAAGTAAATTTAAGAATGAACAATTAGAAATTATTAATGATGAAGAACTTATAAATCAACTATCTAATAGAAAGTACTTTATAGAATCGGATGGAACTATAAGATTAGAGAAAAAAGAAGATATGAAGAAACGTGGAGTTCATTCACCAGATAGAGCTGATGCTGTAGGCTTATCATTATATGAACCAATAAACAAGATGACTATGAGTAACAATCAATATATTAATATTCCAGTTAGGAGGTAAGAATTATGTCTAATAATGGTGTATGGAGAACAGTAAAAGGAAGAAGAATATTCATAAAAGATGGGCAAAGTCTTACTGATGCTATGAAAGAAAGTGGAAAGTTCACAAGTAACAGAAGCAAAGAAATACAAGAAAAATTGAGGCAACAATTTAATAAAAATGAAAAAGTGAAAAGAAAATCATTAGAAACATTTGAAGATAAATTAGAATATATAGATAAGAATCAAGATAAGCTATATAAAATAATTGAAGAAAGTGAAAAGGTTGATAAAAATTTATGTATAGCTCTACAAGAAGATATTGGATTTAATAATCCACCACAATTATTAAGTTCTAAAGATTTTGATGAGTTATCAGATAAAGACTATATCAAAGTATATAGAGGTTTTCATGATGGAAAGAAAACGTCAGATGAATATATAGAACAATTTAAAAAAGGTAAAAATGAATATGGTGATGGAGAAACAGCTTTTGGAGTTGGACATTATACCACAACCGAAAAAGGTGACGCTGATACTTATGGAAAAGTAGTAGAAATAGCAATCCCTAAAAATGCTAGAATAATAGAATACGATGAAAATAGAATGAATAGACATTTTAAAGCTTATGATAAATATACTAGCAATTATGAAAAATATTATAATGATTATGGTGATAAAACTACATCAATAATGGATATGCTTAATGAGAATGAGAGTTCTACAGCAATATTAGAAAATTATGATATAATAAAGAAAACATTACATAACCAAACAACTGGAAAGGATTCAACAATATACGTTATATTAAATAGAAGTAAAGTAATTGTTAAAGGAGAATAGGCATGATTGATAGTTTAATAATAGTAGCAAAAACATTATCGAAATATTTATATGGTTTTAATACATATGATGTTACTGATTTTGAAAAGAAAAGAAAGTCTCATTCTATTATAAGAATAATTGAGTACAATGATAGTAATTTACACACTATAAAATCACCTAAAGATTTTAAAATTGAATTTGATTATATGAAAGGCTATGAAAAGGAAGCTTATCAATTGTTAGAAAAATCTAGGGATTTAATTACTAAATATAATATACCAAATGAAATATCCATTTTTGATGAAAGTGGAAATATAAAAAAGATAATTGAAAAGGAATTTGGCACTCAATAGAGTGTTTTTTTGTGAGGAAGTGAAATCATGCTAAGATTTAGTGAAAAACTATTAGAACGTGAAGAGAGTATAACAACTCTCTTTTTTAGTGCACAAGAGGAATTAGATACAAGGAGAAAACTTTATGAAGAATTTAGAAGAAAATATAATGATTCAGAACTAGCAAGTTTAGATGATAATGATATTAAAGTACCATTGCAACGTTATTTGTCTGTTATGGCAGTAGGCTTCTTCGCTGGGAAACCTCCAGTATATAAAATACAAGCTTATGACAAAGATATTGATAAGTTGAATCAAGAATTATTTGATAAAGCTCCGAATGATGAGAAGAAAGTTAAAGAAATGGAGTTTATTATCAAACATGTAACAGATTATAACGACGATGGAAAAGAATTTTTTAGTTTAGCATTTGATTATTTTGTTAAACGAGCTTGTTATGAAATTCTTTACAAAAATGAACAATCAGAAATTGTTTACTCAAAAAGTGATGCATTAGAAACAGTTGCGATATGGGATTATTCAATACCAAAGAATTTGATTGGTTTATATAGAATTATTAGAACTACATTAGCAAATGGAGAATATCAAACTATGGTTGAATTAACAACTAAAAGTGGTAAACGTTACTATATGGACACTCCAGAAAAAAGAGAATTATTTAGTAATAAAGAAGAGTATCAAAGAAAATTTGGAGAAGAGTCGCTTTTTAAAGAAGATAAGAAAGCTTTTAAAGAAAATAAATGGAATGATCTTCAAGTAATTGCTTTAGAAAATGAACATGGTTTAAATATATTTGAAAATGTTGATAGCTTAATAAGTGCTTATGAAAGAGTTATTCAAAATTCTAGAAACACATTTAAATATAATGACGAAGCCATTCTAAAAGTTATGGGATATACTCCAGAAAATCCTATAACAATCACAAATGAAAGAGGAGAAGAAGTACTAAATCCAGCTAGAATTTTAGAGGATGAATATGTTCTAACTTCAAGAGTAAGATATTTGCAAGAAGGTGGAGATTTAGATTGGGTATTAAAACAAGTAAATGATAATGCTTTACAAAATCATAAAAAGACTTTAATGGATTTAATATGTTTATGCTCTTTTATTCCTAACATGACAGATTTAGGATTTACTCAAGCTGATAATAATTCAGCTCTAGAAAAGAAGTTTTTTAGTTTGCAGCAATTGATAACTGATGCAGAGAGCGATTTTAAAATGGGGCTATTAAGACGTTGGGAACTTATATTTAATAAATTTAATCAAGATAAGAACAAAGATTATGATTTTAGAAATGTTCAAATAACGTTGCTAAGAAATATGCCAAGTGATTCATCTAGTGAAACAAGTAGAGCATTATCTCTAAGAGATTTATTAAGTGATGAGACAATTATAGGTATGTTACCAGATGATCTTGATCCAAAAAATGAACTTGCTAAAAAGCAAAGTGAATCAGAAGAAAATATGCTACAAAATATTGAAAGAATGAAGCAATTTAAAGAAAATGGTGCAGAGGTTGATAATAGTTCTATCCAAGAGCAAACAGGAAAAGAAGAAATAAGCACTAAAAAAGATGACAAGGAAATTATGAAAGATATAGAGTCAAAAAAAGAAGAAAATAATGATGATAAGAAAAAAGAAAAAGTGCCCAAAGAATAGTAGGTGTTTAAATGAATAATGATAAAATACTTGCTTCTAGATGGAATTATGTTGATGAATATTTAAATGAATATTTAAAAAAATATGAAAAAGAAAATCAATTAATGCGTGAAAGACTTCAAGATATGTTAGATTCATTAAACATATCATATGAAGATTTGAATAAGATTGTTCCTAAAAATAGAAAAAAAAGAATAGATAGTAAAATTCAAGAAGTGTTAGGTGAGGAGATAGAAGAGAATTATTTCTTTTTTTATCTCTTCAATATACTTAATAAAGAAGTAATAATCTATAGAGAATTAATTGAAACAATGATATATTTGTCAATTTATGAACAACGTCAAAACCTTAGTTCGTATGAAAATAAACTTTATAGTAAAGTTGTTGAGGAATCTTATAATTTAGGTATAAAGGATTTAGAAGTAATAAATAAGAAAAATAAGAAAAATTTATTTGATGATGAAATTCTATATCTGATACTCAATATTCCCTTGCTATATGGAACAAGAGAAGCTTATATGTGGGCTTTAGATTTATCAATAGCACAAGAATTAAATAAAAAGATATTAGTGTCAATACAACATGAGAAAGAAATTGATTTGTTTATTGGAAATTATGATGATTTTTTCAAAAAATGTAGAAATAAATACATTTGTGTAAATGGTAATAAATATAGTGGAACAATTGAAAGTATACTTGAATCTTATTTAAATTTAGGTTATCTAGAAGCAGGAAAACAAAATGGAGTAAGAAGTTGCAGATTTATTGCAGAAATAGATGATAAAACTACTAAAATGTGTGATTCTCTTAATAATCAAATATTTTATTTAGATAAAGTAAATACATATCAAAGATATTCCGATATAGATAAAAGAATAGTAACTTATAGTACTAAAGGTTTGGTATTAGGAGATAATCTCCCACCTATAAACAATCATTTTCATTGGTGTAGAAGTACAATAACTTATCTAACACAATATGAAGAAACAGATATAGCAAGAATGAAAGAGAGAGGAAAAAGTAATGAAGAATAATGTTTTTGAAAATTTATGTAAGAAAACAATAGTTGAATATTTTAATGAAAATGCAGAAAAAACTGATTTATATAAGATAACAGAAGAAAATGTTTTTATAGTTTGGAGTTGTAAAACACTTCAAAACAATAAGGCAATGGTTAGTACAACTGTAAGTGATGGAATGTACTACGAACTTACTTATAATGGAGATAAGAAAGAATTATATTTAGATGCGTATAAAAAGTGGGAAAATAAAGCGATAAAAGTTGATTAATAAAAATATGGAATCCTTGCAGAGAAAAATGACACTCCTTTAATGTTGTATTATGTTGACAGGTCACCTCCTAGCAGCTTAAATGGGCAAGGCACGTAATCGAAATGTTGGTTTAGAGATTACACTAAATGTGGAATTAGGTTAAAGGTAAACTTTCTGTCTTCCAAACAGATGTTACGAGTTCGAGTCTCGTATTCCACACCATAATATCGCAGAGTAGAGTAACGGTTAACTCGACTGGCTCATAACCAGTAGAATGTGGGTTCAATTCCCATCTCTGCAACCAATATAGACGAGTAACTCAGTTGGTTAGAGTGAAGAGCTTATATCTCTTTGGTCGTGGGTTCAAATCCTACCTCGTCTACCATTTTATAGGTAGTGTACTAATGATATGTAAGATTATTTAATTGAATATAAGGCTTAGCTCCAAAAACATAGCATAATGAAGAAATGTTTCGATGAATTTATAAGACTATGTGAAGTGAGTGCAAACCTAGTGTTACCTTATATCTAGGATCAATTAGAACAATATCATTAGTACAGTGCTTATAAGATAGCACTAATACATCTCTATCTAGAATAGATGATGTCCTAACCGTGATAATATGTCACGAGTTATATAAGTCGATATTACTATCGACTTTTTTTGTGGGGTAAATCCCTAATTTGTTTGAAAAATGGCAAACGTTAAGGTGGAAGATAAAAACTCAAACTTAATGGTGGCAAGGAGGAAAAAGTATGGATAACAAAGAAAAAAGATTGAAATTAAATATTCAACAATTTGCAGAAGAAGAGGTGGAAGATAAAAACTCAAACTCTAAAGAAGAAGCAGAACTTATGACTTTGGATGAAATTTTAGAAGATAAATTATATAAAGCTGAATTTGATAGAAGATTAACCAAAGCACAAGAAACTGCTATAGCAAATGCAAAAAAACAATGGGATAAAGAACAAGCTGAAAAAGTTGCTGAATCAAAAAAATTAGCTGATATGGATGAAATTCAGAAAAAAGATTATGAAATTGAAAATCTAAAAAAAGAACTATCAAAAAGAGATTTGGAAAAACAAGCTAGTGATTTAAAAAGCGAAGCAATAAAACAAGCTAGTGAAAAGGGAATACCAGTAGAAGTAATGTCAGAACTTGATTATAAGAATGAAACAGCAGAAAGCATAAATAAAAAGATTGAAGTTTATTCTAGGGCGTTTCAATCAGTTAAGACTACAGCTATCGAAAACTATTCAAAGGAATCAGCTCCACAAACTGGAGAAAATATCCAACCAGAAGATAATAAAACTGGATATGAAAAATTCGCAGAGAAATTCAATAAATAAGAAAGGAATGAAAGTCAATGAATACTGATGTAATTAAATTTTATGATGGTAAAGCAGTAAATGCTCAAGCTTTTGGTGCTTATATTTCTGAAATAGCTAAAACACGTGAAAATAAGTTAATCAATGCTAACATCTTTACTGCAGATAAAAATGTAAATGATACTTTTAGAAACTCAGTTGGTAATATTTATGCAGTTTTACCAATATTAGGCGATTTTAAAGGTGAAGCTCAAAACTATGATGGAGTATCTGATCTATCAGAAGGAGAAGGAGTAGATTCTTATCTATATGGTGTTACTTCTTATGGACGTGCGCTCGTGGGTGGAGAATATGACTATGCTAATGAAATAGCTGGTAAGAGTGTTGACTTTAGAGAACATCTTGCTAAAAGAATGGGAGAAAAATGGGTAGATATTCGTGAAGATACTTTAATTTCTATAATTAAAGGTATGTTCTCATCTACTACTGATGGTGCTGATGAATTTGCAGAAGCACATACGTTAGAAATTGAAGGAAAAATCGCAGAAAATTCTTTAAATGATGCTTCTCAAAAGGCATTAGGAGATAAAGACTTTAATGGCAAAGGTGCTATTCTTACAATAATGCATTCTAAGATTGCTAATAATTTAAGAAACAAAAAGCTATTAGAGTATATGAAATATACTGATGAAAATGGTATGGAAAAGAACTCTAACTTAGCACAATGGGGAGATAAACTTGTATTAGTTGATGATTCTATAACTACAATGAAAGTTACTACAGATACATATGCTACTACTACTGACACTGCTTTAGATAATAAAAAAACATATTATACAAGAAGTGGAAGTGCAAGTGCTGGGTACACATATACTGAAGTTACTTCACCAAAAGTTGCAGATATAAGTTCTTATTATGAAAAAACTACTACTATAACAGGAACAAAATATGTAACTTATGGTATAGGTGCTGGAACATTCATTCGTGATGAAGATTTACCAGTTGATGTTCCATTTGAAAGATATAGAAATCCATACAAAAAAGGTGGAAAGGTTGACTTAATTAATCGTGAAAGAAAGGTTTTACATCCAAAAGGATTTAGTTTCTTAAAGAAAAATGTTGCAACTGATTCCCCAACAGATAAAGAATTTGCAGATGGAGCAAACTGGGGCTTAGCAAAGAATTCTGATGGTACTAAATATTATCCTCATCAATTAATACCTGTTATTAGAATTGTTTCTACAGAAGTTTAATAAACTTTAAGAATTAGACTAAAAGTATTATTATGTACTTTTAGTCGCAATTTTAATAAGAAAGAAGATGATTAGATGGATAATTCAATTGAAAAAATAAAGAAAGATTTTATAAATTCTTTAAAAAATGATATATCAGTTAATTATCATGAAAGTGATGATAAATTACTCACAGAATTATTAGAGGTTTATCTAGAAAAAGCTTCTGATAGTTCTAATAGAAAAATAACTGATAAAAAATTATTACCATACGTTTATGATGCAGTTAAATCATCTTTTATGAGAAGAGGAGATGAAGGAAAAAATTCATCTAGTGAAGGTGGAATTAGTTCTTCTTACCTAGATATAGAAAAAAAACTGAGAATAGATGTAAGAGAAATAAGACTATTACCGTAAGGAGAGATAGTATGAAAAAGTATAAAAATAGAAAAGATAAGAGTGTTTATAATGTAAATACTCCATCCATTATTGAAGTGTTTGAAAAAGATAAAAACTTTGTCGAAATAAAAGAAAATGAACAATCTGATTTAGTGCAAGAAGAAAGAAAAGAAGACATCAAAGAAAATGCTAATTAAAAATTTAGTAGATTGTTGGGTTTATGAGTTAGAAACTACAAAAGTTGATGGAGAAACATTAAAAAAATGGAAATATAAACTCAAAAAAAAGTTAAATGTTCAACAAGATATTAATGAATTAGACATTAATCAGACTGGAACTATTGATTATGACAAATTGAAAATTAGAACAGATTATACAATTGATATTGAAAAAGGTGATGGAATTTCACTTTATGAACTAAAGATTGATAATAATGGTTATGCCTTAGAAAGTCCCAAGTATAAAGTAATAGCAAGTCCTAAAGTAGGGAAAACAACTACTTATACTTGCGAAATCTATTATGGTGATTAGGAATGTATTCTTGTACCATAAAAAGAAAAAATTATAGTAAAAGAATTATTAATAACATCGAGAAGGCTTTACCAACAACTATGGAAACTGTCATGAAACATGCAAAAGAAATTGCACTAAAAAATAAAAGAGGTAGTAAGGATGAAAACTCAATACTATTTGAGTTGAATGTTACAAATTTTGGTATTGAAGGTAAACTTTATACTAATTTTGATTATGCGATGTTTTTGGAATATGGAACAGGAACAGAAGCAGAATTACCTCACATAGGTCATACAGAGACATTTCTTAAAAGTGGTTTTAAATATTGGTTTTTACCTAAATCTATAGCAGATGAAAAAGGAAAAGAATTTGCCCCACAAAGATTAATAAACATTGAAGGTGAATTATTTTATATTATGTTTGCTACTAAGCCATATCCATTTATGAGACCAACTGCTTTTGAACTAGAAGATAGTGCAGTAAAGATATTTGCAAGTGCTATGGCAAAAGAATTAAGGTGATAAAATGTATGAATTGAGTATTGAAGAATTTACAAGATATGTTGTAAGACAAATTGAATCATTGGGAAATATAACTTTAAATAATCCAGATACAAAGGAATCTTTTCCTATTGGTGTAGTTAATAATCCAATGCAGTCAATAAAGCTTACTGAAAATAATATCCCAGTTTATACAAGATTCTCCATATCAATTGAGTGGTGGACTAATTCAAAATATGAATCAATGAAATTATTCCAAGATACAAATAAAAAGTTGCGTGATAGTAATTTTATTCAAATCGGAGGATCAATTGATTTGTATGATGAGGTTACAAAGAAACATAGATATGGTGGAAGATATGAAGTTAATTATAATGGATTAACTAACACATTTGAAAGAGTGAAATAAGACATTTTAATAGATGTCTTTTTATATGGAAAGGAATGATATTATGGAAAATGGAACTACTCCAAAAGTTAGTACTTTAAGTACATTATGGTATGCGACAAGTTTAACTGGGGAAAAAACTCAAGTAGCTTATGTACAAGAAATACCACCTCTAAAGAGTGCAAAAGAAGCAATTACTTATAATGCACTTGATTTAGAAGAAGAGCAACAAGCAAAAGGTAGTAGAAAAGCAGAAACTTTAACTATTCCATTGCTGTTTACAGAAAGTCAACATGACACATTGACGACTCTTGCTAATAGTGATGAAGAGGTTTTTTGGTTTATAAAATTACCAGATGCAACTGCTACTACAACTGGAAAACCATTAGTATTTAATTTCACTGGTGCTTGTGATATGGGTATGGATACTATAGCTATAGATGATTTATTAAAGGAAAACTTAACTATTTATAGAAGTAGCAAAGTTAATGAGACAAAAGGATTCCCTACAACAGCGTAGGGGTCTTTTTTTATATAGGAGGAAAAAATGATTTATAAATATGATGAAAAAGAATTTAAATTAATACCTAGAACAAGAAAGGTTATAAATTTAACTGAAAGATTAAAAGCAAAAAATTTAAATGAATTAATATTTGGAGGTTTAACAGATATAAATTTAAAAGTATTAGCAGAGTTAATAAAAGCTTTCGCTGAATATGAAGACAAAAGTTCTGTCTTTAAATCGGTTGATTCAGTTTATGATTATTTAGATGAATTAAAAGAAAATGAAAATATGTCATACGAAGATATTTATAAAGAAGTTATAAAGGTGACTAATGAGATGGGTTTTTTCAAAAAGAAGATGAGCAAGGAAGAATTGAAAAAAGAAATGAACAGTCCAATGATAAACATCGACTTCAAAGAGATAGTGAAAGAATCAGCACAAAAAGCAGTAGATACGATAGCACAGGAAGAATTCAAAGGTTACTTAGGATAGATGAATCTAATGACTATAAAGATTTAATTTATCAAATAGAGCCATTGTGTTATAAGTACGGAATGAAACCTAGTGAGTTTTGGGATTGTACTTATAGAGAACTATATGTGTTTGTAAAATCAAATAATTCAAAAAGTGAAGAGGACTATAAAAAAAATATAGTTCTTTTTGATGCTTTAGGTAACAAGATTATTGATGTTATTGGAAGAAAAAGACCTAAAGGAATAAGTCTAGTAAGAAATACATTCAAAAGTTTATTTGAAAAGGAATTAGAACCTACTTATCATCAGCAAACTCCAGAAGAGCAAATAAAAATTCTTAGAAGTATGAAATAGAAAGGAGGTTCACATGGATAATAACAAGATTATAGAAGAAATAGATATAATTGTACGAGCAAAAGTAGAAGAAGTAAAAAAAGATTTGCAACGAATTACAAAAGAAACTTCTAAAATGGTTGATTCAATACAAAAAGAATTTAAAAGTATGAATGATAAGAACTATTTTGAAGGAGTAAGTGATTCATTAAAAAATGCAAAATCAGAATGCAAAAATGTTCAAAAAGAAGCAAGAAAAGTTTTCATTAATGGACAAGATAAAATTATTAATTTGGATAATTTAAAAGAAGCTCAAAATCAATTAAGAAAAATAAAAATTACTATGGATGGTGTTAGTTTTGATTATACTCCAGAAAAAGGAGATTTTAATGAAAAATACAATCAAGCTATACTATCAAAAGAAAAAGAAGAAAAAGATGAAGGACCACTTAATGCTTTAGGTGATCCAGCTGATACGAAATATGAAGTAACGATTCCAAAAGCCAATACAAAAGCATTTGACGATTCAATAAATAGTACTACAAATAGTGCAAAGCAACAATTTGAGCTACTAGAGAATAATCTAAAAAACTTTGACACTTTAACTATTAGAGAACAAATAAAAACAATTGGTATGCAAATGTATCAAACTATACCAATTATAAAACAATCAATTGATGAAATGAAAAGCCGTCTAAATGATTCAAGTTCTTTACTAGGACAAGTGAAAGTAAAAGTACAAGAATTTGGAGTTGGATTTGGAAAAATAAGAGAAAATATTCGAGATGCTTTTTTAATTAAAACTGATGGAATATATAATAAACTTCAATCTATTAAACAAAAAATTGGTGAAGTATCTCCAATTGCCCAAAATGTAGGTAAGGTTACAAAAAATTCATTTTTACAAGTAAAAGATTCTATTAGTAAACCAATAGGAAAAATTGGAGAATTTATAAATAAAATTAGAAATGCTGGTACTGAAAGTGAAAAAACTAAAAATAGAAGTAAAGGACTAAGCGAAATTGGAAAAAGCTTTTCTAATGGAATAAAATCAATTAGAAAATTCGCATTATCTTTATTGAGTGTACGTGGAGCTTTTACTGCTATAAGTAGAGCAGCACAACAATATTTAAGTTTTGATACTCAATTAAGTGCATCAATTCAAAATTGTTGGAATGTTTTAGGAAGTTTATTAGCACCAGTAATAGAATATGTAGTTGGATTATTTACTAAGTTAGTGAGTGTAGTTGCAACTTTTGTAAAAGCTTTAACTGGAATAGATTTAGTTGCTCGTGCTAATGCAAAGGCGTTAGATAAACAAGCTAAATCTACTAAGGGTGCTGCAAGCGCTAGTAAACAATTATCTGGAATAGATGACATTGATAATCTTTCATCAGGATCAGGTGGAGGTGGAGGCTCTGATTTCACTCCAATAACTACAGATTCAATTGATATGTCTCCATTTGAAGCAATGTTAGATAAAATTAGAGGCATTTTATCTGATATATTTAAGCCATTTAAAGAGGCATGGGAATTAGAAGGTGCTAACGTTATTGAAAGCATGAAATTTGCCTTAGAAGGAATTAAAGAAACAGCTAAATCAATAGGTAGTAGTTTCATGGAAGTTTGGACTAATGGAACAGGAACTGAATTTGTTAGTAATTGGTTGATAACTTTTCAAGAAATATTTAATCTAATTGGTAATATAGGTACTGCATTATCTGAAGCTTGGAATAATAATGGTGCTGGAACTGATTATGTACAAAGTATGTTTGATTCTTGGAACGCAATTCATGAAGCTATTAATGTGGTTTTAGATGATATAAATTCTATTGCATCAAATGGAACTTTTACTACTATATTTTCAGATGCTATTGAATTTGGAACTATGTTCTATGATAGCATAGAAGCTATTGCTGATGCGTTTACACATGCATGGCAAAATGGAGATAGTGGTAAAGGAATATTACAAGCAATTTGTGATATTTTTAATGATATTCAAAAATTTGCTAATGAAATAATTGATAGTATATTGCAATGGGTAGTAAGCCCAGAATTTCAAGAAGCTCTTGATAAAATATTCAAAGGTATTGAAGATATTTTTAATATTGCTAAAGATGTGTGTGATTGGCTATTAGAAATGTATAGTAAATATGTTAAACCAGTTATTGATGATAAATTAATCCCAGCATTAAATTCTATAATTAATGCAATAATGGATATATGGAATACTGTAAAACCAGTAGTAGATGAAATAATAAAAATTATTAAGAATCTCCTAGAGCCCGTAATAAAAGGATTAATGGGATTTATAGGTGGAATAATAGATATTATTAAAGGAATAGCTGACTTTATAAGTGGCGTATTTACTGGAGATTGGCGTAAAGCTTGGAATGGTATCAAATCAATTGTTGTAGGAATATGGAACAGTATTTGGTCTGTAATATCTGGAATAATTAATACAATTATTGCTGGATTTGAAAGTATGATTAATATAGTTATAAAGGGTTTAAATTCAATTTTAAAACCACTTAGAAATTTAGGTAATTCTGTACTTAAAGCAGTAGGCATCAAGAACTTTAGTTTTGAAGCAATTAGTACAGTAAAACTTCCAAGGTTAGCAACAGGAGATGTAGCATATGAAGAAACTCATGCAATTATTGGTGAATATCCTAATGCTAGACATGATCCCGAGATTGTTTCACCAGTAAGTATGATGAAGATGTCATTTAGAGATGTTTTAAGTGAATTTATGTTTGAAGGAAATGGAACAAGAATAGATAAACTTTGTATAAATGTAGCTGGAGAAAATTTCTATGATGATGCTATAGACTATATTAACGATAAAAGTGAGCGTAACGGAGTATCTGTTATCAAGGAGGTAGAATAATGATTTGGAAATTTAATGGAGAGGTTCAAAAATCTCCTTCCCAATTTAATATAAACATTGATGATATAGATTTAGATAGCTACAGATCTACAATTAATGCAAGTTTGATAGATAGGACATTAGCAAAGGGCATGGTTAAATGCTCTTTTTCTTTTGATTATTTAACTGAAGAAGAAGCAGAACACATAATGGCTTTAACATGGATTAATCCAATGCCACTTGAAATAAAATGCCCAATTCTAGGAGGGAAAATTTTAAATGCTAATTTTAGATGTGCTAAAAGAAGTTGTAATATGATTTCTACTGATGAAATAGAACAAAGTACAAAAACTAAATGGAAAGTATCTTTTACTTGTTCACAAAAAGAGAAAGTGAGCGGTCAATAAATATGTCTTACTTAACAAGTGAAAATTACAAGACTTTAATTTATGATGAAAATAGTAATCATTCCCTTAAAATAACAATCAACAACAAATTAATCAATAATGATTATGTTAGAAGCTTTAGTTTAAAAGAAAATATTTTTGAGACTGATTACTTTGCATTAGGTGGTGCAGCAATATCTGAAATTTGTTTAGAATTAGATAATGAAGCTTTAATTGGAATTGGTGGATTTGAAGAAGTTAATATTGATTATACTCTTTCTTTATCAGAAACAAGTGAAGAAACTATTCCTTTAGGCAAATATATTGTGAAAAAAGTAGATAATAATTCAAAATTATATACAAAATTCACATTATATGATTATATGGATAAATTTAATATTGAAGTAGATTTTAGTTCAATAGTTCCTTGTACACGTTATCAATTGTTACAATATATTTGTGAAAAATGTGGAGTTGTTTTAAAAAATGAAAGCATTGTTAATGGTGATATATTAGTTAATGTTTACGACAATTCTATATCAGCTAGGACTTACTTATCTTTAATAAGTGAAAGATGTGGGGGATTTGCTAGTATAACTAGAGATGGAAAGTTAGAGATTAAATCATTCGATGAAGTAGACACCATAAATCTGCCTTTAAACAAAATAGGAGAATATACAACAAATAAGCAGAGAACTATAAGTAAGTTAATATATGAAAATGCAACTCAGAAATTTGAAGTTGGAGATGATAGTGGAGAAACAATATATTTAGATTCTGATTCTCCTTTCTCTTGCACTCAAGAAGAAGTTAATAGAATATTTGAGGTTATAGAGGGATTAACTTATCAAAGTTTAGAATTAAAAGTTTGGGGTGATCCTTCAATTGATAAAGGGGATATTATAAAAGTAAATAATTTAATTTCTTTCGCACAGAAGGAATGGGTATATGGTAATGGATTTTATGGGAAATATAAAACAATTTTAAATGATAGTAATAAGAAATCAAATGTTAGTAAATTAACTAATTCACAAAAGCTTAGAAGAGTACAATCTAAGTTAAATGAAATAGATGGGAAAATTGAATTAATTGTTGAGGAAGTCGATGAAAATTCAAAAACAGTAGCTAACCTTAAGCTTTCATTAGATGAGATTGAAGCTAATGTTACAAGTTCAAAAGAACTTATAGGAGAGTTAGAAGACACTATTAATTATTTTAGTGTAGATTTATCTCAATATAATATTGTGATTCCGGTTAATCATAATAAATTACCTTTAGAAAATAAAGTTTATAATGTTAATTTTTATGCATATTTTAAGGGGAGACAGGTAAATCCAGTTATTACCATAGGTGATATTGAAAATGGAATAACTATTGATAAAGATAGTGAAAAAATAAAATTTACTACGAGCAATTCTAATTCAATAACTAATTCTACATATAATATTGAATTTAAGTATATCGAAAAAGGAATAACATATCTTGTAACTAAGAAGTTAGACATAGTTTTGAGTACTTCTGGAAAAGATGGAGCGCCTGGGGAAAAAGGAAATGATGGAATTAGCACTTATTTTCACGTTAAATACTCAAAAAATGCAGATGGTAATCCCATGACTAATGCTCCTAGCAACGATACAGAATACATGGGAGTATCTTCAACAACAAGTCCAACTCCTCCTACGTCTTATTCAGCTTATACTTGGTCTAAAATCAAAGGTGATAATGGTTCACAGGGAATTCAAGGAGCAGATGGAACAAGCTCGTATTTTCATATTAAGTGGAGTGAAAATGGAAAACACTTTAGTACTCCAATATCTTATGCAAGTAAAAATCCTAACGATTGGGAATTAGGACAATGGGGAATGGATGGAAATAAGCAAGAATATCCACAAAGAATTAGATTAAAAGAATTAATAGAAGTTTCTTCTAATTCAGTATTAATATTGAATACCTTTAACAGCAATTATTTGTTTGTTATTAGGACTTATGATAGCGAGGGTAACTATCTCAATTCTCTAGGAGCTATCAACAATGAAAATACAATCACTTTATCTGATGTAGCGTTTTTAGGCGTCACTATTATGAAAAATACTGGTTCATCAGCAAACGAAGGAGAAAACATTTTAAATGATTTAATTAATCAAGATTTGACTCCTTTAATTTGTTTACAGGAAAATTATTCTTTAGGAACTACACCATCAAAATGGCAAGGAACTTATGTTGATGATAATCCAACTGATTCAGATAATTTTGATGACTATACTTGGAATGATACTTCGATTTATGTTCAAGATGACTTAATGAATCTGCAAGAAAATATAAATCAAGCAAATACAAATATTAATAATGTTAGTACAGATTTAAAAAACAATTATCTTACAGGCGAAGAAGTAAATGCATTGCAAAAACATAATGAAGAATCTTTAAAACAATTAAAAGAAGAATTTTCCTCACTTCAATTAGCTTCTAACGAAGTTTTAATCGAAGTTGGTTCTATTTTAAGCGATGGAGTTAATAAAATAAAAACCGCGACAGGTTATACCTTTGATGAAAATGGATTAGATATTTCCAAGGATGGAGAAGAAATGTATAACTCAATGAACAATGAAGGTATGTACGTTAAGCGTGATGATGAGGAAGTTCTTGGAGCCGATTCAAGTGGCGTTAGAGCTGAGAATATTACAGTAAGAAATTATTTGACAATTGGAAAAAATTCAAGATTTGAAGATTACAAAAGCAACCGTACAGGTTGTTTTTTTGTTGGGGGTGGTAGCTAATGGCAAATTCAATAGGAAGAGTATATCTAAATGGATGTAATTATGAAATAGCTTACGACCTTCTAAGTCAAAGTATTGCAAACAATACTTCAACTGTTAGATTTTATGGTATTTTACATGTAACTAATAATTATATTGCATGGTCTAGTGGTAGTGCTCGAGTTTGGGGACAGACTAACGGATTAGGCACTAGATACAATAAGGGCGATCATTGGGTAGTTCAACAAGATGTTACTATTTCACATAATGCAGATGGGACTAAAACAGGTGTTTATGTGGATGGTTCATTAAATACTACTTTTGTTAGTGGAACGGCAAGTGGTTATATTAATCTTCCAACCATTCCTAGGGCATCTTCAATTACAGCAACTGATGCTTATGTAGAAGCTGCTACAAGTATTAATATATCAAGAGCAACATCTAGCTTCAAACATAAAATAACTTATAGTTTTGAAGGTTTAACAGGAACAGTAGCAGAAAATGTTGATACCAATTGTGGTTGGACCATCCCATCGAGTTTTTACGATAAATTAATAACAAAAAGTAGTGCAACTTGTACTTTAACTTGTCAAACTTTCAATGGTTCAAATTCAATCGGAAGTAAAACAACTACATTTAAAGTTTCTGTAGATGCAGAAAAAAATAAACCTACAATAACGGCTACAATAGTTGATACGAATACGACTGTTACTAACTTAACAGGTTCAAATACAAAATTGATAAAGTATTACTCAAATGCAAAAGTAACAATGACAGCAACAGCAAAAAACAAAGCAACAATAAAAAGTAAAAAAATTACATGTGGAGACGGAAAAATTTTAACAGATAATGGAACAATTAATAAAGTAGAATCAGGAAAATTCACAATAAGTGCAACTGATTCTAGAGGTGTTTCTAATTCAATTGAAAAAACTCTTACAATAGTTGATTATATAAAGTTATCCTTAAATGCAAATTTTTACAGAAGTCAACCGACTAACAATGAAGTTGTTTTGGAATACAATGGAAACTTTTTCAATAAAACATTTGGAAGTGTTACAAATACATTAAATTTGAAGTATAGGTACAAAGAACATAGTTCTTCTACTTGGAGTAGCTATACAACTATAACTCCAACAAAAATCAATGATACCTATAACAATGGAACTACAGCAAAATCATTAGGTACAGTTTTTGACTACAGAAAAGAATATGATTTTGAATTAGTTGCATCTGATAAATTGATGACTATAACAAGTAAAAAGACCGTTTCTGTTGGAGAACCTGTCTTCGACTGGGGAAAAGAAGATTTTCAATTTAATGTTCCAGTTTTTCTTGAAAGTGGGAATCAAATTTTAGATTATGACATAGTTGACGAATGGAGTTGATAAAATAATGTTTAACTTATTGACAAGAATTTTTAATTCTTGTAGCCTTATGTATGTATGTATGTATGTATGTATGTATGTATGTATGTATGTATGTATGTATGTAT
>CAMNUE010000007.1 GCA_946560065.1 uncultured bacterium | reverse complement strand
ATATTAAATAATTAAATATAAAAAAGCATTAGAAATCTGATGCTTTTTTATATTTTTTTTTTGCATTTTTTTTTAAAATCTGTTATAATATGCGCCAATGAGGGGGATATTATGAATAAAAAAAATATGTATATACCGGTATTGATAATGGTAATTTTAGTGGGCTTAGGTACTTTCTTTGTTACAAGGATGTATATGAACAAAAGTAATATTGATAAATCTAATCTTAATTCTAGTAGTCAAAGAAATTCAGTTTTAAAGAATAAGGATAATTCTCAGAACAAAGATAATGAGTCTCAAAATAATATTGATGTTTCAAAATCACTTGATTCTAGTACTAATACTAATAATGGTACAAACAATAATGCGTCTAATGATACAGCTAGTGATATAACTAATGCTGCAGCTAATAATAATGATGTTGGTGGTAATGAAGAGAAAGTATCTGAAGTAGTTGGTACCAATTCTTCTGGTAATCAGGAAAGTAGTAAAGCTGATGCTTTAGAAAATGAAAGTGATGAAGATGATAATTTAGAATTGAATACTAATTCAAATTTGAACGTCTCTCAAGTTAATATTTCTGGTGAAAAAAGTTATATAGACATCTTAACAACTAATACTACTATGAAAGTAGGCGAAAAGATTACCTTAGAAGTAGATGGTTCTTCTGATGGTGTTGTTTATTCTAGTGAAAATGATTCTGTTGTTGTTGTTGATGATAAAGGTATGGTGACGGCTTTAAGAATTGGAAGTGCAAAGGTTTCTGCTTCTTTGTTAGGAAAAACTGATAGTATTATTATTAATGTCATTGATAGTAATACAGATGGTATTGGTAATTCGGATTCTCAGGCTTCAAAAAATAATTCTAATGAAGAGAAAAAACAATCAGTTAAAAATGGTTGGATTAATGAAAATGGAAAAAGATATTATTATAAAAATGGAAATTTTGTTGTTGGTTGGAAAAAAATAGATGGGGATAAGTATTATTTTAATAAAAATGGAGTTATGTTAAAAGATACTTATGTTGATTATCATTATTTAAAACCAAATGGAAAGAAGAAAGATAAAGTTGGGCAATTTAGTGCAACACTTTATGGAGCTACTGCTTGGCCGAATCAAACTTTGAATGTTAGAAATAAGGCATCTGAAAATGGTCAAATAATTAGCAGTATTCCTGCAGGAAAAAAGGTTAAGATAATTTCTGATGTTAATTCATCAACAGGATATATAAAAGTACGTAGAGGTAATATTATTGGATATGTTTTAGCAAACAATCTAATGATTAATTTACCAGATGTAATTCCTGATATGTATTATTCTATTAGCAATGCCAACAAATCAAAGTTTAAGGCTGCTGGTGCTCGTATTTCTGGAATCACAGGAGAAAATCTTTATGGTTTTGAGAAAAAGTATAATGCTAAAATTGATAAAAATGCATATTATGCACCTATGCTTTATCCTGTTGCTGTTCAATTGCAATCTGCTTATCGTAAAGCTGTTAAGCAAGGATATAATTTAAAAGTCTATGATACATATCGTCCATATGATGTCTCTATGAAGGTTGCTAGTAATCTTCGTTCCTTATACAATTCCAATGCAAGTGTTAGAAATAAAATCGACTATGATGCAGATGGCAATTATTGGGGACAAGGTTGGTTTATTGCACAGGGAGTGTCTGGACATAATAGGGGCACTGATATTGATTTGGCTTTAACAGATTCTAATGGTAGAGAATTAAGTGCTCAATCTCCTATGCATACTTTAGATACTTCTTCTTTGGTTAAGTACAATAATAATGTTTCTAATAAATTACGTTCAATTATGACTTCGGTTGGTTTTGAAACATTAAAATCAGAATGGTGGCATTTTCAAGAAGATAGTTATAGAACTAGTCCTTATGTTAGTTTTAAACTTAAGTAAGACAGAAGATTTAAATTTTCTTCTGTTTTTTGTTTGATTTTACTTATCTTATATATTAAGTTTTTCACCAAAATTTCATAAAAATAGAGTGTAAATGCTTGTAAAATAAAACTACACTAGTTATAATTATAGTGGGAGGTTAATTATGAAAAAACATAATACAGTAAAAGTCGTTCTAATAACTTTGTTAGTGTTCGTATTACTTACTTGGATTTTACCAGCTGCTTATTTTTCAGGTCAGTATGTAGAACAGGGACGCGTTCAAATGGGATTATTTGATTTGTTAAATTATCCTTTAACAGCTTTGTCTTATTTTGGATATATAGCATTTTATATAATCGTCGTTGGAGGTTTTTATGGAGTTTTATATAAAATTCCAGCTTATCGTACTTTTTTAGATAAGATTGTTGAAATTGCAAAAGGAAAGGAAAAGATTGTTTTATCTGTAATTGTAGCGTTGTTGGCTGCTGCTGTTTCAATTTGTGGATTACAAATGGGCTTAATATTATTTATTCCTTTTGTCGTATCTCTAGTATTAATGATGGGATATGATAAGATTGTTGCTGCATTTGTTACAGTTGGGTCTATGGCTGCTGGTTTAATAGGAACTACTTATGCTAGTTCAAACATCAGTATGTTAACAACTTCTTTAAACTTAGATTTTGATTATGAAATCGGAGTTAGATTTGTTCTATTATTAGTTGGAATTATTTTAGTAATCTTTAATACATTAATGTATATTAAAAAATATATGGTTAATGTAAAGATTGAAAAGAAGACAATTAAGAAATCTGAGGAAAAAGCAGAAGAAATAGTAGAAGAAAAGAAAGCTGAAAAAACAGTTGCTAAAAGTAATAATTCATCTAAAACTAAATCTAGTTCTTCTAAAAAGACGAATTCTAGTAAGAAGTCATCATCAACTAAGTCTTCTAAGTCACGTAAGAGTGATAATAAAGCAGCTTTAAAAGATGAAGATATAATAGTAGTTAAGGAAACTGCTTATGATGATGAAGTATTTATACCTGAATCTGTTAATAGTAAGCATAGTGTTTGGCCATTTGCAGCAGGATTTATATTATTATTAGTTATTATGGTTTTAGCATTTATTAGTTGGGGAGACACTGGTTTCAATGTTAAGATATTTGATGATGCTACTAAAGCAGTTACTGAATATAAATTATTTAAATTTGAAATATTTGGTAAATTACTTGGTACTGTGAATTCATTTGGAAATTGGAATCTAATTGATTTATTCTTACCAATAGTAAGTGTTATGTTATTACTTTGTGTTATTTATAAAGTAAATATTAATGATATGTTTGATGGATTTGCTGAAGGTGCTAAGAAGGCTCTTTATCCAGCATTTATTTCAATCTTAGTTTATACAGTTTTAGTTTTAACTACATATCATCCATTCCAATTAGTAATTTATAAAGCTGTATTAGGAATGACTAAAGGATTTAATATTGCAACTACATCTATCGTAGCAATACTTGCTGGTTTATTTAATGTAGATGCAGCTTATGTATTCCAAAGTTCTGTACCTTATTTTGCTAGTGTAGTTACTAATGCTGATAATTATTCAATAGCAGGAATTATCTTCCAAGCTATGTATGGTTTAGTTGTTTTAGTTGCTCCAACAAGCCTAATTTTAATGGGAATCTTATCTTATTTGAAAGTTTCTTATGGTGAATGGTTAAAGAGAATTTGGAAATTATTGTTAGAGTTATTTGTCGTATTATTAATAGTATTTATGATTTTAGCAGTAATTTAGTTTAAGAAAAGAGGTCATATGACTTCTTTTTTTTATGAAAGAATTTTTAAGATTATTTTTATTAGACTCAATTTATTATTTTTTTTGTCTTATTTTTGGGTATGTAATTTATTGCTTGCAAATAAGCAATGACTATAAAATAATATTGAGGTGATATAGTGAATTTATTTTTTGATGAGGAATCTCAAAAAATTTTAGTAGATGCAAAAAAAGAGATGTATGAGTTAAGACATCCTTATGTTGGGAGTGAACATTTGTTATTAGCAATACTTAGTCATAGTAATCTAGAGATTACAAAATTTTTAAATGATTATGGTATTACTTATGACATCTTTAAAGAAGAACTTATAAATGTTATTGGAATTGGCAGTAAATGTAATGATTGGTTTTTGTTTACTCCTTTATTAAAAAGAATATTAAATAATGCTACTTATTCGTCTAAGGATGAAAATAAGTGTGTTAGTCCATATAATTTGTTTGTTTCTATATTACAAGAGGGAGATGGGGTTGCTAATAGAATTTTACTAGGGATGAATATTGATTTAGAAGCCTTATATGATAAATTTGTTACTAATTGTTTTTCAAGCACAAGTTTAAAACAGAAATTATTGTTAGATAGTTTTTCAGTTAATATGAATAAAGAAGCTTCTGATAATAAGTATGATCCTGTAGTTGGTAGAGAAAAGCAAATTAATAGGGTAATTCAGATATTACTTAGGAAGAATAAAAATAATCCTATTTTAATTGGTGAAGCTGGAGTTGGTAAAACTGCTATTGTAGAAGAGCTTGCCAGAAGAATCTGTAATAATAATGTTCCTTTAAAGTTGAAAGATAAAGTGATTTATAATCTCTCTATGTCTAGTTTAATTTCTGGTACTAAGTATCGTGGTGAATTTGAAGAAAGGTTAACAAAAGTAATTGCGGAAATTAAAAATAATGCAAATATCATTTTGTTTATTGATGAAATTCATACTTTGGTTGGTGCAGGTGGTGCTGAAGGTGCGATAGATGCTTCTAATATTTTGAAACCTTATTTAGCTAGAGGAGATATCAAAGTTATAGGGGCAACTACATTAGAAGAATACTCAAAATATATTGAGAAAGATAAAGCATTAGAAAGAAGATTTCAAAAAGTAGTTGTTGAGGAACCTACAATTGATGAAGTAAAGAATATTATTGATAAGTTGGTTCCAATTTATGAAAGATTTCATTCAGTTAAATTAAGTGACTCCTTATGTAATCTTATAATCGATATTACACAAAAGTATATTGTTAGAGGAAAACAGCCAGATAAAGCAATAGATTTTCTGGATGAGGTTTGCTGCTATACTGCTGTTAATAATTCTTTTGCAAATAATACACTTTGTGAGTGGGAGGCTAAGATAAAAAAAATAATCGATGAGAAGAATCAAGAAATATTAAAACATAATTTTAAGAAGGCACTGTTGCTTAGAAAGGAAGAATATAAATTAAGAGATGAGTATAGTAGTATTGTTTTTGACAGTACAATGAAGGATTGTACTATAGATATTACAGAAAGTGATGTGTATAACGTCTTATATAATAAGACAGGAATACCTTTAGGTGATATGTATGATAGAAAGATTCACAATTTGAGTAAATATTTAAAAAAGATTATTTATGGTCAAAATGACGTTATAGATTTATTAATCCATTATTTATTAAAAGATAATTATCTTCAAGAAAAGAATATATCCCCATATTTATTTGTTGGTAAAAATGGAGTAGGAAAAACATTTTTGATAGAAAAGATAGTTGAATTACTTTTTGATAAAAGTAACTTTATTAAGATTAATATGAAAGAGTACAATGAAGATTATTCTATATCTAAAATAGTGGGTGTGGCACCAGGATATGTGGGTTACGAAGATAAGGTAAGTTTTTTAGATAAAATTAAATTAAAAAGTTTTAATGTAATTTTATTGGAAGATATTGATAAGTGTAGTAAAAATATCTTTGATTTATTTAGTAAGGCTTTTGAAAATGGTTTTTTTACAAATTCTAAAGGGGAATCTATTTGTATTAGTAATTGTTTATTCTTTATGACTATGACTGTTAATTCTCGTAATTTAGGATTTGTTGAAAATAAAGATTCTTTGGGAGAAAGGTTTTTGAATAATAAATTTAAGGTAATAAGTTTTAATAATATTACTGAAAAAGATATTGATAAATATATAGAAAGTAAATTAAAGTCATATCAAATTGATAATATTGGTGATAAGAAGAATATCATTAGTAAAATTAAATTAGAATCCGGATATCAAAAAAATGGATTTGAGAAAATAGATATGTTATTTGAAAAATACTTTATGTTTTCAAACGTTAAATAATCTAGATAGTATATTTTTTATGCTTTATTTGATATAATAACTGCAGGTAGGTGATTTTATGAGGTTGTATAATACATTGAATAAAGAAATCGAAGATTTTATCCCTAATGAAGAGGGAAAGGTTAAGATGTATACATGTGGACCTACAGTTTATCATTATGCTCATATAGGTAATCTTAGAAGTTACATATTTGAAGATATTCTTGAGAAGGGTTTAGAATATCTTGGTTATGATGTTACTAGAGTTATGAATATCACTGATGTTGGTCATTTAACTAGTGATGGAGATTCTGGTGAAGATAAAATGGCTAAAGGTGCTAAGAGAGAGGGAAAAACAGTTTATGAAATAGCTGATTTTTATACTAAAGCATTTTTTAAAGATATGGATAATTTAAATATTAGAAGGCCAAAAATTATTGAAAAAGCTAGTGATCATATTGATACTTATATTAAAATGATTGAGAAGTTACTTGATGAAGATTATGCCTATATTTCAAATGGAAATGTTTATTTTGATATTAGTAAGGCTAAAGATTATTATAAGTTGTCTGGAAAGAATCCTGATGATTTGATGATTGGTGTAAGAGAGACTGTAGAAGAGGATAAATCAAAGAGAAATCCTTATGATTTTGTATTATGGTTTACAGTTTCTAAATTTGAAAATCAAGATATGAAATGGGATTCTCCTTGGGGGATTGGATATCCTGGTTGGCATATTGAATGTTCCGGAATTTCTTATGAGAAATTAGGAGAATATTTAGATATACATTGTGGTGGTGTTGATAATATTTTTCCACATCATACTAATGAGATTGCTCAGAGTGAAGCTTTTTTAGGACATAAATGGTGCAATTATTGGTGTCATGGGGCTCATTTGAATGATGAGACTGGTAAAATGAGCAAATCTAAAGGAGAGTTTTTGACTGTTGATTTATTGATAGAAAAGGGATATAGTCCACTTGATTATAGATTTTTCTGTTTAAATAGTCACTATAGAAATTCATTAGTTTTTAGTTATAATTCACTTGATATTGCTAAGAACACCTTGGAAAAATTAAGGAATAAGGTTTTATCATTAACAAAAGATGGTGATGTAGATGATGAAAAATTTAATTACTATAGGGAGTGCTTTAAAGATGCATTTTCTAAAGATATAAATACTTCTATGATGTTGACTGTTGTTTATGATGTATTAAAGGATTCTGAGTTAACTGATGTCACTAAGTATAAAATAATTGAGGATTTTGATAAGGTTTTATCACTTGATTTAACTATTGAGACTAAAAAAGATGTTGCTTCAGATTTAGAAAAGGAAATACTTGAAAAAATTGAAGAAAGAAAATTGGCAAAGAAGAATAAAGATTTTAAGTTGGCAGATGAAATAAGAGATGAGTTACTTGCTAAAGGAATTAAGTTAATTGATACTAGGGAAGGAACTACTTATGAAGTAGTATAGATGATGTATATGAGAAAAGATGAAATTTTAGCAACTATGCAGGTGGAAAAGAAAAAAAATAATAAAGTTAGTGATTATAGATTTTATGATGATTCTAAAAGTCGTGTACTAGCTAAAGCTGTTGAACATTGTTTATTAGAAGAAAAAGTTGCTAGTTTTAAAAAAATTGATGAGATGACAGAATTGGTAAAACAAAATTTTAATAATGTTTGTATTTCAGTTTATGGTAAAGTTGTTATTTTTAATAGTGTTGGGGATATCGTTATTCAATTTTCGGAAAATAATAAAAAGGATCCTTCTATTATTAATACTACAGAGGTTTTTATTAATGAAGATGAAAGTGTTCGAGGACTTAGTAAGTCTTACACTATGGTAAAAGTTACTAATCCAGTTACTAGTTTGGAAAAGGGTTATACAGAAGAAGAATTATCAAGGTGTGAGTTAGATAGCAGAGATGAAATTTCTGTAAGTGATATGTCGGCTGATGAAGTGGCTTTATATAAGAAAATGGTAATTTGTTCTTCTTTGATGAAACCAATAATGCAGCGATTGAATAGAGAAAAGTATGCTGAAGAAGTTTCTCAACAATTGAGTTCTATGTTTAATGAATCAGAGAAAAGAACTCAAGAAGATTTAAAAAAAGTTTCTATGTAGCGGGAACTTTTTTTGTATTTTATATTTATTTTGTCAATTTTGCTTATTTATTGATATAATTAGTTTGGTGATTTTATGACAGTAAACGAAATTAATGTATTAGTACTTGCATATTTGGGTGATACAATTTATGAAAATTATGTAAGAAAATATTTAATAGGAGAGAATATCTCAAAAGTTGATACTTTACAAAAAGAGGCTGTTAAGTATGTTAGTGCTAAAGCACAAGCTTCTTTTTTGCAACAAATGATTGATAATAATTATTTAATAGAAGAGGAAATCAATGTTGTAAAAAGAGCTAGAAACTATAAAACGACTTCTCATCCTAAGAATTGTGATATTATAACCTATAAATGTGCAACAGGCTTAGAAGCACTTATAGGATATTTGGATTTGTCTAATAAGAAAGAAAGGATAGATGAAATTATGAGTTTCATCTTAAAATAGTATTATGTTAGTATATGGGAGAAATGTTGCAAGGGATTTGCTAAAAAAAGAAAAAAAGATTGAAAAAATATTTTTGCAAGATGGATTTGATGATAATGAAATAATTTCCTTAATAGAAAATAATAAAATTAAAGTGGAATTTCGCACAAAAAAGGAAATTGATAATTTGGCTAATGGTTTGCATCAAGGTATAATCTTAAGTGTTTCGGATTATCAATATAAAGAACTTGATCTTGTTTTTAAAAATAATGATGACTTTGTTGTTTTATTAGATCATTTGGAAGATTCGCATAATTTGGGGGCAATAATTAGAACTTGTGAAGCAGCAGGTGTTAAGTCAATTATTATTCCTAAAGATAGACAAGTGCAAATTAATGCTACTGTTATGAAAACTAGTGTTGGAACACTTGATAATGTTAATATTATTTCTGTTAGTAATTTAGTTAATACAATATCTAAGCTTAAAGAAAATGGTTTTTGGATTGTTGGTACATCTTTATCAAATAGTGTAGATTTCCGTGAAATTGATTATAGTGGAAAAATTGCGTTGATTATTGGTAATGAAGGTTCTGGAATTTCAAAACTTGTTTCAAAAAATTGTGATTTTTTAGCTAAAATACCAATGTATGGAGAAACGAATAGTCTAAATGCAAGTGTAGCAGCAGGTATTATGATATATGAGGTAATTCGAAATAGAAAGTAGGGTTAATGAAGTATAGGCAAAATGATTATGAATTAATTTATATGGTTAGAGAAAATGAGGATTGTTGTCGAGATATTTTGTATGATAAATATTTTCCAATCATTAAAAGTATTGCAAACGAATTTTATCAAAAATATAATAGCTTTGGTTATGATTATGATGATTTTGTACAGGAAGGTTTAATTGCTTTTCAAAAATCGATTGTGAACTATGAAGAATCAAAAGATGCATTATTTTACACTTTTGCAATTGTGTGTATTAGAAGAAGCTTATTAACATTTTGTAGAAATATATCTAATTTAACACGAAATATGTCAAATAAAAATTTTATTTCTATTGATGAGTATGATAGTATTTACTTAGATGTTAAATCTGATATTAATTCAATCACTTGTGCTAGAGAGATATCTGATATGTTAAAAAAAGTCATTGTAGATTTGCCTTTTGAAAATAGTTGTATATTTGAATTAAAATTTAATGGTTTTACTTATAGAGAAATAGGTATATTATTGGATATTCCTAGTAGTAGTGTTGAATTTAAAAATAGAGCTGCTAAGAAAAAGGTTGCGAGGTTAATCAAAAAATATTATTTAGAAAAGACAGTTTGAATTGTCTTTTTATTTTTTTTGTTTTACAATATTATTAAGGTAGGGTGATTACATGGGAGAGCTGGTTCCATTTAAAAATAAAAAATATGAATCTATTACTTTAGCTGATTGGGTAAGTAGTCATCCTAGTGAAGAGGACTTAAGGACAGTTTTTCTTAATATGGATAGAGCACTTAAATATATTCATGATCATGGTTATTGTATTGAGGTTTTTTATCCCACTGAAATAGAAATATTGGAAAATGAAAAGGATCATATACAGTTTAAGAGATTATTAGAATTGTCTAAAGATCCAGCCAAAAAGAGAGAAATGGTAAAAGAAGATATATTTAATTCTAGTTTAATACAAATTGGAATCTATTCTAATAGTTTGAAATATTTAAATCCTGATTTTGTAAAAGAGAATTTTGATGAGTTTGCTCAGTTTATTCCTAGCGGAGATGTCCCTTATTATAGGGGGGTTATCCAAAGAGGCGCGTCAGTTTATTTTTGTGAATTTGCTCTTGAAAAGAGAAATAGAGATTTAGCAGATTTAGAAAAACAACTTGGAGAAGGTGATGGTAAGGGAAAACAATTGATGAAGCAAAATGGACAAAATGTAGGCGTTGGTTCAATTACTAATGATAAAGTAAATGATACAATTTATTCTCAAATCAATGGCCTTAGAGATGCAGCATTTATTAATTTCCTAATACTTCCAACACTAATTTTGGGTATTCTTGTTATTTTAGGTGCTGTTGCATGGGTGATTAGTCTTATTTAATATGAATTTCATTGACATTTCTTTGTTCTTATGCTATTTTATAGGTGTAAGCACTCAGAAGTGTTTTTATTTTGATAAAAAATGGGAATAGGTGAAAAATATGGCTGAAGTTAGAAAAAAGGTAATGGAAGATAAATATAATACTTCCAGTATAAAGAAAAGTGAAGAAAAAAAAGAAAAGAAGATTGTAGATAAGAGCAGTGTTAATAAAAATACAAAGAAAAATGAAGAAAAGAAAAGTTTATTTGTAAGATTTCGTATTTTCTGTTCTGGAGTTAAGAGTGAATTTAAAAAGGTTCATTGGACTTCTAAAGAGAATATGGTTAAGTATTCAGTTGCAAGTATAGTTTTTATTTTATTTTGTTCTGGTTTCTTTTATTTAATTGATGTTGTTTTTGCACTAATCCGATCATTATTTAATTAAAAAGGAGTTATATTATGGATAAACAATGGTATGTAGTTAATACTTATTCTGGACATGAAAATAAAGTTAAAGAGAAGCTTGAAATGAGAGCAGAATCTATGGATATGCAAGATTATATTTATAGAGTAGTTATTCCAGAAGAAAAAGTAGTTGAAGTTAAAGATGGAGTTACAAAAGAAAAAGTTAAAAAGATGTTTCCAGGTTATATTCTTGTTGAAATGGTTATGACAGATGAAGCTTGGTATGTAGTTCGTAATACTCCTGGAGTTACTGGATTCATTGGTTCGAGTGGAAAAGGTGCTAAGCCGACTCCATTACAACCTTATGAAGTAGACAATATTTTAGGTAATATGGGAATTAGTAGAATGAATGTTGAAACAGAGCTTGCAGAAGGAACAAGTGTTAAAATTGTTGATGGACCATTTAATGGAATGTATGGTAAAGTTGATTCTGTTGATTTAGCTAATCAGAAGGTTAATTTACTTGTTGACTTATTTGGTCAAGAAACTTCAGTTGAGGTAGAAATTGGTCAAATAGAAAATGCGTAATAATACTTGCAATATCAAGGATTTTATGTTATTATTTAGGGGCTATATTTATTTTATATATATAGATTTAGTGGGAAGCATGGTTTGCATTTAATAAAAGCGGGAATCAAGCTATTTGTACCACTCGCGAAAACTAAAAATATGGGAGGTGTTTTTCGTGGCAAAAGAAGCAGTTAAAAAAATTAAATTACAAATCGCAGCAGGGAAAGCTACACCAGCTCCACCAGTTGGAACTGTTTTAGGACCTGCAGGAATTAATCTACAAGAATTTTGTACAAAGTATAATGATGCAACTAGAGATAAAATGGGAGATGTTTTACCAGTTGAAATTTCTATATATGATGACAGAAGTTTTGATTTCGTAATTAAGACTCCACCTACTAGTTTCTTATTAAAGAAATTTGCTAAAGTACAAAAGGGTTCTGTTAAGGGATCTAAAGAAGTAGTTGCTACTATTTCAGAGGCTACTCTTAGAGAAATTGCAGAAATAAAATTACCAGATTTGAATGCGTATACAGTAGAAGAAGCTATGAAGATAGTTGCTGGTACTGCAAAGAATATGGGTATTGCTGTTGAAGGGCAAGAATAATAATTAAGATTAATTTAGATTCAATCATATAGGTTATACCTAGTGGAAGGAATTAAATCCGCTTTTACCACATAAGGAGGAAGAAAAATGAAGAAAAGAAGTAAAAAGTATACTGAAGCTATTTCTAAAGTTGAAAAGAACAAAGTATATTCAAAAGAAGAAGCAATAAAATTAGTTAAAGAGACTTCTGTAAGTTCATTTGATGGGTCTGTTGAAGTGGCTATGAGATTAAACTTAGACACTAAAAAGGCTGATCAACAATTAAGAGGTGCAATAGTACTTCCTAAAGGAACTGGAAAAACTAAAAAGGTTTTAGTTGTTGCTAGAGGTCCAAAAGCACAAGAAGCAAAAGATGCTGGTGCTGATTTTGTAGGAGATGTTGATATCTTAGAAAAAATCGAAAAAGAAAATTGGTTTGAATTCGATACTATGATTGCAACTCCTGATATGATGCCATTACTTGGTAAATTAGGTAGAGTTTTAGGACCTAAAGGTTTAATGCCAAACCCTAAGACTGGAACAGTTACTATGGATATTACAAAAGCTGTTGAAGAAGTTAAAGCTGGACGTGTTGAATATAGAACTGATAGTTTTGGAAACATTCATGGCGTTATTGGTAAGGTATCATTCTCTGAAGAAGATTTAATTGCTAACTTAGATGCATTTGTTGCACAAATTTTAAGAATTAAGCCTTCTACAGTAAAAGGTGAATATGTTAAGAATATATCTATAGCTTCTACTATGGGTCCTGGAATTAAAGTTGAAAATAATTTTGACAAATAGTAGTTTATAGTATATAATAAAGACAATTTGTTGGTGCCATAGACAGTAGGTATAAAAATAAATCCTACCGAGGACTTTAATTAGTATTCAAAAAGTTCTTAGTATGTCTATATATTAAGAACTTTTTTATGGCATCCCTAAATAAATTAAGGAGGTGTATTATGGCAAGTGAAAAAATCTTAAAGCAAAAGCAAACAGTTATTGATGAAATTAAGGAACGTACTGAAAATGCTAAAACTATAGTTTTATTCGATTATCGTGGTATTACTGATAGTGAAGCTAAGGAATTACGTATTAAATTAAGAGAATCAAATTCTGATTATAAAGTATATAAGAATACTTTAATGTCTAGAGCTTTTGATGATTTAGGTATTGATCTTAAGGAAGGTTTGACTGGACCAAGTGCATTTGCATTTGGTGAAGATCAAATTGCTCCAATTAAGGTTTTATCTGAATTTGCTAAAGAACACCCAGCATTAGTTTTAAAGGTAGGGATTGTTGATGGAGAAAAAGCTGATCAAGCTAAGTTAGCTGAATATGCTACTTTACCATCAAGAGAGGGACTACTTACAATGCTTGCTGGTGGTATGATAGGTTTAGTAAAAGACTTATCTATATGCTTAGACTTATACAGTCAACAAAAAGAAGAAAATTAATTAAATTAATAAAAATTAAAATATAGGAGGAACATAAAATGGCAAAATTAACAAAAGAAGATTTTATCAGTAGTTTAAAAGAAATGAATTTATTAGAAATTAAAGAATTAGTTGATGCAATGAAAGAAGAATTTGGAGTAGATCCATCTGCTGTAGCTGTTGCTGCACCTGCTGCTGGAGCTGCTGCTGATGCTGCACCAAGTACAGTTACTGTTTCTATCGCTGAAGCTGGAGCTGGAAAAGTTGGAGTAATCAAAGTTGTTAAAGAAATTACTGGTTTAGGATTAAAAGAGGCTAAAGATATCGTTGATAATAACGGTGTAGTTAAAGAAAATATCCCAACTGCTGAAGCTGATGAAATCAAAGCTAAGCTTGAAGAAGCTGGAGCTACTGTAGAAGTTAAATAATTTAACTTCTTTTTTATTAATTAATGACTATTTAAAAAACTAATTTTTTTTTGAAAAGTGTTGACATTTATTTTTTTTTATAGTATCATAAATTTGTGAATGATAGATGTTAAATGTGTAGTGATTACGACAGTGTCTAGTCATGTTATGATTACGTATTAATCTAGTCATATTATTTATTTCCTATCGTTTATCTTATAATCACATATTTATTTATTGGTTATGAGTTAGTAAATATTTTAGGTATTTCGGATGCAATGCAGTATACATTTTTATGTATATATTGGTCGTTGCTAGGTGATTTAATCTATATCCAGTCAGGTGCACTCTGCTGTATTATCGTTATAAAGATATGCAAGAAACTAAGAATCCTAGAATATTGAATGTGAGAGATGGACTCATGTCTTAATTAAAGCGAATAAACGCGAAAGGTATACAGAGTTGCTAACTGTATATACTTTGAGAAAACATTTTAGATTTAGTGTATCAGTTTATTTTAGAATAAATTGCATTATATGATTGTCTAACGGTTATGTTGTTTTTGTAGGAGAGTGATTACCTCCTATTTTTTGTTTTAATTTTTGAAAAAAGTGTTGACAAAAGATTTAATTTTGATATAATGATTATAGAATCTAGAGACGATTTGAAAGTTTTTCTTTGCTTATTGTCGTTTCCAACAGGATTAAATTTTATCTTAATGATATAATTTGTTAAATTGTTCACTGGGACTGGATTTTATGTAATTTTTAAGAGAAAGACAACTCTTGTGATAAGAATGGCTTAGTTATTCACTGATAATGAATTCTTTGCTGTGAAAAAACTCGTACGCTTTATGCGTATTTTTTTTATAAAAATATATTGACAAGTTTTATGTTTTAATGTTATAGTTAATTTACTAATAGGTTAGAGCATAAAAATAGGTCTTTACTTTCGAGTTTAGTTTCTATCTATTGTTTAAACTCATACAAATTTATCACACTATTAGTAAAAATTACATTTTTTTAATGAAAGAAGGAAAACTTTCTATTTAAATATAGTGAACGGCTATTTCTATGACGATTAGGATAATGTTTAGTTTTAAACGGTTGCCTCCTGTAAACCAACTAAGAATATTTCTTTATCAGAGGAATATTTTAGTAAAAAAATATAATATTTTTGAAATAGGCAAAAACTTATTTTAAAAATAATGATGAGTTAGTCTGTGTATATTTTTTTGGAATATGATGTATCGTTAGCATCATTTTTTTTTGTTTCTTTTCTTTTAATTTGGTTAACTTAATGTTATACTATTTATTAAGATAGATGATGGTTGGTAGGTGATATCTGTGCTTATTTATATACTGCATAATGATACTTTAAATACATTTAATTTACCAAAAGAAGTTTCGGGAAGTTGTTTTATTCAAGATTATGATTCTAATTTTAATTTAAAAAACTTAATTAATGCTTATGCACAAGATGGCAAGTGGTATATTAAGGCTAATTCTTTGGTTAAGATTATTTTGAATAATCAATACGTTGATTCTTGTGAGCTTGTATTGAATACTTTTGTCTTTTTACAAACTCATACTAATGAACCTATTATACTGTATCCTACCTTAAATTATAATGATAATTATATTATAAAAGAAATTGTAAATGAGGATACTTTAATCGTTGGAAAAAATTCTGCTTGTGACATCGTTTTTCAATCTCCCATTATTTCTGATAAGCAATTTCAGTTAACATATCATTCTGGTAAGTGGTATGCAAAAAATTTGGTAAATAACATTCCATTATATTGTAATAATACAAAGATTGAAGAAGGATATGTTGATAATTTTGATACTTTATTTATTATGGGATTTAAAATTGTTGTGTGTGGTAAATTACTTTTTATTTCTAATATTAATAAAAATATTTATTCTTTATCTTCAAAAGTTGTTGATAAGAGTAATTTGAATTATGAAGTTGCAACTATTGATACTAGTAATCAGGCGGTTAATGATTTTTATAGTCCAGATGATTATTTTTCAAAGTCTCCTATTTTTGTAAAAAAAATAAATACTTTATCTTTAGATGTTGCTAGTCCAAAGCCAAAGGAGAAAGGTTCTTCTGGTTCTTTTTTAATGAATATGGTTCCAACGGTTTTAATGAGTTCTACGAGTCTTTTGTCAGCTTTTTTTGCTATAAAAGATTATAATTCTGGGAAGGTTACTGATAAGGAGTCGTTACTTTCTACTATTTTAATGTGTGTAGTTATTCTTATTGTTTCTATTATTTGGCCTTTTGTTGAGAGATTAGGGGAAAAAATAGGCTTGTTCATACGAAATACAGAAAATTCTATTAAATATAGACTATATATTAAGAAAGTAAGAAAAATATTGACTGAGGCTTCAGCTACTCAAAAAATGGCTTTGATTTTTAATAATTTATCTTTAAAAGAATGTTACGATGCTATTAAGAAAAGAAATTCTAACTTATTTTCTATAACGGCCGATCAAAATCGTTTTTTAAATGTTCGTTTGGGTATTGGTAGAGTAAGGCTTGATGCAGATATAAATTTTTCTATATCATCAGGATATGAGGGGAAGGATAATTTAGAAAAACTTGGCGAAAGTACTATAAAGGATTTTGAATATATAGAGGGAGCACCTTATTCTTTTTCTTTAAAAGATAGTATTTCTTTTATTAATATTAATGGTGACTTTAGTAAATATTATGAATCTATAATATTGCAATTAATCGCTTTTAATGATTATTATAATTTGAAAATTGTTGTTTTGACATCAGAGGGTTCAAAACTTAATCTCATTCGTAATTTAAATCATTGTTGGAATGAAGATAAAACATTAAGATATTTTGCTACTACTACTCAAGAGGCAGAAATTGTGTCGGGTCAATTAATTCGTATTTTGAATTCTAGGAAAGAAGGAAAGACTAGCACTGTTTCAGAAAAAAATAATATGACCCCACATTATATAATTATTACTGATAATATAGTAAAATATCGTAATACAGCAATAATAGGTAAAATTTTAGAATCTTCAGAGTATTTAGGTTTTAGCGTTTTACTTTTTGCAAAAAAATTGAGTGATATTCCTAATGGTTGCAAATACTTTTTGGAATATGCAAATAAGGAAGCTACATTATTTGAGTCAGAAATGAATGATGATACTATTAGTAGGTTTACTCCTGAATTTATTACTGATGATATTGATTTTGTTGATGCTGTTAGAGAGGTCTCTAATATCCCTGTTATATCTAATATTGATTCTTCTGGTAGTGGAAATCTTCCTGATAAGTTTGGATTTTTAGAGATGTTTAATGTTGGTAATGTCGAACAATTAAATTCTATTACTCGTTGGAAAACTTCTTCAGTTATTAATACTCTTGCTACTCCTTTAGGTATTGATCCTAATGGTAGTTTACTGAATCTGGATTTACATGAGAAAGCGCATGGTCCACATGGATTAATAGCAGGTATGACTGGTTCTGGTAAGTCAGAAACTATAGTTTCATATATATTATCCTTATCTGTTAACTATAGTCCTAATGAAGTTCAATTTGTTCTTATTGATTATAAAGGTGGTGGATTAGCAGGTGCATTTGAAAATAGAAAAACTGGTTTAAAGTTGCCTCATTTAGTTGGAACGATTACAAACTTAGATAAGTCATCGATGAATCGTACTTTAGTATCTATTAAAAGTGAGTTGCAGCGAAGGCAAAGAGTTTTTAATGAAGCAAAAGAGGTTCTTGATATAGCTACTATAGATATTTATAAATATCAAGATTTAGTACGTAATGGTTCTTTGAAAGAGCCAATGGCACATTTATTTATTATTTGTGATGAATTTGCTGAATTAAAAGCTCAACAACCTGATTTTATGGATGAACTTGTAAGTGCTGCTCGTATTGGACGTTCTCTTGGTATTCACTTAATCTTGGCGACTCAAAAGCCAAGTGGTGTGGTTGACGAGCAAATTTGGTCAAACTCTAAATTTAAAATTTGTGCTAAAGTTCAAACGGCAGAAGATAGTCAAGAGATGATTAGAAAGCCTGATGCTGCCTATATTAAGGAATCTGGTCGTTTTTATTTACAAGTTGGTTATGATGAAATTTTTGTTAAAGCTCAGTCTGCGTATACAGGGGTTAAATATGTACCTAGTGAGAGTGTTCATGTTTCTAGTGGTGGAGCGTCTTCTATATTTTTTGTTGATAATTTAGGTAATGCTACTAAAACTATTAAAATTGAGGAGAAAAAGGTTGAATTAACAGAGGATTTAGGTGATGAACTTGGAAATGTTACGAAGTATTTAATAAAATGTTCAAAAGCTTTGGGAATTGATAATCGTCAATTATGGCTTGATAATGTTCCTAATGATTTATATCTAAGTGATTTGATAAAAAAATATCAGTATGCTGAAAGAAAGGGAATTATAAATCCTATTTTTGGAGAATATGATGATCCTAGTAGTCAAAAGCAGGGCCCTGTTAGTGTTAATATTTCCGAAAAAGGAAGTCTATGGGTGTGTGGTATGACAGGTTCAGGTAAAACAACTTTAATGTCGACACTTATTTATTCTACTATAGTTAATCATTCGACAAATGAAGTGAATATTTTTATTGTTGATTTTCTTACTGAAACATTAAGGATGTTTAGCAAAGCTCCTCAAGTTGCTGATGTAATCACATCTTCTGAGCATGAAAAAATTAATAAGATATTTTATTTCTTAAAGAATGAAGTGGAAAGAAGAAAAAAGGTGTTAGCTATGTCTGGAAAGAGTTTTCTCTCATCTATTGAAAAAGGAGAAAATATATTTCCTACATTATTGGTTTTTATTAATGGATATGATGTTTTCTATGATAGTTATTATGATTTGTTGGATGAAGTATTTTCTCCATTATTGCGTGATAGTGGTAGAGTTGGCATTCATTTTGTTTTATCAAGTACAAGTGGATTAACTTCTAAACTCGAAGCTAATTTCCCTCAAAAACTAGCACTTCGTTTTAATGAAGCTACAGATTATCTTGTAGTATTCGAAAATGCTACTAGTATTCTTCCAACTGATACTCCTGGTAGGGGGTTGATTGATTTTGGAGATATTTATGAGTTTCAAGTTGCTCAAATGTTTCACGAGGAAGAACTTGAAAATAATTTAAAATACGTCATTGACAAGTTGTGTTCTTTATTTCCAAAGGCAAAAGGAATTCCTGTGATGCCAAAAGTTGTTTCATATGAAAACATGAGAAATGAGATTGTTTCGTTGGATTCTGTTCCAATTGGTTTTGAAACTATTAGTAACTGTGTTTGTTCTTACGATTTTAACAATTTAGTTAACTTAGTTCTTTATTCTGAACCAAGTCATGCGCAAGGTTTTCAAGTACCTTTAATTAGAGTTTTACAAAAAATAGAAAATATAAAAATTATTTGGATTGATTCATTAGATGTTTCTGTTGAAATTGATGGTTTAAGGCGTTATAGTAGTAGTTTTGGAAATTTATGTTCTTCATTATATAACAGTATTATAGAAAAAAAGAGTAGTGATGCTACTACAGAGAAAGTAATTTTTATAATTAGTGGATATGGCAAACTTGAAAAATATTTAAAAAAATCAAAAAACGAAAATGAATCTGTAAAAACTATTGATGATTTAATTGTAGCTGCTATTGGCTCTGAAAATTATAAATTTATTTTATTTGAAAGCGCAGATACAAAGAGTATTGATGATCGTGAATGGATTGATTATTATGACTATGATAGAGGTATCTTATTAGCGAGAGATCCAGAAGAACAAGAAATATTTAACGTTGATTCTAGTAGTTCTTCTGATGTTAAGTATAATCGTGATATTGCAACTGTTATAAATCAAGGTCTTGCTACAACTATTAAGTATATGAGAAAATAGGTGATAAGGTGAAGAAAATTTTAGTAACTATATATGTTTTGAGTATTGGAAAAGAATTTGATATTTTTGTTCCAATTGATATACCTTTAATGAATGCGATTAATTTAATTCAAAAATCTATTTTTGAAATGAGTGAAGGTAATTATGTTATAAAACAAGATAATCAAATTATGTTATTTAATGAAGCTGGTAATATAATTAATTCTAATAACGTAGTCAAATATTCTGGATTAAAAAATGGAAGTAAAGTTTTGATGATTTAAATTGTCAATAATTGTAAATATTAAATTATACTATTTCTAATTAAAAAAAGTTATGATACTATTTGTATAGTAAAGGAGGATTAAAAATGGAAGGAAAAGAATTAGAAACAGATTTGGATGTTGAAGACAATGAAATACAAGATGATTCTTCAGAGTATCTTAAGGCTGTAACTTTTGAAATAAAAGATGAATGGCCTGAAGAATTGAAGCAACAAATAAGACAATTAAATGAAATGTCTGCTATTATCAATACTGATGTACCTCTAGATGAAGAGGAAGATGATGATAGTGATAATATTGAGAATGATGATGATTATGACAGTGAAGATGAAGAAGAGTCTGATGATTCTTCAGAGGAATCATCAATTTCTTCAGATGAAAATGAAACTTTTGATAATTTATTTTAAGTTTAATTGATTTTGTTTTAATTGAACTTATTGACAAAAATTATTTATAAATGTATAATCAATTTATATAATATGGAAAGGAGTTTTTGTTATGGCAAAGAAAAATAGAAATTACTATAAAGCTAACAAGTTTAAAAGTGTACAATGGGTTGCGAAAGTTGAGAATGATAAGACTAAGCAAGTACCTACATTAGACTTTACAAGAAATTTTAATCAAGCTGCTAATGATTTGAAGACTGTTAAGACTAAGATTAATAAGGAATTGAATAACATTACTAAGCAAATTAATAAGATTAAAAAAGATTCTAAGACAGGTTCTCTTCTTAAAAATGCTCTTGTTAGTCAATTGGGTGCATATGAGACTGCACGTAAGGCTTTTTTACAAGATGTTAAAAAGCTTTATAATAGTGCTATTCAACAATACAACCAAATTATGCAAGATTTCTATGAATCATTAATGTCTTCTAATATTACATCTCAGGGAACTGCTACTAAAGTACAAGCACAAAATATTTCTGAGGGTGATGATGCAGATATTAATGGCTAATTTATGAGAAAGGAGATTTTTTATGGCTAGTTTTAATATTTCTGTTAATGAAAAATTATGTGCAAACTGTATGAAATCAGCAAATGATTCTGCAGATAAAATCGTTAAATTAATGGGAAAAACAGGAGATAATAAAAATTCAACTATTATAGGATGCGTTGAAAGAATGAATAAAGGTTTTAAAGATACAGCTGCTGTTGCAAAACTTTATGACGATTTTAATAAGTCTCTTGCAACATTAAAAGTGAGATTAAATGCAGTTGATGCTGGATTCCAATCAATTGATAAAGTTGTTTAAGATGATATTCATTTATCATCTTTTTTAATAAAAAAAGATTGACATAAATACACTTTTGATGTATTATATGTTTCGAAAGGAAGAAAACTGAGTAAATTTTTACGATGTTTTCTTTTTTCTTTTTTACAAGAGGCGATAGAATGGGGCAATATTTTGAGAACGTAGACTTACCTAGCAAGATGGTTAAAACGAATGCCTTTGTGTTGGGAAAGAAATTTATTTTTTGCACTGATAATGGTGTGTTTTCTAAGGACGGTTTGGACTTTGGCAGTAGACTTCTTCTTGAAACAATCCCGCTTGAAGAAGTTGGAGGCAAAGTTCTTGATATGGGTTGTGGTTATGGTGTTTTTGGAATTGTTTTAAATAAGATTACTTCTTGTTATGTTGATATGGTTGATGTTAATTTAAGAGCTATTCATTTATCTGAGATTAATATCAAGGAAAACAAATGTGAAAATGTTAATGTATTTGAAAGTAATGCTTATGAAAAAATTAATTCAAAGTATTCTTGTATTGTTACTAATCCTCCTATTAGGGCTGGTAAACAAGTTGTCTATGAGATTGTGATGAATGCTCGAAATTATCTTGATGATGATGGGAAGCTTTTCTTAGTAATTAGAAAAGAGCAAGGTGCTAAATCATTAATTTCAGATTTAGAAAAATATTATAATGTTGAGATACTTAATAAGAAAAAAGGTTTTTTTATTGTTAAGTGTAGTTTGTGATTGACTTAATAATGACTTTGTGTTATTAATAGAAATTGCAATTTGAAGTGAATTTTCAAAAAATAATTATATGTGGGGTGAATAATAGTGTCATTTAAAATAGTTAAAAGTGGTGACTATAGAGAAAGAAGAAATTTCTCTAGAATTAGAAATTCATATGAGTTAAAAGACTTATTAGAAATTCAAAAGAAATCATATAATTGGTTTATTGAAAAAGGTATCAAAGAAGTATTTGAAGATTTATTTCCAGTAGAAAATTTCTCTGGAACTTTATCGCTTGAATTTGGAGATTACCATTTTGATGAACCTAAATATTCGATTAAAGAGAGTAAGGATCGTGAATCTACTTTTGCAGCACCTTTAAGAGTAGAAGTTCGTTTATTTAACCGTGAATCAGGTGAAGTAAAGGAGCAAGAGATTTTCATGGGTGATATGCCTATGATGACTGATAGTGGGACATTCATTATAAATGGAGCAGAGCGTGTTATTGTTTCACAATTAGTTCGTTCACCAAGTGTTTATTTTAATCATGAAATAGACAAAAATGGACGTGAGTTAATTACTTCTCAAATTATTCCAAATCGTGGTACTTGGTTAGAATTTGAAGTAGATGCAAGAGATGTTTTATATGTAAGAATTGATAGAACTAGAAAGGTTCCTATTACAACATTACTTAGAGCATTTGGTTTATCTAGTGATGAATCAATCTTAAAGATGTTTGGAGAAGATGATTACTTAAAGAATACAATTGCTAAAGATTCTACAAAGAATACAGATGAGGCTTTAATTGAGATTTATGAGAAATTAAGACCAGGAGAGCCTGCTACACTTGATTCATCTAAGAACCAAATTATTACTAGATTCTTTGACGAATTTAGATATGACTTATCTAGAGTTGGTCGTTATAAATTTAATCGTAAGCTTAATGTTGTTGATAGATTATTAGATCAAACTTTAGCAGAAACAATTACTGTCGATGGTAAGGTTATATTTGAAAAAGGAACTAAGATTACTAAAGCTAATATTAATGAGTTAAGTGAAGCTTTAAAGAGTGGTTATGGTGTTGTTGAATCTACAGTAAATGAAGAACTTGATACATTTAATAAGATTCAGGTTATTAAGATTGTTGATCCAAGTGATAAGAAGAAAAACTTGATTGTTATTGGTAATGATCAAGAAACAGATATTAAGAGATTAACTATTTCTGATGTTTATGCATCTGTTTCATATTATTTAAACTTACTACATGGTGTAGGTAATTTTGATGAAATAGACCATTTAGGAAATAGACGTATTCGTCAAGTTGGTGAGTTATTACAAAACCAATTTAGAATTGGTGTTTCTAGAATGGAAAGAGTTATTCGTGAGAGAATGACTACTCAAGAAATGGAAGAAGTTACTCCTAAGACTTTAATTAATATTAGACCAGTAACTGCTGCTATGAAAGAATTCTTTGGTAGTTCACAATTATCTCAATTTATGGATCAAACTAACCCAATTGCAGAGCTTACAAACAAACGTCGTTTATCTGCGTTAGGACCTGGTGGTTTATCAAGAGATAGAGCTGGAGTTGAGGTGCGTGACGTTAATGCTTCACATTATGGTCGTATTTGTCCGATTGAGTCTCCAGAAGGTCCAAATATCGGTCTTATTACATCACTTGCTAGTTATGCAAAAATTGATGAATATGGATTTATTATGACTCCATATAGAAAAGTTGTTGATTCACAAATTACTGATGAAGTTTGTTATTTAACTGCTGACGAAGAATTAGATTATATTATTTCTCAATCTACAGTAGGAACAGATGAAAATAATAAAATTATAGATGAGCAAGTTAATGCACGTTTCCGTGGTGAAAATATTTTAGCTAAGCCAGAAAATGTTGATTATATTGACGTTAGTCCACAACAAGTTGTATCTGTAACAACAAGTTGTATTCCATTCCTTGAGCATGATGATGCTACACGTGCACTTATGGGTGCAAACATGCAACGTCAAGCTATGCCATTGATTAAGACAGAAGCCCCACTTGTTGGAACTGGTGTTGAGTTTATTGCAGCAAAAGATTCAGGCGTTGAAATCGTTGCTAAAAATGATGGTATTGTTGAGTATGTCGATGCTAAGAGAATTGAAGTTAAGACAAAGGATGGAAAAGATACTTATACGCTAGCTAATTTTGAACTTGCTAACTCAAGTATTTGCTCTCATCAAAGACCAATAGTACATGTTGGTGATAAGGTTAAAGGTGGGATTACAATCTTAGCTGATGGTAATTCGACTGATAAAGGTGAACTTGCATTAGGTAAAAATATGACAGTTGCTTTCATGACTTTTAATGGTTATAACTATGAAGATGCA
Source organism: uncultured bacterium (assembly GCA_946560065.1). GTDB lineage: Bacteria > Bacillota_I > Bacilli_A > RF39 > UBA660 > UBA3789. Next base: position 68,074 of record CAMNUE010000007.1, on the reverse strand, counting down.
GTCATTTTAAATGAAAACCTAGTAAAAGATGATAAATATACTTCGCTTCACTTAGAGGATTATGAAATGCAATGTCGTGAAACTAAGTTAGGACCTGAAGAAATTACTAGAGATATTCCAAACGTTAGTGAAGAAGCTCGTCGTAACTTAGATGAAAATGGTATTGTTACAATTGGTACTGAGGTAAAAGAAGGGGATATCCTTGTTGGTAAAGTTACTCCTAAGGGAATGGCTGAACTTACTTCAGAAGAAAAATTATTACATGCAATCTTTGGTGAAAAGACTCGTGAAGTTCGTGATACATCACTTCGTGTTCCACATGGTGGAGATGGTATTGTTCATGACATTAAGATTTATTCACGTAAAGATAATGATGAACTACCAGCAGGTGTTTCAAAAGTAATTCGTGTATATATAATTCAAAAACGAAAGATTCAAGTTGGAGATAAGATGTCTGGACGTCATGGTAATAAGGGTGTTATTTCACTTATTCTTCCACAAGAAGATATGCCATATTTACCAGATGGTACTCCAGTTGATATTATGTTAAATCCACAAGGTGTTCCTTCTCGTATGAACTTTGGACAAATCCTTGAAATTCATATGGGTATGGCTGCTAAGAAATTAGGCGTTCATGTTGCTACTCCAGTATTTGATGGAGCGCACATTAGTGATATTGAAGCCATGATGGAAGAAGCCGGAATGGATAAAGATGGTAAGACTGTTCTTTATGATGGTCGTACTGGTGAGCCATTTGATCATAGAATTGCTGTTGGTGTTATGTATATGATTAAATTACATCACATGGTTGATGATAAGTTACATGCACGTGCTACAGGACCTTATTCGTTAGTTACACAGCAGCCTTTAGGTGGTAAAGCACAATTCGGTGGACAAAGATTTGGAGAAATGGAAGTTTGGGCATTATATGCTTATGGAGCTTCACATACATTGCAAGAAATCTTAACAGTTAAATCAGATGATGTTGTTGGACGTGTTAAGGTTTATGAATCAATTATTAAAGGTCAAGAAATAAATCAAGCTGGTGTTCCAGAATCATTTAGAGTATTGATGAAAGAATTCCAAGCTTTAGGATTAGATGTTTCAATAATTAATGATGAGGGTGAAACATTACAATTAAAAGAAATTGAAGAAGCTGAGGATAGAGAAGATTTAAATATGAATATAGAAGAAGTTGAAAGTCCTGCAAAGGAAATTGTTACTTCTCAAACAGAAGAGACTGAGGAATATTCAGATGATAATGAATCAGATTACGATGATTCATATGATGAAGATTCTGAGGATGATGATTTTGAAAATGAAGATGAGGAAGGAGCTGATATTTAATGATAGATGTTAATAAATTTGAGGCATTAAAAATTGGTATAGCTTCTCCTGATAAAATTCGTGAATGGTCTTATGGTGAGGTTAAAAAACCTGAAACTATTAACTATCGAACTTTAAGACCTGAACGTGATGGTTTGTTCTGTGAAAAGATTTTCGGACCAAGTAAAGATTTTGAATGTGCTTGCGGAAAGTACAAAAGAGTTAGATATAAAAATATCGTGTGTGATAGATGTGGAGTTGAAGTAACTCGTTCTAAAGTACGTCGCGAACGTATGGGACATATTGAGTTAGCAACTCCTGTGTCTCACATTTGGTTCTTTAAGGGAGTTCCATCTCGTATGGGTCTTGTACTTGATATGAGTCCAAGAGATTTGGAAGAAGTATTATACTTTGTTAGTTATGTTGTAATTGATAAAGGAAATGCTCCACTTGAAAATAAGCAAACATTATCTGAAAAAGAATATCGTGCTTATTATGAAAAATATGGTACTGGTTTTAAAGTAGGAATGGGTGCTGAAGCTATTAAGGAACTTTTAAAGAAAGTTGATTTAGCTAAAGATATTGAAGAAATCACAAAAGAATTAGAAACTGCTCAAGGACAAAAGAGAACTCGTTTACTTAAGAGACTTGATGTATTAGATGCTTTCTATAATTCTGGAAATAAACCTGAGTGGATGATTATGGATTGTATTCCAGTTATTCCACCAGAATTAAGACCAATGATTCAATTAGATGGAGGTCGTTTTGCAACAAGTGATTTGAATGATTTATATAGACGTGTTATTAACCGTAATAATCGTTTAAAGAAACTTATTGATTTAGGAGCTCCTGGAATCATTATTCAAAATGAAAAACGTATGCTTCAAGAAGCTGTAGATGCACTATTTGATAATGGTCGTCGTGGAAGAAGTGTTACAGGTGCTGGAAATAGACCTTTGAAATCAATTTCAAGTATGTTAAAAGGTAAGCAAGGACGTTTCCGTCAAAACTTACTTGGTAAACGTGTTGACTACTCTGGTCGTTCAGTTATCGTTGTTGGTCCATCACTTAAGATGTATCAATGTGGTATTCCAAAAGAAATGGCTCTTGAATTATTTAAACCACATGTAATTAATGGATTGGTAAGTAAGGATATAGCTCATAATATTAAAGCTGCTAAGAGATTAATCGACAATCAAGATCCAGTTGTTTGGGATATTGTTGAAGAGGTTATTAAAGAACATCCAGTTATGTTGAACCGTGCTCCTACACTACATAGACTTGGTATTCAAGCATTTGAACCAATCTTAGTTGGTGGAAAAGCTATTAGATTACATCCGTTGGTATGTCCAGCATTTAATGCAGACTTCGATGGAGATCAAATGGCTGTACACGTACCACTTTCTGAGGAAGCTCAGGCTGAAGCTAGAATGTTAATGTTAGGTTCTAACAATATCTTACATCCAAAGAGTGGAGATCCGATTGTTACTCCTTCACAAGACATGGTTTTAGGTAACTATTATATAACTATGGAAAAAGCTGGAGAAGAGGGAGAAGGTCGTGTATTTAAGAATACAAATGAAGCTTTAATGGCTTATGAAAGACGTGAACTTACTTTACATACTCGTATAGCAATTCCTGTCGATTCATTTAAATATAAGTTATTTACTGAAAATCAAAAGGGTAAGTATTTAGTTACTACTGTTGGTAAAATTAAGTTTAATGAAATTTTACCTGATACGTTTGCTTTTGTTAATGAGCCAACTGATGAGAATATTTCTAATATTACACCAAGTAAATATTTTCTTGATAGAGGAACTAATATACCTGAGGCAATAAAAGAAATGCCTTTAGTTCAACCATTTGCTAAAGGAACACTTGAAAAAATAATTGCTCAAGTATTTAAACGTTATAAGACTACTGAAACTTCTACAATGCTTGATAAGATGAAGGATTTAGGATTTAAGTATTCTACAATATCTGGAATTACTGTTAGTATGTCTGATGTTGAAATTAGTAAAACTAAAGGTGAAGTTGTTGCCGAAGCACAAAAAATGGTTGATAAGATTAATAAACAATATAAACGTGGTTTAATTACTGAAGAAGAAAGATTTAATAAAGTAATTGATACATGGAATGCTACAACCGATAAAGTTAAAGCTGAACTTGAAGTTGTTGCTCATTCTGATGTTGATAATCCAATCTTCATCATGATGAATTCTAAAGCTCGTGGTAACATCTCAAACTTTACACAGGTTGCAGGTATGCGCGGTATCATGGCTAAACCTGATGGAACTCCAGTTGAAATTCCAATCCTTTCAAACTTCATTGAAGGTCTTTCAGTTGCAGAGTTCTTCTTATCTACACATGGTGCTCGTAAAGGTTCTGCAGATACAGCTCTTAAGACAGCAGACTCTGGTTACTTAACTCGTCGTTTGGTTGATGTAAGTCAAGATATGATTGTTCGTGAAGCAGACTGTGGAACTGATCAAGGTGTTGTTGTAAAAGATTTTATTAACGAACATACAGGTTCTGTAATTGAAGGATTAAAAGATCGTATTGTTGGTCGTTATGCTAATAAGAAGATTGTTCATCCTGAAACAAAAGAAGTTATTGTTGAAAAGCTAGAAATGATTACTGAGCCATTAGCTGAAAAGGTTATTGCAGCAGGAATTAAAGAAGTAGAAATACGTACAATCTTAACATGTGCTACTGCAAATGGAGTATGTCAAAAATGTTATGGACGTAACTTAGCAACTGGTAACTTAGTTGAAATTGGTGAAGCTGTAGGTGTTATGGCTGCTCAATCAATTGGTGAACCTGGTACTCAGCTTACAATGCGTACATTCCACTCAGGTGGAGTTGCTCATGGTGGTGATGCTGATATCACTCAAGGTCTTCCTCGTGTACAAGAATTATTCGAGGCTCGTAATCCAAAGGCTAAAGCTACAATTGCTGAAATTGATGGTACAGTTTCTAAGATTAAAGAAGATCATGGTAAATATAAAATTAGTATTACTAACAAGTTAGAAACAAAAGAACATGTTACTAACTATGGTTCAAAACTATGTGTTGAGAAAGGTGCAGAAGTTCATTGTGGAGATAGACTTACTGAAGGTGCTATTAGCCCTAAAGAATTACTTGCTGTAACTGATCCAATTACAACACAAGAATATATCTTAAAAGAAGTTCAATATACTTATCGTTCTCAAGGTGTTGATATTTCGGATAAACATATTGAAATTATCGCACGTAGAATGATTAGTAAGATAAGAATTGTTGAAGGTGGAGATACAAGATTCTTACCTGGTTCCCTTGTTAACTTCCGTGAATTTACTGATGGTAACAAAGAGGCAATTATTAAAGGTAAAACTCCAGCTCTTGGAAAACCAATTTTACTTGGTATTACAAAAGCTGCACTTGAGACTGATTCATTCTTATCAGCTGCTTCATTCCAAGAAACAACTCGTATTTTAACTGATGCAGCAATAAAAGGAAAAGTTGATCCACTTGCTGGATTAAAAGAAAATGTTATAATTGGTAAATTAATCCCAGCTGGTACTGGTAGTAGATGTTATCGTGATGTAGATTATGAATTAAAAACAGAATTTATGGACGAAGAACCTTTAGAACAATTAGAAGATCAATTTATGGAGTAGGATAACTACTCCTTTTTCTTTACTTTTTTTTCTCTTTTTAGTATTATAAGAATAGAAAAGGGTGATTGGATGAAGAAACTTAATAATAATGGTTGGGGATTATCAACTATGATAGGTTTTATGATAGCCTTTGTGATTTTTTTGATAATTATAGCTTTTCTATCATGGAATGCTGGTATTTAAGTGTTATTTTTCAAAATATTTATTGACTTTATATTTCCTTAGTGTTATATTATTAGTGCTGATTAAATATCTTTGCTTTTGGCAAAGTTTTATTTAAAGGGTAAAATGATACACCTGGATATGTGTAGAGAAAGGAGATTGATTTAATGCCTACTATTAACCAATTAGTTCGTAAAAATCGTAAGGATAAGGTTAGAAAAAGTAAAGCTCCTGTATTAGGAATGGGATTAAACACAATTAAGAAGAAAACTACTGATACTAACTCTCCTCAAAAGCGTGGAGTTTGTACTCGTGTTGGTACTAAAACACCTAAAAAACCTAACTCAGCTTTACGTAAGTACGCTCGTGTTCGTTTATCTAATGGAAAAGAAGTTGATACTTATATTCCTGGTATTGGACATAACTTACAAGAGCATAGTGTTGTATTAATTCGTGGTGGTCGTGTTAAAGACTTAATCGGAGTTCGTTACCATATAATTCGTGGTACTTTAGATACAGCTGGTGTTAAAGACCGTAAACAAGGTCGTAGTAAATACGGTGCTAAAAAAGATAAGAAGTAATTTTTAAAATATTTTGAAAGGAGGAATTTACGATGCGTAAGAGACGTGCGGTAAAAAGAGACGTTTTACCAGATCCAATATATAAGTCAAAAGTAGTTGCAAAACTTATCAATACTATTATGTTAGATGGTAAAAAAGGAACTGCTCAAACAATAGTTTATGAAGCTTTTGATAAAGTTAAGAATAAAACTGGCAAAGAAGCTTTAGAAGTATTTGAAGCAGCAATGGAAAATATTAAACCTCAACTTGAAGTTAAGAGTCGTCGTGTTGGTGGTTCTAACTATCAAGTACCAATTGAGGTTACACCTGCGAGAAGTCAAGCTTTAGCTCTTAGATGGTTAACTAAGTATTCTCGTGAACGTGGTGGAAAAGGTATGGCTGATAATTTAGCTAACGAAATAATTGATGCATCTAATGGAACTGGTGCAGCAGTTAAGAAGCGTGAAGATACACATAGAATGGCTGAGGCTAATAAAGCTTTCGCTCATTATAGATGGTAGAAAGGAAATCATAATATGGCAAGAGATACGTCTTTAGAGAAGACAAGAAATATTGGAATAATGGCTCATATTGATGCAGGTAAAACTACTTGTACTGAAAGAATCTTATTCCATACAGGGGTTACTCATAAAATTGGAGAAACTCATGATGGTGAATCTCAAATGGACTGGATGGCTCAAGAACAAGAACGTGGTATTACTATCACATCTGCAGCTACTACAGCTCATTGGAAAGGTTATCGTTTAAATATTATCGATACTCCTGGACACGTAGACTTTACTATTGAAGTTTCTAGATCACTTCGTGTATTAGATGGTGCAGTTGCATTAATTGATGCACAAGCTGGTGTTGAACCTCAGACTGAAACAGTTTGGAGACAAGCATCTGAATTTAAAGTTCCAAGAATTATTTTTGCAAATAAAATGGACAAGATGGGTGCTAACTTTGAATATAGTTTAAAAACAATTAAAGAGCGTTTAGGAGTTAATTCTAAACCTATTGAATGGCCAATTGGCGCTGAAAGTGAATTTAGTGGAGTTATCGACTTAGTTACTATGAAAGCTTACCATTATGATGGTCAACAAGCTGAAAATGCTGAAGAAATTGAAATTCCTGCTGATTTAAAAGATATCGCAGAAGAGAAAAGAGCAGAATTAATCGAAGCTGTTGCTGAATTTGATGATGATATGATGATGACTTATCTTGATGGTGGAGAAGTAACTAATGAAATGATTAAGAATGCTATTAGAATTGGTACTTTAAAAGCTGAATTTTTCCCAGTTATGTGTGGAACTGCTTTAGGTAATAAGGGTATTAAATTGTTACTTGATGCTGTTTTAGATTATTTACCAAGTCCACTTGATATTGAATCTGTTAAAGGTACAACATTAGATGGACAAGAAGCTGAACGTCATCCAAGTGATAATGAACCATTTGCTTCATTAGCATTTAAGGTTATGACTGATCCATTCGTTGGACGTCTAACATTCTTTAGAGTTTATTCTGGACACTTATCAAGTGGCTCATATGTATTAAATTCTTCTAAAGATTCAAAAGAAAGAATTGGACGTATTCTTCAAATGCATGCTAATAATCGTAAGGAAATTAGTGATGTATATACTGGAGATATTGCTGCTGCAGTTGGTCTTAAGAATACAACTACAGGAGATACTTTATGTGATGAAAAGAAACCAATTATCTTAGAGAGTTTAGTTGTTCCAGAACCAGTTATTCAATTAGCTGTAGAACCTAAATCAAAAGCTGACCAAGATAAAATGGCTCTTGCATTACAAAAACTTGCTGAAGAAGATCCAACATTTAAAGTTCATACTGATCATGAAACTGGTCAAACAGTTATCGCTGGTATGGGTGAATTACACCTTGATGTATTAGTTGATCGTATGAAACGTGAATTTAATGTTGAAGCTAATGTTGGTGCTCCACAAGTTGCTTACCGTGAAACAATTAAGCAAACAGCTGATTGTGAAGGTAAATATATTAAACAATCTGGTGGTCGTGGACAATATGGACATGTTTGGGTTAAATTTGAGCCAAACCCAGATAAAGGATACGAATTTGTTGATCAAATCGTTGGTGGTGTTGTTCCTCGTGAATATATACCAGTTGTTGATAAAGGATTACAAGAAGCTTTACAAACAGGTGTACTTGCAGGTTATCCTATGATAGATGTTAAGGCTACATTATTTGATGGTTCTTATCATGATGTAGACTCTAACGAAATGGCTTTCAAGATTGCAGCAAGCTTTGCACTTAAGGAAGCTAAGAATAAATGTAAACCAGTTTTACTTGAACCTATTATGAAAGTAGATGTTACTACTCCAGAAGAATATTTTGGTAATGTAATGGGTGATTTAACTTCTCGTCGTGGTAAACCACTTGGACAAGAAGCTCAAGGTAACGCTATTAAACTTAGCGCTATGGTTCCACTTTCAGAAATGTTTGGTTATGCTACTAACTTACGTTCAAATACACAAGGTAGAGCAACATTCGTAATGTTCCCAGATCATTATGAAGAAGTACCTAAAAATATAGCTGAAGAAATAATTAAAAAGAGTGGAAATTAATTAAAAGTTGTATCAAAATAGTTGAAAAGTTTTCAATTATTAGATAAAATAAATGTTGTAAATAAATAAGGAGGAAATTAATTATGGCAAAAGAAAAATTTGATCGTTCAAAACCACATGTTAATGTTGGTACAATTGGACACGTAGATCATGGTAAAACTACTTTAACTGCTGCTATTACAAAATGTTTAGCTGGTAAAAACGGAAATGAAGCTGTTGATTTCGCTAACATCGATAAAGCACCAGAAGAAAGAGAACGTGGAATTACTATCAATACTGCTCATGTTGAGTACAGTACTGATAATAGACATTATGCTCACGTAGACTGCCCAGGACATGCTGATTATGTTAAAAACATGATTACTGGTGCTGCTCAAATGGACGGAGGTATCTTAGTTATTGCTGCTACTGACGGACCTATGGCTCAAACTCGTGAACATATCTTACTTGCTCGTCAAGTTGGAGTACCTAAATTAGTAGTATTCATGAACAAATGTGATATGGTTGATGATGAAGAATTATTAGATTTAGTAGAAATGGAAATCCGTGACTTATTAAATGAATATGAATTCGATGGAGATAATACTCCAATCATCCGTGGATCTGCTCTTAAAGCTCTTGAAGGAGATGCTAATTGGGTTTCTAAGATTGATGAATTAATGGAAGCTGTTGATACATGGATTCCAACACCTGAAAGAGATAATGACAAACCATTCTTAATGAGTATTGAAGATGTATTCACTATTACAGGACGTGGTACAGTTGTTACTGGACGTGTTGAACGTGGACAATTAAAACTTAACGATGAAGTTGAAATCGTTGGTATTAAAGAAACTAAGAAGACAGTTGTTACTGGAATTGAAATGTTCCGTAAACAATTAGATTATGCTGAAGCTGGAGACAATGCTGGTGTATTATTACGTGGTATTTCTCGTGAAGAAGTTGAACGTGGACAAGTTCTTGCTAAACCAGGAAGTGTTACACCTCATCATAAATTTAAAGCTACAGTTTATATCTTAAGTAAAGAAGAAGGTGGACGTCATACTCCATTCTTCAACAACTACCGTCCTCAATTCTATTTCAGAACTACTGATGTTACAGGTGTTATCACTTTACCAGAAGGAACTGAAATGGTTATGCCAGGAGATAATATTGATATGGATGTTGAATTAATCCATTCAATCGCACTTGAACAAGGTACTCAATTCTCAATTCGTGAGGGTGGACGTACAGTTGGTGCTGGTAGTGTAACTGAAATCGTTGAATAATTAAATTAAAAAGAGCCATTTAAGGTTCTTTTTTTGTTTCTATAATACACAAAAATAAAAATAAGTAATTTTACTTATTTTTATTTACTTTTGTATACAGATTGTAAGAGAAATTATTTAACACAATATCGAATTCCCCTAAGTACTCAGTAATAGTAGCATTGAAACCCAATTTTGCTTCATTTAATCCACTATATTCATTTTTCTTTTCGAATTCTCCAACAATGGCATTTAAATTAAGATATTTATATCCTTGATTATTATAATCTGTGATTAATTGCCATTTTAATAAGTAATTGGCATTTAAATAACCATATTCATCATCAATTCCTTCAGTAAATATATAGGCAGCATTGTCATATTTTATAATCATTGCTCCACCTATTTTTAAACCATCTGGGTTGTTTTTTAATAAATCTGTGGCTGTTAATAAATTTTTCTTATAAGTTGTAATTAATTTATCTGATTCCATCTTCTTGTTTAAATAGTTTTCTCTTTCTTTTTCATCTAGTGACATGTCTTGGACTCTTTCAGCTAGACTATCATTGTATTCAACTTCTTTTTCATAGTTTCTTCTGCTGTTTATAATAAATGTTTCAGTATTTAGTATTGCATAGTATATGTCAATATTTTCTTCGAATTTTGTACATATTTCTTTATAAAAAGATAATGGTTTTTTGTCTTTCTTTCCAACAAATTCGTATAATTTATTGACACTATTATTTTCATCTTTAATAACTTCAACACCACTATTTGTGGCTTTTCTAACTTTATTTCTTGTGCGTTTATCTAATTTTGCAAATATTTCTCTTAGGTCTCTTTGAAGAATTACAAGGGCTTCCCATCTGGGTTTTTCTGTTTCGAAGAATAGAGTTTTACCTTTATATGTAAAACCTGCGCTTTTAAGATTTTCTGTGATTGTGTTACCCTTATTATTGAAGTTCATCATGTTACCTTCATAATCTCTTATAGATAAAGGTATATAGGGGTCTATTCTTAGTAACATAAATCCTTGTTTACCTAAGATTTTTTTTAGTTTTACTGCAAGTTCTTTAATATTCTCAGCATTTTCATAATTGAATAATATTCCTCTAGGTGCATAGGCCATTTTGTTTTTCATGAAAACCTCTTTATAAATAATTAATGTTGCGCCGATAAGTTTGTTTTGGTCATTTACAATACCAAGATATTGAGAACGGTATCCGAATTTGGACATAACATTTCCATACATAGATGTTTGGTAGTAATTCCTATATCTATGTGATGATGCATACTTATCAAATTGAGCGGAATTTAATTTTACTATTTTCATTGTTTAGCCCACTTCCTATCATATTTTATATTATATCATAGACGCTTTATTTCTTACAATAAGTATTACTTAAATGTAGACTTAAAATTTGTAAAAATGTAGTATAATATTATTGGTGATAAAATGTTTGAAAATAAGAAAATATTAATATTAGGATTTGCAAGAAGTGGTTATGAAGCAGCGAAATTTTTGATTTCTAGAGGTAATAAGGTAATTCTTAATGATTCAAAGAGTGAAGACAAGCAAGATTTGCATAAAAAGAAAGAACTTGAAGATTTGGGAGTAAAATTTATTTTTGGTAGTCATCCTGATGATTTATTAGACGATACTTTCGATTATTTAATTAAGAATCCTGGAGTACCAATTGATCATAAATATGTTTTAAAAGCTAGAGAATTAGGCGTTGAGGTTATAAATGAAGTTGAAATGGCTGCTAGGCTTTTGCCCGCAGGTGTAAAACTTGTTGGAATAACTGGTACAAATGGTAAAACTACTACAACTACTTTAACTTATAATATTTTAAGTGAAGCATTTGGAGATAGAGTTTTTTTGGCAGGAAATATTGGTTTTCCATTATGTAGTTTTTTGAAAGACTTAAAAGATGATAGTATTATAGTTATGGAAGTTTCCTGTCAACAATTAGAAAATATATCTAGTTTGAAGCCAGATGTTGCGGTTATTACTAATTTTAGTCCTGCTCATATTGATTTTTTTAAGAATTATGATAATTATAAGAAAGTTAAAACTAAGTTATTAAATAATCAGACTAGTGATGATGTTGCAATATTGAATATAGAAAATGAAGATTTAATGAATATGACTAAGGATATTCATGCTAATGCAAAATATTTTTCTTCAAAGAATGTAATAAATGGAAGCTATTTAGAGGATGGAGCAATTTATTATTATGATGAAAAAGTTATGTTGATTGACGATGTTAAGATTGCTGGTAAACATAATTTGGAAAATGTTATGGCGGCTATTATGGTTGTTAAAGAATTTGATGTTTCTGGTGAAATAATTAATCGTGTTGTTAGTTCTTTTAAAGGAGTTGAACATAGACTTGAGTATGTTGATACCATAGATGGGAGAATGTTTTACAATGATACAGAGGCTACTAATATAAAATGTACTCAAATAGCTTTATCTTCCTTTGAAAAACCAATTATTTTAATTTTAGGTGGTTTAGAAAGGGGACAAGATTTTAACGAGTTAACTCCATATATGAGTAATGTTAAAAGTATTATTGGAATAGGAGAATGTAGAAATCGTGTTTTAGAATATGGTAATTCTTTGAATATTCCAACCTTTATTTATGAATATTTAAAAGATGGATTTGATAAATGTTTTGAAGTATCGGATGTCAATGATATAATATTATTGAGTCCTGCTTCTGCTTCATGGGATCAATATAAAGAATGTGAAGTCAGAGGGGCTGAATTTAAGAAGAAAGTTGAGGATTTGAAAAATGAAAATTAAAGATATAGTTGGTCGTGAAATTTTAGATTCACGTGGAAATCCTACTGTTGAGGTAGATGTAATATTAGAAAATGGAGTTTTAGGTCGTGCAGCTGTTCCTAGTGGAGCTTCAACTGGAGAAAGAGAAGCACTAGAATTACGTGATGGTGGTTCTAGATATATGGGAAAAGGTGTTCTCAAAGCTGTTGAAAATGTTAATGGGCCTTTAAGAGATTTAGTAATTGGAATGGATGTTGAAAATCAAAAGGCTCTTGATTATGCAATGATTGAATTGGATGGAACAGATACTAAATCTAAATTTGGTGCTAATGCGATATTAGGTATTTCAATGGCAGCATTAAGAGCAAGTGCAATTAATGTAGCTAAGCCTTTATATAAATACGTAAATGAGAAATTTGGTAATGGTGAAATGAGTGAACCAAAACCAATGATGAATATTATAAATGGTGGTGCACATGCAGATAATAAACTTGATTTCCAAGAGTTTATGATTATTCCACAAAGAGATACTATCAAAGAAAGAGTTCGTGTTGGAGCAGAAGTTTTTCATAATTTGAAGAAAGTATTAAATGAAAAAGGTCTTGCTACTGGAGTTGGAGATGAAGGTGGATTTGCACCAGATTTACAATCAAATACTGAAGGATTCGAACTTATTATAGAGGCAATTAGAAGGGCTGGCTATGAGCCTGGTGTGGATGTATGCTTAGGCATAGATGTTGCAGCAAGCGAGTTTTATGATAAAGAATTAGGAAAATATAAATTTAAATGGTCAACAGGAGAAGAATTCTCAACTGATGAATTGATAAATTATTATGAAGATTTAATCAGTAAATATCCAATTATTTCTATTGAAGATCCTGTTGATGAAAATGATTGGGAAGGATTTACTAAAATTACAGAAAGAATTGGGGATAAAGTTCAGCTAGTTGGAGATGATTTATTTGTAACTAATAAGAAGTGCCTTCAAATGGGAATAGATAAACATGCAGGAAATGCAATTCTTTTAAAGGTTAATCAAATTGGTACTATTACTGAAACTTTGGAAACAATAGAACTTGCTAGAGAAAATAATTATAAAACTGTTCTTTCCCACAGATCTGGAGAAACTGAGGATACAACAATTGCTGACTTATCTGTTGGACTTAATCTAGGACAAATAAAGACTGGTTCTATGTCAAGGACTGATAGGGTTTGTAAGTACAATCAATTAATTAGAATTGAGGAAGAATTAAATAAATAGTTATGCGTATTTGAGTGATGTTTTTTGCATCACTTTTTATATTTTATAGTTCAATATTTGTAAAGTGAAAAAATATATATTTAAAATTATTTGTTATTGGTTCTTTTGAATGGTAGAATAAATATATAGATAAGATTTATGATAAGGTGCTGATGTTTATGGTAAGTGGTGGTCAAGTAAATTCTGATAGTAGTAGTTTAACTTCTATATTGTCTGAATATGATTCTAAAATCAGTTCATTGAGTTCTAGTTGGAAGGGTGCTTCTCATGATAACTTTCAAGCAAAGGCAAGTGAGTTTTCTTCTCAGTTTTCTAGTGCTATAGAATCTCAAATGACTTCTTTTGCAACTGCTTGTGATTTATATGAGAAATATATTGTTGCTAAAGAAAATGTTGAAATATCTAAGAGTAATTATAATTTAGCAGTTTCAAATGATGATGCGGCAAATGCTAGTTTGTACAGCAGAAATATTTCTGAATTTACTGAAGAAATGAACAGTTTGAAGTCACAAATTGAGAGTAATTTACAATCTGCGGCATCATCTAGTCTTGATTCTGGAGGCGCTGGCGATGGTGCTGGAGTTCAAGGAGCAATTGATAATGCAATTAGTATAGCAAATGATGATAGTCATGGATATTCTCAATCTTCTAGAGATGGAAAACCGGATTATGATTGCTCATCTCTTGTAATTAATTCGTATCAAGAAGCTGGTATTCCTGTTAAGGATGCTGGAGCAAGTTATACTGGTAACATGAAAACTTCATTTGAAAAAACGGGATTTGAATGGATTCCAGGAAATCCTAATGTTGAAAATCTTAAACCAGGTGATGTTTTACTTAAAGAAGGAGTACATACAGAGATGTATATCGGTAATGGTCAAAATGTTGGAGCACATACTGATTATGATGGTGTAAGTGGGGATTCTTCTGGAAATGAAATAGATGTTGGTAATTACTATGATCATCCATGGGACGGTGTTCTTAGATATAAAGATGATAATAATTCTTAAAATGTTAAGTGGAGGTGAATATTGTGAAAGAATATGATGTTTCTGATTATGGAATATTTAGTGATGCTATTGCATCTACTAATGCTTTGAATGATAGGGTGAATGATGCAAAAACTACTTGTTCAGAATGTGAAAGCATAATGGGTGATGAGTCTGTTTTTATGGGTCCTGCTGCTGATGGTTGTTCTCAAATGATTGCTGATTTAAATAGCTCTATTTCGACAATTACTACTAACTTTACAAGTATTAGTCAATATCTTTCTGAAACGTCTGCATCATATCAAGCTGGTGATTCGGAGGCATCTAAGAATGTTGCTGATTTAAAACTTTCGACACCATCTGGTAGTAGTGTTTCTTCTGTTAGTGATTATGTTAGTGCTGGTGGAGCAAGTGATTCTCAAGTTGAATTTATTAATAGTATTAAAGATGGGGCGGTAGAAGCTTATAATAAATATGGTGTTTTACCTTCGCTTACTTTAGCTCAAGCAGCATTAGAAAGTGGCTGGGGAAGTGCTTCAATTGGTAATAATATTTTTGGAATTAAGGCTGGTAGTGGATGGACAGGAAAGACTCAAAATGTTTTGACTTCTGAGCAAAATGCTGATGGCTCTTCTTATCAAATAACTGCTGATTTTAGGGATTATGATTCTATCAGTGATTCTATTGTTGATCATGCTGAGTTATTATCTACAGATAGATATCAACCTGTTATAAATTCTACCGGTTATAGGGATGCTTGTACTGCTGTTAGAGAGTGTGGATATGCTACTGATGTTGCGTATTCTGATAAGTTAATAAATATGATTGAAACTTATAATTTAAATCAGTGGGATCCTAAAAGTTAATTAAAGGAGGGATTTTATGTCAGTTTTTATGTTAGAGTGTGAATCAGTTAGTGAAGTTGGTAGTTCTTTGTCTTCATTAGTTTCTAAAATTTCGGAAATTAGTAGTTCTGTAAATGGCTATGATACTAGTTGTGAAGATGGTTTTGATTTTGCTTCTGCAAAGTCTTCAATAGCTGCAAATATTGAGGCATGTGCTTCTAAGGTGCAAAATACTGCTCAATTACTTGAAAATGTAGTTAGCTCACATTCATCTTTACAAGCAAGTATAGCATCGGGAAATTTTAGTTCTTCTAGTTCAAGTGCTACTACTTCTACAACTAGTGCTTCTTCTAATTCTGGTAATACTTCTCAACGAAGAGCTGGAGGTGTTAGTTCTAGTCGTTCTTCTGGTTGTTCATCTGGTTCTTCCTATAGTGGTGGAGGTGCTGGTGTTTCTTCGGGCAGTTATTCTGGTGGTACAATATCAACAAATTATATTTCTAGTGATTCAAATTTTTCTCCAGTTAGTAATGCTAATGAGTTAAGTTCGAGTAATGCTGCTGATGTTACACAATCTGTAGGATTAGCCGCTTCAACTATTTTAGTTCCAGGTCTTGTTGATAGGGATATACCAAATAAAGATATTGATGAAAATGATAATCCAAATAAAAAAGAAATTATTGACACAGATAAGAAAATCGTTAAGGAAATAAAAAATGTTAAGTCTTCTAAGGTTGCTACTAACATTGATAGTATTGAATATATTAATTCGGATGGAAATACTAACGAGATTATAGAAAATATTAAATATAGTAAAGACGGTTATGGGCTTATTGGTAGTAGACATGTTATTTCATGTGATAAGTCTTATGGTAATGTTGGAGATATAATTACTATTAATAAGAGTGATGGTACTAAAATCGAATGTGTTATTGGAAATGTTACTGCTGAGAAGAATAAGATTAATTTTTATGTTGACAAAAATAATTTTGATGCCAGCAAAGGTGGTTTAAATATTGCTAAAAATAGCGTTGAAATTGTTAATAAAGGTAAAATATCATCTTCTGTTATTTCTAGGACTAAATTGATTAATGATATGGAAATAGAAGTACTTGGTGAAGAAAAAGGAGTGGTGTAGATGGCTAAATTTGTTTGTGATTTTGCACAGGTAAAAAGTACTGGTGAAAAACTGTGTTCTGCTGCTTCAGATTTACAATCATCAATTTCTGATTACTCTTCTAAAATTGATGGTACTTTGTCTTCTTGGAATGGAGAAGCCAAGTCTAGTTTTTCTGGTAAATGTTCTGAACAAGTGAAGGCAGCTATGCAAACTGCTCAGAAAATGGAAGCAACAGGAGAGTTTATAAAAAAAGCTGCACAAAGTATTGAAGAATTAGATCAAGAATTAGCAAGTTTAAGTATATAGATGTAAAGTTTGTAATATTTGTTAGTATTAAAATAAATTTAATGTTATAATTTTTTTAGATAGGAGGTTATATTTATGTCAGGTTTACATGCTGATACAGGAGCAATGAATGCTAATGGTAGAGATACTATTGCAAATGCTGAGTATTTTTCTAATGAATTAGGAAATTTAAGAAATAATATTGAAGGTTTAATGACTATTTGGAGAGGTTTGTCTGCTAACGAATTTAATAAATCTTATGAAGAACAAGCACAAAATTTAGAGGCATTTAGACAATTACTTAATGAGTTAGGTGAAAAAATTACTGAAAGTGCTAACATTTTAAATAGAACTGAAGAAGAGAATGCTAGTGCTGGAGCACATTTATTTTAGGAGGTTAGTTAGATGAATGAATTTGAAGAGAAAGATTATGAGGGAGCAAGAAGCTATGCTAATGCTATAAAAGGTAATGCTGATAATATCATGGGTATTTTTAATGATATTGATGGTGTTATGAATAGTTTGTACGGTTCTAATTGGGAAAGTACTGGAGCCGAGCAAGCAAGAGAACGTTATAATGTAATTCGTAAGAATTATGAAGTTTTCTATGATAAAGTTGTTGCTATGAAAAATCATATTTATAATATAACAGCTGCCAATGAGGAAGCAGATGCAACAGCAAGTGAAAATGTAGCAAGTGTTTAACTTTAAATAAACTATTAATACTTAGATGTTAGTAGTTTTTTTATTTAAAAAAATATTTATTTATGTTATTATTATAGATAATAGGGTGTGATATTTTGAGACTGTACATTCAAGAGCGAGAAAATTTAATTAAGTTTGATTTACCATCTAATATAGATGGTTCGATGCTTTTTTCATATAAATCTTTTAATACTGGGTTGGAAAATTCTATTAATATAGATGCTGAAGATGGAAATTGGGTTTTGAAAAGCAATGGTAATGTAAATATTATGGCAGGTTCATCACAAGATAAGATTGTTTTATCTAATTATATGTGTGTTCCTCTAAATGTTGTTGGAAATAATGATTATTTATGCATGTTTTGCTTACCTTCTGTTGAAGAGTGTGAAATTTCTTATGAAGTTGGGAGAATGGATACCATAAAACTTGGGAAGAGTTTTGAAAATAATATTGTATATGAACAGAATATGATGCTTCCTAATCATGCATTAATTAAGTTTCAAAATAACTTATGGTACATAATGCCGGCTGCTGCTGATCCTAAGATTTATATATATGTTAATAATAAACGTGTTTTTTCTCCTACTGTTATTAATGTTGGAGATGTAATATTTATGAATGGACTTAGAATTATCTGGATGAAGAGATTTATAAAAATTCCAATGGCTTCTGACTTATATAAAATAAGAGATATGTTAACTTTTGGAGATAAGCTTTCTATTAGTAATAAAAATTATACTGAAGTTTCTGAAGCTGATAGTAATATGCAACTTTATAGCGAAAATGATTATTTTTCACATACTCCTCGTATTAGGAGTGTTGTTGAAAAAGAGGTTGTAAAAGTTGATGCTCCACCTAATAGGCAAGATAAAGAAAATGATATGCCATTCTTGTTAAGTATTGGTTCTAGTTTTACTATGCTTGGTATGTCTTCAATTACTATTTATAATATTATTAGTAAAGTTTCTACTGGAATGGTAGATCTTTCCACACAAGTTCCAGGTATAATTATGTGTAGTACAATGATAATTGGGTCACTAGTTATTCCATCTATTACTAAAGTATGGCAGGGTAAATTGGCTAAAAAAAGAGAAAAACTTCGACAAGATAAATATAGTCATTATTTAGGAGAAAAGGAATTAAAGTTTAATGCTTTAAAAAGAAAGCAAGAGCAAATATTTATTGATAATTATCCTAACCTTTCTATTTGTTTAAGCACTTTAGAAAAAAGGTCTAGACTTCTTTGGAATAGAGAAATAAAAGATGATGATTTTATTGAAGTGAGATTAGGAATTGGAGATAGACCTTCTTTAATTGAATTATCTGCGCCAGAGGAAAGTTTCTCTTTAGATGATGATAATTTGTTTCAAGCAGTTTGTACTTTAGGTAAGAAGTATGAATTATTGAATAATGTACCAATAACTGTTAGTTTTAAGGATCAAATTGTTACAGCATTAATTTTATCTAATAAAAAAGTAAATGATTTTTTAAATGGAATTATGTTGCAATTAATTACTTATCATAGTCCACTTGATTTAAAGATAGTTATTATAACAGATGAATTGAATGATTATAGATGGAATTATGTTAAATATATTCCACATTGTTGGAGTGATGATAAGAGTGTTCGTTTTTTTGCCACTAATCAAGAGGATATTAAATCATTAAGCTCTTATTTGGATGTGGAATTTAATAGTCGTGTTGAAAAGAAAGCTGAAAAAGAAAAGGCTAGTAAAGAAGTTAATAAAGAAAAATATGAAGAATATGAGTTGTATGATTCTTATTATTTAATAATTACGGATAATTTTAAATCAGTTAGAAATTTAAGTTTTACTAATGATTTATTAGAAAATCAATTTAATTATGGTTTTTCTATGGTTATTTTAGAAGAAAATATGAAAAATCTTCCTAAAGAATGTCAAAAATTTATTGTAATAGATGATGCGGAAAGTGGAATGTTTTCTGGGAAAATAAAGGAAGAAGATACTATTAAGTTTCAAGCTGAATACGCTAATGGTCTTAATATGTATAATATCGGTAGAGTTGTAGGTAATATTCCTGTTCAAGGAAAGGATGCGGAAAGTCAATTACCAGGTTCTCTTCCTTTCTTGGAGATGTATAATGTTGGTAAAATAGAACAATTGAATATTAGAAACAGATGGCTTAATAGTGATCCTATGCAATCATTGCAGGCACCAGTTGGTGTTCATACTAATGGGGAGTTATTTAAACTTGATTTACATGAGAAGTTTGATGGACCTCATGGTTTAATTGCAGGTTCGACTGGTTCAGGAAAGTCTGAGTTTATTATTACTTATGTTTTATCAATGGCTATTAACTATGATCCTAAAGAAGTTCAATTTGTTTTGATTGATTATAAAGGTGGTGGTTTAGCCGGAGCCTTTGAAAATAGGGAATTAGGAATTTCAATTCCTCATTTGGCTGGTACAATTACCAATTTGGATACTGCTGAAATGAATAGGACACTTGTTTCTATTGAGAGTGAATTAAAGCGTCGGCAAAGAAAATTTAATGAAGTTAGGGAGCAAACTGGTGAAAGTACTATGGATATCTATAAATATCAAAAGTTATATCGTGATGGAGTTATAGACACGCCTATTTCTCATTTATTCATTGTTTCTGATGAGTTTGCTGAATTAAAAGCACAACAACCTGAATTTATGGCACAACTCGTTTCTACTGCTCGTATTGGTCGTTCATTAGGTGTTCATCTTATTTTAGCAACACAGAAGCCTAGTGGTGTTGTAAATGATCAGATTTGGTCAAATTCTAAATTCAAAGTATGTCTAAAGGTACAAAGTAGGGCTGATAGTATGGAAATGTTAAAACGTCCAGAAGCGGCTAGTATAAAGGAAACAGGAAGATTTTATTTACAAGTTGGATATGATGAATATTTTGATATTGGCCAGTCTGCATGGTCTGGAGAAAAATATGTACCAGTTGAAAGAATAATAAAGAAAATTGATGATTCAATTGTTTTTGTGGATAATTTTGGTAATACTATTAAAAAGGTAAATGATATTCAAAAGAAAGAAGTTAAAAGTGTTGATGTAGGAGATCAATTAACTAATATAGTTAAACATTTACAAAAAATTGCAGAAGCAGATAAATTAAAAGTTGAAAAATTATGGTTACCATCTTTAAGAAAAGTTATTACTCTTGAAAAGTTATTGAAGAAATATAAGTATAGCAGTGATGCAAATGAATATTTACCAATAATTGGTGAATATGATGCCCCAGATTTACAAAAACAAGGTTTATTAAAGTTTGATTTGTTAAATGATGGAAATATTTTAATTTATGGTGTACCAGGCTCTGGAAAAGAAAATATCATAACTACAATTATCTATAGTTTAGCTTTATTTCATAGTCCTAAAGAAATTAATTTCTATGTAGGTGATTTTGGGGCTGAGACTTTGAAAACTTTACAAAAAATTCCTCATGTTGGAGATGTGTTTGTTACTGAGGAAAAAGATAAATTGGATAATTTAATTAAAATGCTTAATAAAGAATTGGAAAGAAGGAAAAAAGAATATTCTGAATATGGTGGTAATTTTAAAGAGTATTGTAAAGTTTCCGGTAATAAGGAAAATGTTATTGTAGTAGCTCTTAATAATTATGAAAACTTTATTGATACATATCCTAGAATGATGGATTCTTTTGTTAATTTATTTAGAGATGGTGTAAAATACGGTATTTTCTTTATAGTAACGACGGCTGTTGCATCTGCTGTTAGAACAAGAGTTGCACAAAGCTTTTTAAATAAAATAGGCTTAAAGATGGCCAATGATTATGATTATAGGGATTTACTTGGATCTCCTAAAGGTTTGATTCCTGTTGACAATTATGGAAGAGGAATTGTTTCAATAGATGGAAAGTTTATATATGAATTTCAAACAGTTGATATATGTGACAGAGAAAGTAAAACACAGTTTATTAGAGAAAAAGGAGAAATACTTGCCAAGAAATATCCAAAGATGAAAGCTAAAAAAATTCCAGTTTTACCTCAAATTGCTTATGTTGAAGATGTTGAGTTTGAATTAAAGGGTTTAGATTGTGTTCCTATTGGTATAGAAAAGAATTCATTAGAAGTATATGTTTATAACTTTTTAGAGCATAAAATTAATTTGATTGCTGCTAAATCTTTAAAAAATCATATTTACTTTATTTATGCTTTGATTAAGCAAATGATTTCTCTAAAAGATGTAAATGTTCATGTTGTTGATGCTATGAGTATTTATAGAGGTGATTATCCAGAAATAGATGTTTTTGCTGATGATTTAGAAAAGGCTTTTGTATCAATGTATAAGAGTGTTCAAAATGATAAGTCTTCTAAAATTAAAAATGTTTATTTATGTATTGGTGTTTCTGAATTTAAAAAACGTGTTTCTAGCAAATATGGGGAACATTTTGAAAAATTATTTAAGGAAGCAGAAAAGTGTAAAAATACTACATTCTTGTTCTTTGATGATTCAGATGGATATAAACATATTCAAACAGAAAATTGGTATAAGGAAAACATTAATAATACGTTTGGTATTTGGTTAGGAGAAGATATAGGTGTTCAAGTGGCGCTTGGTGTTATGTCATTGTCAATGGAAGATAGACAGACTGTTTTCCCATGTATTGGTTATCCGATTTATCAAGGAAAGCATATGACTGTTAAGTATGTTGTTGATGGGGTGGATAAAAATGATGAATAATAAAGTTTTAGTAGAAGTTGTAGTACCTGTTTTAGAAGAAAGTTATGATGTCTTTATTCCTGTAAATAAGAAAATAGGTAACATAATAGTTTTGTTGTCAAAGGCTGTTAGTGATTTATCATCTGGTTATTTTAAAAATGATGACACTAACTGTTTATATAACGGTATTACTGGAGATGTGTATCCGATGGATGTGTTGGTTAGAAATTCTGATATTAGAAATGGTAGTAAGATTATATTGATGTGAGGTGAAATATGTTAAATTCAGATTTTTTGAAAAATAAAAGAGATAGATATGTTAATTGCTTAAATAATGCTGTTGCAACGGCAAACAATTTGCAGATGGCTATTGGTATTTTGAATAGTGTAATTAATGTACAGAATGGTTCTTATAAGGTTGATGATGGTAATGCTGATGGTAGTTATTTGAGTAGATTAAAAGCAAAGGAAGAAAGAATTTATTCTAATATTGTTAATAACGTAATACCTGGCACACAATCTATTATTGATAATTTAGAATATCAGATAGCTGATGCTGAGGCAGAAGAAGCCTTAGAAGAACAATAGGAGGTTACTTATATGGCAAAGTTAGATATCGATGCAGATAAAATCAAAGTAGTTGGTGAAGATTTAAAGATTATAGCCAATGATTATAATAAGCTTATAACTGATTTATATAATAAAATCAGTCAAATTGAACAAAGTGGAATTTGGGCTAGTGAAAGTGGAAGCGGTTCTGCTAAAAAATTTGTTAGTAACGTTATGAAGGATCAACCTTCTGCTTTAGCTTTAGGTTCTGATATGAAAAACTTGGGAAATAAAATAATATCATATGCAAATAATATTAACGTTATTTCTGATAGTAAATTATAGGAGGTAAAATATGGCAAAAGTAAAAATTGATACTGATGTTGTTTCTAATACTTTATTACCACTTGCAAAGAATGAAATTACTAAGCTTAGTAATGTTATTTCAGTGGCTAGTACTGTTTCTTATCCAAACGGTGAATATAATTGGTCTTCAATTGTCAATGAACTAGAAGACTGTAGAGAACAAGCAAATAAGTACTATAATTGGATAGCTAATGTTAATAATAAGTTTATAAATATGACAACAGATTGTGTAGATGATATTAGTAGTACTACTGTTACTGAAATAAAAAGAAGAACTACTATAGTAAAATAGTGTAAATAAATCTGTGTTTTACTTGCACTTTATTAAAAAATGTTTTAATCTTGAGTTAGGATGTTAAAGATAAGAGGAGATTATAATGGGTAGCGGGATAAATAAAGAAAAAGTTAATGAACTAAAAGCTGAGTTACTTGATTATGTTGAAGCTTTAAATTTCATTTCAAATCGTTTAGATACTTGTTTAGAAAATATTAAAGGTAGTTTAAATGGTACAGGTAGAGATGAAATTGTAAGTAAATTTACTAACATTAAGGAGCAGCTATCTAAAATTTCTGCTAATATCAATTTCTATATTGAAGATTTAGGAAATGTAATTATTAGTTATGAAAAGCAGGATGAAGAGGTAGCGTCTACTCTTATTAGAAATATCAGTAAGTTAGAGGAAAGGAGTGAGTAATTATGCCAGCAATCGGAGATTTTTCTTATGGTTATGATACATCTGGTGTGGAAGGTTACTTAGATGCAATTAAAGCTGATGCTATTGAACAAGCTAAGGAGGCTGTTTTAGATATCAGTGAAATAAAATCATGTTGTGAAGCAGAGTGGGAAGGTAAAGCTCGCGAGAATTTTGTAACAAATTTGACAAAGGATTCTCAACATGTAGCAGAGCAATTTGATGCTTTGTATGCTATTTTGACAAGTGAAATTAATTCTTTAAATGCAGCAATGGCAAATAAAGATGAAACGTTAATTAACGTAGGTTAGGAGGTTAGAAAATATGGCAATTTCAATGAGTGGAGCAACAGTTGATACTAGTGAAAGAGATAGTTTATTAAGTAGTTCTATAGATGGTGGAGCAGTTGCTGGAGGAGCTACTGCAAATACTTCAGGTGGTTTCTTTGGTATTGGTGCTGAAGCATCAGGCGCTGCTTTAGCCGGAGTTACTGAGTCATTTGCATCTCATGTTACTAGTGCAATAGATTCTTATAAAGCTGATGTTCAAGCTAAACTTGATAAACTTCAAGCAGTAGAAAGTAATTCAGCTTTCCAAGGTTCTGCAGTAAGTGGTGCTTTAGCTAAATTTGTTACTTCTGTTCGTGATGTTGGAACTCAATATTTAGAGAGATTATCAGCAGCAGAGTCACAAATTATTAATAGTGTTGCACAAGCATATCAAACTCAAGATGCAGACTTATCTGGAAATCTTAATTCAGATGCAGGTGCTATCGGAATTAATGGATAATTATTTAATGATAATTGTTTATTTAAAGTCAGTTGAGATATACTGGCTTTTTTTATGGTGAAAATCTATAATTAATAATTATATTTTATAATTTAATGGTAGCACGATTTTGATTAATATTTGTTTTTCTTTACTATTTTATTATTTTATGGTATAATGTGTACACCAATGGGGGTTGGGGTTATGAATTTGATTAATAAATTGAAAGTAAATAGAAAAAATATAATGAGAGCATTGATTGGTTTAGGGATTGGAGGCTCTTTATTAATTTCTTCTAAAAATGTTGGTTTGCATTTTGATGGCTTTAGACCGGATTTTTATTATCTTAATACTAAAAATATTGAAATGAGTAGTGAAGATTTACAAGCTGAATTTGAAAGTAAATTTCAATCTTCGCCTGTTTTAGTACGAGAGTTTAGTAGTATTTATCCAGAGGTTTCGGAGTTTGTTGGAGAATATGGAGAGTATTTAGATCAAGAACAATTGCTTGATACTATTTCTAAGCTTGATGTAGATGTTGTGAAAGATGAAAAATATGGGCAAAGGGTTTTAGCTTGGTATACATTTGAGAATAATACTATTCATATAAAAAATAAAATTAAATATATGAAGGATGAAAATGTAAAAGAATTAAAAGAACATGAATTTTTTCATTATTTGTTTTTTCAAGGATTTAGTAGAGATTCTTTTAATTTCTTTCACATTGGTCGTTCTATTGATGAGGGTATGGCTACTTTGTTAACTCAAGAAAATGGTGATTTTAATGATACTGTTTTATATAAGAAAAATGCCAATTATGTAAGAGTTATTTGTGAATTAATTGGTTCTGAGAATTTTATTAGAGCATGTGGAAATCATAGTATTAATGAGTTGTTTGATTATCTTTCTGAATACTCATCAAAATCTACAGCAAAAAGATTACTTAAGTGTATGGATGATGCTTGTATTGAGTATGGTTATCTAACTACTGATGCTGATAAAGAAGCTTGGAATATTATTAATGAGATGTACGAAAATAAAACAGGTACTACAATTGAAAAAAGTGACGATTATATTATGAAATATTATAGTAACAAGATGATTAAGACTTGTTATAAAATAGGTGAAGCTAAATCTATTGCGGATATAAATGTTTATAAAAATTATTTTTTAAATATTGAAGAACCTAGAATAGATTTTGTAAGTAATGGTGATGTTTATGATCAAATTGTTATTGAGGATAATACATTACCAAACAATAAGATGAAACTCAAATAATATCTTAGTATAATTGCTTATTTTGTTTGCAATTAATTGATATTCGTGTTATTATATAGGTATTGTTAACGGAGGGATTAGATGGAAACAGCATTATTGATAGTCTCAATACTATTAATCATAATTGTATTGTTACAAAGTGTTAAGGCTGATGGAGGTCCTCAAATTATTTCTGGGGGTCAAAGTGAATTGTTTTCTAATAGAAAAGAACGTGGTTCTGAATTAGTTATTACACGTATTACAATGCTTTTAGGATTAGCTTTTTTTGTGATATGTTTAGTATCGATGTTTATTTAAGGACGTTAGTCCTTTTTTCTTTTGAAAAATGCTAGTTATATACCTAAAAATAAAGTATAATATAAGATAGAAGGTGATATAGTGAGAGATAATATAATAAATGTATTAAAAAATGCTGATAAGGCTTTAGATATTTTTGAATTACAGGATTTATTAGAGATAAATACAGTTGAAGAGACTAGTTTACTTGGTGAAGAACTTAGAAAAATGGAAGATGAAGTGATAATTTATCATTCTCATAAAGATAAATATATGTTACTTGAGAAGAGCCATTTAAGAAAAGGTGTTATGCGTGCCAATAAAAAAGGTTTTGGTTTTGTTGAAATAGAAAATATGGAAGATGATGTTTATATTTCTCAAGATAATATGAACGGTGCTATTCATGATGATGTTGTTTTAGTTGAAATTACAAGTAAGATGACGCTTGATAGACTAGAGGGTAGGATTCTTCGAATTATAGAGAGAAAGATACAAAGATATATTGGACTAATTAATTTTGATAAAAAAGGTATGGGTCATATTAAATTGGATGATTCAAAGATTAAATTGGAAATTGAGATACCTAAAGAAAAGAGTTTAAATGCAGTAGATGGTCATAAAGTTATTGTTGAACTTGGTAAAAAAATCAATAATGGTGGTAGATATGAAGGTGAAGTTGTTGAAATAATAGGTCATATTAATGATCCAGGTGTTGATATTTTATCTATCATTTATAAGTACAATATTAATGTTGATTTTCCTGATGATGTAAAAGAAGAAGTATCTGAAATGCCAATGGAGGTTAATGACAGAGAACTTCATGGTAGACGTGATTTAAGGAATGAAATGATTTTTACAATTGATGGTGATGATACTAAAGATATTGATGATGCTATTTCAATTAAAAAGCTTCCTAATGGACATTATGAATTAGGTGTACATATTGCTGATGTTAGTTATTATGTTAAAGAAGGTAGTCCTCTTGATAATGAGGCTATGGAAAGAGGTACTAGTGTTTATTTAGTTGATAGAGTAATACCTATGTTACCTCATGAGTTATCTAATGGTATTTGTTCTTTGAATCCTAATGTTGATAGACTTGCAATGAGTTGTGTTATGGAGTTTGATGGTAGTGGAAAACAGCTTAATTATGAGATTTTTCCTAGTGTGATTAAATCTAGAATTCAAATGACTTATAAAAAGGTTAACAGTGTATTAGAAAAGAATGAAGTACCTGAAGGATATGAAGAATATGCTGATACTTTAAGACTTATGGCAGAACTTGCAGAAATACTTAGAAAAGCTAAAACTAAGCGTGGATATATTGATTTTGGCGTAGATGAAGCTAAAATCTTAGTTGATGAAAATTGTGTTCCATATGACGTTGTCTTAAGAGATAGAGGAACTGGTGAAAATCTTATTGAGGACTTCATGATTGCGGCTAATGAATGTGTAGCAACTCATATTTACTTTATGAATTTACCATTTATTTATCGTGTTCATGAGTATCCTAAAGAAGAGAAAATTAGAAGCTTCTTAGGATTTGTTAGTAGTTTGGGATATCAGGTTAATGGAAATATAAAAGATGTTAAACCTACTACAATGCAAAGAATTCTTGAACAATTAGAGGATAAACCAGAGTATAAGATTCTTTCTAGTCTACTTCTTAGAAGTATGCAGAAAGCTGTGTATAAACCTGAGAATTTAGGTCACTATGGACTTGCTAGTAGTTGTTATACACATTTTACTTCACCGATTAGACGTTATCCTGATACGACTGTTCATAGATTACTTAGAACTTATTTAGTAGAAGGTAGAATAGATATGTCTACTATTCGTAAGTGGGAAGAGAAACTTGTTTATATTGCAGAGCATTCTTCAGCTAGAGAAAGAGCAGCAGTTGATTGTGAGAGAGAAGTTGAAGATATGAAGATGGCTGAGTATATGGAGAAACATATTGGCGAGGAGTTTGAGGGTATGATTTCTTCTGTGACAAGTTTTGGGATGTTTGTTGAACTTGATAATTTAATTGAAGGATTAGTTCCTTTGAGAGAGATGAAGGACTTCTTCCATTTTGATGAGGAACATATGACCTTGACAGGTGAGAGAAGTCATGTAAAATATTCTATAGGTGAGAGAATATTAATTAAAGTTGTTAGAGCTTCAAAAGAAGAAAAAACTATCGATTTTGAGGTTGTTAGGAAGGTAGAGAAGTAGTATGGCTAAGAGAAAAGTAAGATTAAAGAAAAAAAGTAAATTAGTTGTGTTAATTATTTTATTAATATTGGTTTTAGGATTTGGTGCCTATTACCAGGTATCTTACTTTTCTAAGGTAGATAAAAAGATAGAAGATACTCCAATAAAAAAAGAAGTAAAGAAAGAGGTTAAAAAAGAACCTAAAGAGTATAGTGCTAGTCTTTTTATGGTAGGAGATGCTTTAATTCATTATGGTGTTTATAATGATGCAAAGCAAGCTGATGGTAGTTATGATTTTAAGCCTATGCTTGAATATATTAAACCTATTTCTTCGAAGTATGATTTAGTTTATTATAATCAAGAAACTATTCTAGGTGGAGCAAGTTTAGGATATTCTAGTTATCCAAGATTTAATTCTCCACAAGAAGTTGGAGATGCTTTCCTAGACGCTGGATTTAATATGGTTTCTCTTGCGACTAATCATACTATGGATAAGGGTGAACAAGGAGTAATTAATTCAGTTAATTATTGGAAAACTAAAAAAGATAAGGTTGTTTATTCTGGGCAGTGGATTTCCCAAGAAGAACGTGAGCAGGAAACTGCTCAAGTTTATGAAAAGAATGGAATTAAGTATGCATTTTTATCTTATACTACATGGACTAATGGGCTTGAAACTCCAGTGGGAAAAGAGTATTTAAATAATGTTTATTCGCCTGAGAAGGCAGCAGCTGATGTTGCTAAGGTAAAGGATAAAGCTGATGTTATAATTGTTGCTATGCATTGGGGAACAGAATATTCTTTAGGGGTAAATACAAATCAGGATGAAATTGCGAACTATTTGTCTAGTTTAGGAGTTCAAATTATAATTGGAGCTCATCCTCATGTTGTTGAGCCTGTTGAATATTTAAATAATGGAAAAACTTTTGTAATATATTCGCTTGGTAATTTTATTTCTGATCAAGGTGTAACAGAAAGATTAATTGGTTTAATGATGGAACTTACAATCAAAAAGAAAGTGGATGTTGATGATTCTGTTACTATTTCAATTGAGAGTCCAAAGGCACAGTTGATTTATACAAAAGATAAGAAAGATTTTAAGGTTATTCCTTTTTCAAAGTTGGATAATTCAATTTTACCTAATTATATGACTCTTTATGAAAAATATAAGGGAGTTGTTAATACTTTTTATCCAGAACTTACTTGGGGATTAACTCATGAAGTATAATTAATGGGGTGATGGAATTGGAAATTTATAATAAAAAAACGAAATATGACTATTTTATAGAAGATGAATATGAGGCTGGTATTGTTCTTACTGGGACAGAAATTAAGTCAGTAAGAAATGGTAGTTGTAATATTAAAGATTGTTATGGAATAGTTAAAAATAATGAAATATATCTTTTGAATATGTTTATTGGACAGTATAAGGAAGGTAATATATTTAATCATGAAGAAACAAGAAGTAGAAAATTATTATTACATAAAAAAGAAATTAAAAAGATTTCTGAAAAAATAGAACTTCAGGGATTAACTTTAGTTCCAATTAAATTATATTTTAAGAATAATAAACTTAAGGTTTTACTTGGAGTATGTCGTGGTAAAAAGACGTTTGATAAGAGAGAATCTATTAAAGAAAGAGACATAAAGAGAGAAGTTGCGAAGAATTTGAAAAAATTTTAAAGCATCTTCTTTTTTATTTTGCTATGTTATTACATTTTTCATAATAAAAAAGAACAATTACTTGTTCTTCTTGTAGATAGTCATAAATTCATTGTATAACTCGTCACATTTTTCTTTATTCATAGCTTCTTTTTCTAAGAACTGGTTTTTAATACCTAGTTTCTTGTATTTTTCATCTCCTAATTTATGATAGGGAAGAAAATCTATTCTTGTAACATTTTTGATGTTTTTCTTGATGAAACTTGCTAAATCAGTTATGTATTCTTTATTGTCATTAATTCCTGGAATTATTACTTGTCTTATCCAAACTTCGATATTTGTTTGATTAAGTTGATTTACAAAGTTAAAGAATTCATCAAATTTATCAACTTGAGTTATATTTTGATATCCTTCTTTAGTTATATGTTTTATATCTAATAAAACCATATCAATTGTTTCGAATAGTTCACTATAATTGCCATGACCAATGCCAGAAGTATCTATAGCTATGTGGATATTTTCTTTTTTTATTTTTTTACAAGCCTCTACTAAAAAATCATATTGGAGTAGTGGTTCTCCACCAGAGAAAGTTACTCCGCCATTGTTTTTAAAATAAGGTTTACTTCTTAAAATTTTTTTTACTATGTCATCTGTTGAATAGTTTTTTTCTTTCATAGTCCATGTTTCTGGATTATGACAAAATTTACATCTTAGGTTACAACTATTAAGAAAGACCACAGTACGAATACCGGGTCCATCTACTAGTCCAAAAGTTTCGATTGAATCAATTGATCCAGTCATATTACATTTTTTCATGGAATGTTCTAGAGATTACTTCTTCTTGTTGTTTTCTTGTTAATTTGTTGAATCTTACAGCGTAACCTGAAACTCTGATTGTAAGTAATGGATATTTATCTGGATTTTCCATTGCGTCAATTAACATTTCTCTATTTAGAACATTTACGTTTAAGTGATGTGCACCTTGTGCGAAGTATCCATCCATTAATTGTACTAGGTTGTTTATTCTATCTTCATCATTTTGACCTAGAGAACTTGGTACAATTGAGAATGTATTTGAGATACCATCACGACAACAATTTTCCCAATCTAGTTTAGCTACTGAGTTTAGTGAAGCTATTGCGCCACTTGCGTCTCTACCATGCATTGGATTAGCTCCTGGTGCAAATGGAACTCCTGCTTTTCTTCCATCTGGAGTAGCTCCTGTATTTTGTCCATACACTACGTTTGAAGTGATTGTTAGAACTGATAATGTTGGAGTGGCATTTCTATAACATGGATGAGAAGCTAATTCAGAATAAACTTTTTCAAGTAATTCTTTACCGATTTCATCGACTCTATCATCATCATTACCGAATTTAGGGAAATCTCCTTCGATTTCGAAGTCTATAGCAATTCCTTCTTCATCTCTAATTGGCTTTACTTTTGCGTATTTAATTGCTGAAAGGGAATCTACTGCTACTGAGAATCCAGCGACACCGTAAGCCATTAATCTATTTACGTATGTATCATGTAGAGCTAATTGTCCAGCTTCATAAGCATATCTATCATGCATATAGTGGATAATGTTCATAGCATCACTATAAATTCTAGCCACTTCTTTAATCATCTTCCAGTAGTTTTCTTTTACTTTGTCATAATCTAATATTTCATCTGTCATTTTTTCAAATCCAGGAATTACTAAATCACGTTTTACTTCATCTATACCGCCATTAATCGAATATAATAAGGCTTTTGCTAAGTTACAACGAGCTCCGAAGAATTGCATATCTTTTCCAACTCTCATCGATGAAACACAGCACGCTATTGCATAATCGTCTCCCATAGATGGACGCATTACATCATCATTTTCATATTGAATAGAATCAGTTGCGATACTAACTTTAGCACAGTATTTTTTCCATGGTTCTGGTAATTCTTGTGCCCAAAGAATAGTCATATTTGGTTCTGGTGCACTTTCTAAGTTTTCTAAAGTATGAACGATACGGAAAGATGTTTTATTTACCATTGTTTTTCCGTCTTCTGTCATACCACCTAATGAACAAGTAACCCAAGTTGGATCTCCTGAGAATAGTTCGTCATAATCAGGTGTTCTTAAGTGTCTTGCAGCTCTTAATTTGATAACAAATTGATCGATTATCTCTTGAGCCTCTTCTTCTGTTAAAGTTCCTTCTTTTAAATCTCTTTCAAAGTAAATATCGAAGAAGGCATCAACTCTACCAAGTGACATTGCAGCACCATTGTTTTCTTTAATAGCTGCTAAATATCCGAAATAAGTCCATTGAACGGCTTCTTTTGCATTGTTTGCTGGTTTTGAAATATCAAATCCATAAGATGCAGCCATTTCTTTGATTTCTTTTAAGGCTTTATATTGCATTGAAATCTCTTCACGTAGGCGAATAGTATCTTGGTCCATTACGTCAATTTTCATATTATCCCAGTCGTTGAACTTATCTTCCATTAATTTATCGATACCATATAAAGCAACTCTTCTATAGTCTCCAATGATTCTTCCACGACCATACGCATCAGGTAATCCTGTTAATAATTTTACGTGTCTTGCTTTTCTTATTTCTTTTGTGTAAGCATCAAATACACCATCATTGTGTGTTTTTACTAAGTTTGTTTTGCAGAATTTGTCTAATTCTGGGTTCATTTTATATCCGTAAGCATCAAGTTCTTGGTAGACCATTTTTAAGCCACCTTTAGGAACTATACTTCTTTTACATAACTGATCAGTTTGTAAACCAACTATTACATCATCATCTTCTGAAATATATCCAGGTTTGAATGCGTTAATACCAGCTGGAGTATCAACATCTATGTCTACGACATGTTTTTTTACTTCTTCTTTACAAACATCTTCGTATACTTTTAATACTCTTTTAGTTTTATCTGTAGGACCAGCTAAGAATTCTTCTCCTGCAGTATATGGAACATAGTTATTTTTTATAAAATCACTTACATTTATTTCTTTGTTCCATGATCCTTCTTTAAAATTTCTCCATTCATTCATTTCTTCTCAACCTCCGTACATATTATATCATCAATTACTAATATTATTAATTTTTTTGGTTGTTTTATACAGTTTTTTACATATATATTTTTTCTTTAAATTTGACTTTTGTTAATAACTGAATTATAGTAAAAAATTAATTAAAGAGGTGATTTTATGGAAGGTACTAATAATATTTTAAAGAATAGATATTATTTGGTTACTAAAGATGATAAACCTTACGCTTATTTTAGTGTAAAAAAAGATTTTTATACTGAAGGGTATTTAGTTAATGAGAAGACTGTTTTGGTAGGTTATTTTAATGGTTATAAATCTTTTGATGTTCATACTATTGATAATTTGAATAATTCGCCTGAAAATCATTTAAATGGTCTTTCTATAGTTCCTAAAAAAAGTACTAATTTATTTTCGGTTGATGGAGAAATTCTTTCATCAGATTATCGTTTATATAGGGCTAATTTGGATGAATATTGTAATCATATGCTTGGAGAAAAAATTGATTGCGAAATACAAATTAAAAGGATTGATGATTTAGAAATTATTCAAGATATAAATTATTTAATCAGAAGTAGTCTTAGAGAACTTACTGGTGTTCCTAAGCAATATTATGAGATGTTAAAGAAACATAGATATGGTAATTTAAAGGAAGCTCTTAGTGGATTAAAGTCTATTTCGGAAATAGGAATGGATTCTTTAATACCTGATAGTGTTATTAGTGATTTAGAATTAGTTTTAAAGGAGTTAAATCCAAATTTTAGTAAGGTAAATAGTAGCTGTGAAAAAAATAATAGAAAAAAACAAAAAGTTAATAAGAAAAAAATTAAAAGAAAAAATACTAAGGGATATAAATAATTATTGTATATGTGTATCTTTTTAGTTTTTTTGTGATATAATAAGGTACACATGGGGCTGATTTGGTTTCGACAGGAATAGATGAACATAGATGGCAAGTCGAATGTCCACGTTACGGACACAAAAAAATAAATGCAAATAAATTAAAAAATGCTGTAGCTAACTTGTTTGGTGGAAACCAAGCAGTTGCTTATGCCTTATAATAAGAATAGGTCAGCGCTTCTAATGATTTTTACCTAGGAATTATTTAGAGGTTCATATTTATAGGTTATAGCTACTTAGTGTCTACTGAGTAGAAAGAATTTTAAGACTAGTGCATTAACTTGGTCGTTAACTACTTGGTTGATGTGCGAATATAATTAGTTAACTAAGCTTGTAGAGGTTTATGTGGCACTATTTTTGGACAGGAGTTCGATTCTCCTCAGCTCCACCATTGAGTAATCTGTTCAAACAATTTGAACTTAATATAAATTAATACCAGTCAATGTGATTGGTATTTTTCCTTTGATATAATACTAAATAGATAAAGGTGAGGGTTATGAAAAGTTTATTTATTATTCATAGCTTTAAAGGTAACAAAAAGATTCATTTGTACCGTATTTAGTAAAAGAATGTACATCTTTAGGATTAAATGTGATATTTCCTGATTTTTAACAGGAGAGAATACAAATTGTAAATGATACTTTACTAATGAAGTATAGGTATGATATTTGTAGTGGTAACTATCCTATAAGTTCTTTAAAAGAGTTAGAATACTATTCCGAAAAAAACATTTATTCTTAATATAGGTCATTTGGAATTAAAATCAGGTATTAAAGAGTTGCCAGAGACTTTAAAAATCATAAAGCAATATAGAAAGAAGTCGATAATTATGTTAATAGTTTGATTGAAAAGTTAGATGAATTAATTTGACTTATAAATATATTTTAAACTATAATATTATTGATTTTTTAATAAAATAATTTTAGAGGTGAAAAATGAATATTTATGGACTTGAACCAGGTTTAGGGGCTTCTTATGGAGCAAAAAGAATCTGTGATGAAGAAGAAGTTTATGGTATTGGAATTGTAAAAGTAAATGATGAAAAGAGCTATTTGATTCAAAGCTTTTTAACTGATGATTTTACAGATGGTGTTCCTGCCCAAGCATATTATGTTGCAGTGCAAACAGATTCAATTTTTCTTTTAGATAAGGATGATGTATTGCTAGAAACAACTAATTTTGATGGTAATAAAGCAATTGCTGGTCCTGTTAAAAAATTAAAAAAGGAAAGTCGTAGTTTTGGTCAAAGAATAATATCTCCGATTATAGATGATTAAAATAGGATTAGATATTAACATTGTGTTGAAAATAACTGGTGCATTGATATCATGCTGGTGTTAAACAAACTTTTCATTTGTTTTGTTGAATAAGAAAATTATAGATTATTATTCTAATTATATATAAATAATAGTTTACTCTTTAGTTTGTTGTGTTTATGCATGTTATATTTGTATGTGACTTGTTTTTTTAGAATAAAAAACTACTTTCATGATTTGAAAGTAGTTTTACTTTTATGTATTATAGATATTTAAAATATTGTGGAAGATAACTTTTTAACTTTTTTAAAATTATTTTGTTGATTATTTTCTGTGTAAATGATTGCGCCTAGTTCGTCTTTAACCTTATGTTCTCTTGATGTTATATTGTTAACTTCACAATATCTAGTTTTGAACTCATCTTCTTTCTTTAATAATTCTCTCATATCGTGGATAAATACTTTGTATGTTTCATCTTCAAAAAACATGTTTTCAGGATTTTTTTCATCATATCTTTTCGTTAATCTTTTAATTGTAAAATCTAGATAGTCTTCAATGTTTTCTTCGGGCATTCTTTCTTTAGCAACAAAAAAACTTCTAATAAATACAATTTCAATTCTAGTGTTTCTATCGGCTGATGAAATCAATTTTCCATAAATACTTCTTGGTTCGTCTTCTCTAGATGAACGGTGATCTTCGATTGCTTCCTTGATTATCTGTCTTTCATCGTCATTAAAGAATTTTTTCATACCTTCATCATTCATAAAGTTTCTTGCGGCAATTAAATGATGAGTTTCGTGATTTTCATATTTTCCCCAATCATGGCATGAGGCTATGGCGTACATTATATTATCATCTAATCCTAGTTTAAAAGTGTCATTTATTGCGAAAATTCTTCTGATGACTTCTAGAATATGTGCAATATTGTGACCACCGTCGTTTTTTTCATATTCGGGGAATATATTTTTTTCAATGTATTCTTTTAAATTTGGGTTAACATTTTTGGTATAATATTCTAATTCATCAATATTATTTGCTTCTAAAATCATATTTCTTAGTACGTCAAATGATTTGTTGTATTGTTTTTTGATTTTATTATATACTGCGTATAAAATTTCATCCAATGACATATTTGGATTATTATTTTTAGTCTCTTCAAATATCAATTTTAATTCATTATTTATTTTCATCTAATCTTTCCTTTCTTATAATGATTATTATATTTTAAATTATTTTTATTAATTAGTAAACATAGAGATATTTATTTTACATTTATTCTTGAAGTTTATTTGAAAGTTTAGTTGTCGTTATTAAAGTTGTGCTATTATAATTATTGAAGATGGTGGCTGATATGAAAGAGATTAGGACAAAGGAATTATTTGAGTATAAATTGGATTTATTGTATTATGGTATATCTATTGATAGAGAATGTTATAATTCCTTAAAAAAAGGTAATAAGAATCAAATTAATAATGAAGATTATATAACGACAAGGGGATTAATGATAGTCTTAAATTCTAGTGTTTATGTTAATGCTAATTTGAATGAAGATAGTCCTTATAAGGTTTATTTAATTAATGAAATTTATGTTTTAAAATATGGTGAAATAACTATTTGTACTGTGAATATAATTCAACCTCCAGACTTTGCTTTACAAGCTGCTAAGCTTTCAAATGGTGATTTGGTAATCAATTATGTTAATGTTCATGGTGATCGTATTAGAATTCAACCTATTGATGGGTGTGCAAATAAATGTAAATTTTGTGATTTGAATAGAAAAGAATATATGCTACATTCTATTGATGATTTAGATGAGGCTTTTCAATATGCTTTAAATAATGTTGGATTTAGGCATATTTTAATAAGTGGAGGTAGTCCTTTAAATAGAAGTGAGGATTATGAGTACTTAAATAATGTTTATGAGTTTTTTGGTAAGAAGTATGGAAAATACTTTTCTATTGACATAATGTTTGTTCCAAGAGGATTAAATATATTTAGTAATAATGATAGGGGGTATTTGGAGTTTTTAAGAAAATTGAAAGAATGGAATATATCAGGTTTATCAATAAATTTAGAATTATATAATGATTTTTATAGACAAAAATATATTCCTCAAAAAGATTCTGTTGGAAGAGATAATTATTTTAAGTTTATAAAGATGGCTGTGGATATTTTTGGTGTAGGTAATGTTAGATCTTGTATTATTATTGGAATTGAAAATATAAGTGATAGTTTAAGAGCGGTTGAGGAATTGTGTAAAGTAGGATGTTTGCCTGTTTTATCACCATATATTCCAAATGATGAAGAAACTTTTTTACCTAATCCAGATTTTATGAAAGAAGTTTTAATAAAATCATCTCTAATTGCAAAAAAATATAATCTAGAACTTGGACCTTTATGTGATTCTTGTAAGCATAATACAATTCATTTTCGATGAAAGGTAGAATACTGTTGATAATATTTTGTGTTATAATAGTCAAATACTTTTAGATTAAAGTAAAAAAGTAGTTTGAGGTGGTTATTATAAAATTACGTGAACAGTATATAAAATTGGAATTGTTAAAATTAAAGAATAGAGTAGCGTTGGTTTCTAGTGTTCAAGATCTTAGAGTTTTGTATGCAGAATATTGTAAGTTAAATATTTTTTTAATGAATAATATTTCAAATTATGAAGTTGATTATGAGTTATTCAGTAATGATTTTGGAAATTGTTATACATATGCTTTAGGATTGGATTGTCCTGATGTCTTTTATAAGAAGTTTGAAGAATTTGAAAAAGGATATAGAGATTTTAGTATAGGTTTTATTAGTAATCCTATGGTAACAGGAGATTTGTGTAGATGTAGTGATTTTTCTAATAAGCTTATGTTTAATTTAATTAAAGACTTGGAAGATTTGCAGATAGAATATTTTGATAGTGATTTTGGTATTAAAAATATTCATGGCGGTTCTAAGATTGCGATATTTTATAATAATGGTTTTATATGTAGGGATTTTCATGTAATTAGAGAAAATATTGATGGTAGTTGGTCAGAAAAATGTGGTTATGGTGGAAATGTACAAATTATAGATGAACCTCAAAATAACCCATATCATCTTTTAAAGGTTTTAGAACTTAAAAAGCCGAAAATAAAATAAGAAAGGATGTTGGTAGCTTGAAAGGACCATTGTATGAATATAATAAATTAATGATGACACAGGCTGAAATTGCGAAACTAGAAGGAATAAGTCGTTCAACTTTGGCAGATTGGTATAAAAAAACAGGAGATATGAATTTAGCTGTTGCTGGTGCTAAAAAGTCTTTGGCTCAAAGAAATATTCAATATTATGATGAGATTCTAAGCTTAAAAGCCATTGCCAAAAAAGAAAAGTTAAAGTTTGAGTCATTAAAGAAAAATTATGAAACTTATGATGATATTTATCAAGCTGTTGGTGAGACTAAAAATGCACAAAAAAAGAGAAGTGGCGATATTTTCTATTACGATAAATATATGACAATTCATGCAATTGCTGAACTTGAGGAAGTAGGGAATAAGGCACTTGCTAAATATTATGAAGAAACTAACGATATTTACAAAGCTGTAGATTTTGCCAAGACTGCACAAGCTAAGCAGAATGGAACAATTCTTTATAAGAAAAAATTGATGACTATTTCTGGTATTGCTAAACTTGAAGAAATAAAACGTGATACTCTTAGAAAATATTATGAATTATATGGAAATATAGATAAAGCTGTTTTTATAACTAAAGAATCGCAACTTAAAAGAAGAAAAGCACTTTTAAGAGGGAAACAAGGCGATTATTCGGAATTTTCTAAATATTTAGGTATATCAGTCATTAAGTTAGATAAGTTAGTTTCAGCAGGTAAAACTTTGGAAGAAATAGAGAATGAAGTACATGCAAAAAGAAAAACTACTTTATTATTAGAGGAAAAAAGTCTGTATAATTATTGTTTAGAAAATTCATATAATTATTGGGTAATTTATTATATGATTAATACTTATGGTAAAACTCCAGATGAGGCAATAGCTGCTTATGTAAATAATGGTCAACAAGTTCCGATAAAATGGATTTATGAAAAATATCATATTTTATTAAAGCACTTAATGTTGTTATTTGGAATTGATTCTAATAGATTAATTAAAGTTATTAGGGACAATCATTGCAGTATTGGTGATGCTGTTACAAAAATTATATTTGTGTCTAATAATCGAGATAGTGGTTTTTCACAAATAGAAATTGATTGGATGCAAGAATTATATTCTTTTTTGAGTGAATGTGATTTTGAAGAAAAGAAGGAGACTATGGATACTTTTTATGTATCAGATAAAGAATTAGAATTTATAAATAGGAAACAGATACAGATAGATAAAGTTAAAAGACAATTACTGTTATTTGAATTTTCAGCTATAATTGATGAATGGGAAATAAAAGAATTATTAGAAATGTTTGATTTATATAATGTAACTGATGAAGAAATAAAACTTATTTTTACTGAATTATATAAACCATTTGATGGGAATATAATTGATCATACTCCTAAGTTTTTAGAACTTAAAGAGGTTATTAATAGTTTTATTCTTGATTCTAATTTTTCTATCTCTGATTTAGAAAATAGTGATATGATTAGTGATGCTGAAAAGTTAGAGATAATTAGGAAAAGAGAAAAGATGAATTCAATCTTTACTGCTAGAAAGGGCAATTTTTTAAAAAGTTCTAATGAAATATCTAAATTTTGATAAATAAAAATAGCTATTATTAGCTATTTTTCTATTATTGGAGCAATTTTTGATAATTGCTTTTTCTTTATTTTTCCTTCTCTAATTATATCAATCTTTTCGTCTTCTACTTGAACAATTGTTGAGACAATATCTGATTCTATGTCTCCATAATTTAAAATATAATCAACTTTGTTTCCTAATTCGTTGATAATATTATTTATTTTTGTTCCTGTTTCACTACCTGATATGTTTGCACTTGGTGCAACTACTGGTACTCCTGCTTCTTCAATTAGTCTGTGGATTGGGTCTTTTTTTGTAAGCCTAACTCTTATATATTCATCATTTGCTGATATAATGTTTGGAAAGCTATTTTCTTTCTTTAAGAATTTTATAGTTAATGATTCTGGCCAGAAAGTATCAATTAATTTTTGCTCTACAGGGGTAACATTTTTTACCATTTTTTTTAACATAGAAATATCTGATATTAAAACAACTAATGGTTTATACATAGGTCTTCCCTTTACTTCATAAATCTTTTCACAAGCTTGTTCATCATAGGCATTGGTTCCAATTCCATAAACAGTGTCAGTGGGGAATACAACAAGTTTTCCTTCTTTGATGGCAATAGCTACTTCTTGGTAAGAAGCATCATTCATTTTATCTTTTTCAAAATATTTTGTCATTTTGAATCTCCTCTTGATTTTCCTTTGAAATTTATTCATATTATATACCATTTTAAATTATAATGAAAGAATTATTTTAATAAAGATTTTTTTGTGGTTAGTTAAATTAAAATTTATATTGCGAAATATTAAATATTGTGTTTAAACTATATTTATTAGTAAATAGATTGGGAGATTGTTATGATAGATTTACATACACATACTAAGAACTCAGATGGAAGTTCTAGTACTTTAGAATTATTAGAGGAAGCAGAAAGGATTGGATTATCATTGTTATCAATTGCGGATCATAATACAATTCGTGCTCATTATGAACTTCAGAATATGAATTTAAGAAATATTTTTTCTGGAAAGATTATTTCTGGAGTTGAAATAACAACAACTTATAAAGGAGAAACTATCGAGGTTTTAGGTTATGGATTTGACTTAGATATGATGCAGGAGTTTTTAGATAAGAATGTTTTGACTTTTGAAGAGAAACAACTGAGGGAGTATGAACTTATTCTTAATCAGTACAGGAGAATAGGGGTTATCTTTGATGAGAAAAATATAAATTTTGATCCAAAGGTTGAATCTTCAAGAATTGCTTTTTGTAATGAGATAAAGAAAAATCCTGATAATTTTAAATTCTTTTTAAATGAAGAATCAATTACTACTGCTAGTGGTTTTACTAGGAATGAAGTATATAATCCTAAAAGTCCATTGTATGTTAATCAGTCATCATTATTTCCTAGTTTAGAGACGGCTATTCAAATGATTCATCAATCGGGAGGAGTAGCATTTTTAGCTCATACTTTTGCGTATTCAAAAAATATTTCTGCACAGTTAGATGATATTTTAGATAATTATGATTTGGATGGCTTGGAATGCTTTTATACAACGTTTACTGAGGAACAATCTGCTTATTTGGTAGATGTATGTAGGAAGCGTAGTTTACTTATGAGTGGTGGAAGTGATTTCCATGGTACTAGAAAAGTAAATCATAATTTAGGTACTGGTAGAGGAAATCTACATATAGATGAAGATGTAGTCTCTGATTGGATTGTTCAATTTATTCCAGAGTTTGATGTGAAAAACGGAAAGTAGGTGTTAATGTGGGTGAAGTAGTAATTAGAAAAGCAAGAAAGGATGATTTAGAAGAGATTGTTGTTCTTGCAAAACAATTATGGGATACAGAGAAGCCTTTTGATTTAAATCTCGAAGATAATTATTATGAAACTGAAGAAGGAAAAGATGGTTTACTAAAAGATATTAGGTCACGCAAAAGATTTTTCTTAGTAGCTTTAATTGATACTAAAGTAGTTGGTTTTGTAGATGGTAATATTATTGAGAATGATGGAGTATATAGACAGGATGTTGCTTATCTTAGTCGTTTATCAGTAATGGATAGTTGTCGTGGTATGGGAATTGGTACTAAACTTATTGATGAATTTAATAAGACTGCTAAAGAAAGAGGTTGTTCATTTGTAAAAATTAATGCATTTATTGATAATACTCCAGCAGTTAAT
This sequence comes from uncultured bacterium, assembly GCA_946560065.1. Taxonomy (GTDB): domain Bacteria; phylum Bacillota_I; class Bacilli_A; order RF39; family UBA660; genus UBA3789. The sequence continues at coordinate 25,935 of CAMNUE010000007.1, read as the reverse complement.
TTATACAGAAAAAAAGGTTTTAAAGATTATTCAATGTATTTTATGATGAAGATATAGTTTTATAACTCAGGCTTGATGTTTGAGTTTTATTTTGTTAGAGTATATGGAAATGAATTTGAGGTGAGATAATGCTTAGTTTAACTTCAAATGATAAGGAAACTATAGATAAAAATTATGAAAGCTTTTTGAAAAACTTATATATATTTTTAAGTAATTGCTCTTTAAGAAGTGGTATAGAATATTCAAAAATAATTATTGACTTATTACATAGTGGTAAGTTTGGAATGAATGGGGAAATTACTTGTACGAATGATTATGACTTTTTATATTTGCCTAATCTTGAAAGTGATGGAATGCTTGTAATGTATGGAGTTTGTTGTTGTAGACACGCAACTAGGTTGCTTAATGATATATTACGGGAGTTGAACTTTGAAACTACTTTGAATTATTTTAATACAAATGATGGGGATAGCTGGAAAAAAGTTTCTCCTTGTGAGGCTAATCATATAGTTGTTAATTTAAAAGAAAATGGTAATGAATATTTAATTGATCCTGTTAATTCTTTTATATTGAAGATTGATAATAGTGATATTAGTTTGGTTGATGTTGATAATTTTATTGATTTAGAAAGTTATTCTGATTCAAATATTTTAGAAATAGGGAAAGTACTTACTAAATATTATAATCTGAAGAGATTGGGAATTAATCATATTTATGAGTAACTTTATTTAAATTATGATAAAATTTTTGTAGGTGAAGTTTATGAATATTTATAAAGTGTTAAATGAAATAACGTTATTTATTGATGAACATTTAGATGATGAGATTAATTATAATCTTCTTTCTAAAAAGATGGGAGTTAATGAATATACTATGAGACGTGTTTTTTCTTTATTAACAAATATTTCACTTTCTGAATATATTCGTAAAAGACGTCTTTCAGTAGCAAGTTATGATTTATATAATGATAATTTAAAAGTTATAGATGTTGCGATAAAATATGGTTATGAAAATGCAACATCTTTTTCGAGGGCTTTTAGTTCTTTTCATGGTATTAAACCTAGTGAAGTTACTAAGAAAACTAAACTTAAAAATTTTCCAAGAATTATTTTTAATGAAGATATCTTGATAATAGAAGATATGGAATATAAGGTTGTTGAGCTTGATGAGATGGTTTTATATGGAATAGGTGTTGAAGTTTCTAATGATTCCATTGAGAAAATGGCTCCTGCTTTTTTTGAAAAGATGGAGAATACGTATAAATCTTTGTATGGTGATTTTAAATATGCAATGATTACATATGATAATGAGTGTCGAGAGAATTGTACTGGTTATTATGTTATGTATGATAGAGAAGTTTCTGATTTTTTCAAGTTTATTATTCCTAAGAGTAAATGGTTATTATTTCATGTTCCAACAGATAAGGCTAAAGATATTAGACGAGTTTCGCAACAATTTTATTTAGAATTTTTACCTAGTTGTAAGTATAAGTTTAGAGATATACCAGAACTTGAGTATTACCATGATAATGTTACAGATTTTTTAGTACCAATTTATTAGAAATATAGTGAGTTTATTGTAAATATTTAAATGTTCTTAACTTTTTGTTAAAAAGTTCTTGACTTTTCTTGTATGATATTAATATAATGTTAATAACAAAGGAGAGATTAATATGTTTAATATTAAAATTAAGACATCAGATTTTATACATGTAATGGTTACAAATAGATGTAATAGACGTTGTCCTTTTTGTTTCGATGAAAATAGAAAGTTCGGAAAGGATATTACAAGAGAGAATTTTATTAAAATAATGGATAAGGCCAAAGAGAATAATATTCGTGAGGTATGTATATTAGGAGGAGAACCTTTACTTCATCCGGATATTGTTTGGTTATGTAAAACCTGCAAGGAGTATGGATTTAAAACTGTTATGACTACTAATTATGCTAAACCAGAGGTGCTCTTAGAATGTGATAAGTATCTTGATAGTATAAATATTTCTTATTATAACCAAACTGATTTGCCTGATCAAAAAAATTATACTGCGGATATTTCTTTATCTGCACTTATATATAAGGGAAGATTAGATAATAAAAAAGACTTGGATGATTTTATTGATAAATATAAGGATAGATTTTTACTTCGCTTAGCAACACTTGAACCAACTCCAAGATTTCCTACACAATTATGTGATGTTTCGGAATTTCTAGATACTTTGGAGTTTGATGAGAAAGTCACTTTGTTTGGACAGATAGAGGCTGATATTTATCGAGGAGTTACTATTAAAAGGCATGATATATCATTGCCAAAGTTTGAGCAACCTTTCTCATTTAATGGCCATGTTACTGGTGAGTATGATAGGTCTTGGACTGATAGATACAAAACTGAAGAAAGAGGAGAAGTTGAATATTCATCTCCAATAGGCGATATTAGGTCATATGAAGAGTATGATGCTTTAGCAAAAAAACTTCATAAGATTTATATTTATGATCAAGGTGATTATGTATGTGGAGTTTTATTTAATAAAGATAGAAATAAGTATATTATGGTAAAACAATATAGATATGGAATTGATAAATATAATATCGAATTTCCTGGAGGAAGTAAGGATTATGTAGAAGAGGCAATAGATGCATATTTAAGAGAGATTAAAGAAGAGACTGGTTATAAAGTTTCAAAAGAAAACGCCAAATTATTAGGTTCTTTCTATCAAAATGTTGGAAATAGTAAAGGTAAGGTGTACATATTTTATGCAGAAGTTAGCGATAATGATTTAGGGGAAGCTGAACTTGATGAATTTGAACATGTTGAGGTAGTGGAAATGAATGATGTTGAGTTAAAGAATTATCTTTCAAAAGATAATTATATGTTGACACAGCTTATTTATTCAAAATATAAGGAGTTAGAAAATGTCAAATAATTATCTTGATATTTTAGAAAAATTAAATAAGAAAAGTCAGAAATCTTTGTCTGATGAAAATCTTCTTTGGATTTGTGGTTTAATTGAAAAATATAGGCCGAGAAGAATTCTAGAGGTTGGAGTTTCTACAGGAGGTTCTACAGCTGTATATTTAAATTGTATAAATAAATTAAATCTTGATTGTAAACTTATAAGTGTTGATTCTTCCGAAGTGGCTTTTTATAAAGAAGGAAAACCATTAATTGGTTCTGAAGTCTATGAATTAAGTGCTCATTTGAATTTGGAAAATTTTGAATTAAAAACGGGAAAATTAATTCCAGAGATAGTAGATGAACTTGGAGTTTTCGATATGATTATTTTGGATACAGTACATTTCTTACCAGGTGAAGTATTAGATGTTTTATGTCTTAAAAACAATGTTTCTAAAAATACTGTTTTAGTTTTAGATGATATAAATATAGAGAGCAGATATCCTAATCTATATAAGGAAAATTTGAAGGGAGTTTCTTGTAATTTACTGATACTTTCTTCTCTTAAAGGAGAGTTGTTGTTTCCTAATGTAGAGTTTCCAGAGATAGGGGGAATAGTACTTTCTGGTGATGATTTTGATGAAGAGAGATTATTACTTTGCTTATGTCATAAGTGGAATTCTGATATTTTAGAATTTAAGGAGAAATATTTTAGTAAAATAAAGAAATTATATGGAAAAGAGTTTCTTGAAAAGCTAGAAGTAATTTATGAAAAATATAAATTTTCTAATTTTAATGAAGAGGGTAGATGATTATGAAAAAGTTAATTTTAGAATTAAAGTCTTTGAAAAAATTTGATGTTATTTGGCTTGTTTTTTGTACGATAGGAATTACTATTGTATCTTTAAATACTAATAATAGTTTACTGGCAATTATTGCATCTATAATGGGAGTTATTTATGTTATTTTGAATGGTTGTAGGTTATCTGTTGCTTTCTTATTTGGAATTGTGAATACATTTGTTTATGGTATTGTTTCTTATCAGAATGGCTTGTATGGAGACTTTATGCTTAATGTATTTTATTCATGTCCTTGTTGTATTATTGGACTTATTGCTTGGTTTAGAGCAAGTCGCGAAACTGCTGCCCTAGAGGTGTCATCTTTCCCATTAAAGAAGAGGATTATTTACTTTTTGATAGTAGTTTTAGCAATTGTAGTTTATGGAACGGTACTTAAATATTTAAAAGATACCCAACCTTATTTAGATGCAACTACTACAGTATTAAGTGTAAGTGCCTATATTTGTTTAATTTTAAGAAAGAAGGAAGTATGGTATTTATTTAATATTTCTAATATTTTATCAATTGTGATGTGGGGTATTAATTATTATCATAATGATGCGAATATCTCAATTTTATTTATGTATATTATTTATACAACTAATTCCTTATTAAATACTGTAAAATGGGAGCTTGCTAATAGAAAAGCTCTATAAAGTGACTAAACTGATATGTGAAATGTCAGTTTTTTTTCTTTCTTTTGTGATAATGTTTCTTTGGGGTGACGTATATGGGGTGACGTCTAGAATTTATTTAACTAAAAAATTTGTAACTAAAGAAGAGTGGGATGAGTTTATTAAATTAATCTCTAATTACAATGGTTTTTTGAGACAATGGAAAATATTTATTATTTTTAAGGGTAATGAATTAGAATACTTTATTAATACAGAATGTTTACTTCCAGCTAGTGTTAATGGGATGAAGTCTTTTGTACTTAAAAGTTGTGATTTTAAGAAAGGCCTTGATGGAATAACTTGTCCATTAGTTTTAAATACTTCTAGTAATGCGGTTGATGTTTGGAATCACTTTTCTCTAAATTCAAAGGGAAAAGTAAAGTATATTGAGATTAGATTTAGAAAGCTTTTTAATAGTAAAATTAAAAGCAAAATAAGAGTTTGTGTTAGAAATAGAGGGCGATTTAAATATTATAATTTGATTTTTGGAATTGCTTCTAATATCTTGTCTGTTAATTTTGAAGGTAATTATGATTTGATTTGTAAGGGAGCTCCTAAATATTTAGATATTAGTAAGAATTTGTATTTATTTAAAACAAATAAGGCTAATTCTATTTTAGAAGTTGATACATTTCCATATTTACAAGGGCAATATTATTTGGAACAGCTGAGTAATTTTTTTTCGAAACACTCAATAATATTTGGTTCAAGTGGTTGTGGAAAAAGTAAATTTATTAGTTTAATGATTAGTAATATAAAAAAACAAGATGTGTTTAAAAATAAATATAAAATAGTTGTGATTGATCCACATGCTTCTTTGGAAAAAGATATTGGTGGTTTAGGAAGAGTGATTGATTTTAAGAGTTTAGAAGATAGTATTAATTTATTTGATAGTTCTAGTGAAGATATTGTAGTTTCTGTTAGTTTATTACTTGATTTATTTAAGGGTTTAATTAGTAATTATAATTCTAAATTAGAAAGAGTTTTAAGGTATTCATTATATTTATTAATTAGTTTGAAGAGGTTTAATTTTAATGATTTGCGAAAGTTGTTATTGGATATGGAATTTAGAAATGGTCTAGTTAGAGAGGGAGATTCTAAAATTACTGTTAGTACTAGTGAGTTTTTCTTGACAGAATTTAATGAGTTAAAAACGAAATCATATATGGATGCAATTGCTCCTTTGATTGCTTTCATTGATGAGATGGAAATGATACCTGTTTTTAATAGTGAAGTTATTGGAAGTAATTTGATATCAGAAATAAGAAATAATTTTCTAACAATATTCTCACTTGATAGAACAAAGTTAGGAGATAGAGTTACAAAAACAATTTCTGGTTTAGTAATGCAACAGTTATTTACAATTATTCAGGATTATGTTTTTGATGAGAAAATTATTTTTATAGTTGATGAAGTTGCGACTATTGAAAATGTTATTCTTAATAGATTTTTAGCAGAAGCTAGAAAATATAATTTATCTTTAATTTTAGCTGGACAATATTTTAATGGTATATCTGATGGGTTAAAGGAAGCGATATTTGCAAATGTGATTAATTATTATATTTTTAGATTATCGATGAGGGATGCTAATAACATAGTTGATAATTTTGATATGAAGATTCCTCTTAAAGATATGCGGGAGGAAAAAGTAAAATTGATTACAGGATTACAAGATAGGGAATGCTTAGTAAGAGTTAATGCCAATGGAGTTTTACTTCCTGTGATGAAGTGTAGGACTTTAGATTTTAAAAGTGTACCAAGAGTTAATAAAATCAAGGAAAATCTAATTGTAGAAAAAAGTAATTCTGTAAATTTTTCTAAGTTTAAGAAATTTGATATGACGAGTAGGAGCAATATGAGTGATATTTTAAAAAGTAGTTCTACTAGTAGAAGGGTTGTGAAAAAATGAACGAAGTTAAAGCAAGAGATTTGGTTAATAAGATATTTAATAATGTTTTCTTAGTAAATTGTAATTTTTCTTTAGAAGAAATATTAGAAAAATTTGCTTTTGATTTAAAATTACCTAAAAAAGTTTATGATTCAACTACTAATGAGGAGACTTGGGCGGATTCTATTAATAGTGGGAGATATATTACTTTAGCTAATATGGAGAAAAGAGATGCTAAAGAAGGATGGATGCTTGAAAAAAAGGAAATCAGTGGACTTGATGAGTTAATTGAAATATGGAATAGCATTAATTTAACTACAACTGAAAGAGTTTATGATTCAATTAATGTTTCTTTGAGTGATACAATTTATAGATGTGAAAATGTATATCATTCTACTGATTGTAGTGATTCTAAGAATTTAATTTATTGTGATTCTTGTGGTAATAGTGAGTTCATGCTTGCTTCACAAAGAACAGGTTCATCTAATTATTGTATTAGATGTGATGATTCAGTTAATTGCAGTAATAGTTATAATGTTATTTGTTCTAATAAGGTGATTAATTCCTTCTTTATTCAAGACTGTTTTGATTTATATGAATGTATGTTTTGTTCTCATATTGCGAGTAAAAAATATTGTATTGCGAATATGCAATTTGAGAAAGAAGAGTACTTTTATTTAAAAAAAATAATAGTCGAATGGATAATTAACTCATAAAATATAATGATGGTATAATTTGTTTTTTATTTTCCATAATATTAGTGGGAGGAAAATATATGGAAAAAATGATGAATGTACCAGAAAATACTATTACTGGTAAAGATTTAGATTATTTAAGTGATATGTTTCAGTGGAATTATATTGCTTATAAGAAAGTTTGTAATGAGGTTGAGTGTGTTAATGATAAAAAAATCGTAGAGGCTTTTGATGAAGCAAGGACACTTTTTGATGATAATCTAAATTTGGTATTAAGTATAATCAATAATCCAGGAGGTGATATTGATGAGTAAGATTACTAATCCGAAAGTTGAAGTTCCTACTGGAATGGGGTTAAATGACAAAGATTATTGTAATTGTTTATTAAGTACTTTAAAGGAAATGTCTAAGAATTATTCTTTAGCGATGACAGAGGCTAGTAACGAATGGTTATATCAAATATATAGAGATGTTTTTTTGGATTTTTCTGATTTACAAAGAAAAGTTTATGATTTAATGTTTCAAAATGGTTGGTATGAACTTGAGGCTGTTACACAAACAAAATTAGATGAAAAATATAAAATGTTTAATCAAGAATATCAAGACTTAGAAGTAGAACCATCTGAATAGTTTTGACTTATTTAAGCCGGTATGTTATAATATACGGCGTTCAGGGAGGAAACTATATGAAATCAATTGATGGGTCGTCGAAGATGAAGTTTTTATTTTTGATGATGTTATCATTTATAATGATGATTAGTTGTTATGTATATCATAATTATTCTACATATAAAAGTATAAAGGTAGTTGCTGAGGAGTCAGCTACTGTGGAGTATGGTAGTGCTAATTATGATGTTAAAAAGTTGTTAAAAGCGGTTGAAGGAGAAGTAATATCTGTTAAAAAAGATATAGATACTAGTGTTATAGGGGAACAAGAAGTGATATTTGAAGTAAAAAAAGATAATATTATTAAAGAAGTTCCTGTGAAGGTTATGGTTGTTGATACTATAGCACCAGTTGTTAATATAAAACAAGAAAAGATTACTATTACTAAAGGAGAGGAAATTGATTTATTATCTAATATTGAGTCTGTTGTGGATGAAATAGATGGAGAAATTGCTTTTTCTGATGATACTACTTTGGAAAATAGTAATTATTACAGTCTGAATTATGGTAATGATATAACTAATGTAGGAAGTCATGAAGTTAAAGTTACTGCTTATGATAAATCTGGTAATCTTTCGACTTTTACATTTATTTTGGAAGTCTTAGAACCAGAACCAGAGCCTGTTGTAGAGCCTGCTGTAGCTCCTGTAGTTAGTAATGCGGCTGTTAATCCGTCAGGTAATGATTTAGTCTCAATTGCTAAGTCATTAGTGGGTGCTCCTTATGTTGCTGGTTCAAACGGTCCTTATGGATTTGATTGTAGTGGTTTTGTACAATATGTTTATTCAAAGATGGGAATAAATATTAGTAGAAGTTCTTCTACACAATTACATGAAGGAGTTCCAGTTAGTTATCAAGATGCTCAACCTGGAGATATCTTAAGTTGGGGATATGTTGATGGAGTATCAACCCATTCAGCACTTTATATTGGTAATGGACAAATGATTCATGCTACTAATCCTAGACAAGGAGTAATTGCAAGTGACGTTGCAGCTTGGACTAGAGGATCTGGGACAAGAGTTATATCAGTAAGAAGAATAAACTAGAGTTTTGCTCTAGTTTTTTTGTATAATATTTAATACTTTGGACAAGATATTTATAGGAGGTAATAATATGGAAACTGTTCAAAAGATATTATTAATTATTACAATTATTGGTGCAGTTAATTGGGGATTAATAGGTATTTTAGATTTTGACTTAGTTGCAATGTTATTTGGAACTAAAGCTTTCTTTACTAGAGTTGTTTATACTTTAGTAGGAATTTGTGGTTTAGTTAATATTGGTATATTACTTAGCCATATTGAGTTTAGTAAAGACTAATAAAGAAAAGTTATAGCGACTTTACTTTAAAAGTCTTTTTTTTTATCTATTTTTATGTTAAGTTAATTGTAGTTAGGGGGAATCATGTTGAAGGAATATGTTGATTTAGTAATGAAAAAATCAAAGAAAGCTATTGATAAAGATAAAATTCATCAAAAAGTAGAAACGTTAATTTTGAAGGATAATCCTGAGTATTTGGGGTTGTCATCTTCTGATAAAAATGAAATAGATAAAATTATTGATGACGGTGTTAAAAAGCTAGAATATATTGTGACACCTAAAGAAAATTATATTTCTATTCTTAAAACTTCTTTTAGAAGGGGGCGCTTTCACGGGAATAAAAGAGGAGATGGAAATGTCTTAGTTACTACTGATTATGTTACTAAGGATGGTAACCATATTGTTAATAATGAATACTATAGTGTTGTTAGAGCTAATTCAAATGGTGCAATAGATGGGGATATTGTTTTAATTGATATTGGTGGTAAGAACATAGAACCTAAGGTTGAGAGAATTCTTGAACGTAATCTAGAAACTATTATGGGTGAAGTTTATAGAATGGGTAAAAGTTACTTTGTAAGACCAATTGATAAGAAGAAACAAGTTCTTACTATTGCTTTAGAAGGAGAAGCTATTGAAGGACAAAAGGTTGCTGTTACTTTGAAAGAACAAACAGGAGATAATTTCTATGTTGGAGAAATTGCTAGAGTTTTTAATCATAAAGATGATCCTGATGAAGATATTTTATGGGAAGCATTTAAGTGTGGAATAGATGATCAATTTAGTAAGGAGTCATTAGAACAGGTTAAAGAAATTCCAGTGTCTGTTAGGGATATAGATAAAGTTGGAAGAAGTGATTTAACTTCTTGGGAAATATTTACAATTGATGGAGAAGATACAAAAGATATTGATGATGCTTTAAGTTGTAAGGTTTTAGAAAACGGGAATTATTTGATTGGAGTTCATATTGCAGATGTTTCTTATTATGTACCAAAGGATTCTCCTCTAGATAAAGATGCTTTTAGAAAAGGGACAAGTAATTATTTGGCTGGTAAGGTAATACCAATGTTTCCACATGAATTGTCTAATGGAATTTGTTCACTAAATCCATATGTTGAGAGACTAGCAATGTCATGTATTATGGAAGTTAATAAAGATGGTGAAGTTGTTAATTATGAAATTTTACCAACAGTTATTAAATCACAATTAAAAATGAGTTATACAAAGGTAAATGCCATTTTAAAGGAAGGAAAAGTAGATTCTGAGTATGAGGAGCATGCTAATACTTTAAGAACTCTTAGTAAACTAGCATTAGTTCTTCGTCGTAATCGTTTAAAGAATGGTGCGGTTGAATTTGATAGACCTGAGTTAAAATTAATTTTAGGGGAAGATGGAAAAGTAAGTGATTTTTCTGTAAGAATTCAAGATGTTGCAGAAAATTTAATCGAAGAGTATATGTTACTTGCTAATGAAACTGTTGATAAACATTTAACTAATTTAGGGTTACCTTGTTTACATAGAGTTCATGATCATCCTAATGAAGAAAGATTAATTGACTTTTATAAGTTAATTGTCGCAGTTAATTATCCATTCTATAAGTATGATGCCGATGATTGTGTTTATAATCCGAAAGCATTGCAAGAACTTGCAGAACATATTAAAGATACAGGTAGACTTTCTTCAGTACTTTCAACTAACTTAGTTAAGTGTATGGCTCGTGCTAAATATAGTCCTAAAAATATTGGACATAGTGGATTAGCAAAAGAGAATTATTGTCATTTTACTTCCCCAATTAGAAGATATCCTGATTTAACTGTTCATCGTATTATTAAAGATTGTTATTTTGATTCTGAACATTCACATAGGAATGCTAAAAAATGGGAAGTAAAATTGCCAGAGATTGGAGAACATACTTCTAAAATGGAACGTATTGCGGATGAAGCTGAGTCTCAAACCCTTTATATGCGATGTAGTGAATATATGAGTAAACATATTGGAGAAGAGTTTGAAGGAACTGTTATTGGACTTAGTCAACGTGGTATTCAAGTACAACTTGATAATATGGTAGAAGGAAAAGTTAGATTGAGAAATTTGAATGGAGACTACGTTTATAATGCAGAAACATTTAGTTTAGTTTCAATGGATAATAGTGAAAATTATTATATAGGTGATAGATTACTTGTTAGAGTAGTTGATGCAAACAAAGAGAATAAGACAATTGATTTTAAAGTTGTTTCTAAAATAGAGGAAAATTATATTCAAAATTCTGAGGATTCAAATCAATATGTCAAGCATATTGCTAAAAATGAAAGAGCTAGAAAAGAGTTTTTAAAAAGATAAACTCTTTTTTTGTATGTAAGTTTTTTGTTTTATACTTTGTAAATATATGTAAATTATTGTGTAAAATGTACATATAGTTTAACTAACTATTTTATCTAATTAAATATTAATATATAATGTAGATAGAGATATAGAGAGGGGAAATCAATTTATAAGAATATATTAATTGATAATAATTGTGAATATGGAAGAGGCAGAAGTTAAAGAAAAGAAAACTAATAAAGCTATATATATATATAATTTTAGTAGTTGTTTTAGTTATTATAATTATTTTGATGGGGTTATATATTGCCTATGATAAGGGAGTAATTTTTTCGAGTGAAAAGGAGATTAAGGAGTCAAATAAGTCTAAGAAAAAAACTGTTGTTCCCGAAAAAGAGGAGTTATATGATTTTGAAGATGAGATTAAAGATTTGGACTTATCAAAGTGTTTGAATTCAAATGATGGTCAAAGGTATTCAGGTGCTGTGGATGTTGCAGGTGATTATGGTCTTTCTATGAATATTAATTCCGATTCAAGAAGTATTGATTTAAGTATTGATTGGAATAAGTTTGGACCTTTGAGTACTGCGTCAGCATGGGCTCCAGTAACTGAGCATTTTCAAATAACTGGTTTTAATAAAGATATAAAAGAAGCTTTTGTTGGTGGTTTAGGACAAAGTTCAGTTGGGATGACATTGTTTTTCTTAATGAGTGATGGAACTGTTGAGTATATGCCAATGTTTAATTGTAAGTTTGATAGTAGTAATACATCATATTATGAAATGAATTATACTTATGAGTATTCACAAGATGGTAGAATTACTGGTGAACATTTTGAAACGCAAGGGTCTTTAACTGGTGTTAGTAAGGTAGTAAAATTTTATACTGTATCTGTATCTATTGAACGTGGAGGAGGATATGGTACAACAATTGGTGCTTTGGCGGATGGAAGTTTTTATGACTTTGGTAATATAATTAATAGTAATTAAATCAGAAATGTTAGATAAATGGTTAGTAGTTTATCTAATGTTTTTTTATTGTCTGAGATAAATTTTAATTTAATTTCTTTTGTTCTTCGTGTTGATAAATTTATTAGAAAATGTTATCATTATAATGATTGAGGGGTTTCAAAAAAAAGAACATTTTACTTTGTGAAGTAAAATTCTGTATATTGGTTAATGTTTAAGGAGATGACGAAATGGTAGTAACTTTATCAGATATATTAAATATAGTCAGAAAGATAGTGGATATTTCTTTAGTATGGCTAATATTTTATTTTATTTTAAAAAATATTAAAAATAATGTTAAACTTTCATTAATTTTTAAGGGAGTTGCATTTGTAATTATACTTAAATTTGTAAGTGATTGGTTTGATTTTATAACTGTTGGATATTTGCTTGATTATATTATTCAATGGGGACCTGTTGCTTTAATTATTATATTTCAACCTGAAATTAGAACAATACTTGAGCAACTTGGTAGGAGTCAATTACTTGGTAGACATAAAGTGTTGACTGTAGATGAAAGAGAGCATATGGTTTATGAAATGATTAATGCAATTGATTATTTAAGAAAAGAAAGAATCGGTGCATTGATTGTTATTGAACGTGATATAAGTTTAGGAAATTATATTGATAAGGCTAAAAAATTGTATGCTGATTTAACAAGTGATTTGTTAATTGCAATTTTTTATGAAGGAAATCCTCTACATGATGGTGGGGTAATTATTCAAGGTGATAGAATTACTTGTGCTGGAGCAGTTTTTCCAACAAGTAATAGTTCTAAATTAAATAGGCGTCTAGGTACACGTCATAGAGCAGCTTTAGGTTTGGCAGAAGAGACTGATGCTATTTGTATAGTAGTATCTGAAGAAACTGGTAGAGTATCTATAGCATTAAAGGGAGAGATGTTATACAATTTAACACTTGATGATGTTAGAATGATGTTAATTGATGAGTTAAAACCTAAGCAAGATTTAGATTATGACGAAGATGAGATGGTTAGTGAGGAAGAGATATATGAAGATAGGTAAGTTAATAGGTAGAATCTTTCGTCCTATAGGATTATTCTTCGATAAATGGTTGATTACTCCAATAACTAAGATAATTCTAAAAGTGATGAGTTTCTTTAAGGGAAGTGCAAAAAGTTTTGATAGGATTGCTGGTAAGAAATCTACTTTATTGATTGTTAGTTTATTACTGGCTTTTGGAACATTTATTATTATTGATCAAGAATCAAATGTTATGATAGATCAATATGCTGAGATATTATACAATCAACCGGTAACTGCTGTTTATAATGAAGAGTCATATGTAGTTGAGGGTTTACCCAAAAGTGTTGATATTACATTAATTGGTCAAAAAAGGCATATCTTTTTGGCTAAACAATCTCCATCTAAAGGAGTTTCAGTTGACTTAACTGGTTTAAAACCTGGTAACCATAAAGTTACGTTAAAATATACACAAAGATTAAAATCATTGGATTATAAATTAGATCCATCACAAGTAACGGTTACTATTTATGATAAGAAGAGTGAAAATAGAAGTTTAACTTATGATCTTCTTCATCAAGATAGTTTAGATAGCAAGTTATATATTAGTAATGTTGAAATTGATAGAACGGATGTTATTATTAAGGGTGCTCAATATAAACTTGATAGAGTAGCTACTGTAAAAGCTTTGGTTGATGTCAATAATATTCCAAATCCAAAGGCTGGGGAAATTACTGTTAAAGATATTCCTTTAGTTGCTTATGATAATGATGGTAAGATTGTTGATCTTGAAATAGTTCCTAAAACTGTTGCTGCTAATATAACAATTACTTCACCAAGTAAGGAAGTTCCAATTAAGGTTGTTCCTAAAGGTAATGTAGCATTTGGAAAATCTATTCAATCAATGGAGACAAGTTTATCTAAGATTACTGTTTATGGAGAGGAAGCTGCAATTGAAAAGATTGAGAACTTTGAAGTAGAAATTGATGTAAAAGGACTTGAAAGTGATAAAGAGTTTAATGTTACTTTGAAGAAACCTAAAGGAATTACTGAATTAAGTTCTAAGACAATGACTGTTAAAGTTACTGTTGCTAATTCTTCAAGTAAGGAAATACCTAATGTATCAGTTGTATCTGAGAACTTAGATAGCAACTTAAAGGTACAGGCATTAACTGAAGAAGATAGACAAGTTACTGTTGTTGTTAGTGGTAGTGAAGATATAATTAAGGATATACAAGCTTCTGATATAACTGCTTACATTGACTTGAAAGGATTTACTGCTGGTCAAAGAGAAGTAGAAGTAAAAGTTAGAGGAACTGATTTAAGACTTTCATATGCTTCTAAAACAAAGAAAGTTAAAGTAAGTATTACTAATAAGTAATTTTAAAGATGTATGTTATTTCATACATCTTTTTTTTGGAATATTATAGTTCTTATTTCATATTATTAAATAGATAGGAGTGGAATATGAAAAGAATTATATTGGTACTTTTAATGTTTTGTCTTGTTTTAACTGGTTGTGGAAAACTTAGTCAAAAAGATATTGTGAAAGATTTAGAAAAGAAATTTAATGATTGTAGTGGTTATAAATTAAGTGGTAATTTAGAGATTAATAATAACGATGAAACTTATAATTATGAGGTTAAAGTAAGTTACAAAAAGAAAGATTATTATAAAGTTATTTTAACTAATGTTAGTAATAATCATACGCAAATAATTTTAAAAAATGATGAAGGTGTGTTTGTTATTACTCCATCACTTAATAAGAGTTTTAAATTTCAAAGTGATTGGCCATATAAGAATTCTCAAATATATTTATTAAATGCAATTATAAATGATATAAATAATGATGAAGAAAGAAAATTTGAAATTAAGGATGGAAAGTACATTTTTAGTACAAAGGTCAATTATCCTAATAATAGTAGTTTGGTAAAACAAAAAATTGAGATGAATAAATCATTAAAGCTTAAGAAAGTTACAGTGTATGATAAAAATGATACGGTTAATATGAAGATGACTTTTGATAAAATCGATTATTCTTCTAAGTTTGCTAAGGATTATTTTGATATTGATAAGATTATAGATAAAAAGAATGTGGAGGAAGAAGTAAAAGAAACTGCCAATTTAGAAGATGTTATTTATCCATTATTTTTACCTACTGGAACGAAATTAATCGATGAAGAAAGAGTTAAAAAAGATGATGGTGAAAGGGTTATAATGACATATGATGGAGAGAAGTCATTCGTATTAGTTGAGGAAACAATTGATGTACTTAATGAGTTTACAGTTATTCCTTCAGCAGGAGAGCCATTTCAATTGATGGATACTTTAGGAGTAATGACTACAAATTCATTATCTTGGTCTTCCGCGGGTATTGAGTATTATTTGGCAAGTGATGTGATGACAAACGATGAGATGGTTGAAGTTGCGCAGTCTATTACAGGAATAGTCTCAATGAAATAATGGACTTAATTTAGATAGTTGTGCTATAATTACTTTAGGTGATTTTTATGGCAAAGAAAAAAAATAAAACTAAAAAAGAAATAACTAGGGTAAATAATAAAATTGATGGTAGTGTATTAAATAAGTTTTATGCAGTACTTGGAATAATTTGTTTTTTATGTTTCTTTTATTTATTAACTTTATATATTACTACTAAAAATAGTGAGGATACTACTTCGGATAATAGTAATGATAATTCTAATGCGGAAGCTAGTATTTCTTATGATGATATTATGGTTGGTAGAAGTTTCTCAATGAGTGATGGGGAGTATTTGGTATTGTATTATGATAAGGCAGATGATGATATTTCTAGTACGTATAGTGGTTTAGTAAGTACGTATAGTCAAAAGGATGGTCATTTGAAACTTTATACAGTTAATATGGGAAATTCATTTAATAGTGCTTATACTACAGGAGGAGAGTCTAATAAAACTCCAGCGACTATTTCTGATTTAAAAATTAATGGTCCAACTTTAATAAAGATTTCTAATAATACAGCTGTAGAATATATTGAAGGTGAAGAAGCTATTACTAATTATTTACAATAAAGACAAATTACTGTCTTTTTTTATTTTGATTTTAGAGAGTTGTTCTAAAAGTAATTCAATTGTGATATGATTAAATATGTGATAGTGAGGCGATTTTTTGAAAAGAAAGAAAAGTCCATTGAAGGATAAAATTAGAAAGACAATTAGAGATGCTAAAAGTGATTTAGCAGTAGATGCAAATTCTAAGTCTTCTTTTAATATTTTAGAAGTTATTGTGATTATTTTTATTTCAATTTTATTCGGAATTATCGTAGGATATATTATAACTTATACTAGAAATAATTCTGATGAAGATTTACACGAAATTATTACTGCTTATAATGATATTGTTGATGATTACTATGATAATGTTGATAAAGAAAAATTATCTGATGCCGCAATTAAGGGGATGATTGATTCTTTAGAAGATCCGCACTCTAACTATATGGATTCTGATACGACGATTGATTTTAATGAGACTGTTGATGGTTCTTTTGTAGGTATTGGAGTTACTGTAAAATTTGAAAATGAATATAATACTGTTATTGCAATTGAAAAAGATGGTCCAGCAGATAAGGCTGGATTAGAAGTAAATGATGTGATTATATCTGTAGACGGTGTTGATGTTAAAGGTGTATTTGGTGATGAACTAACTAAACTTATTAGGGGTGAGGTTAAGACAAAGGTAACTTTAACAGTGAAAAGAAATGGTGAAGAGAAGAATTTTACAATAACAAGAGAGACTATAGAGATTAAGACTGTTACAAGTGAGGATTTTGAATATGATGGTAAGGCTGTAGGATATATTAGTATTTCAAGTTTTGCTGCTAATACTGCTTCTCAGTTTGATAAAGAGATAAAGAGATTGGAGAAGAAAAAGATTGATTCTTTAGTTATAGATGTTAGAAGTAATCCAGGAGGTCATTTATCACAGGTTAAGGAAATACTTAGTAAGTTTTTTGATAAGAAGACAGTTTTGTATCAAATTCAATCAAAAAATTCTAAGAAGAAGATTTATTCATCATCAAATGAAAAAAGAGATTATCCTGTAGCAATTTTGATTAATGGAACTAGTGCTTCAGCATCAGAAATATTAGCTTCTACATTTCAAGAAAATTATGAAAAGTCTATTGTAGTTGGGGAAACTTCTTATGGAAAAGGTTCAGTTCAAAAATCTAGGCGATTGAATAGTGGAACTAGTATTAAATATACAACACAGAAATGGTTAACATCTACGGGAAAATCAATTAATAAAAAAGGTGTAAAGCCTGACTTAGAAATTAATCAGAGTGAAGATTATTATAGTAATCCAAATTATAATAATGATAATCAATTACAAGAAGCTTTGAAAAAGTTAGTTGAATTTAAATAAAAAACTCCAAAATGGAGTTTCTTTTATTTTATGAGTTTCATAATTATATTAATTATTTTATCATTACATATGTATAGGTTAAGTATGTATGTTGTTGTGATTATTATGAAGTATAAGTAAGCGTCATTTTTAATTCCGCTTATTACTTTTTTTGCTAAAATAGAGAATAATATTATTTCCATAGCTAGGAAGATAATTACTTGACTTCTTAATACTGTTAATCCATATGCTCCTATATATAAAAACATACGATAATATGAATTTAATATTAGTATCATACTAAAGATAATTAATAGACTAATCAAATTTTTGATTATTTTATCTTTATTTTTAATTAATGTTTTGTACTCTATGAAGGCTATTACTGAGAAGTTTATAATTGTTACGATTAGTAGTTGAAAAAATCCTTCTCTCGCATAACTAGAATATGTATATTCTTTTGGTAATTGAAGAAAGTTTGTTGTTAATTTTGAGACTTCTGCAATTATGAAGAGAATGAAAATAAAATTCATTATAGAAAGAATGGTTATAAGTATTGTTTTATCAATATCATGTTCTTTTATTGTTGTCATTTCAATTTTTTTATTTATAATTATGTTTATTAGAATACTAAAAATAATTATGAATACTGTAATGAGTATTATTAAATTATTTATGTCTATAGTCATATTTTCTATAATAGCTTTTATAAAGGAGTTAAAGTAGGCATCAGCACTTGTTAAAAGTGAAAGAATTCCAAGCCCAATTACTCCTCCAATTATGCTACCAATAATGATACTTTTTATTTTTTTATTATTATTGTTTGCTGATTCAAACTTTAAGTATGATAGATTACTAAAAAGGTTTTTAGGGAATAATTTTAATATCCATTTTAAACTGGTTCCTTTTATTTGAAAGTTTTTATTAGTAAGGTATAGAAAAAAGAATATCAGTAGTATGGGTAGAAATATAGCATTTAATAATTTATTACTAAAATCTATTTCTATTATAAAATTACTTATAAGTATTAATAGTATGGGAATTAATAGTAATAAGTATTTTTTATTTGTTTTTTCTTTGTGTTTTTTTAATATATAATAGTAACTTCCAAAGATTATTAAATCTGGAATAACTATGTCTTTTAAATACCAATTTATTTTAAGATTACTTATGATTGTAATTATTAACGCAGTAATTATTATGGTTATTGCATCATTTTTAGTTATAATTTTATTTTTCATCTTTATCACACCTAAATTCGAGAATATCTGCTGGTTGACAGTTTAGAACTTTACATATTGTTTCTAATGTCGAAAATCTAATTGCTTTTGCTTTATTTGTTTTTAATATTGAAAGATTGGCAGGTGTAATACCTGTTAATTCACTTAGTTTGTTAAGTGACATTTTTCTTTTTGCCATTACGACATCTAAATTGACTATAATCATATTTATCACCTACACTGTATAATCTATTTCATTTTTGTATTCAATTGCTTGTTTAATAACCTCCGCAAGAACAAAGAAACTTAGAAAGGCTATTAAACAAATAAAGGCAACTGCAAATGATAATATTGTTGGGATAAAAATTATTTTAATAATAATTATCGCCGATAGTAATAAAAACATAACGGATGATATCTTTAATGCATTTTCAACTTTCTTTGTAAAAGGAGTACTTTTATAAACGCTTATAAATACAATATTAAGCAATAAGACAATGATTAAACAAATAATAAAGCAAGAGTAGAAAGCAAGTTGATATAAGAAACTATGATTTGCGAAAGACTCAACTTGGTAATCTTTAAATAAATTATACAATTTTGGAATAAATGGAAGACTTATTACTCCCAATATTAAAATTAAATTGAATATAATTGATATAATTTTTGCTAAAAAATTTTTTCTCATAATATTTCACCTCTCTCTCATTCTAAGTATATTTTTCTTAAATGTCAATATATTTTTATCGATTATCGATAAAAATATTACATTAAAGAAGTGATTAATAGTAGAAAAAAGCCTAATTAATTAAGCTTTTTCTATGCAATTTACTATGAGTTGATAATTTTCTTTTGTAGGACTACAGGTTGTTAATATTAATTGATTTTTAATTTCTTTATTAACATTGATATAACCATTCTTTTTTTCTTCCCAGCTATTTTTTACAATATATGTATACTTCTTATTATTTAGTATTAAGATAACTTCGTCATTTGGTTCTAAATTATCTAATTCTTCAAAGTATGCAATTTTACCTATTCCAGAATGTGCAGCTAAAAAGATTATACTATTTTCTTGATTTGGAAATATTGATTCTTTTAAAATTGAGATATGTTTTTCAATAGTATTTTCTGAACTATTTATTTCGAATAATGGTTCATTTAAATTTATTTTTTTGATTACTAAATTACCAATTTGATTCTGTAGATAATTATTTTTTGAATTATTTCTATAAATATTTGTTATATTGGATGTGTGTTTTTTCTTTTCTTTTTTATTTGTTGATATTTTTAATGTTGTAATGACTGAAGTTATAGTTGCTAGAATAATTAATGTTATTAGAATTTTTTTTAGCATATGATTATTAATAAGCATTTGAAGATGCTTAGTAACATTTGTAATAGAATATTAGTATTGGTATCTGGTACTGGTATTTTATAGTCTTTTAATTCTATAACTTCATCTTCTATATCTTCAACATTTATTTTGAATGGTTCAACTTTATGATATCCTTCAGTTGTGTTCTTTTGGATGATTGTGTATTCTCCATAGGGAAGAATTATTTCAGCAATTCCGAATTCATTTGTTCGAATTGTTTCAATTATATTATTATTTTTATCATATATTTCAAATTCAATGTTTTCTTCATTGTGGAAAGAATTATTTTCTCCATATTGTTTGTTAATTGTGATTTTCTTTTTTATAACTTCATTTTGTAGTGAAAGGTCTACTGCATTGTTAGAGTTATCTATGTTTATTTCATAGACTTTATTGTCTAATGTATATCCTGTTCCTGCTTTAATTTCTTTTAAGTAGTATTTTCCAAAGTAGATATTTTCAATTGTTGCTTGATTGTTTTGGATTTCGAGTTCTTTAATCTCATTCATATTTTGGTCATATAGCATGTATTTTGCACCATTAAGAATTGATTCTCCACTTGGAGTTATAGACATTGTATCTTTATCTATCTTAGTGATATTAATTGAAGTTTTAACTACTTTCACTTTAAAGTTAATTAAAATATCAGTTAGATCTCCAGTTTTCATTATATTTTGACTTTTGCTTGCTTGGTAGAAGATAATTGGTTTTTTGCGTTTATTTTCTCTTCTTATTAGAGTGTAATTATATTCTCCAGTTTTAGGTTTATTGAGTTTGATATAATTTCCTTCTAAAACTAATTCTTTTTGATTGCTTTGATAGTTGCTTAAAGCATTATTATAATCTTCAATTGTTAAGTCCCATCCTTCAACTGTCGTGAATTCTTTTCCTGCAATACTTGGTAATTTATTATAGTTATCAATTAAGTAATTTATCTCATTAATTTCTTCACTAAAATAGTCGACTCTATTGCCATTTAAACTATCTGTAAAGTAGTAATCCCCAGTTTGATCTGATGCTTGCCAAATCATAAATTGAGTTATTGCATACCATTTAGTAGAAGTATGCGTTCCGTAACCATAACCAAAGTAAGCAATCTTAGAGATTCTGTCTTTTTGACTCTCAGTTAAATTATATGGAGTAATAGTAGATTCATATTGTGTACCTTCATTGAAGAACTGGAATGGCTCTATGCAATAAGCATATTCATCTGTGTCTGTTTTTCTAAAAAAACGAGCTTTTTGATAGAATGTTGTTTTAGTAGAGTATTGATATTTATTCATATAAATTCCATCTATGTACTCTCCCTCATAGAAATATGCGCTTTCAGCATGAACATTTATATTACTAAATAGAAACATACCAAAAATTATCATTAAGAAAAATTTAATCTTTTTAATAAAAATCCCTCCTTTTTTTCTTAATGGGTTAGATACTAACATAGAGTTTTTTTATATGCAAAGGAGTGATTTTGTTAATTTATGATACTTTTTTTTGGAAATTTAATTTTTTGTTTAATTAATTATTAATTTTAGTTTTTAATTTAAGTGTAAAAGATAATTTTTAGTAAAATTTAATTTTTTTAGATAAAATATATTTATAGGTATCTTACTTTGAAAGTGTTGGTTTTTGATTAATTGAATGATACAATTAATGTGGGTGATATTATGACTGATATAGAAATTTCTAGAAATAGTAAAAAATTACATATAACGGATGTAGGCAAGAAGATAGGATTGGGGTCTGATGATCTTGTTTTATATGGAGATTATAAGGCTAAAATTAAGAAGATTGATGGTAAGAGTAGTGGAAAATTAATTCTTGTAACAGCAATTAGTCCAACCCCTTTAGGAGAAGGTAAAACTACTGTGAGTATTGGTTTAGGGGATGCTTTAGCAAAACTTGATAAAAGAATTATTATTGCGCTTAGAGAGCCATCAATGGGGCCAGTGTTTGGAATTAAAGGAGGAGCAACTGGTGGAGGTTATAGTCAAGTTGTTCCAATGGAGGATATTAATTTACATTTCACTGGGGATTTCCATGCAATAACTTCAGCAAATAATTTAATATCTGCGGCTATTGATAATCATATTTATTTTGGAAATCAATTAGATATTCAAACTGTTTTGTTCAATAGATGTTTAGATATGAATGATAGGGCGCTGAGAGATGTTGATTTAGGTAGTAGACATGATAGTTTTTCAATTAGTTCTGCAAGTGAGATTATGGCTTTATTTTGTTTAGCTACGTCACTTGATGATTTAAGAGAAAAACTTGGTAATATTATTGTTGGAATTAATGGCAATGGTAAATTTGTTTATTTAAGGGAGTTACATGTTGAAGGTTCTTTAGTTGCATTACTTAAAGATGCATTTATGCCAAATTTAGTTCAGACACTTGAGAATACTCCAACGATAATTCATGGAGGACCTTTTGCGAATATTGCACATGGTTGTAATAGTTTAGTAGCTACAAGAATGGCATTAACTAATGCAGATTATGTTGTTACAGAAGCAGGTTTCGGTGCTGACTTGGGTGCTGAAAAGTTTTTTGATATTAAGTGTCGTTTAGGGAATTTAAAACCAAACTGTGTTGTCTTAGTTGCAACTATTAAAGCTTTAAAGTATCATGGTGGAGTAAAAAAGGAAGATATATTTTTGGAAAATGATGCAGCGATAGAAAAGGGTTTTGCAAATCTTGATAAACATTATGAAAATTTGAAGAAGTTTGGTGTTAATATAGTTGTATGTTTGAATAAATTTGATAGCGATTTAGATAGTGAAGTTGCTTTATTTGAAGAGTATTGTAAATCTAAAAATTATGAATATGCTGTTTCGAGTGCTTATAAATTAGGTAGTGATGGTGCTATTGAGCTTGCTAACAAAGTATTGGAATGTAATGAATCTTCATTTAAGCCTTTATATAAAGTAGAAGATTCTCTTGTGGACAAAATTAATATGGTATGTAGAGAAATTTATGGTGCTAAAGAAGTTTTGTTTAGTGATGAAGCTAATAATAAAATGAAAATTTTGGAGGAAAATAATATTTCTAATTTACCGATTTGTGTTGCGAAAACTCAATATTCATTTTCGGATGATAAAAACAAAGTCGGTGTTCCTGATGATTTTGTGGTTACTGTTAAAGATATAAAAATTTATTCAGGAGCAGGATTTATTACCGTTTTACTTGGAGATATTATGGTTATGCCTGGTTTATCACGCAAGCCTAATTATGAACTTATTGATGTAGTAGACGGTGAAATAGTAAATTTAAGTTAAAAAAATATCCACAGATTATTGTGGATATTTTTATGCTATTGGTTGAGTTGTTTGTTGTTGGTTATTATCTTGAGCTGGTTCATCTTGTTTAGGTTGGTCTGTTGCTGGCCTTGTAATAATAGTAGCACCTGGATATCTTATCTCTATTTTTCCTTGGTATTTTGTACCATTATAAGTTATATAATAATTGTAGTCACCTTGTGTTTGATTATTTACTTCTGATAAATCAAGAGTAATGTTATTTAAAACTTCATCAGTAATTTGTTCATTTATATAAGATCTTGGGTTTGTTGATAATGAGTCTCCTGCTTTGAATGATAAAGTTTTTAATGTGAATGTTACATTTGGTAATTGCTTTTCCTTAACAATTACATTTGCTATATATTTTTTCTTTTTATAAGTAACTGAATATTGATATGTTCCTGCTTGATTTATATTTACAAGAGAAGTGTCTAGTCTCAATTTTTTTAGGGTATCTTCACTAATATTATCAAGACTATCTAAATAATCTTTAACATCAACACTTATTGGATTATTTATTTCTATTGTGATGTCTTTTAATTTAATTTCATTACTTTTTGCTTGAGATTGCGCAATTTGCTTTTTATATGTTTTTAATTCATAGTTTGTTTTTATTATAGGTTTAATACTATTATTCATGGCAAAACCACTACCTATTAGGATTATTCCCCAACCACCGA
The DNA here is from genome assembly GCA_946560065.1 of uncultured bacterium. Taxonomy (GTDB): domain Bacteria; phylum Bacillota_I; class Bacilli_A; order RF39; family UBA660; genus UBA3789. The sequence goes on along the minus strand of CAMNUE010000007.1, from coordinate 1,695 downwards.
TTATAGCAGAAAGTATTAGCTTTTCTTTATCATTTAACTTCATAACTCATACTCCTATCTTATTTCAATTATAATATATATATTTTTTTTTAACAAGGAAATATATATTATTTTGTTGAAATATACAATTATTTAACATATAATTTAGGTAGAGGTGAGTTTATGGCTATTAATTGGTTTATCGCTTTTGTAATTTTGATTCTGATAGAGCTTTTTACAGTTAATTTAGTTACTATTTGGTTTGCAATAGGAGCAATTGCTTCATTGTTAACATCTTTGTATACTTATTCTGTTTTTATCCAATTAATTGTGTTTATAGTGGTTAGTATTGTATCCTTAATTGTTACTAAACCTTTGATAAAAAAGCTAAAAATTAGAGAGTTTGTTCCAACTAATTCTGATAGAGTGATTGGGGAAGTTGCTACTGTTACTAAGGCAATTGAAAAGGATAAGAATGGTGAAGTCAAAGTGTTAGGTAATATCTGGACAGCTTGTTCTGACTCTAAAATCGCTGTTGGAGCTAAAGTTAAAGTTTTAGCTATTGATGGTGTTAAACTCATCGTTAAAGTAGAGGAGGAGTAAAATGCCAGGATTAATTGTTTTAATCATTATTGTAGTGATTGCTGCATCAGGAATTAGAATAATTTCACAATCAAGAGCATATGTAGTTGAAAGACTTGGAGCTTATCATCGTACTATGCAAACAGGACTTCATTATGTAATTCCTTTTATTGAAAGAGTTGCTAATGATGTGAGTCTAAAAGAAATTGTTAAGGATTTCGCACCACAACCTGTTATTACAAAAGATAATGTTACTATGCAAATAGATACTGTTGTTTATTTTCAAATAACTGATTCTAAGTTATATACTTATGGAATTGAGAATCCAGTTAATGCAATTGAAAATTTAACAGCAACAACATTACGTAATATAATTGGAGAACTTGAACTTGATGAGACACTAACTTCACGTGATGTAATTAATACTAAGATGAGATCAATCTTAGACGAGGCTACTGATCCATGGGGAGTTAAAGTGAATCGTGTTGAGGTTAAAAATATTTTACCTCCAAAAGATATTCAAGAATCTATGGAAAAGCAAATGAGAGCTGAACGTGAGAGACGTGAGGCAATCTTAAAGGCAGAAGGTGAAAAGAAAGCGGCTATCTTAATTGCTGAAGGTGAAAAAGAAAGTACTATTCTTAGAGCTGATGCTGAGAAGGAAGCTAAAATTAGAGCTGCACAAGGTGAAGCTGAGGCTATAATTAAAATTCAAGAAGCTACTGCACAAGGTTTAAAATTGTTGAAGAATGCAGAAATGGATGAAGCAGTTTTAAAATTCAAGAGTTATGAAGCAATGGTTGAAGTTGCTAATGGAAACGCTACTAAAATTATTGTTCCAAGTGAATTGCAAAATCTAGCAACTGTTGGAACTACTATTGCTGAGACTATAAAAAAAGATGAAAATAAAGATATACTTTAATTGAAAAAGGTGGAAAATGTCCATCTTTTTTTTATAAAAAATATTTATAATACATGTTAAAAATACTTGACTATTTTTATGAATAATAGTATAATATTTTAACAAATTGAGGGGGATATATATATGTTTAAGCGTAAATCATTGATGGTATTTTTAATATTGTTTGGGCTATCTTTTGTATTTATAGGTACAGGATTAGAATTAAGCAGTTT
>CAMNUE010000006.1 GCA_946560065.1 uncultured bacterium | reverse complement strand
CCATTCTTTTTATGTGTCTACTTTTACTTTATCATTCCAGTTTATATGAGTGGCTTTTCTCTTTTTCTTTTAAGGGGGAAAGATTGAGTTGATATTTGATTTATTTGCTAATGAAAAAGTGGATTTTATTGAAGATGATTATAAAGTTTTTGAAAAAGATATTATTGATAAATACGACATAGAATACTTAAAGGTAGAAATGAAAAGATTTATCAAAAATATTAAAGAAATACAATATAAATATGTAGGTATTTGTTCGTTAAAAGTTACATCTGATTATGAAATGAAGGTTGATTGTTCTTATCGTAATAGTGACCCAACTTTGAAAACAGTAATCAAATCTATAGAAACTGAAGAAGACTTAATGGTCATTTATAATAAAATGAAAAATATTTTTGATAATTCTTTGAGTTATGTTGAGAAGATTATTTTTATAGATTTTTATATAATGAATAGAAGTCGAGAAATAAGTAAGGAAAAATTAAGAATTGGAAATGAAATGTATAGTCTAGTTAAAAATAGTTGCTTGATTAAATTTGGATTAGGTTTTAACTGGGAAAATATAGAGAAGATTGATTAAAAAGAAGTCGTATGAAATTACGATTTTTTCTTTGACTTTAATTTGGTGGAGGAAATTATGAAAGAAATTAAATATTATAAAGCAACAGTTTATATTTTGGGAAAGGAAGAACAGATGATTTTGAATGCTTATTCTAAACAAGAATCTTTTGTTATCTTAGTAAAAATCTATAAAAATAAATTAGAATCTTCTAAGGTTGTCATTAAGATAAGAGATTTATCTTATGAAGAGAAAATTACTTATGGTATTGGGGGGCAAAATTATGAAAAAAAGATGTCCTAAGTATTTATGGTTTTTATATAATTTAAAAAAATATTCAATAATATCTAATAAGGTATATGTAGAATCAATTAAAAAATTTGAGTCTCAAAATGTTGGGAGGTTTTTATGATTAAACCACTCAATGTAAATAAGATAGAAGAAAAATTACGCACATGTAAAAATTTATCTTTAGAACAAGTTCAATTTGAAGAACTTGATGAAATAACAGAAATAAAAATTGATAAACGAAAGTCTAGTAATGAAAGAATACTAGACTTTTTAAGTAAGGTGAAAAACCCATACATATTTAAAGTAAAGGGTCGGATTGTTCAAATTGAATTTTCTAAAAGTACCAGAACTGCAGATGAATGTTTAACTAATGTTTTAAAAAAACTATATCGGTGACTGTCAAGTGTATAAATACAAAATTTACACCTTAGTAATTATTTTTACTTTTAATTATGATTTTTTCATGATTTGAAAGGAGTAATTTATGGCAGGACGTGGTAAGAAAAAATGTAGTTTAAATAACATCAAAAAGTGGTATGTTGGAATTTATGTTAGAAGGTCATTTGATGATAATGAAGATAATGAGTCAAATACAATAGTAAATCAAAAAGAGATGTTATCTTCTTTTGTAGATGGCAATAAAGATATGATTGTTTTTGACTATTATACAGATGATGGCTATACTGGAACTAATTTTAATAGACCAGGTTTTAAGCAAATGTTTAATGATGTAATTAATGGTAATGTTAATGCTATTCTTGTAAAAGATTTATCAAGGCTAGGTAGAAATTATCTTGAAGTTGGAAAATATATAGAAGAAATATTTCCAATTTATAATTTAAGAATTATTTCTATTAATGATAATGTTGATTCATTTTTAAATCCCAATTCTATTAGAGGGTTGATGGTTCCAATGAAAAATTTGGTAAATGAAACTTATTCAAAAGACATATCAGAAAAAGTTATATCGACTTTTGAAATAATGGCTAAAAATGGGAAATTTATTGCAGGTACAAGTCCTTATGGGTATACATTTGATTCTAATGACAAACATCATTTAGTGATTGATGAAAAAGAAGCTGAAATCGTAAGAATAATTTTTGATATGGCTTTAAAAGGTGATGGAAGAATAAAGATAACAAAATATTTAAATGACAATGGAATATTGTGTAGGAGGGAAATTAAACGAAGAAAAAAATATAATTTATCAATGGAGCCATTTGAAGTAGAGTCAAAATATTTATGGGGGACTACAACGATTGGACGAATGTTAAAAAGTGAAGTATATATAGGTAATTTAGAGCAGCTTAAGACTTGTAAAATGAATTTTAAGAGTAGAGATATTATTAGTAAGGAAAAGGAAGAGTGGATAAAGTTTGAAAGAGCACATGATTCAATTATACCAACTATTGTATTTAATAAAGTTCAAAAGAACATTAAAAGAAACACTTATAAAAAAAGAAAACCTAATCATTATTCTATATATAATGGCAAATTGAAATGTGCTGATTGTGGGAGAGCAATGATGAGACAAGATGACTATAGAGGTAATAGAAAAGTTTCTAACTACTTTTGTAGTAGATTTTTAAGAACAAAAGCTGGTTGTAAATCTCATAAAATAAAAACTAGTACATTGGAGTCAATAGTATTAGAAGCTAATCAATTGCAAGTTAAATTAGTAATTGAGTTAGAGAGAAGTTTAAAAAAGTTATATTTTAAAAACAATAGAAATCTTTTAGAAAATGAATTTAAAAACAATGTTAGAGTTGCAGAAATAAAGATAGAAAATTTAAAAAATGAAAAGAAAAAGATTTATGAGGCATGGAAGTTTAATGATATAGAGAAAAATGAATACTTAATGGAATCTAAGTTAATTGAAGAAAAAATTAATAAATTATTAGATGAAATTGATTTATATACATCAACTTATCAAGAAAATATAAAGAAAATCAGAAAAGATGATTTTTGGATTGGACATTATAAAAGAAATAGAAAGATAAAAAATGTCACTAAGGAGATTTTAGATGAATTGATTGAATGTATTTATGTTTATGAAGATGGAAGTTTGAAAATTGTTTTTAAATATCAAGATGAGTATGAAAGGTTAATCGAGTATTTAAAAAATGAAGGAGTGATTAAAGAATGGCAAGATATAAATTTGGCGTATATTTAAGACTTTCTTCAGAAGATAAAGATAAAATGGAATCTAATAGTATAGTTAATCAAAGAAGCTTGATAAATTATTACTTAGAAGATAAAAAAGATATAAATATTTATAAAAATTATGTGGATGATGGTTTTACTGGTACAGATACAAATAGACCAGGTTTTCAAGAAATGTTGAAAGATATTTATTCAGGAAAAATTAATGGCGTGATTGTAAAAGATTTATCAAGGTTAGGTAGAAATTATATTGAAGTTGGTAATTTCTTTGATAATATAATTCCGAGATTTAAAGTTAGATTTATCTCTGTTAATGATAATGTTGATTCTCTAAAAGATCCTAAATATATGGATTCACTTGAAATACCTTTAAAAAATTTAATGAATGAAAATTATTCTTATGATACATCTAAAAAAATTAGAAGTACTTTCAAAGCTAATAAGAAAAATGGAAAATTTATTGGTGGAATTGCTCCTTATGGTTACTTGAAAGATGAAAATGATAATCATAAATTTGTAATCGATAAAGAAGCGGCTGAGATAGTAAAGAAAATATTTAATATGGTTATAGAAGGTAAAAGTAGACAGGAGATTGTCTCAAAATTGAATTGTCAACATATATTAACTCCTAGCAGATATTTTAAAGAAAGATTAAAATTAAATTTAGGTAATATAAGCAAAGCTTGGAATGTTAAAATTTTGGATGAAATTTTAAAAGATGAAACATATATTGGTACTCTCGTTCAAGGAAAAAGGGAAAGAATAAGTCATAAAGTTCATAATATAGTGAGAGTGGCCGAAGAAGACTGGATTAAAGTTGTAAATCATCATAAGCCTATCATAAAAGAAAAGATTTTTTTTCAAGTACAAGATATTTTATATAAAAGAAATGTTAGAGTTACAAAAAATGGAAAATTTCATAAATACTCAGGTAAATTAAAATGTGCTGATTGTGGATGTAATCTTTATAGAAAGTCCAAAAATAGTGATATTTACTTTTATTATTGTGGCACATATTTAAGAACTAGAAATTGTTCAAAACATTATATAACTGAAAAAGAAATAGATGATATAACTTTAACTATGTTAAATAATCAAATTGATATTTTTTGTAATTTAAATGATGAGATAGAAAAATATTTTTCTAAATCAACGTGTGATTACAATATAGAGCTAAAAAAAATCAATAAAATTGAATTAGAAAAAAGAGTTAGAAAATATCAAAAATTATTGGATAATATTAGAGATGATTATTTAAATAATTATATTTCAAAAGAGGATTTTGAGGTGTATAAAGAGGAATATTTATATGAATTAAACAAGGCTAATATTGAAATAGCTGAGATTAATAAATCAAAAATAAGTGACTTTGATTTTAATTGGTTAAAAAATATTAGAAAAATAGGTCAATTAGATAAAATAGATAAAAATATAATAGATGAGTTTATTGATGTTATATGGGTTAAAGAAGATAAAATATTAAAAGTATGTTTTAATTATAATAATGAATATGAGCAATTAATAAGGTATATTAAATCTCAGAAAGTATGATATAATATTAGAGAAAATTACTTGTAAAGGGGCGGATATTATGCCAAAAAAAAAGAAAAAAAATAGTGAAAATTTAGATAATATTAAAGGGTTTCAAAAAAACGGTATCACATGGTTCCCAGGACATATGGCTAAAACCAAGAGAGAGATATCTGAAAAACTTAATTTAATTGATATAGTTTATGAAGTTATTGATGCTAGAATGCCTTTATCTTCTAAGATTGTGGATATAGATGATTTAATTAAAGATAAAATTAGAATTCTTGTAGTAACTAAATATGATTTATGTGATAAGAGTGAGACTGATAAAATTCTAAAGACTTATGAAGGTACTGGTTATAAGGTTGTACCTGTTGATTTAATGAGTGGAAAAGGTGTTACTGAACTTGTTAATATGACAAAAGAAATTATGAAAGATATTAATCAAGCTAGAGTAAATAAAGGAATGAAAGAGAGAGCTGCAAGGGTTTTAATAGTTGGAGTTCCTAATGTTGGTAAGAGTACTTTGATTAATAGATTAGTAGGTAAGAAATCTGCTGGTGTTGGAAATACACCTGGTTTTACTAAAAGTCTTAGTTGGATAAGAATAAATAAGGATATTGAACTTTTAGATTCACCTGGAATTTTATGGCCAAAGATGGAAAATCAAGAAGGAGCTCATATATTAGCTGCTCTTTCATCTATAAAGGAAGAAATTTTAAATATAGATGCAATTGCTTGTTTTGTCTTAAGAAAGGTGTATGAATTATATCCAGAAAAGTTAGAGGAAAGATATGGTATTACTGAATTAGATGAAGATTTAATTGAAGTTTATGATGCAATTGCGGCAAAACGTGGTGCGTTATCAAGAGGTGGAGTCGCTGATTATGAAAAAGTTTCTAATATAATAATTAGGGATTTAAAAAATGGTTATTTTGGAAATATTACAATGGATAGAATAAAGTAATTTAAATGATATGATTAAATAGATTTATGGTGTATACATAAATTTATTTTTATTTCTAATTTTTTTTGTGTTAAGATAATGATGGAGATGAGTAGTAAATGGATAATGATAATTATAAATACGAAAGAGAATTACGTGAAAAAGGAATTGCGTTAATTGCAGGAGTTGATGAGGTTGGGCGAGGACCTTTAGTAGGTCCAGTTGTTGCAGCTTGTTGTATTTTACCAGAAGAATTTAATTTAGACGGTTTGACTGACTCTAAAAAACTTAGTGAAAAAAAACGAGATTTCTTTTTTGAAGAAATAAAAAAGCAAGCAATTGCTTATGGTATTGGAATAATAGATGAAAGAAAGATTGATGAAGTTAATATTTATGAAGCGACAAAACTTGCTATGAAGCAAGCTATTGATAATTTGAGTGTTAAGCCAGAACATATTTTAATAGATGCAATGCCTCTTGAATTAGATATTCCAACAACTAGTATAATAAAAGGAGATTTAAAAAGCATTACTATTAGTGCTGCTAGTGTACTTGCTAAAGTAACAAGGGATAGAATGTTAATTGAATTAGATGAAAAGTATCCAATGTATGATTTTAAAAATAATAAAGGCTATCCTACTAAAAAACATCTTGCAGCGATTGCAGAATATGGTATAATTGATGAGCATAGGAGGAGTTATGGACCAGTAAAGGATTATTTGGAAAGAAAGGTATAAAGATGAGAATATTTGAAGAAATTTCTGATGAAAGAAAAATAAAAAGATTTGGGGTACTTGCTCATAAACTGAATACTTCTTATATGATGCTTACTGGTAGAAGGGCTGAAGATGGAATAAAAATTGAAGAATTATTAGTTGAGAGTAATGGTGATTTTAACAAGTACCAAGAAATTATTAGAAAAAGTCTTTCTGGGTATTATGAGGTTGATTTTTTAGACTTTTCTTTGTTGATGGGAAAGTTCTTTGGAGTGTATAATATGTACTGTTATAAAGATATTAATATGGATGTTCGAAGAAGAATTATTAATGATTCTAATATAAATAGAGATAATACTAAGGAATTATTAGAAACAAGGTGTGTTGAGATGTATGATTATTTTAATAGTAAGTATCAAACTAGTATGAAAGAGTTTTTTACTATTATTTCGAAACTTTTTGTTGTGAGAGATGATTATTCCTTGTATAATAGTCCAGTGGTTATTGATCTTTCTTATATATTAATTGGCAATTATTTGTTTTTAGAAGATAATAACTTGAGTGAAGGATTTATTGGCTGTTCCAAAAGTATTGATTACTTTTCTTTCGTTAATAATAAATTAAATAATAAACGTGTAATATAAATTTTTGTGTATAATATAAATAAATAGTAAAGGATGTGTTTATATGGCAAAGAACTTAGTGATAGTGGAAAGTCCGAGTAAAAGTAAGACTATTGAGAAATATCTAGGTGGAGACTATAAAGTTGTTTCTTCTAAAGGGCATATTCGTGATTTAGCGACTTCTGGACAATACGGACTTGGTGTTGATATTGAAGATGGTTTTAAGCCTAATTATGTCCCTATTAAGGGGAAAAGTAGTGTTATTAAAGAATTAAAGAAAGATGTTAAAGATAGTGAAATTGTTTATCTTGCAAGCGACCCTGATCGTGAAGGAGAAGCTATTGCTTGGCATTTAAAGGATGCTTTAGGAATTAAGGATAAAAATTATAAAAGAGTCTTATTTAATGAAATTACTCATGATAAAGTAATAGAAGCTATTGAAAATCCAACTGTTATTGATGATAATCTTGTAAAGAGTCAAGAAACTCGTAGAATTTTTGATAGAATTATTGGTTTTAGACTTTCAAAATTATTACAGAGTAAGATTGGAGCTAAGAGTGCTGGAAGAGTTCAAAGTGTAGCTTTAAAATTAATAGTTGATCGTGAAAGAGAAATCGAGGCGTTTGTTCCTGAAGAATATTGGACTATTACTGCTATTTTTCCAGAATATGAAGCAGAGCTTTTTAAGTATAAGACTGAGACAATAGAATTGCATAATGAAGAAGAGGCTAATAAAGTTTTAAATGAACTTGGTCAGGATTATACAGTTGAGTCTGTTGAGAAGAAGGAAAAGGCCAAGAAAAGTAAATTTCCATTTATTACCTCAACGCTTCAGCAAGAGGCTTCTACTAAATTAGGTTTTCCAGCTAGAAAGACAATGAGTATTGCCCAAAAATTATATGAAGGTGTTGATCTTGGAAAGGAAACAGTAGGTTTAATTACTTATATGAGAACAGATTCTGTTCGCTTATCAGATGAATTTGTTAAACCAGCAATGAAATATATTGAAAAGGAATTCGGAAAGAAATATGTTGGTTATGTAAAAAAAGGTAAAAAGAAAGAAAATGTTCAAGATGCTCATGAAGCAATTCGTCCAACTAGTGTTTTAAGAAGTCCTTTGAAAGTAAAAGAATATTTAAGTAGTGATGAATTTAAATTATATAGTTTGATTTATAAAAGAACTCTTGCATCTTTAATGAGTGATGCAAGTGTCAATCAGACAACGATTATTTTTGATAATAATGATTATAAGTTCAAAACTACTGGTAGTATCTTAATTTTTGAGGGGTATTTAAAAATATATAAAGATTATGAATCAAATGAAGATAAAATTTTACCAGAGCTTGGTGAGAAGGAGGTTGCATCAACTACTAATGTTGATTGTAGTCAACATTTTACTAATCCGCCAGCAAGATATACAGAAGCTAAGTTGATTAAGGAAATGGAAGAATTAGGTATAGGTAGACCTTCTACTTATGCGACTATTATTGATACTATTAAGAGTCGTGACTATGTTACATTAGAAGAAAAGAAGTTTAAACCTACAGAGATGGGAATTGAAACTACAGATAAGTTACAAGAATTCTTTAGTGATTTAATCAATACTGATTATACAAGAGACATGGAAGATGATTTAGATAGAATTGCTGAGGGGGGACTTGTTTGGAATGAGGTTTTGAAGAAATTTTATGACTTATTTGAACCACGAGTAAAAAATGCTTTTAGTGATATGGAAAAGAAAGCACCAGAGGAGACTGGTGAAGATTGTCCTGAATGTGGAAGTCCTTTAGTAATTAGGAAGGGAAAGTATGGAGCGTTTACAGCTTGTTCTAATTATCCTGAGTGTAAATATATAAAGAAAGAGGAAAAAGAAGTTATTGAGATAATGGATTGCCCTTTATGTGATGGAAAAATAGTAGAAAAGCCTACAAGACGAGGTAAAGTCTTTTATGGATGTACTCATTATCCTAAATGTAAGTTTGCCTCTTGGGATAAACCTACTGGAGAAATGTGTCCTGAATGTGGTAAGTATCTAGTAGAGAAAAAGGATAAAATTAAATGTAGTGAGTGTGACTATACAAAATAGAATGCTAGAAGATAAGTGATAATAATTGCTTATCTTTTTTTTGCTTTTTTTCAAGACTTGACAGTTAGAGGGATGTATTATAAATTAAGATTAGTGGAGTAAGATGACTTTCAATTAAGATGTAATTTTGCTTTTTATTTCTATAGTATTGGGGTGGAGATATGAAAAAATATTATTTAGTAGTAAGATATGAAGATACAAATGAAGTTCAAGCAATAGAACTTAGTACAAAATGGTATCTTGAAAAACAAGATAAAGATGTGTTTTTTAGAGCTAATTCTTTAGAAGCAATTGATTTAGTTACTACGAGATTTAAAAATAGTGAAGAGATGCTTTTGAGAATGAAAAACAATGGTTATATTCGTAGTTCTAAAGCAGACGTTTTTATTGCGAGTAAGAGAAAAAAAGATGGTCATAATTACATAAAAATTCATGAAGTAATTTATAATCCTTTAGTCGATGAGAGAGTTAATGATTTACGCAGTATCGCAAAAGCTTCAATAAATAATGATATTTCTTTAGAGATAGAAAAAGTCAAGAAGGTATTTGATAAGTTGGCTCATAAAGTATTTTATGATGAAAAATTTTCATTATATTTACGTAGTACTTTTACTAATGTTTATCAAAAATTAATGGAATTATATGTTTATAATAAGAAAGATGGACCTGCTTATAGTATTAAATATGATAATTATTGGTTACTGTCTAGTTATACAATTATTAGAAATATAGTTGAGGCTTTAAATCGTTTTGATTTATTAAAAGATAAAAGTGATGTTGTATTAGCAAATATAGAATTTTTAAATAAGAGTAGTGTAGGACGTAAAAAAGTAGAAGCAGATTTAATAGAAAAATTGGATGAAAATTATATAGCTGGGCAATATAGTTTATTTGACAATGTAGAGTCTTCTGAAAGTTTTGATAATACAACTTCAAAAGTTTCTGAAGAGACTGGAGTGAGGAAAGACAATGAAATTAATGAAGTTGCAGAGAATGTAGAAATTTCTTTAGATGAGAAAAAGATTTTTATCTATGATGTTGTTAAGAGTCTACCAGCAAAGATTTTTAAACATTCTGATGATGGTATAGTTGTGAATAGTGATTTTTTTGAAAAATATCCAAACAATGTTTGTAAAAGTAAGTTTATTAATTTACCAAAGAGAATTATTTCTATTCTTTATTATCATTCATTACATTTAGAAAAGTATTATGATGCAGTTAGATATTGTCAAAATACGATGGAATGGGATAGTGAACTTAGAAAAGATATGGCTAGGTTGAATAAATTCTTAAGCTCTAGTAAGAATGTTGATAAAATAGATGAATGGTGTCATAATTATTTGAAATGTGTTGAGTTTGAAACGCTTGCGTTAGATTTAGATGAATGTGATAGTTATGAGGAGAGTGAAAGTTTTGGAAGTAAAAAATCAATGCTTAAATGATTATTTAGAATATTTAAAGTTTCAAAAGAATTATTCTGATTATACAGTTAAAAGTTATGGTATTGATATAGAGGAATTTTTAGAATATTTGGAGACAGAATGTTTAAAATTTAAAGATGTAGAATATGAAGATTTACGTTTTTATCTAATGTATTTGAAGGATGAGAAGAAAGATAATAATACATCTATTAATCGTAAACTCAGTGCTTTAAGAGGTTTTTATAAGTACTTAGCAAATGAGGGTATTATTAAGAGTAATGTTTTTTCGTTGGTAAGTGGTCCAAAAAAGAGTAAGAAGTTGCCTAGATACTTTGAATATAATGAATTAGAAGAATTGTTTAATATTCCTGATAAAAGATTACCTCTAGGACAGAGAGATTTACTTTTATTAGAGCTTTTATATGCTACTGGTGTACGTGTTGGAGAGCTTGTAAATATTAAGGTAGGAGATATTGATTTAGGACAAAGAAACATTTTGATTCTTGGAAAGGGTAATAAAGAGCGCTATGTTACTTATGGAGATTACTGTGAAGAGGCTTTGAAGTTATACTTAAGTGATGGGTATTTATCTTTGAATGTACAGAATAGTGATTTTTTGTTCTTAAATAATAATGGGGGAGTTTTAACTGAGAGAGGAGTTAGATATATTCTTGATCAGATTATTAAAAAGACAGGAATCAGTAAAAGTATTTCTCCACATATGATTAGGCATAGTTTTGCGACTCATCTGCTTAATGAAGGATGTGATTTGCTTACTGTGCAAAAGTTACTTGGACATGAGAGCATTAAAGCAACGCAAATATATACACATGTCAGTACTGATAGATTAAAAGAAGTTTATTATCACTCTTTTCCAAGGGCAAAGATTAATGATAATAAGGAATGACTTTTAAGTCATTTTTTCTTTAAAAATAAAGAAATTATGCAATAAGACTTTAATTTTTTTCTGTAATTCGATATAATAATATTGATTCAAAAAGGGATGTGATCTTTTGTGGATTATGAATTCAGTTCATTAGAAGAGTTATATAAACGAGTTAGTCCTGCACTTCATGCGAAGGAAGTTGAGATGCATAGACTAGGTTATTTTTATATCAAAGATATTGATATTTGGAATTATTTAACTCGAAAAAAGTGGAAGAATGGGAAGGATTTAATGCTTTCAGATATTGTGAGTGATATTATGCATGCTGATTGTCGGGAGATTGATGCACACTTAAAGGGAAAAGATTCTAGAAAAAGAAGATTACAAGACTTTGATGATGGTAGTAAAAATATAGAGGTGAGGTAAATGAAAAAAAATAAGAATGGAAAGAAAAAAGTAATAATATGTTCTATAATATTAACTTTGTTAGTTGCTTTAATTTGTTTTTTATTTGTTCCTTTATTTAAAGGTTTAAAATTTGGACTTGATTTGCAAGGTGGTTTTGAAATTTATTACAAAGCTGAATCGATTGATGGTTCCAAAATGAATAATGAAAAACTAACAGCAACTTACAAAACTCTTAGTAAGAGAATTGATAGTTTAGGTGTTAGTGAACCTGAAATTATTATTGAGGGGAATGACAAGATTAGAGTTAAGTTAGCTGGAGTAAAAAATCCAGAAGAAGCAAGAACTCAATTGTCAACTGTTGCAACATTATCATTTAGAGATACAGATAATAATTTGCTTATGACTAGTGATGTTTTAAAAGCAGGAGGAGCTAAGATTAGTCAAGATTCTGCAGGTAATCCAGCTGTATTATTAACCGTTAAAGATAAAGATAAATTTTATGACGTTACTAGTAAAGTTAGTCAACAAAGCAATAATTCGATTGTTATTTGGCTTGATTATAATCCACTTAGAAATAGCTATGAAAGAGAAAAAGATAAATGTGGTACAAGTGGTTCTGGTTGTTTAAGTGCAGCTACAGTATCTCAAGGATTTGCAAGTGATGTTATAATTCAAGGAAATTTCACACAAGATGAAGTTAGTAATTTAGTGGATTTAATTAATAGTGGATCACTTCCAAGTAAACTTACTGAAATATCTTCTAATACAGTAGGAGCATCTTTTGGTGATCAAACATTAAAAACTACTTTAATTGCAGGTATAGTTGCAATTGCGGCTATTATAGTAATACTTATCGTTATTTATCATTTTGCGGGATTTATTTCAGCTATATCTATGATGATTTATACATTCTTGGTATTTTTAGTATTTTGGTTGGTAGGTGGTGTTTTAACACTTCCAGGAATTGCGGCTTTAGTACTTGGTATAGGTATGGCAGTTGATTCCAATGTTATTACATTTTCACGTATTAGAGAAGAATTATTGAAAGGTAAGAGTCTACCTAGTGCATTTAGGGAAGGTTCTAAATCAAGTTTTAGTGCAATAATTGATTCTAATATTACAACTATTATTGTTGCAATTATTATGTTTATGCTTGGAGAATCAAGTATTAAAGGATTTGCAACAATGTTAATTATTACAGTTATTGTAACAATGTTTACAATGGTATTCTTAACTAGATTATTACTTAAGTTGTTTGTTAAAACAGATTATTTTAATGATAAAGTTGGATTATTTATAAGTGTTAATAAAAATGATATTCCAGATGTTAGTAAAAATGAAGAAGCTAAACCTAATAAATTTAGTAAGATTAATTTCTTTAAATATAAAAATACATGTGTAGCAATATCAATACTTATAATTGTAGTTGGAGCAGTATTAATTGGAACTAAGGGATTAAATCTTGGGATTGATTATAAAGCTGGTACAGAAATTACTATTGTTAGTGATGAGAAGTTAACTGAAAAAGCTTTAAAGAACGATTTAGGTGAATTAAAATTAAAATCTGGTGAGATTTCATTTGTTGATGATGAAATTAGTATTAGAATAAATGATGCACTTGACGGAAATGAAGTAAAAGAAGTTAACACATATTTTGAAGAAAAGTATGATGCTAAAGTTAATATTGGTGTTGTTTCTAATATCGTTCAAAAGGAACTTATTAAAAATGCAGTTTTAGCAGTACTTATAGCTTTAATTGGTATTGTCGTTTATGTTTCAATCAGATTTAGATTTAGCTATGCTTTAGGTGGAGTGGTTGCCTTAGTACATGATGTATTAATTATGTTTAGCTTATTTGCGATATTTAGATTTGAAGTAAGTTCAATGTTTATTGCAGCAGTACTTGCAATCATTGGATATTCTATTAATGATACAATTGTATCTTTTGATAGAATTCGTGAAAATTTAGCTAAATATGATTGGAAGAAGGTAACAAAAGAGAAGTTTGTAGAAATATGTAATTTAAGTATTCAAGAGACGTTTACTAGAACAATCTATACAACTGTTACAACGTTATTACCAGTTATTGTATTATTAGTTTTAGGTTCTAAAGAAATATTTACATTTAACATGGCAATGTTATTTGGATTAGTTGCTGGTACATATTCATCTATCTTTATTGCAACAATTATCTTTATGGCAATAGAGAAGAAAAATATTGGTAAAAGTTTAAAACCTAAAAAAGTATACAAAGATGATATTGAGGAGAAACAAATAAAGGGAATAAATTGTTAATTGAGGGGAGATGAGTTCTTTGTCAAAAAATAAGGATGATATTACATTTGAAGATATACTAGAAAAGGTTACAGTATATATTGAAGATGAAGAACAAATTAACATTATAAAAAAGGCTTATGAATTTGCTTATGCAAAGCATGAGGGACAATATAGAAAAAGTGGAGAGGCTTACATTTATCATCCGATGAATGTAGCCTTAATTCTTACTACCGTAGGTGCTGATTTTGAGACAATTTCGGCAGGATTTTTGCATGATGTCTTGGAAGATTGTGATTGTACTGCAGAGGAGATGGAAGCAGAATTTGGACATGAAATTACTAAGTTAGTACAAGGAGTTACAAAACTTTCAAAAATTCATTTTTCTACAGAAAATGAATATCTAATTGATTATTATAAAAAGATTATTGTTGGAATGAGTGAAGATGTTCGAGTTATTATTGTTAAGTTGTGTGATAGACTTCATAATATGAGAACTCTGTGGGCAATTCCTGAGGATAGACAAAAAGTTAAGGCTCATGAAGCACTAGATATTTTGGCACCAATTGCGCATCATTTGGGTATTCACAAGATTAAGAGCGAGTTAGAAGATTTATCTTTACGTTATTTAAAACCAGATGTTTTCTATGATATTGCAGAAAAGTTAAACAAGACTAAAATTGAGCGTGATAAAACAGTTTATGATATGCAAAGAGAAGTTACTGATTTATTAACAGAATATCATATACCTCATGAAATTAAGGGGCGTGCTAAAAGTATTTATAGTATTTATAATAAACTTGATAAAGGTAAGAAATTTAGTGATATCTATGATTTATTAGCACTTAGAATTTTAGTTAATACAGAGCAAGAATGTTATTTAGCGCTTGGTTTAATTCATTCAAAATTTAGACCATTACCTAAGAGATTTAAAGATTATGTGGCAATGCCTAAGCCTAATATGTATCAGTCACTTCATACTACTGTATTTGGAATAGATGGTTATTTATTTGAAATCCAGATTCGTACATATGATATGGATGAGGTTGCGGAAAATGGTATTGCTAGTCATTGGGCATACAAAGAAAATGGTGGTAGTAAAGCAACTGCAAATCTACAAAATACAACAGAACAAAAACTTCAGTTTTTTAAATCAATTATTGATTTGAGCCATGATAAGATGAGTAGTGAGGAATTTGTTAATAGTGTTAAAGACGAAGTATTAAATAATAATATTTATTGCTTTACACCTAAAGGTGATGTTATAGAATTACCTCGAGGTGCAACTCCGATTGATTTTGCTTATAAGATTCATACTAAAGTAGGAGAAACTACTGTAGGAGCAATTGTTAATAATAATATAGTTCCTTTAAATTATGAACTACAAGATAATGATATTGTTAAAATTAATACTAATAAAAGTTCTACTCCATCAAAAGAATGGCTTAATATTGTTAAGGCAACAGCTACTAGAAATAAAATTAGAAGTTTTTTTACAAAAAATGAGCGTGAAGTTTATGTTGAACGTGGTAAGTATTCTTTAGAAAAAGAATTACGAAAGAGAAAAATTGCTTATGCAGATTTTATTAATGATATTAATGTTAAGAAGATATGTGAAGCAATAAAAGTAGAAGATTTAGAAGAAATTTACTTGAGTATAGGAAATGGTAAAGCAACGGTTAATGGTGTAATTAATGTTATTGATAAGCCGTTTGAAGAGACTGCCGCTCCTAAAGTTGTAAAAGTTACCAATAAAAATATTGATGCAGATATAATTGTTAGTGGACTTGATAAAGTAAAGGTAAATCTTGCTAACTGTTGTAATCCTGTTTATGGAGATCCAATAGTTGGTTATATTACAAAGGGTAATGGTATTACTGTTCATAGATTGAATTGTCATAATCTGGAAATGCTTGAAGATAGGACATTAGAGGTTAATTGGAATACAAATGTTAATAAGAGGTATTTGACATCAATATTAATTCATACTAACACCTATGACAATCATATGCTTGATTTGATTCAAGTTATTTCAATGATGAATGTTAGTGTTGATGGTATTAAGACAATGGGAAGAACAGATAAACTTGTTTATGAAGTAAATTGTTATGTAACTGGTTTAGAGCAGTTGAATAAGCTTATTTTAGCAATTACTAAAAATAATTATGTTGAAAAAGTAGAAAGGACTATGCGATGAAAGTTTTAGTACAAAGAAGTGGAAAGGCTAGTGTAGTTGTTAATAATGAGACAATTGGTAAAATAGATAGTGGTTTAGTATTACTTGTTGGTTTTACTGATGGTGATGATTTAGATAAAATTAAATATTTAGTAAAAAAAGTAATAAATCTTAGAATATTTCCAGATGAGGAAGGGGTAATGAATAAGAGTATTCTTGATTTTGGTGGAAGTATTTTATCTATTTCTCAATTTACGTTGTATGCAGATACATCGAAAGGAAATAGACCAAGTTATATAAAAGCAATGAAAAATGATGAATCAAGTAGATTATATGATTTATTTAACGAAGAACTTTCTAAATATATAGAAGTTCAAACAGGTAAGTTTGGTGCTGATATGACAGTTAATATTACTAATATTGGTCCCACAACAATAATGCTTGAAAAGTAAGAAACTATTTATAGATAGTTTCTTTTTTTTAACTTTAGTAATATAATATATTCTTAGGTTTTTAGGGAGATATATATGGTTGAATTTGGAACAGAAAAAGATATAGTTAAAGAAATTAATGAGACAATGAAAATGATAAAATTAGAGAAAAACAATTCAACAGGAATTGCATTATATAATTATATAGGTAATTTATATTCTGCACTTAGTGTTATTAGAGGAAGAGAAGTATATCCTAGTAAAAGAAAAATCTTTGGTAGTTTGAATGACTATCGAAGGTTTGTAAAAATAACTGATTTTTTAATGGATAGATTTAATGATAATTTTATATTTTATAAAGATTTTCATCAAGAATATTTAAATGATATATTGGTAGAAATTGAAGATAATTTTATAAATACACTTGACGAAGAGATGGCAACTTATAGTGATGAGAGTGATTATTTTGGAGTTAACGATTTTTGCTTGATATTTCTTGATTTTTGTAAAAGTCTAGGTTTAGAAAAGTTTGCTGATGAAATATTAAAAGATGGCAAAATATTTTGTATGACTAAAGGGAATGGACCAGATAATTATTTAGGAATAAATTTGCATAATCCTTTGACTGGAAATTCTCATATTTTAGTTCATAATTTTGATTATGATTTGGATTCTTTATTTATATTGGTTCATGAGACGGGACATTATTATGACTTAAGTGAATTTGATTCTTCTTTTAAAGGAACAGAATATATTAATTATATGTTTAAATCTGTGTATCCAGAAGTTATGTCTAAGTTATTCGAGAGACTTTTATTAAACTTTTTAATAAAAAATAATATAGTTAAGGAAAAAGCAATTGATAAAAAGATTGATGCTGAAATACTTAATCATGAAAATATTTTGGGAGCGTATATTTTATCTTTATTGGGTGATGGATATTTAGTAAAAAATAGATATATGAATTTAAGTAATGATAGATTGCGAGAATTAATAACTTCTGGTTTTGTCAATATGGAGAATTTAGATGTTGAGGTGGAGTATTTGAATTTAAATGATAATGTTTATTATGCTTATGGTTCGATAATTTCTTTATTTTTAGAAGATGAAGTTTTAGAAGATGGATTCAATTCTTCATTAATGAGAAGATTTATGGATATTAGAAGTCAAGAATTTAATGAAAAGTTTATTGAAGGAGAAGAACTTTTATCTGGAAAATTTAGTAAGATTTATCAAAAAAGATTAGAAATTATAAAATAAAAAAAATTTAAGGTGAGCATATTATGGAAAATTTACTTATAAATAAGTGTAATATTATAATTAGACGTAATTTAGAAAGCAATTTTATTTTTAAGAAAAATTATGGTGAACTTGCACTGGATGAGAAGGCTTATTTTGTATCTAGAAGATATAGAGAAGCAGTTGTTTTATTTGTTAAGAGAATGAAAGATGTTAAACCTAGGTTTTATTTTAAGAATTTAGAAAAGAATATTGAAATTTTAAGAATAAAGAATAAACTATTTTTAGTAAATTCAATAGGAAATTATAATTGTATTGATAACGTTATATCAATGGTGCTTAAACATTGTTTTTCTAGTATCTATCATGAGTTAATGCATATGGCATCTTTTTATTTAACTGATGATGGAATTTATATGATAGGTTTTAGACAATTTAGACCTTTTTTATTAGACATTGGTGGTGGACTTAATGAGGGATATACAGAGTTGCTTACTGAAAGATATTTTTTTGATCAAGGTGTTGATTATACTTACAAGTGTTTAGTTAATTTTGCTAAAGATATTGAAAGTATTGTTGGAAAAGATAAAATGGAAGAGTTATACTTTAATAGTGATTTATATAATCTGAAAGAAGATATTATAAAGGATTGTTCAGAAGAAGAATTTATGCAATTTTTAAATGATTCGGATTGGTTTTTAGTTAAGGGAAAGAATTACGATTTTTCAGAGCTGATTGAGCGTGCTCAACGAATGGGAAATTTTGTTTATCTTACGTATTTGAAAAGACAAAATCGATTATTTTTAGATGATGAAATTTCAGTAGATGAATATGAGAATAGACTTGCTGAAACTATTACAAAGATTGATAAATTATATTTCGATTTTGATGGCAAAGTCTTTTGGAAATGTAATAAGAAAAAAATGAGTGAAGAGCTTTTGAAAATTGGTATTGAAGTTTCTGGTTTCGAAGATGAGATTCTTGAAGATGATAAGACTATGGTTAAGAAAAATTAGTAATTTGATTGTTTATTTTTGATTTATGTTGTATAATAGGAATATCTTCTTGGGAAAGAGTAATCTTATGAATATTTTTAGAGAGAGTATGGTTGGTGAAAATGCTTAATTTAATAAGATGAAGACATCCGAAAAACAGGAAGCGGGTAACTTCGATAAAAGTTATAAGAGTATAAAATAAGGTGGCACCACAGGTAAAACTGTCCTTAAGAAAAGGTGCTTTTTTTTATTATAATGGAGGAGTTTATGGTTGATTTAGAACTTTTAAGGAGAATATTATTTGACGAAGGGGTTTCTTCCTTTAATAAGAAAAGATTAATGCTTGCAAAAAATGTTTTAAAGAAGAAAGTAGATATAAACTTAGTAGAGAAGATTTTTTATTGTGAAGATTTAGGTGTTGATGTTGATAAAGGAATGTTAGTTGACTACATAAATTATTATGGTATTGATAATATTTATATAGGTTATAGAGTAAATTATTTTTCAAATGGTGATCTTATGTTAAGAAATATGTCAGGTAAAATGTTGATTGATGATTGTTCCGTTTCAGGATGTACTAGTTTGTTTAAACATGACAATCATGATTATTATTACTATGATCTTTTAGATGATAATACTAGGTGTGAACATATTCATCCAGATATATTCTATTTAAGAAATGGTTGTGCTGGTATGAAAAAAATTTCACAAGTTCTAAAAAATGCTGAAATAAAAGGTAAGGAGAGGATAAAATGATACAAAAACAAAAGGGATGTAATGATATTTATGGAAGAGAAGCCAAAATATGGAAATATGTTGATACAGTAATTGATGCTTTGATGGAAAAATATAATTACAGTTATATTCGTACGCCAATAATTGAGGCTACTGAATTGTTTCATAGAGGGGTAGGAGAAACTACAGATATTGTTACTAAGGAAAGTTATGATTTTCAAGATAAAGGTGGAAGAGATATTACACTTAGACCTGAAGGAACTGCTGGTGTTGTTAGAAGTTACATTGAAAATAAAATGTATGGCGATCCTAATCAGCCAGTAAAAGTTTATTATAATGGAACGATGTATAGGTATGAAAGACCACAGAGTGGAAGAGATAGAGAACTTACACAATTTGGTATGGAAGTTCTTGGAAGTGATGATCCTTTGTCTGATGCAGAAGTTATTTCTCTTGCAGTTAACGTTTATAAAATGCTTGGTTTAAAAGAAATTAAAGTTAATATTAATTCTTTAGGAGATAATGAGTCACGTACGAAATATCGTGAGGCTTTAGTTGAATATTTTAAACCACATATTAAGGACTTTTGTGAAGATTGTCAGGAAAGATATGAGAAGAATCCATTACGTATTTTAGATTGTAAAGTGGATGCAGAAAATGATGTTTTGAAGAATGCTCCTAAGACAATTGATTATTTGAATAATGAAAGTCGCGATAGATTTGAAAAGGTTCAAGAGTATTTAGAAATTATGCAAATTGACTATGAGATAAATCCAAATATAGTTCGTGGTCTTGATTACTACAATCATACAGTATTTGAAATAGAAGCTAAAGTAGAAGGCTTTGGTTCTAATAATGTATTAGGTGGCGGAGGTCGTTATAATGGACTTGTTAGTCAATTAGGAGGTCCAGAAACACCATGTGTTGGATTTGCTTGTGGTTTAGGAAGACTTGTTATGGCACTTGAACTTGAAAAAGTAAAGATGCCAATAATTGATGATATTGATTTATTCTTGATGTATGTAAATGATGATGAGAAGAAGTATGCTGTATATTTAGCACAAGAATTGCGGCTTGCAGGATTTATTGTTGATACTGAGTATACTGGTCGCGGACTTAAGGGACAATTTAAACAGGCAGATAGATTTAATGCTAAATTTACATGTGTTTTAAATAGCGAAGATTTAGACAATAATGAAGTTAAAATTAAAAATAATAAAACAAAAGAAGAAGAAATTATTAGTTTGGATGTTTTAATTTATTATTTAGATGAACAATTAAATACAATGGATAATGAGGAAGATGCTTGTGGTTGTGGTCATTGCCATGATGAAGATCATGAGTGTACTGGTGAATGTGGCGGAGATTGTCACTGTCATCATGAATAATAAAGTGAAAGGAATGATATAGATGGAAAATATAAGTATTAATGAATTAAAAAATCATTTTGATGAAGAAGTTGTTGTTAGTGGCTTTGTTGATAATATTAGAAATTTACAATGGGTACAATTTGTAATACTTAGAGATAATACTGCTAAGGTTCAAGTTACTATTGAGAAGAGTGAAGATGCTAATAAAGAAATGGTAGAATTGATTGAGACATTACCACTTGAAAGTACAGTAAAGATTACTGGAAAATTAGTAGATTCCCCAAAAGTTAAACTAAATGGAATGGAAATTATTCCAACTAATATTGAAGTTACTAGTAAAAGTTCTGAAGAGTTACCATTTAACTTTAAAGATTTAGAAGGAGTTAATTTGGATACAAGACTTGATTATCGTTTTATTGATTTGAGAAATGATAAGAATCTTTTTATGTTTCAAGTACAAAGTACACTTGTTAGATTTATGAGAGAATATTTGTATAATAATAATTTTACAGAAATTCATACTCCTAAATTTATTGGAGCAGCAAGTGAATCTGGAGCTGATGTTTTCGAAGTTAAATATTTTGATAGAGTGGCTTATTTGGCTCAAAGTCCACAATTTTATAAGCAAATGGCAATGGCTTCTGGTTTTAATAAAATTTTTGAAGTTGCTCCTTGTTTTAGAGCGGAAAATTCTAACACTAGTCGTCATGCTACTGAATTTACTTCATTTGATGTTGAATTCTCATACATTAATAGTTATGAAGATGTTATGAATTTGGAAGCTGAAATGCTTGCTTATGCGTTGGAAAAGACTAATGAACTTTATGGAGAAAAAATAAAAGAAGTATTTGGTGTTGAATTAGTTGTACCAAAACTTCCATTTCCTAGTATGAAGCTTGCTGATATTTATAAAGAGTTAGAAGAAAGATATGGATATAAAGTAGATGAGGCAGAAAAAACAGATTTGACTACTGAAGCTGAGAGATTATGTTATAAATTGTCTCAAGAAAAGTTCGGACATGAATACTTGTTTGTAACAGACTTCCCAGCAGAAAAGAGAGCTTTCTATCATATGAGGGATGCAGAAGGACATTTAATGGGATATGACCTTATTTGGAGAGGTACTGAGATTACAACAGGGGCTCAAAGAGAACATAGATATGAAGAAATCGTTAAGAACGCTAAAGAAAAAGGATTAGATGAAGATGTTAAGTTCTATTTAGAATTCTTTAAATACGGTTGTCCTCCACATGGTGGATTTGCGATTGGAGTAGATCGACTTACTATGTTATTATTAGGTATTCCTAGTGTAAAAGAAACACAATTCTTATTCCGTGGACCTAATAGACTTAATCCATAAATAAATTTGTCATCTTCTTTTAATTTTTCTTTCATTATGAAATTTGTTATGGTATACTTAGTTTATGGTAAGGTGATTGGGTATGGCTATAATGAGAAGTTCGTCTAGGAAGTATATTAATAAGAATGGAAAAATTGAAAAGAAACATATTATTAACAAAATGAAAAATAAAGAGTTTAAATATACGTTTATATTAGTAATGGTATTTATGGTTGCTTTTGTAATAATCGGTTATAGTGCGTTAAAATTTGATAATAATCTATTGCTTAATGATATAAAAAATATAAAGGTTGCAGAAAATGTATCTAGCTCTAGTCAGACAATTTTGTTAACTGATAATGATGTTATGAAAGATGAAGAAGGATTATCATCATATGTCTATAAGATTAATGTTAAGAATGATACTTCTAATGCAGTTAGTTATCAACTTAACTTAGTTAAAGATGAGAATGTTTTATCAATTTGTGATTGTGGTAACAAACAATTGAATTCTAATCAAATAAAGTATTCGTTGAATGATGGACGTGTAAAAGTGTTGAATGATGACATGTTAATTAAGGATATTAATTTAGAAAATGGAGAAGCTGAAAATATTTTGGTTAGAGTATGGGTTGATAGCGAAAATGAAAATGTTGAGACTGGTTCACATTTTCATGGACATTTTGTATTGAATGAAATAAAAAAATAAGAAGATGTTTAAACCTCTAGTAAAGCTAGAGGTTTTCTTTATTATTTAAAAAGCTGGATATGATTCTATTTGTTTGCTCGGGATAATTTAAATAAGCAAAGTGGTCACTTTTTTTATAGACGATTATCTCGGAATTTGAGATTAATTTTTTTATTAAAATACCATCTTTTAATGGAGTGTCGATGTCATTTTCTCCCCATATTATTAGTGTTTCAGTTGAGATGTTTTTGTAATATTTTCTTAAGTCTTCTTTTATAATATTTTGAAAGGTTTTTTGCATTGATGGAGGAATACTTTTGTAATCTGTAGATCCAAAAAATAATAGTAATTTTTGACGATATTTTTCCTGTTTTATTTTTGGTAAAAGATATGTACATTTTTTTAGAACTTTGTATATTTTCTCTTTTAAGAAAACTTTTAGTTTTTTTCTTTTTTTGATTCCAGCAACATCAATTAAGATTATTTTTTTGATTTTTATTTGGTAATATCCTCCTAGAATAGAAGTTATTCGACCACCAAAAGAATGAGCTATGATTATTGGGTTATCAATATTCATTTTTTTGATGAATGAGTTAATTAAAAAGGCATAATCGTAAATATTTAGTTCTTTATTTAAAACAGGACTATTTCCAAATCCTGGGTAGTCAATAATGTAAATGGTATAGTTTTCTTTTAAATTATTGATGAGATTATAGAAGGTATTTCTGGTATTTCCCCAACCAGGTAGTATTAAGATTTTTTCTTCTCCTGTTCCATGTTTTTCATAGTAAATGGATATTGTATTTGATTTAAAATACATTATAATCACCTATGATATATTATGATTTATGTAAAAAAATGTTAAAGTACTTGTTAAGTTTTTTTTTTCTTGCTATAATCTAATTATCAGATAGATACGAACGGGTACTTTTAAAACCGACTAAAATAACGATACGGGAGTTTTGATCAATTATCGGTGTTGAATACTTAATCTTATTAAGGATCCTAATGGTAATGTATGAACACCCACCTGGACTAAGGACAGGTTTTATCGTTTACCTACGACGTTCTATCTGATTTTTTTGTTGTTTTTTCTTGATATTTGTGGTAAAATATGCAGTACAGGGGGAATGTATATGTTAGTACTACCTATAGTTAATAAGAGAAAAGTTATGAACGTACATCTTAAGTATAAACATAAGAAGAAAATTCGCCATGGTGTAAACTATGATGATGCTTCTGAAAGTGACATAATCGTAAATAGGGAGAAGTTCTCAGAGTCAACATTTAGTGATTCTAAAGACGTTAATGCACCAATAGATTTTATTAGAAGTAAATCATTACTTTATCCGAGAAATTTTTTGGTAACAACAAAAGAAGAAAGAAATTCTGATTTGTATGATGTTTACGAAGTGTCTCAACCTCCTAAGAAAGTAAACAGTAATTTAGATAAATTATATAGTAAAGCAATTACTGATTTAAGAAAGGAAATACCAGGTGACGAGAAGAGAGGAAGATATGTTTCGTTAGAACAGTTAGGAATTGGTGAACACTTAACAAATGATAAGATAGCTGCTCTTCAAAGAATTGTAAAGGAAGAACGGGACGAAAGTCGTTGGCCAGAGTTATTTAAAAATGCTGGTATTGCTGATTTAAGCGATACAATAGATTTTATTAATAATTTTGAATGTACAGTGATATCTGATACATCCATTCCAGAGGAAAGTTTACAAGATACATTACGTGCTTTGTCTGTTATTAATACTAGAGATTATAAAAATTTGAGTAATTACTATAGTATGGCAAAATCAAATACAGAAATCTATACTAAGATGTCCTATATAAATAAGATTATTTATGATAAGCCATTGACTTTAATTCAATCAAAATCACAAAGACAAAAGCAATTAGTTAAAAAGATTGATGAAGTGGAGCATAAAAAAGTTGCCTAGATTTGATAGATTTGAAAAGATTATTGGTTCAGATAATTTAAATAAATTAAATGGAAAAAGTGTACTTATATTAGGATGTGGCGGAGTTGGTGGTTATGTTGCTGAGGCTTTAGCTAGAAGTAATATAGGTACACTTATTTTAGTGGATTTTGATGTGGTTGATGAGAGTAATATCAATAGACAAGTAATTGCACTTTCTTCAACTATTGGAAGAAAGAAAATAGATGTTTTAGAAGAGAGAATTAAAGATATTAATGATAAATGTAAGGTTATAAAAAAAGATAAGTTTATTACAAGTGATAATTTAAGTGATCTTTTTGAGAATAATATTGATTATTTGGTAGATGCTTGTGATACTGTTAGTACTAAAAAAGCTGTAATAAATAAATGTTTGGAATTAAATATTAATTTCATTTCTAGTATGGGAACAGGAAATAAAATAGATCCAAGTAAGTTAGAAATTATTGATATCAGGAAGACAGTTAATGATCCTTTAGCTAGAATAATGAGAAAGTTTGTAAAGGATGAAAGAATAAATAAAAAGGTGGATGTACTAACTAGTACTGAATTGCCTATAAAAACAGGAGACAGGATACCTGGTTCTACGGCTTTTGTACCAGCGGTTGCCGGATTGATGATTGCAAGTTATATTGTTAGAAAAATGTTGAATATTTAAAAAAAACAGATTATTAATTGAAGTTGTCAAGAAAAAGTAGACACTAAAAAAATAATTATTTGAACCCTAGTTGGATTCTATACTCAACTGGGGTTTTATATTGAAGTGCAAAACTTGGACGATAATTGTTGTTATCCCAAACTATTTCATCAATAAATTCTTGAACTGTGTTATAATTATTAATGTCGAAATCAATATACATTTCTTTCTTAATCCAGCCATTTTTAGATTCGATAACTGGATTATCTGTTGGAGTTCCAGCTCTAGACATAGATCTGGTAACATTGTAAGAATTGAATATATTGTTAAATGACACTGAGGAATAAACGGCTCCTTGATCTGTGTGGACAATAGTCTCAAGGTTCCCGTATCCTCTTTTTATTTTGTTATTTAACATTTTGTTTAACGCTTCTCGATGGTTTAAAACTCCATTACCGTTCATAGAAACTCTCACATCATAACCAACGATTTCATTATTAAATACATCTAAATAAAATGTCCAATCATATTTCTTTTTCTTAAAATAAAACGTTGTCGTATCTGAAACTACCTTTTCAAACGGTCTACTAGTTTTCCAATTACCATTAATTATATTTGAGTATTTAATAGACTCTTCTCCTGGACATTTATATTTATAATGTTTAGCTTTTGATTTTATATTTAGCATCTTACACACCTTATGTACCAAGTTGTCTGATACTATCCATCCCGTTTCTTCTAATATTATTTTTTTAATTCTATGATAACCATAACTTAGTTTACAATTATGTATATCTTTTATTAATTCACCTAAATCTTTTCTATTTAATTCGTAATTATTTAATATATCCTTGTTCTTTAACCATTTATAATATCCTGATCTTGATACTTTCATTATTTCACACAGAGACTTTAGATTATATTCTTCATTTAACAATTCAATAATTCCATATTTAATTTGTGTTATTTCATGAATTTTACAATTATACCATCTCCTTTCATTAGGTATCCTTTTTTTAATAATTCATTTTCAATTTTTAATTTCATATTTTCATATTCTAATTGCTCTTCTTTATTTAAACTTTTCCTTTTTTCATATTTGCTTAGTGGATTTCCTGGTTTCTTTTTATTCACTAATCCTTTTAAACCATTTTCATTATATCTTTTTACCCATTGAAATATTAGCCCAATATTTATATTTGTTTCCTTTGTTACTTGGCTTTGACTTTTTTCGTTTTCAAGTATAGGTCTTATTATTTTATATTTTTCTTCTGCAGTCCATTGTTTATATTTTTGACCTTTACTAGCCATTTTATCAACTCCTTTATTAAATTATATCAAAAATAAAAGCATACACTTTTTTTCGTGTACACTTCTATATTACAATTTCAATTATTAATCTGTTTTTTATTTTTATAATTTCCTATATAGTCCAATTACTTTCCCTAAGATGGTTACTTCATTTAGAATGATTGGGTCCATTGTATCATTTTCTGGTTGAAGTCTGAAATAGCCATTTTCTTTATAGAATGTTTTGACAGTAGCTTCACCATCAGAGTTCATTGCGACTACAGTTTCGCCATTTCTAGCAGTATTTCTTTTTTCAACAATTAAAATGTCTCCATCATAAATTCCAACGTTAATCATAGATTCACCACTTACTTTTAAAGTGAAGACTTCATTCTTACTATTAACTAAATTTGCTGGTAGGCTAAAATACTCATCAGGTGTTTCTATTGCTTCAATAGGTGTTCCAGCAGTGACTTTACCAAGTAGGGGAACATCTATAATATTTTCATTTTTTTCTAAATATTCATTGGGTACTAATATTTCAATTGTTCTATTTTTATTATCTCCCTTTTTAATGTATCCTTTTTCTTCTAATTTTTTTAAGTGAAAATGAATTGTAGCGGGAGAAGACAAGTGGGCTTTTTCACCGATTTCTCTAACAGTAGGTGGATAGCCATTCTCTGCAATTAGTTGTTTTAAAACTTTTAAAATAAAATTTTGTCTCCCGGTTAATTTTTCCATTTAATTTCCTCCTTATAAGTACAAGTTTAACATTGATAGCGTAAAATGTCAAACAAATGTTTTAATATTATATTGACACGAACAGATATTCGATTTATAATTGAATTGTAATTTGAAAGGAGTGGTAGTATATGAAAAATGTTTTAAAGAAGGGGATTATTATTTTGGGTGTTTATATTATTTTTACTCTTTATCTTTTTGTTGCAAGTGAGAGAATTGAAAGACTTGACGAAAATAATGGAACAGAAAAGGAGGTAGCAATAAATATTTTCGAATAACTAATTATTTATGTTATACTAGTAATTGGTGATAGAAATGAAAAAGATAATTTTAGTAGATGGTAATAACTTGTTATTTAGAAGCTTTTATGCAACTGCTTATCAAGGAGTTATTATGAAAAATTCGAAAGGTTTCCCGACAAATGCTTTATATGGCTTCATTAATATGATGAATAAAATAATAAAAGAAGAAAATCCAAGTTATATTATGGTGGCGTTTGATAAAGGAAAAACCTTTAGACATGATAAATATGATGATTATAAAGCTGGTAGAGCTGCAATGCCAGATGAACTTAAGCTTCAATTTCCAAAAGCAAAAGAAGTTCTTGATACGATGGGAATAAAGCATTTTGAAATTGAAAATTATGAAGCAGATGATATTATTGGAACATTATCAAAAATAGTAGATGAAGAAGATGAATTCATTGCTACTATAGTTAGTAGTGATAAAGATTTATTGCAATTAATTAGTGATGAGGTTACAGTTAAATTATTAAAACAAAGTGGTCATATAATGATGACTAAAGAGGAATTTAGAAATACTTATCAGGTAGATCCTATTAAAATGATTGACTTAAAGGCCTTGATGGGAGATGCAAGTGACCATATTCCTGGAGTAAAAGGAATAGGTGAAAAAACGGCTATCAATTTGCTATCTAAATATGGTAGCTTAGATGGTGTTTATGAAAATATAGGTTCTATTTCTGCAAAGACAAAAGAGAAGTTAGAAAATGATAAAGAAAACGCCTATATGAGTTATGATTTAGCAACTATTTATAGAGAGGTACCTTTGGAATTTACTTTAGAGGATTGTAAATACGATGGAATTAAACCTTTAGAATTTAAACAAATGTTAGAAGAATTAGAATTCTTTTCTTTATTAAAAAAAATTGATATTCCTTTAGAGAAAAATGAAGTTTCAGAGGTTAAGGATGAGAAAATTGTTATTTCTGATATTAAAGACTTTACAGGAAAAGATTTTTCTTTTTACTTAGAGGTTAGAGGTTCTGTTTATAGTAAGGCTGAAGTTTTAGGAATTGGAATTTATGACGGTGAATTTGGATATTTTATATCTCAGGATAGATTGAGTGAATTTAGGGAACTTTTTGCAAATAAAAATGAAAAATATACTTATGATTTAAAGAAAAACATTGTTGTTTTAAATAAGCTTGGAATTAAGTTAGAAAATGTTGCTTTTGATACAATGATAGCTACTTATTTACTTGATTATGTTGTTAAAGATGATATAAGTTTTATTGCTAGGAGTTTTGATGTAGAAATTCCAGCTTATGAAGAATTATATGGTACTGACAAAAGACCAAAAGAGATTTCTTTTGATGCATTACAAGAAGTCTGTTGTCGCAAAGCAAAGTTTATTTATGAAACACGTGATAGAATTATTTCAGAATTAAGAGATAGTGGTGAAATAGATTTATTTAATAATATTGAAATGCCACTTGCTGCTGTTTTAGCAGATATGGAAAATACAGGAATTAAGGTTAACGGTGAGTATTTAACAGAAATAGAAAATGAGCTAAAGACTCAAATGGAACAATTAGAAGAAAATATTTATGAAGATGCGGGAAGTAAATTTAATATTATGAGTCCAGCTCAACTTGCTAAAGTTTTATTTGAAGATTTAGCAATCAAATATCCAAAGAGAGTTAAAGACAATAAGTATTCTACTAGTAAAGATATTTTAGATAAAATAGTAGATGTACATCCAATTGTTGGGAAAGTTTTAGAATATCGTACATTATCTAAGTTGTATACTAACTATGCAGTTGGGTTAAAGTCAGAAATCAGAGAGGATGGAAGAATACATACAATTTTTACTCAAACTTTAACTAGAACAGGTAGACTCTCTAGCATTAGTCCTAATTTACAAAATATACCAGCTAGAGCTGAGTATTCTAGATTAATTAGAAAAGCATTTGTTCCTGATGAGAATTCTGTTTTACTCTCTAGTGATTATTCACAGGTAGAGCTTAGAATATTTGCTCATATGAGTAATGCTACTAACTTAATACAGGCTTTTATTGATGATGAAGATATACATGCTAAAACAGCTTCGGATATATTTAAAGTTCCAATGAATGAAGTTACTAAAGACATGAGAAGAAGTGCTAAGGCTGTTAATTTTGGTATTTTATATGGAATAAGTAGTTTTGGTTTATCAGAAGATTTAGGCATTGATATTGCTACTGCAAAGAAGTTTATTGACAATTATTTGGATACATATCCAGGTATTAGTGAATATATGGAAAATAAAAAGGCCGAGGCTTATAAGTATGGTTATGTAACTACTTTAATGAATAGAAAAAGGGTTATCGAAGAGTTGAATAATAAAAACTATATGATTAGAAGTAGTGGAGAGAGAATGGCTCTTAACACACCAATTCAAGGTACTGCTGCTGATATTTTGAAGAAGGCTATGGTTGAAATTTATGCAGAATTTAATAAGCGTAATTTAAAGAGCAAAATGCTTATTCAAGTACACGATGAACTTGTATTTAATGTTGTTAATGACGAATTGGAAGAAGTGAAGAGTATTGTTAAAGATATAATGGAAAATACTTTTAAACTAAATGTTCCATTGAAAGTGGATATAGAAGTTGGAAATAATTGGTATGAAGCAAAATAGAAGAGGTGATTGAGATGCCAGAAAAACCAGAGGTGTTAACAGTAGTTAAAAGTTTGAAACCAATGATACTAAATAAAAAAATAACAGAGTGTAATGTTTATTGGGATAATATAATTGCAAGTCCTACTACTGATGAATTTAAAAAGAAGATTATTAATCAAAAAATAAATGGTATAACTACTAGAGGTAAGTTTATTGTTATGGATTTAGATGATTACTCTTTACTTGTTCACCTTAGAATGGAAGGTAAGTTTATGTTTAGAAAAAAGGGAGAACCTATAGGAAAACATGAACACGTTGAATTGATTTTAGATGATGATGTTAGTTTTAGATTTCATGATGTCAGAAAGTTTGGTAAAATGAATTTGATTAAAAAGGAAGATACCTATAAGGTTAAACCTTTGATTGATTTAGGATTAGAGTATAATGATGATGGTCTTACTAAAGAATATTTGTATGAGGCAATCCATTCAAAAAGATTACCTATAAAGATTGTTTTATTGGATCAGAGTATCATTACTGGTATTGGTAATATTTATGATGATGAAATATTGTTTATGAGCTCAATAAATCCTAATAGAAAAGCTTGTGATATTACACTTGATGAATGTCAAGATATTATTGATAATTGTCGTTGTGTTCTTGAGAAGGCTATTAAGCTTGGCGGTACAACTATTAAAAGTTTTACTTCGAGTGAAGGAGTTCATGGGTTATTTCAAAATGAATTGTTGGCTCATGGTAAAGCAGGGGAACCTTGTCCTAAATGTGGAGAAACTTTACAGAAGACAAAAATAGGCGGAAGAGGAACTCATTATTGTGGTAATTGCCAAAAGTAAAAAAATTAAGAGCTATTTTAGTTCTTTTTTCTTGTTCTAAAAATCAATGTATATTATAATAGGGAGAACGAGGCGATAGTATGGAATTTGTAGATGAAATAAAAAAGATTATTTCTTTAAATAGAGGAGAGGCATTATATTTAACTAAAGAATATTTGATGGTTTATTTAATGTCGTTATTCAAGGATTTTAACGGTGGTGAAAATAGAAAGACTCTTATTGATAAGCTTAAAGAGTATTATAAAATTATAAAAGAAGAAAATAATTATATGCGTTTTTTGTTAGACAATATGGAGTCAATATCAAGTGAAGAAGAATTGAATAGAATACTTGACGATTTAGATGTTTTAAATGAACGAACTTATTGTCATTATGATGGTATATTGAAAGAATATGAAGACAATATCTTTGATGGTACTTTGGATAGGAAGATTGTTCCTGCTAAATCATTTAAGACGTTAATAGAAACTAATGATTTTCGTGATGAAGTTTTAGGTTTAACTTTATCCTTAGAAGATTTAGATGAATATTTTGGAAACATTGATAGTTTTGAGTCTTTGAAGAGGGAGGCTAAGGTTCTTGATGTTCCACTTGATGAAGGTTATGGTTTTTATGGATGCTATCCACAAATTGATGATGGTGGAAAAGTAAGTGGAATTAAAATTTGTGTTCCGAAAATTGTTGATTTAAAGTCCATGTGTATAAATGTTCATGAATTTAAGCATGCAGTTGACGTATATGAATATTTAGGTCAAGCTTTACCAGATGAAGACTATGAGAAAAGGGCTAATGACGAGGAAGAAAAATTTAAAGTTTATTTAAGAAAAAAGAATCAAAATAACTTATAATTTTGTAAATTGAGTTTTCTTATTTTTATTAATATGGTGTTTTAGCACTATATTTTTTTTCTTAATATTCAAATTATTATTGTGAAATTTAAAAAAATGTGATAAAATTACTAGTGCATTTAGGAGGTATATAGAATGAAGAAAACAAAAATTGTTTGTAGTATAGGACCTGCTTCTAACCAACCAGATGTTATGGAAAAAATGGTTTTAGCAGGAATGAATGTAGCAAGAATTAACTTTACTCATGCTACATTAGAAGAGAGAAAGATGGCTACTGATTCAGTTCGTGAAGTTAGAAAACGTACTGGTATGAATGTTGCTATTCTTTGGGATACTAAGGGACCAGAATTCCGTAGTGGTATGTTAGAAAACGATTCCATTGAGTTAATCCCTGGAAATATTATCCGTATCGTAAAAGAGGATGTTTTAGGAAATCAAGATAGATTTACTGTTAATCATCCAGAAGCTCTTGATAGTTTAAACGTTGGAGATGTAATTTTACTTGAAAATGCTAAAATGAAATTGGAGATTATTAGTAAGGAAGATGATGGAGTTACTTGTAAAGTTATTCTTGGAGGTACTTTAGGAAATCGTAAGAGTCTAAGTGTTCCAGGTATAAAATTAAATATTCCATATGTTAGCGATTTAGATCGTGAAGATATTAAATATGCATGTGAACATGGTGGAGAATTCTTAGCAATTTCTTTTGTATCTTCAAAAGAAGATGTATTAGAAATTAAAGAGATTTTAAAGGAATATAATCGTGAAGATTTACAAATCATTTGTAAAATTGAAAGTGATTTAGGAATTCAAAATCTAAAAGAAATTCTTGAAGTTTCTGCTGGTGTTATGGTTGCTAGAGGAGATTTAGGAACTGAAATTCAATCAGAAAGATTACCAATAGTTCAAAAGGACATGATTAAAGTTTGCCGTAAAATGGGTAAAATTTGTATTGTTGCAACTGAAATGCTTGAAACAATGATGGAAAACTCTAGACCAAAACGTGCTGAAACATCTGATATTGCTAATGCTGTTTTAGATGGTACTGATGCAGTTATGTTAAGTGGTGAAACAACTGTTGGTAAACATCCAGTTGAAACAGTCGCTGCAATGGCAAATATTTGTGAAGTTACAGAACAATATGCTAAATTTAATTATGTTTACAAGAATGAGCATATTAATTGCAATGTTCCAACTGCAATTTGTGAGAGTGTTGTTGAAACTGCAAATCACTTAGATGCTAAATTAATTTGTGCATCTACAATTAGTGGAACAACTGCAAGAGTAATTAGTAACTTAAAACCTAATTCACTTATTTTGGGATTATGTCCAGATGAAAAAACTGGAAGAAGATTAGCTTTAAACTGGGGAGTTTATCCTGTTACTATGCCAATCTTTAATTCAACAGATGAGATTTTAACAGAAAGTATTAATAAAGCAAAAGAATTTATGGATTTAAATAAGGGGGATATAGTAGTTACTACTGGTAGTTTCCCTAATATTGGAATTGCTCAACCAACTAACTTGATGAAAATTGAAGAAATTAAATAGCAAAAAGAAAAGTAGTTAAATGTCATATTTTAGTGACAAACTACTTTTCTTTTGCTTTCCAATATAAGTCATATAATTTTTGAACGCCATTTTCTAAAAAGTAATAATGAAAAATGTATGGAATAAATAATATAAGTGTGAGAAGAAAGAGAATTAGTAGAGGAATATTTTCAAAATATAAAAATCCTAGAAGAAAAAGAATTGTTATAATTCCTGTGAATATTGTTACGATTAGATGAATTAATCTTTCATGTTGAAAGAAAGCAACTTCTGTTAATATTTCTTCGGCAAGTCCTTTGTCTTGTTTTGAACTATTCAATTTTTTTTCTACATTTTCAATGTAGTCTGTAAGCATTCTTTTCATACTAGTTTATTTTATCTCCAATTCCAGTGTTATCGAATTCTTCACCATCCATTAATAATTCATGGATTTCTTCTTCTTTGGTGTCTAGATAAACTTCTTCAATGCGATCAACGCGACACTTTTCTGCTTTGATTATTGCTTCAACTTTAGAAATTGCTTTATCTAAGTCATCATTTACGACAACATAGTTATATTTTGTAACTTCATTAATTTCTCTGTAGGCAGTATGGAATCTTTCTAACATTTTTTCGTAACTGTCTGTTTTTCTTTTCTTTAATCTTTCAACTAATATTTTGATTGATGGTGGCATTATAAAAATAAATAAGGCTTCTGGAATTAACTTTTTGATGTTTGATGCTCCTTCAATTTCAATTTCTAGAATAACGTCAATTCCTGAATTTAATTTTTCACGAATAAATTCTTTTGGAGTACCATAGTAGTTTCCAACATAATTTGTATATTCTAGGAAATAGCCTTCATCTATTTTTTGTTCAAATTCTTCTTTTGAGACAAAATTATAGGTAACTCCAGGAATATCATTTTCTCTGATTGCTCTAGAAGTAGTTGAAACTGATAACCATCTTCCTTTATTGTCATTTTTTAAAAGACCAGCGATAACACTTCCTTTTCCACCACCACTGGGTGATGAGATTACTATTAATTGGCCTGTTTTCTTTTCTTTAATCATTTTCATTCTCCTTTAAATAAATAATTCTTTCAAATTCTTTTTTTATTAGATTTTCATTACTTATAATGTCATATATTTTAGTTGTTTCAATTTCAAATTCTAGCATTTTATCTTTTTCTTTGGTTATTTTACTGATGATTGGAATATTAATTTCTTTTTTTATGCTATTTAGATATATTCGGCCTTTATCATTGAAACCTAAGATTCTTAAATAAGTTATATCTTTGAAAAGGTTGGCTTTTTCTTTAGTTAAATTACAAAGAATATGAATTAGCATTCTACTTATTTTATTATAAGTATAACGTTTACTTTTAATTGATTTAATTAATTCATCATAATTTGATGCGTTAAGAATTTCTTTTTTTAGAATTGTTTCTATTCCTTCATCAACTGTTTGGTAAATAGAAAGGTCATCTTCAGTAATAATTTTGTATTTTAAAATATTAAAATAATCATCAATGAAATGTAAATTATCTAAATACGGAATAACTTCATTTGGAACTTGATTTTGAATAGATTTATTACTTTTTAAAGCTTCTCTTATTGAAGTAGCACTTGAGAAGGTGTTATTTAGTTCTGTATCATGATAATTATTTATTCTTTTTATTGTTTCTGCTTTTATATTATAGTTGTTTTTAATAATTGTTTTTAAGTAGCTTACTCCTAAGAGATCGTTTGGTGTTGTGATTTTTTTATTTGTTAAATCGAATATTGCTTTGGAGATAGCTGTAGGATAATTATTTCCAAACTTAGAATAGATTTTCACTAATTTATCAAATTCGGCATTGTTTATTTGTGTTTTAGCAATTAATTCTAAATCTTCTAGGTTATCTGATTCACTTCCAAATATTACCTTGTCAACTTTTAGTTTTTCTAAGATGGTAATGGCTCCATAACTAAAGTAGTCTGCCGATTGGGTTGCGAAGGGATATGGTAGTTCTATTACTAAATCTATTCCTAGTTTTAGGGCTATTTCTGTTCGTTTCCATTTATCTATTATTGTGATATCTCCACGTTCAGTGAAGTTTCCATTCATTACTAAAATGATTGTGTAATCTGGATATAATTCCTTTATTTTTTTCAAATGATATAGGTGTCCATTATGAAAAGGGTTATATTCTGCAATGATACCAATAGACTTCATATTATCCCTCTTTTCTTTTTTGTATTTTAACACAAGTTTTATTAATTTACAATTTATATTAACTTCTTTTTTTTGTTTGAAAGAATAAGATTAACTATAGTGTAAAGTTGACTATATTTAGATTAAAATTTAATTATAGTTTGAAAAATATGATATAATTTAGTTAAATGGAGTGATTAGATGAGAGTTATTGTTGTGGCAGGAGGAACTGGAGGGCACATCTATCCAGCAATTGCGATTATAAATAAGATTAAAGAAGAGGAAAAAGATAGTAAATTCTTATATATTGGAACAACTGACAGAATGGAGAAAGATATTATTCCTAAACTAGGGATAGATTTTGTCGGAATAGAAATGGAAGGATTAAATAGAAAAAACTTAGTTTCAAATTTTAGTGTATTAAATAAGTTTCGATTAGCGATTAAAAAAGCTACTTTTGAAATTAAAAAGTTTAATCCAGATATTGTTATTGGCGCAGGAGGATATATTACAGCACCAGTTTTGTATGCAGCACATAAACTTAAAATTCCAACTTTAATTCACGAGCAAAATTCAATTCCAGGAGTTTCAAATAAATTTATTGGTAATTTTGCAGAAAGAGTATGTGTCTCATTACCAAATAGTTTAAAGTTATTTCCAAAGGATAAGGTGGTATATACTGGAAATCCTCGTAGCGAGGAAATAATTAAAGTTGAGAAGGTTATGAAAAGTACTTTAGGTTTTGATAGCAATAAAAAACTTGTAATTATAGTTATGGGATCACTTGGAAGTACAACTATGACTCAAAAGATTAAAGAATTGATTCCAGGATTTAATAATAAAAATTATCAAGTTTTAGTTATTACAGGTAATAAGTATTATGATGAGTACAAAGATATTGAAGTTACTTCGAATGTAAAAATGGTTCCGTTTATGGATAATTTAATAAATCTTATGAAAGATGCTGATTTACTTGTTTCAAGAGCAGGCGCTTCGACTATTGCAGAGATTACAGCAATTGGTTTACCAGCAATATTGGTTCCGTCTCCTTATGTTACTAACAATCATCAATATAAGAATGCTAAAGAGTTAGAAGATGTTGGTGCTTGCCGAATTGTTAGTGAAGAAGACTTCTCTCGTGAGAAGATTATTAAAGAAATTGATAAGCTATTTGATGAGAAAGAGGCTTATGATTTAATGTCTAGTAATAGCAGAAAATTAGGGATAGATGATTCTGCTACTAGAATTTATAATGAAATTAAAAAGATAACTGGGTGATTATATGAATGATATAATTGATAAAATTAAGAGTAGTGGGATAGGAAAAGTAGAAGAAAATGTTTCTTTAAAAAAGTATACAACTTATCGAGTTGGAGGAACTGCTAGATGTGTTGTTTACCCTAAAAATGTTACACGTTTGGTTTTATTGATAAAAATCTTAAAAAGTTCAAACGTTAAATTTAAAGTACTTGGAAAAGGTTCAAATTTACTTTTTAGTAGTAAAGATTATGATGGTATCTTAATCAAATTGAATGAGTTTGACAATATAGAGTTTTTTGGTAATAATAAGATTAGGGTAGGAGCTGGTTTTTCGCTTATTAAACTTAGTATGTTGGCAGCTAAAAAAGGACTTACAGGGCTTGAATTTGTTTCCGGAATACCAGGTACTGTTGGTGGGGCTGTTTTTATGAATGCTGGTGCTTATAAGTCAGATATGGGATATGTTATTGAAACTGTTAAGGTTCTTACTCCGGACTTAAAAGTAATTAGATTAGAGAATAAAGAGATGAATTTTCATTATAGGACATCTTTTTTACAAAAACATCCAGATTATATTTGCCTAGAAGTAGTTTTTAAATTACGAAAAGGTAAAAGAGAATCGATTGAAGAAGTAATTGCTGAAAGAAAAGCAAGACGAGTTATTTCTCAACCTTTAGAATATCCTTCAGCAGGAAGTGTTTTTAGGAATCCAGAGGGTGAATTTGCTGGTAAATTGATAGAAGATTTAGGACTTAAAGGAATGGTTAAAGGTGGAGCAATGATTAGTGATAAACATGCTAATTTTATTGTTAATTATAAGAATGCTAAAAGCGAAGATATTAAGTATTTGATTGATTTGTGTCAAGAAAAGGTCTTAGAAAAATATAATATAAAATTAAAATGTGAACAAGAATTTGTAAATTGGGAGTAATCTATGGCAAAGAGGATAGTTAAGAAGAGAAAATTAAAGATATTTAATATACTTATTAGTCTATTAGTTTTGTTTGGACTGTCTTTTTGTGGTTATTTAATAAGTTTGATTCCTATTAAAAATATTATTGTTAAAAACACTAATTATCTGAATGATGATTATATTTTGGAACTTGGAGGTATTAAAAATTATCCAAGGTTTTTGTTGCTGAATAGTAGTAATGTTGCAAAAAAAATAGAAAAATCAGAGTATATATCAAAAGTTAAAATTAAGAAAAAATTAGGTTTTGTTTTAGAAGTTGATGTTAGTGAAAATAGAGCGTTATTTTACGATATCAGTAAAAATAAGTATGTTTTTGATGATGGTGAAAGTGTAGTTGATGAAGAGATTAGTCATTCTTTTAGAGTGCCAAGATTACTTAATTATGTTCCTGATAAGAAGTATTCTAAATTTATTAAAGGAATGGGTAATATAAAGAAAGATACATTGTCTAAGATATCAGATATTGAATATCAACCTAATGATTATGATAAAGATAGATTCTTACTTTATATGGATGATGGTAATATGGTCTATCTTACTTTAACGAAGTTTAAAATGATTAATCATTACAATGAAGTTTTAAGTCAGCTTGAAAATCATAAGGGTATATTGTATTTAGATAATGGTAATCATTTTCAAATTAAGGAGTAGGCAATGAGATTAAAAAATAAGAAAAAAGTTATTTTTAATATTTTGAAATATGGATTTTTATTCTTATTTTTTTTGTATGGATTAATTATTTCTTATAATATGTTTTTTGGTGATTCAATTGCAAATTTGGGTTTTAGTTATGCAATAGTTAAAGGAGAAGTTCCTTATAATGATTTTAATTTAATAATACCTTTATTTTCACCCTTATTTTATGCGATTCCTCTATTTATTTATAATTCAGCTATTACTTTTTATATTACTCAAGCAGCGTTATTAACTTTATTTTTTTACTTGCTAGAAAAAGACTTGGAAAATAAAATTTATATCTT
The DNA here is from genome assembly GCA_946560065.1 of uncultured bacterium. Taxonomy (GTDB): domain Bacteria; phylum Bacillota_I; class Bacilli_A; order RF39; family UBA660; genus UBA3789. The sequence goes on along the minus strand of CAMNUE010000006.1, from coordinate 64,272 downwards.
TTTCATGGTTATTTGTTTTTCTTTTCCAATACCATTGTTTTCTGCTTTGTTTCCGGGGTATAATTTCTTACTGTTTTTTTTAATTATAGTTTTAATATGTTTGGAGAAAATGGATGTTAATGATATTTTTGTAGGATTTATAATTGGACTTTGTATTATAACAAAACATACAATTGGTGTATTTTTGATAATTCCAAGTATTATTTTTTACTCTAAGAATCCTAGAAAACTATTATTTAGATTTATTGGATTGTTAATCCCTAATTTGATTTTTTTAATTTATTTATTATTTACTAAATCTTTTAATAATTTTATTAATTTATGTGTATTTGGTTTGTTTGATTTTGCTAATAAGAATGCTACATATAATAATTTATTTTTAATTATGGTAGCAATTTTTTGCTTAATATATTTTATTTATGTTTTATTTAAGAGTAAGAATATAAAATATTATTATTTGTTTTTTTCAATTTTATTTATTGTTCCATTATTTGATGATTATCATATGTCTTATTTTGTTTTGGCAACTTTATATGTTTGGTTAGACAGGTGTGATTTTAGTTCTAAAAATATTTTATTGTTGTCAAAAGTCATGATTTTCCTATTAGTTGGTATTTGGTCATTAATTTGTTTTTCAGTAATGGAGTATCATTTTATTAATTATTCATATTATCCTTTTAGGTATATGTCTAAGGGAATGGAAGATGATTACAAATATTTAGATAGTGTTTTAAGAAAGTATAAAAATGTTAATTTATTTTTATTAGGTACCGAAAATTATTTTTATAAAATGAATAATGGTAGAAAAATTAATTATTATGATTTACCAAATTATGGTAATTATGGTTATAATAGTTATAAAATGATGACTAAGAAAATAGAGAATGAGCATGATTCATATTTTATTATTAATGCTTTGGCTTATAATAGTAAAACATCTAATCAACAATATTATAGAGAGTTGGTAGAGTATATTGTAGAGTATGGAGAGTTAATTGAGCAAAAATATAGTTATCAAGTTTATTATTTTAAATAGATTATTATTGTGATTGTCTGAGGTGATTTTAATGAGAGTAGCTAAATCTATAATTAAATATATTTTGATTTTTCTATTTGTTTTTTTGGGAGCTAGTTTCTTTTTTAGCGTTGTAGGTGGAGATGTTTTGTGGAATTATGGATTTTGTTATGCCTTAAGTATGGGTGAAATACCTTATCTAGATTTTAATATGATTATTACTCCCTTTTTTCCTTTTTTGATGTCGTTGTTTTTTAGATTATTTTCTCATAACATTATAGTTTTCTATATTGTTAATAGTTATTTAGTTACGATTATGTTTCATTTTATTTTTAAATTATTTGATTATAAGGGATGGCTTATTTTTATTTTTTTATTCTTTCCATTACCAGCTGTTTTATTTCCTTCTTATAATTTATTTTTGATATTTTTAGTAGTGATTCTTTTATATTTGGAAAGAAATAATGGTAATGATTACTTAATAGGTTTTATATTAGGTATTGCTATTTTAACTAAACAAACAGTAGGATTTTTTCTTTGTTTACCATCTCTTTATTATTTATGTAAGGATTATAAAAAAGTATTAAGACGTATTTCTTCGTGTTTAGTTTTATGTTTAATTTTTCTAATTTATTTGATTTTAACAGGTAGTTTTATGAATTTTCTTGATTTGTGTTTATTTGGAATGTTTGATTTTACTACTGGTAATGGAAGGTTGCTTAGTCCAGTATTTTTGTTTTCGGCTTTTTTATTTATATTTTTAATTTATAGAATTATTAAGGATAAGAGAAATATTTGGAATTATTATTGTTTAGCTTTCTTTTCAATAGTTTTACCTTTGTTTGATATTAATCATTTTCTTTACTTTTTGTTTATTTTTATTTTTTTGTTTCTTGATGACATTAAGATTAGGAAAAAAGAATTATATTTGTGTAGTATTTTTTTTACTTGTATTTATGTAGTATTATTTTTTATTACTAATGTTGGTTTTAATATAACATATCCAAATCATTATAATAATTTTGAAATTAGATTTATGCATAACTCAAATGGAGAGTTTGAGATTAGAGATAAGATTAACTCCTTTATTAAGAAGAATAAGAATAAAGAGATTGTTCTTCTTAGTAGTGAAGCTTATTTTTATAAGATTACAAATAATATGAAAATTACATACTTTGATTTACTCAATAAGGGTAATAGTGGGTATAATGGTACAAAGAAAATGATTGATAGAGTTAAAAAGTTGCCTGATGAGACATTGTTTATTATTAGTTATGATGAATACGCAAAAGAAGACAAATTAAATAGGCAACAAATTAATAAAGATATTATGAAGTATGTTATTGATAATGGTGAGGAGATTGAAAGATACGAAGGTTTTAGGATATATAAAATGAAGTAGTTTGGAGGTGTTTTAGTGAAAAGAATTTTAAAAGATTATGGAAGATATATATTAATTTTTGTTTTTTTCTTGGTGATTTATGAATTTCTTGGATTTTTGAATTTGTATGGAGATCCACTCGCAAATTATGGCTTTAGTTATGCAATAAGTAGGGGTGAAGTGCCATATCGAGATTTTAATACTATTGCAACACCTTTTTATGCCTTTTTAATGGCGATTGGTTTAATTTTTTTTAATAATTATTTAATATTTGTAATTGAGCAGTGTATTTTAGTTACAATTATGTTTTATTTTTTATTTAAATTGTATGGTGCAAAAAGTTATCTTTTACTATTCGTAATTTGTTTATTTAGATTTTTAGGAATTAATTCTACTTATAATTTTATGGCACTTTTCTTTTTAGTTTATTTACTTTATCTAGAGAAAAACAAGTCTTCCAATGACATTTTTATCGGGGTTATAATTGGGCTTACTTTTTTAAGCAAACACACTATTGGGACTTTGCTAGTACTTCCTTCTATTATTTTTTATTTTAAAGATAAAAGAAAATTATTTAAAAGATTAGTTGGCTTTTTAATACCAATTTTAATTTTTTTAATATATTTGATTCTTACTGGTTCTTTGTATAATTTTTTAGATTTATGTTTTTTTGGTTTGTTTGATTTTACTAGGAAAAATGGTTCGATGTTTAATTTTTATTTTATTATTAGCATTTTGTTGTTTATTATTTCTTTTTTGATTACTTTGAAGAGACGTTCGGATATTACTAATTATTATTTACTTATGGGAATATCTTTTGTAATTCCAATATTTAATCTTTGTCATTTTTCTATATATATTCTTTGTTTTGTTATGCAAATTTTACCATTAATTAATAAGTATGAAAAATATGTTGGAAAATTAGCTATTGTTTTGTCTATTGTTTATAGTTTTCTTTTAGGAATATCTTTTTACTTGCTTGTTAATCCGGTTTTTTCAAAAAAGTTAAATCATTTTCAGTATACACTTAATTCTAAGACTGATTATGTTAATTCTTTAGTTTATTATGATATTATAGATGAGTATAAGAATCCTTTAATTCTGTCATATGCTAAGATGCAGTATGATATTTCTCGAGATAAAGCTATAGATTATTTTGATGTTTTACTTGAAGGAAATTATGGCTATAATGGAAGTAAAAAAATGATTGATGAAATTAAAAAATATCATAAACGTTATGTTTTATTGGATAGAAATTCTTATGATGATGGTAAAGATAGTGAGGATAGTCAATTTGATTTGGTTATTGCTGATTACGTAATTAATAATGCTAAATTTATTGAGTCTAAAGAAATATTTGATACATATTATCTTGAATAGTTGGTTGTTTTTCTATCCCTTGACCGGTTTTATAAAAATGGTTATAATTTAATTATTATGATGGGAAGTGTATTTATGTTTATTGGTTTTTACAATAAAAGTATTATTTTAACATTCATTGGTTTGTTTTGCAGTGTTTTTGGAATGAAATTTTCCATAGATGGTAATTATAGTGTTTCCCTTGTTTTTTTACTTTTATCAGGAATTTGCGATACTTTTGATGGAACTATTGCTAATTTAGTAAAAAGGGATGAAGAAGAAAAAAAATATGGAGTTGAACTTGATTCTTTAGTTGATTTAATTTGTTTTGGAGTTTTTCCGATTATAATTAGTATTGGCTTAGGCTATAATTCTATTTTTAACATGATTGTTTATTGTATATTTATTTTTTGTGGTGTAACTAGATTAGCTTTTTTTAATATTGATCAAGAAAATAAAAAATGCTTTAAAGGTCTTCCTATAACTATGAGTTCTTTTATTTTGCCTATTATTACTTTAATATCTACTAGTGAGATAGTTATTATGTTAACATTACTTGTTTTGTCTTTTCTTTTTCTTTTTAATTTTAAAATACCGAAATCTGATTTGAAATTAAAATTTCTTTATTTAGTAATTGGAGTTGGAATTATTGGCTTGGTAATATTAAAACTTTTTTTGATGGGGGTAGGCATATGAGTTTCTTAAAAGAGTATTTTTTTTCAGATAAGAAAAGAATTTTTGATTTGTTATATAGTTTTGTATTGATTCCTCTTTTAGTGGTAATAGTAATGTTTATAGCTAATTCTTGGTTAATTGATTCAAATTTGAAAATTTTGAGTGTTCGATCAATCTTTTTTTCTTTTTTTATAGTTTTATTATTAAATTTACTTCTTCTTATTTTTACAAAAAAGACTTGGATATCTACTCTTATTGTTGTGATTATTATTTACTTATTAATTATGATTAATAATATTAAGATAAAGTATATGAATGAAGCTTTATATATTAGTGATTTTAATTTTTTACAAAATTATAGCAATATTGCGACGTTTACAGGTACTGGATTATTAAAAGTTATTTTTAATTTGTTTGTACAATCTATACCTATATTATTGTCTTTTTTTGTTCTCGTTTTTATTAGTTGGAAATTTAATATTAATTTTGCAAGAAGAAAATCTTTTTTTATTAGCTTGAGTTCTATATTACTTTTATTTTGTTTATTGTTTCCGTTTAGTTTTTCTAAAAAAATCTATTTTAAGTATGTGTATACTGATATAAATAGGGATTCTTTAGAAGAGTATATATCTTATCCAAATCTTTATGAATATTATGGAATTGTTGGAGGAATGCATTATCAATATCTTAATTCGATGATTAATTATGATGAACCTGTTAATTATGATCGAAGTAAGTTGCAGGAATTGGAAGATAAGAGTATGAAAGCAGATAAATCGATTGGAACACCTAATATTATAGTTATACTTTCAGAGTCATTTTTTGATATAAAAAAAATTGAGGATGATATTTCATTTGATAAAGATGTTACAAAAAACTATATTCAATTTAAAAACACAGGTAATTTAATTAATTTGATTACTCCATCTTTTGGTAGCATGACAAGTAATGTTTCTTATGAGTTATTAACTGGTGGAAATATGACTTATTATCATTTGGGTTATATACCTTTTTTAGAATTATATAAAGATAATAGAAAAAGAAATTCCTTGGTTAAAGAATTGAAAAATAATGGGTATACTACTTCTATAATGTTAGGAGAAGATTCTTATAATTCAGAGAATATTATGAAAAATATTGGTTTTACTAATTTCTCGATTGTTGATGATAAAAAACATATTAAAGGTTTTTATGTTTCTGATGATTATGTGGGGGATTTAATAATTAAGGATTTGGAAAAAAATCGTAGTAAGAATTTTATTATGGTTGAAACTATGGAGGCACATCTGAGATATACTAAGAATAAATTTGATAAGTATGATATTAATGTTTCTAAATCAACATTATCAGAAGATTATCAAGATATTGTGTTATCTTATGCTCAGGGAATTTATGATGCAGATAAGATGTTAAAGAAAGTATACGATTATATTAATAGTATTGATGAAGAGACAATTATTTTATTTTTTGGTGATCATTTGCCAAGTCTTCAAGATGACGGTTTTAATGATGTTTATGATAACCTTAAGTATTTTAATACAAATGATAATTTAGTTAATACTTACAGGAAATATAATACAGAGGCTTTGGTTTTAAGTAACTATAATTTAGATATAGATTTTCCAGAATACTTAGGCTATGATTTATTACTAACTTATTTAGTTAATCATTTGGATATAGATTTATCTTCTTATTATAGGTGGCTTTATTCTACTAGAGATGTTTTACCGGCTTATAATAGATATGTTTCTGTTAATTCAAATGGAAAGATTAGTTATACAAATAAATTACTTGGAAAAGAAAAGAAAATGTTTGAGTTGCGTAATAAAATGATTTATAAAGAGTTTGTAGAAAAACATTGAAATTAAGACTTTTATTAAAAAAAAAATTATAGTATAATTAAATTTAAAGATAGGAGATGCTTATATGAATGACATTTATACTGGAATTGATTTAGGTACAGATAGTATAAAGATTGTTGTTACAGAGAAAGTTAATGATAAGTTTTATGTCTTAGCTTCAGTTAGCAGTCCTTCTATGGGAATAAAAAATGGATTTATAGTTGATACTAAGTTAGCTATTGGTAGTGTTAAGAATGCTTTGAGACAGGTTAATGAAATGCTGGGTATTAAAATTACAAAAGTTATTGCGGGGATTCCATCTGCTAATTGTCGAATGGACATAGTTGTTGGAAGTACTAATATTATTGATTATAATGACATTACAGGTGTTGATGTTAGTAATGTTCTTTTAGATGCAATTAAGGGACAGGATTTTACTAATGAAGAGTTAGTTACGGCGATGCCAATTAGTTTTACTATTGATGATAGTAGTAATGTTAGTGATCCTAAGGGGCTGAAAGGTAGTATTCTTGATGCTAGAGTGGTTATTAGTACTGTTGATAAGGAACCTTTATATCGAATTTTAGAAGTTTTAAAACTTAGTGGAGCAGAGACGGTTGATATTTGTTATAACTCTGTTGGAGATTATTATTCTATTAAGAATAAGAAGTATGATGAGTTGGTTGGAGCAATTATTAATATCGGTGAAGAATCAACTAATGTTAGTGTTTTTAATAAGGGAATTCAGATTAAAAATAAGTTACTTCCAATTGGAAGTATTAATGTGGATAAAGATATTGGCTATGTTTTTAAGTCTAAATCTACTGAGTCAAGAGCAATGAAAGAGACTTTTTCAGTTGCTATATCTAGTTATGCTGATACTAATGATACTTGGGAGATAAAACTCAATAAAGATGAAGTAAAAGAGGTCAATCAAGTAGGGGTTTCTAAGGTAGTTGAGGCAAGAATTAAGGAAATTTTAAAACTTGCGAAAAATGAAATAAAAAACTTAACAAATAGAGAAATACGTTATATAATAATAACAGGTGGCTTAAGCGAAATGGCTGGGTTTCAATATTTAGTTGAGCAAGAGTTTGGTTTTGTTGCGAAGGTTTGTAATCTTTCAACGATGGGGATAAGACACAATAAGTATAGTAGTTGTTATGGAATTACTAAGTATTTTGATGATAAACTGGAACTTAGAGGTAAACATTATAATATGGTAAATAAAAGTGATGTAGAGACTCTATTATCGACAGATTCTAGTATTACTACTAATGAAAATATGCTAAGTAAAGTGTTTGGACACTTTTTTGATAACTAAGGAGGAAAAGGTATGATAGGCGGATTAGAAATGGATCAATTAGCGAAGATTAAAGTCATCGGTTTAGGTGGTGGCGGAGGTAACGCTATTAATAGAATGGTTGAATCTGGAGTTAAGGGTGTTGAATTCATTGCTGCTAATACAGATTTACAAGTATTAAATTCTTCTAAGGCTGATGTTAAAATTCAGATTGGTGCTAATTTAACAGATGGACTTGGTGCAGGTGGTAAACCAGAAGTTGGGAAAGAATCTGCAGTTGAATCAAAAAAAGAAATTGAAGATGCGTTGTCTGGAGCTGATATGGTTTTCGTCACTGCAGGAATGGGTGGTGGAACAGGTACTGGAGCAGCAGCTGTTGTTGCAGAAATAGCTCAAGCACTTGGTGCTTTGACAGTTGCTATTGTTACTAAACCATTTTCTTTCGAAGGAAAGAGAAGAATGGAAAATGCAAATGCGGGACTTGAAGAGTTAAAGAAACATGTTGATACTTTGATTATTATTCCAAATGATAGATTAAGAGAAATAATTGATAAGTCGACACCAATGCTTGAAGCGTTTAAAGAAGTTGATAATGTCCTTCGTCGTGGTGTTCAATCAATATCTGATTTGATTGCTGTTGTTGGTCTTGTTAACTTGGACTTTGCAGATGTTAAAGCTGTAATGGAGAAGAGTGGACGTGCAATCATTGGTATTGGAATTGGTATGGGAGAAGATCGTGCACTAGAGGCTGCAAAACAAGCCGTATCTTCACCACTACTTGAAACTTCAATTGAAGGTGCTACTGATGCAATTATTAATATCACTGGTGGAGTCAATTTAACATTGTTTGAGGCTGAACAGGCTGCAGAAGTTGTTAGAAGTGCTGCTAATACTGACATTAATACAATCTTTGGTTCAGTTATTAATGAGAACTTAAATGATGAAGTTATTGTTACAGTTATTGCTACTGGTTTTGATAAAGTTAAAAAGGGTCAAGAGCCAGTTTATAATAATGCATCTCAAACAAGAAGAACTCCAGTTAGGGAAGAATATTCATATCAACCAGAATTGTTATCTGATGATTCAAATGATTCTAGTGGTAGTGCTGTTGATATAGATATGCCTTCATTTTTAAGAGATAGAAATTTTTAAAATATAATTAATTTAGACTATCAACCAGTGTGTTGATAGTTTTATTATTGTTTAAGCTTTTAATATGGTATAATCTAGTTGGTGATAAAATGAAAGAGAAAAATATATTGTATGTGGTTATACCTTGTTACAATGAAGAAGAGGTCCTTCAAGAAACTACTAAAAAATTAAAAGAAAAATTAAAGTCTTTAATAAGTGAGAAAAAAATAAGTAAAAATAGTAAAGTAATGTATGTTAATGATGGTTCAAGGGATGCAACTTGGAGTTTGATAAAGAAAATAAATGCTGAAGAAAAACTTTTTACAGGTATAAGTCTTTCAAGAAATAGGGGACATCAGAATGCTTTATTGGCTGGACTTATGGTGGCAAGGGAGTATGCTGATGTAGTTATAAGTATGGATGCTGATTTGCAAGATGATGTTGATGCCATAGATGAAATGCTTAAGAAGTATGCGGAAGGTAATGCTATTGTTTATGGAGTTAGAAGTTCAAGGAAAAAAGATACTTTTTTTAAGAAAACAACAGCTCAAGGCTTTTATAAATTTATGCATTTAATGGGAGTAGAAATTGTTTTTAATCATGCAGATTATAGATTGACTAGCAAGAGAGTTTTAAAGGATTTAGAGACTTTTAAAGAGGTAAATTTGTTTTTGCGTGGAATATTTCCACTAATAGGTTATAAGTCTGATGTAGTTTATTATGAGAGAAGTAAAAGATTTGCTGGAGAGTCAAAATATCCTTTAAGGAAGATGCTTAATTTTGCTTTAGATGGAATAACTTCTTTTAGTGTTAAACCACTTAGATTAATATTAAATTTAGGAGTAATTATATTCATTATAAGTATATTAATGTTGATTTATTTTTTGGTAATTAAAATAGAAGGAAAAGCCGTTCAAGGATGGACTTTTATTGTTTGCTCAATTTGGTTTATTTCAGGACTTCAAATGTTATCTTTAGGAATAATTGGAGAATATATTGGAAAGATTTATAGTGAAACAAAAGAAAGACCTAGATATATAATTGCTGAGAATTTGGAAGAGAATGATTGATATGATTAATGATAAATTTAGAAATTTAAAAATAAGTGAAAAGGTATTATATATTTGTTTTGGAGTTATATTTTTCTTAGTTCTTTTATTCGGTTTATTTCGAGTTAATAAGTTTCTTCTTTTTTTATTAAGTATAGAAGCTAATTTATTTTTAATATTTATTTTTAGATATATTATTAAAAAGAATAATTTTAAGTTTGATTCCTTTCAAAAAAAATTAATATTTATTATGATAGGTTTAATTTATCTTTTTTATTTTTTTAGTATTATAAATCGTAAATTTATTTACTACTGGGATTATTCGACATATTATAATTTGCAGATGTTTACTAGAAATTCTTTCAGTGAAGGGTTATTTGTTGGAATAAGGAAGTTTATTATGAGTACTTGGTCTGGGAAGTATGGTAATTTTATTTCCTTTTTTCCGGAATTTATTTTTAATTTCACTAGTAAAACAATAAATTCTTATGTTCTTTCCTGTGTAGTTGTTTTTATTCCATATTTAGTGATGTCTTTACTTTTACTACTTATAGCAGTAGTTAGAAGGTTTGAAATAAAAAGAGAGAATACCTTTATTGGAATTACTTTGATAGTCTTTTTATTTTTACCAGTACTGCATACTACGTTTATTTATGGACAGCCTGATTTATTTGGATTAGTTTTTATTTTCTTAATCATTAGTTTATCAATTGATTATGAATTTGAGGTAATTGAGAAAGATAGAGCTTTATTACTTATTATTTTGACGTTTATGTTGGTGATATGTAGAAGATGGTATTTGTACTTTATTTTGGTGTATTATATTTGTTATTTCATAAGAATAATTATTCTATGTTGTAAAGATAGGACTAAATTAAAAAGAGTGTTTATAAATTGGTTTTTATTTGTAGGAATTGCTTTTATATTCTTTTTTGTTACATTATTACCTCTTATTAAAAATATTTTTATTAGTAATTTTGGTTCATCATATGCTTTTTATATGGCAGGTGGATTTAAAACAGAATTAGTAAATCAATTAGGACATTTAGGTTATATTCCTTTATTGTTTATTTTAATTGGAATAGTATATGGTTTTGTGAAGAAAAAATATAGATTACTTACATTGTTAAGTCTCATTTCTTATATATTGATGATTTATTTATTTACAAGAATCCAAAATATGGGATTACATCATAGTTTAATATTATTGCCAGTTTATCTTGTTTTTATTTGTTGTTTTGTTGATTATGAATTATCTAAGAGTATGAAATTCTCTTTTTGGCTTTTTGTACTTCTAGTGGTTTTTGGAATTAATTTTGGTTATGGTTATCTCTTAGAAAATAATAAGAAAGTTTTTACAGATGTACCATTACGAGTTGTAGACCAAGATAATTATCGTGAAATAGGAGAAGTTGCTTCTTGGCTTAGAAATAATTTGAATAAGAATAATACAGCTTATATGATTCCTCATAACAATAATTATAATCCTGATAAATTTAGAAACTACTATATGCCTGATATGACAATAGCTGATAATATGCCATATGGTTCAGCAATATTGGGAGTTCATGAATTTCCAACTGAACTTTTTACTGCAAGGTATGTGTTAACTAGTAATCCTTTTTTGAAGACATCTGTTGAAGAAAAATATAATTTTGTATTTAATCAATTAGTTGCGATGAAAAAATTTAAATTGATAAAAGACTTCGATATGAAAGATGAAAATCATATTCTTATCTATGAAAGAATAAAAGATTTTGATAGAGAAGAAGCAGAATTATATTTAAATAGTTTGGAAGAAGAATCAAAGATGTATCCTAATTTATATAAGGACGTTATTGATGAATTTATTAAGGAGAATTAGATATTTGGTTAATAGAAAAAGAAAAGTTTTTGGCTTTTCTTTTATTTTTTAATAATAAGTTTTTTGTTCAAATTTCTTTTTGTTTTCAGCAGCTCTAATTATTTGAGCTAAAAGATTTAAAGCAATTTGTTCTGTTTTTCGATTTAAATCTCTTAGTGGATTAAATTCTACTAAATCATAAGACAATACATCATTAATATGCTTAATAATATACTCATTAATGGCCATTGCTTCTTCTTCTGAGATACCATCAAATTCAGGAATAGATACACCTGGAGCAATATCTGGGTCTATAACATCTAAGTCGAAACTTATATGAACTCCTTTTGTTTTGTAACCAGCAATCTTAAATGCTTCATCCATAATAGCTTCAATTCCTTTTTCTTTAATGTCTTCGGTTGTGAAGACTGTAACACCAGAATATCTGACATTGTCTTTTTCTGCTTCATCAATGCTTCTTGCGCCAATAATAACAGTTTTTGATGGCTGAATAACTTTTCCTTTATGATAATATCTAAGCTCACTATTTTTATAACCATTAATGGCTGCTAGAGGAAGACCATGGATGTTTCCAGTTACTGTTGTTTCGAAGGTGTTATAGTCAGTGTGAGCATCTATCCAAATCATACCAACATCAATGTTTACTTTTGCAGATGCTAGGGCAGAAGCTATTGCAACTGAGTGATCACCTCCAATAAGAATAGGAAAATATTCTTCTTTAATTTTATCAACTATATTCTTATATAAGTTTGAATTGAACTTTTCAATCTCATATTCATTTTTTCGACGATCTGAAAGGTTTCTACTTTTAATAATTGTTTCATCTTTTTGAAACATCATACTTTCACCTTTATAAAAAGCTTTTAAATCATTCATTAATTGAACTGGTCCTAAATTAGCACCATCGATATTAACACCTAGGTCACTACCAGCTCCGAATATCATTGTTCTCATATTATCACCATAATCAATTTTAACGTAAATTATCTTTTATATCAAGAAAAAAAGGCTTTAATTAATAAATAATTTACTGTATAATGACATTAGGTGGTAATATGAAGAAATTAAATGAATTATATCCTGAAGTAGAAGAGGATATCTTAATAAAAGCAATTAAAATTAACTCTAAAGAAGTAGAAGAGGGAGATTTGTTTGTTTGTACTATGGGAGTTACAGCAGATAGACATGATTTTATTGATGATGCGATTGAACATGGAGCAAGTGCTATTGTGGTTAGTCGTGATGTTGGGAAAAAGAATGTTCCAATAATAAAGGTTTCTAATACAAATAGAGAATTACCTTATTTGTGTCAAAAATTTTATGATTATCCAGATAAAACTTTAAAAATGATTGGTATTACTGGAACTGATGGTAAGACGAGTGTTGCGACAATTATTCAAACATTAATTGGTAGTGATTTATGTGGGTATGTTGGAACTAACGGAAGAAGTTGTGCAAAATTTACTGGGGATAATCCGAATACAACTCCAGATGTACATTATTTATATTCTTACTTAGATGAGTTTGTAGGTTATGGATGTAAGTATGCAGCAATTGAGACTTCTAGTGAGGCATTCTATAGAGGTAGAATGCAATCATTTGAATTTGATATTAGTGCGCATACAAATATCACTTCTGAGCATTTAAATATTCATGGTAGTTTTGAGAATTATTTAGAATCTAAATTAATGCTTTTTAAGCAAACTAAGAAAGATGGTTTTTCTATTTTAAATAAAGATGATAAATACTATGAAAAAGTTAGAGAAGCTTGTAATGCTAAAGTGTTGACTTATGGTAGTAGTGAAGATTGTGATTTGCAAATAGTTGATTATAAGATTCATCCAAATCATACAGACATCACTTATAAATATAAGGGTAAAGAAATAAAGATAGATAGTCCTTTAATGGGAGACTTTAATGTTTATAATTTGGCTTGTGGCTTACTTTGTGCTTTAGCAACTGGCTTTGATTTGGATGTGATTCTTGAGAGAATTAAAAACATTAAAATCAGTGGTAGACTTGAGCTATTAAAGACAGATACACCATATTATGTGATGGTTGATTATGCTCATACACCTAACGGAATTTCTAAATTATTAAATTTTGTTCATACATTAGATATTAATAGGAGTATTGTGGTAATTGGGCAAGCAGGAGAGAGAGACTATTTAAAAAGACCATTGGTGGGAAATGTGGTGGTAGAAAATGCAAGTTATGCAATATTTACTTATGAAGATCCACGTAGTGAGGATCCAGCAGCTATATGCGAAGATATAATTAAAGAGTTAAAAGAAACTCATAATAATTATGAAATTGTTTTGGATAGACGTGAAGCAATTAATAAAGCTGTTAATATGGCAAAAGATAAAGATATGGTGTTAATACTAGGTAAGGGAAATGAAACTTATCAAAAGCTAAAGACAGAAACAATTTATTTTAATGACTTGGAAGAAGCGTACAATGCAGTTGCTGCTAGAAAGATTAAAGAAGAAGCTACAAATTAGTGGCTTTTTTTTTATTTATGTGATATAATAGGTCCTACGTTTTTGAGGTGAAGTATGGATAAAATTGAAAATAAAGATGTTTGTAAAAATTGTGGTGGCAGATGTTGCAAGAAAAGTGGTTGTGATTATGTTCCACATGATTTTAATTCATTGAATATTAATGATTTATATAACAAATTAGAAGAGGGGAATATCTCAATTGTTTCAGCAGTAATAATTGATAAAATAAAGGATAAAACTATGGCAACTCCCTTTTTATATTTGAGAGCTAGAAATATGAATAGAGAAATAGTTGATTTACTTTCTATGAAAACAACTTGTAGTATGTTGCGTTCTGATGGTTGTTCTTACTCATATGAAGAAAGGCCAACTGGTGGAATTAATTTTGTTCCTGTTGAGGGTGGGAAAGATTGTTATCCTAGAGAAAATCCTGAAAAGTTGATTATGGAGTGGGAAAGATATCAAAAACCACTTAGTCGCTTAGTAAAGAGATTTACAGGAATGAGTGTGGAAGCGAAATTTAGAGAAGATGTAGAACAATTATTTTACGATGTTTTAGCTGAAAATTATGACGGAGTAGCTGAGGTTGAAATTGCAGATGTTAAGAGTATGATATTACAGCTAGTCTTGGCATATCCTGATGAGTATAATAATGCTTTAAAGAGATATAAGGCTTCTAGAAAATTACTTGTAAAATAATTTATTAATAAATTTGGGGGGATTTTCATGTATACGTGTCGGTATAATTTTTGGACTGAAGAGATGTTTCCTAATTTTTCCATATCTTTAGATAAATTATACACTAGGTCTTTAAATGAATATATTGATGGTGCTGTGGATGAGTGTGATAAAACTAGTGAAGATATGAGAAATGATTTATTATATTTCAATGAATTTTTTAGAGATTTTGAATTTTATTATGTTTCGTTAATAAAGTTAGGAATAGTTAATAAAAAGAATTTTAATAATGTTTTAGAAGCTTTAAGTTCAATAAAAGTAATAAGAATATTTGATCCAAAAGATAAGAATGTAGAAGCAGTTACTTATAATGGTGAAATAAGTATAAATTCTAAAAGTAAAAAGAAAATTCATGGAATGGAAGATTTTGCGATTAATCAAATGATTTTTTCACATGAGCTTGGGCATATTATTTGTGGTTCTTGGGAAGAAGATGCATGGGACTTTGCATGCAAATTATATAAATTTAAAGATAATAAAAAGATTTTGAAAGATCTTAATTTAAATAATCGAAAATATCTTTTAGATGGTCTTTTCTTATTAGAAGAGGCAGTTGTTCAAGACTGTGCTGAGGAGGTTACTTATAGATTACTTGGAAGAAAAAGAGAAAAAGTTAAACCAATAGTTGATAATGATGTGTTACCTGGGATAAGAATTCATTCTAATTTTAATTTTTATGAAGAATTTCAAGAAGTAGTTGTTAAGTTTGCTAAGTGCTTAGATTTTTTAAATTGTAAAGGCGATGATTCTTTTGATTTAGTTCTAAAGAAATTGGCAATAAAGGTATTTTGTCGAGATTTTATTAATCAACTTGATGAGTGTATAGGAGTGGATTCTGATAAGATAGAGGATTTTACAATTATGTTAGCTTGCTTAGGAAAAATAAAAGAAGCTTCTTATGCTAAAATGGGCTTTGGAAAAGAAATAAGTACTAAGGAAATTGAATCATGCTTAGAGATATTTAACTTGATTGTAGATAGTAATATATGTGTTAATTTGGAAAGAAATAAGCAAAAAGTTAATGCCTAAAACTAATTAGTATGGTATATTTAATTAAGGTGATTTAATGCTAAGAGGGATGATTAAATTTATATTAATAGTTTTATGTATGTTATTGATATTTAGTTTTTCAACTGATAATTCGGAGGAATCATCTAGTAAAAGTGATGGTTTAATTGTAAAGATTAGTGAAATATTTACTGGTAGAAAATTAAAAGAAAATGAAAGAAATAAATATATAGATAAATATGTTGTTTTGGTTAGGAAGAGTGCACATTTTACTATTTATCTAATTTTAGGATTATTAATACTTAGTTTTATAAGAGAATTTAGAGTAGTAGATTATAGGGCTGTTTTACTTTCAGTATTTTTAACTTTTTTATATGCATGTAGTGATGAAGTACATCAATTGTTTGTACCTGGTAGGAGTGGAGAATTTTTAGATGTTTTACTGGATTCTGTTGGGGCACTTTCAGGGTGCTTACTTTATACATTGTATTATAAAATAAGGAGGAAGCTTTATGAGTAAAAAAACACAACTAGCAAAGAATACAATTATTATATTTTTTGGAAGAGTTTGTACACAACTTATTTCTTTTTTTCTATTACCTCTATATACATCGTATTTGAATACTAGCGAATATGGAGTAGTAGATTTAATTCAAACTTATGTTACTTTATTGGTACCAATAATTACTTTAGAGTTAGAGATGAGTATCTTTAGATATTTGGTTGATGCGAGAGGAAGTAATAAAAACACAAAGAAACTTATTAGTAATAATTTTTTTGTATTAGGAGTTAGTTTAGGAATATTTTCATTGCTCTATATAATTATTAGTTGTTTTATTAATATTCCATTTAGATGGTTAATTTTAATAGATATTATTGTTTGTGTTTTATCGGGAAATTTATTACAAGTAGCAAGAGGTTTTGGTAAAACACTGGATTATTCAATTAGTTGTATTTTAACAGGACTTACAACAGTACTGTCAAATATCTTTTTAATTTGCTTTGTTCATATGGGAGCGGAAGGTATGATTATATCAATGGCTCTTGCAAATGGAATTTGTTCATTATATTTATTTTTTAAATTAAAATTATATTCAAAAATAAATATGGAGATGGTAGATTTTAAATTACTTAAGGATATGTATAAATATTCTATACCTTTAATACCTAATGGTATTAGTTGGTGGATAGTTAATGTTAGTGATAGAAGTATAATTTCTTGGGTAATTGGAGCTGGAGCTAATGGTTTATATGCAATTAGTAATAAATTTCCAACGATTATTTCTAGTTTGACTGGAATATTTAATTTAAGTTGGAGTGAGTCAGCAGCTTTGCATATAAATGCAGAAGATAGAGATGAATTCTTTTCGGATATTACTAATACAGTAATTAAATTATTTACAGCACTGGGTGTTGGGATGATTGCTTGTATGCCTTTTGTATTTCCAATACTAATAGATTCTAAATATGAGGGGGCTTATCAATATATTCCAATTTTAGTACTTGGAACTGTATTTAATGTTGTAATATGTTTATATAGTCAGGTTTATTTAGCAAAGAAATTATCTAAGCAAGTTGCAACTACGGCAATAATTGGGGCGATAATTAATATTGTAATTAATGTTTTATTTATTAAGAAAATAGGTTTATATGCCGCTAGTATATCAACAGCGATATCTTATTTTGTAATGATGGTTTACAGACATATTGATTTAAAGAAATATATAAATATAAAAATAGAAAAAGGTTTGATTTTAAAAACAATTTTGATTTTTACTTTTGCGATTATTTTATACTACCAAAATAATTTAATTCTTGATATAATAAGTCTACTCGTTGTTTGTTGCTATGCATTTTTACTTAATAAAGAGTTTTTACTTGCTAGCATGAAAACAATTTTAAGAAAATTAAAAAGAAGTAGATAAGGAAAAGAGGAAAAGAAATGAGTAGACGTGAAGATGAATATGAATATTGTGAACAGATGTTGTCTGTTTATGAACATCAAAAAAAACAAATGCAGAAGAAATTTAAAAAATTAAATCCTGATAGTTATTCTGATAGTAACGTTGGAAGTGTGGGTTCTATTATTTGTGGTAATTTATTTTATGTTTTAGCTAATTTAGAGCATTTTGCAGAGTATAGTGCGTTAGAGTTTGCGGCTTTTGAAGCAACAGCTTTAGGTTTGAGTTATTTGATAGTGGAACTTATAGGAAAAGGAATAATTGAGAATAATCTAGAAAAAATAGATTTAGATCAGTTAGCAATGAATTATTATAATGTTTGTGAAAAAGAAAAAGGTATTCATGCGCAAATGGCTATGATTGATTCTATTGATGCTAAAGTGTTAACTAAAAAAAGAAATGAAGAAAATTCATTTTATGATTAATTTAATTTGTTTTAGTAGGTGATAGTATGAGAGAGCTGTTTTTAAAAGAATTAACCAAAGAAGAAATGACAATTTCAGAATTAAAACTAGATAAAAGTTTTTTAGATTCTTATGATGAGATGATTAAAAATGAGAGAAAAAGAGCAATAGAAAATTCTTTAGTATTTGCTATTGCTTGGATGGTGATTTCAGCTTTTACTGATGATGGGGCTAAAATGTCTACTACACTAATTATAATTACTTTCTATGCTTTAATTAATACCATTAAATATAATATTGTACGTATTCGAGAAGAGAAAAAACTTAATAAGATTGATGTTGAGAAATTAGAAATGGATATGTATAATTTAGAAGAGAAAATGAATGGACTTAGTAAGGCAATGCTTAGAGAAATTAATGAAGGGACAGAAGAGAAAGTTTATTGTAAAAAATAGGAAGGTTATTTAAATGGTTGAATATAGAGAAATTAGAAAAGATAAAATAGGTAACTTAGAAAAAGATAAAATTAGATTGATGGTCAAGATGAAAAAATTACAAGATGCAAAAAGATTAAATGATATAAGGTTAGAACGTAATACTAGAAAAAGAGATATAAATACTTTTTATCAATATTTATTAATGGATTATGAAAATAGAGAATTAAAAAGAGATAGAGAAAATGATACTCTTAAGAAATTACTTTTAAGCTTAGATTTAAAATTTAGAGAAGTAATTTTAAATGGATATTTTCATTCTATTGATTTAGAAGACTTATTGTTAGAGGAATATAAATTAAGAGAGCAATATAAAGATTTATGTGGGATGGATTCTTGGTGTGGTGAGAGGATTTCTTCTATTGAAGGAAGAGTTGAAGCTGGTCAGTTAATAGAAGAAAATTTTACAAAGAGAAAATAAAATTACTTTTTTCGACATATGATTCAAATAGGAGGATTATATGTTTTTATTTGATATTATAAAGAATTTATTTTGTTTTACTGGTAGTTACTCTAATGATGTTTTCTTAGAACCATTAAGTAGTGAAGAGGAAGATAAATGTATAAGGAAAAAAATGGAAGGAGATCTTTCAAGTCGTAATAAATTAATTGAACATAATTTAAGATTAGTTGCTCATATAGTAAAAAAGTTTGATAGTAAATACTCAGATACAGATGATTTAATAAGTATTGGAACAATTGGATTAATAAAAGGAATAGATACATTTACACCAGAGAAGAATGCTAAAATTACTACTTATTGTGCAAGATGTATTGAAAATGAGATTTTGATGTATTTTAGAAAATCAAATAAATACAGTAAAGATATTTCAATAAATGAATCAATTGGTTTTGATAAGGATGGTAATGAGATTGCGATTCAAGATATTTTAAAAACTGAAAATGTTGATTTTTGTGATGAAATAGATTTGAAGGATAATATAAAGGCACTTTATAAGTATATGGATGTATTAACTAAAAGAGAAAAAGAAATAATAATTAATAGATATGGATTGGAAGATAGAGATGAAGAAACTCAGAAAAGTATTTCTAAAAAAATGGGAATTAGTAGAAGTTATGTTTCAAGGATTGAGAAGAGGGCTCTTACGAAACTTTTAAGAGAATTTATTAGGCATAATAAATTGAACTGATTCTTTACAAGAAATGACTATTTGATTTATAATTAGTTTGAGAGAGTGGTCGGTATATGAGAGTTAAAATTATTTTGAAAAGAAAGTTGAAAAGATTATTAGAATTTGGTTGTACTAATGCAATGGTATCATGGGGAATAATAATTTTTTTAGTATTTGTAGCAATAGGAATATATAATTTTATGCTTTTGCCTCAAATTGATTTAAAGGGTAAAAATACAATTATTATAGATTATAAAGATAAGTATGTTGAGAAAGGCTATAAAGCTAGTTTTTTAGGAAACGATGTTTCTAAGGATGTTTCGATTAAGGGAAAAGTTAATCCTAAAAAGATAGGTGTTTATAAAATAGTTTATAAAGTAAAAGTTGGGACGTTTACAAGAGAGGTTACAAGAAAAGTTATAGTTAAAGATCGAAAAAGGCCAAAATTAGAGATAGATGATTCTGATATATATTTATGCCCAGGTGATGAGATTGTTCCAGATAAGGTTAAGGCAATTGATGAATACGAAGGAGATTTAACTGAAAAAGTAAAGTACGATATTACAAAGGAGAAAATTACTTATAGTGTAAGTGATAAGAGTGGTAATAAGACAGAAATTACAAAGAAAATAATTTATAAAGATATTGATAAGCCTAAACTTACTTTAAAAGGAAATGATTATATTTATCTATTTGTCGGGGATGAATTTAATGATCCTGGATATGAAGTTAGTGATAATTGTGATAAAGAGATTTCTTCGAAAGTTAAAGTTAGTGGTGGTGTTGATACTAGTAAAGTAGGTGAATATGTATTAACATATAGTGTTAGTGATAGTTATGGAAATGATATTAAGATTTCAAGAAAAGTAAAGGTTAGTGAAAGACCAAAAGATGGGACAGTTTATTTAACATTTGATGATGGCCCTCAAAGTGGAACAACTAATGTAATTTTAGATATCTTAAAAGAAGAAAATGTCAAAGCAACTTTCTTTGTAACTAACAAAGGGCCTGATGAATTGATTAAGAGAATGTATGATGAGGGACATTCTTTAGCTCTTCATACAGCAAGTCATGATTATTCTATTGTGTATTCCTCAGTTGATGCTTATTTTGATGATTTATATAGTGTTCAAGATAGAGTTAAAAGAATTACTGGATATGAGTCTAAAATAATTAGATTTCCAGGTGGATCTAGTAATACAATTAGTAGAAGATATACTGAAGGTATAATGAGCACTTTGACGAATGAGGTTGTGAGTCGTGGGTTTAAATATTACGATTGGAATCTTTCGAGTGGTGATGCTGCTGGTGGGCACCCTACTGCAGAGAATATTAAAAATAATGTAATTAATGGTCTTAGAAAAGATAGAGTCAATATGGTTTTGATGCATGATATAAAGCCATATACAAGAGATGCTTTAAGAGATATTATTAGGTATGGTAGAGAAAATGGTTATGCGTTTGAAAAAATTACCATGGAAACTGAAATGATAAAACAAAGAGTAAATAATTAGGTATAAGAATTTAGTTCTTATACTTTTTTAATTATTGAATTGATTTTTAAAATATAGTATTATTAGGTTAATAGAGTAGACTGTTTTGGAGATGGTTAGTATGAAAAAAGTAAAAAATATTTTTGACAAAATTAGAGAATATATTTTTGAAAATAAGGTTTTAAGTGTGTTTGTTACTCTTATTTTGATACTTGGAGTAGTTTCAATGCCAAGAATATTTGCAGAACTTCAACCAGTTAAAAGTGTAGAGATTTTTTCAGAAAAACTTGATTATAAAGAGAAGAAACCTGGCGCTTGGAGGGTAATAAGAGTGCTAAATGGATAAGTAAGGGAGTAGCCGAAATTACTTTTGATGTTAGCAGTGTTATAAATACTGATAGTAAATATACAGATGTTTTACTCGTTTTGGATGTATCTGGGTCTATGGGTGGTAATAAGTTGGATAAGGTTAAATCAGATAGTGTGGAGTTAATTAATAGTTTACTTTCTGATAATAAGAATAGGGTTGGGTTAATTATTTTTGATGATGATTCTCAGATTATTTCTCATTTTACTAGTGATAAAGATGAATTGGTTAATCAAATTGCTTCTTTAAGTGAAACTGGTTGTACTAATTATTATCAAGCGTTAGTGAATGTGGATAATATTTTAAAAGGGTATAAAAAAGAAGAAAATAGAGAATGTATTGTTTTATTTTTAACGGATGGTTATCCGAATGTTGATACTCCAAATGAAGTAGTTCAATATGATTATTTAAAGAGGCAATATCCATTTATTACTATCAATGGGATACAATATGAAATGGGTAGCAGTGTATTAGAACAAATTAAAAAGGTAAGTGATAATCAGTTTATTGCTTATATGGAAACTTTAAGTAATATTTTATTTGATGCAGCTGTTGTTCCGACTATTTATGATAATTTTGAAATAATAGATTATATCGATACAAATTACGTTTATGTTGAAAGTGAAAAAGATATAAATGTAAGTCAGGGAGATGTTTCTTTTAATAGGGAAAAGCAAGAGTTTACTTGGAAAATAAATGACTTAAGATCTGGAATGAAATCTAAGATGAAAATTAAGGCTAAGTTGAAAGATGAATTTGTTGGTAAAGGTGGTTTATATTCGACTAATGAGAAAGAGGTTGTTAAAAGTAAGATAATTGATGTTTTAGAAAATGTTGAAAGCTTTGAAACACCAATTCTAACGGACAAGTACGAAGTTGTATACGATGGAAATGAACCTAATGGTTGTAGAGTAGAAGGCGTTCCTTTAGAAAAAGAGTATTCGGTTTTTGATACGGTTGAGATAAGTGACAGTGTTCCTAAATGTGAAGGGTATAAATTTAAAGAATGGAAGATAATTACAAAAAATGTTAATAAGATAAATGATGATTATTTTATAATGCCAGAGAAGAATGTTGAACTTAGAGCTGTATGGAGTAAGTTAGATATAAAGAAGTCTATTAATGGTACAGTAAATGAAAAGGCTTCTTTATATGAGCAAGTTAAACATGATTATGAAAATAATAATAATGCGAGAAGATATAGTGGTGCTACTAGTACTTTTAATGGTAAAAAAGATGTTTATTATTATTATGGGGATACGCCAAACAATAATGTTATTTTTGGTGGATTCTGTTGGAGAATGTATAGAACAACAGATACAGGTAGAGTAAAAATCGTTTATAATGGTGAGCCAGATTCTGAAGGTAAATGTGGGACAAACAGAGATAATCATATTGGTTATAGTCCTATTACATCTCAGTCTTTAGCAGCAAATTATAGTTATGGAACAGATTATGTATATGATGATACTACCTCAACATTTACTTTGTCTGGAAGCATTGAAGATGCGATATGGAGTGAGGCAACAAGTACAAATTTAATAGGAAAGTATACGTGTCTTAATACTGGAGGAAGTTGTAGTACGTTGTATCTAGTAGAATCATATAATTCTAATAGTTCTGCTAATGTGTTCCCATTAAATAACGATACAGTATATTCACAGGTTGGTATGAGTAGATTTAGTAATGATTATCTTTCCCTAGCCGATGCTGGTTATATGTATAATAAAAAATATACTTCTAGTTTTTTGAATGCTTCTAATATTTCTCCTTCAACAAGTATTTCAATTCTTTCTAAATATTCCTTATCTACAAGTTATTATTATGGTGATGGTGTAGAGTGGAACTCCACAAATAATCAGTATGTTTTAGAGAATCCATCTATTGTAACAGATTATTCAAATTTGGTTGGGAAATATACATTTAGAAATAATAGTGAAAATTATTCTGATGACTCTGTATATTATATTTCAGGGATAGATGATGATTATATGTATTGTATTACTCTTTCTAATGGTCAAAATTTAGCTCAAGCAGACAGAAGTTATACTGTTTCTGATTCATTTATAGATGATGGTACTGGTAAGAAGATTTTGGATCCTACAACTGCTAAGGCGTTTAAAATAACAGAGTGGTTTAACGAATATGAAAAGTATAAAGGCAAATATTATTGGACTACAGCAAGTTGTGATCAAGTTTATAATGTAACATGGACTTCAAATACAACAATGAATATTGTAAGTATAGAAAATAATTTTATGTATGGTAATTCATTTACTTATGATAAAGATACAGGAATGTATACATTAAGCGGTAAAACTCAACATTTTACGAATTGGTATAGTAATTATAATAAGCTAAGAAATACACATTATACATGTTGGAATTCTAGTGGAACCTGTAGTAAAATCTCATATATATATATTTTGTTCAAACAGATCCGGCTACATATTCGCCATCATATTTAGAATTAGAAGGTGGAACAAGTATAGAAAAGGCACTTGCGGAAATGATGCAAGAAAATGTAAAGAATTCTTCTCTTAAGTCGATGGTTGATATGTGGTATTCTAAGCATATGACTTCATATACAAATTATTTAGAGGATACAATTTGGTGTAATGATAGGTCTTTTTATGATTCAAGTAATAATGGATTCAATCCCAATGGTGAGATTAATAAGGAAGATATCGAGTTTAGAGGAGCTTATAATTCTGATAATTTAACATGTCCTAATAAGAGTGATAGATTTACGGTAAGTGAAAAGAATGGTAATGGAGCTTTGACTTATCCTGTTGGATTGGTTACTGGAGTAGAAGCATTGTTAGCTTATTCAAATGGTTCACCACTTTCTTCAGGATATCCTAATTGGACACTTTCACCATATGATAGTAGTGATTGTGTAATTTATCCAATATATTTAAATGATGATGTTACTCTTAGCTTAACACTTGCGATTAATAGGAGAGGTGTTCGACCATCTGTTTCACTTCGTGCTGGTATAGGGTATGATAGTGGAGATGGTTCGGTAGATAATCCATATGTTATTGAAAGTGAAGTTGAATGATGTATTTAAAATGAGAAAGCTAATTATTTTAGTTTTCTTCTTTTTGTTATAATGGACTTATTTTAGAAAATATATTATAATTGTTCTAGGTGATTTAATGGGAATTTTTAAACCTAATATGTATAAAAAAAATATTTTTGAGATAGACTATAAGAAATTAAAAGATTTAGGTATTACTTGTCTTGTTTTTGATTTAGATAATACACTTGGATTAATTGAAAATAAAAGATGTCCGAGGAATACTAAAAAACTTATTAAAGAATTACAAAAGGATTTTTTAATATTAATAAGTTCTAATAATACAAGGGATAGAATAGAACCTTATTTAAAGGATTTAGGTATTGGTGGGGTATCTTTTAGTTTAAAGCCTTTGACTAGAGGACTTAGAAAAATCAAAAATGATTATCACTTAAAGAAAAAAGAAATGTGTATGATAGGCGATCAGATTGTTACTGATGTACTTTCTGGAAATAGATTTAAGATTTACACTATTTTAGTTGATCCGCTTGGAGAAAAAGATTTGAAAATAACAGGTTTAAATCGTAAGATTGAAGCAAAGATAGTAGCTAGATATGAAAAGAAAGGTTTATTTGAAAGAGGAAAATATTATGGATAATAATGGAAAGCGTTGTCAAGGATGTGGGATACTTCTTCAAGATGAAAATGTTTTACAAGAAGGGTATACTACTAATTTAGAAAATGATATTTGTCAAAGATGTTTTAGAATGAAAAACTATGGAGAATATCAAATGATTACGAAGTCAAATGATGAGTATCTTGATATATTAAAGGGTGTTGGAGAAACAAAGGATTTAGTACTTTATATAACTGATTTGCTTAATTTAGAAAAAAATATTGAACAAATTAGAAATATTATTTCTAATAAGATGATTTTAGTTTTAAATAAAAAAGATGTTTTACCAAAATCAGTTAAAGAAACTAAACTTATTGATTACTTAGCTTCTAAAGATATACACTTTGAAGAAGTAATTGTTATTAGTGTTAATAAAAATTATAATATTGATTATTTACTTAAAAAAATTAAGTTTCATCAAACTAGTAAAAATGTATATGTAGTTGGTCATACTAATGCGGGTAAAAGTAGTTTGATTAATAAACTTATTAAGAATTATTCAGATAAAACACAAGAACTTACTATGAGTCCTTTACCATCAACAACACTTAACACTCTTACAATAGAGATTAATGATTATTTAACTTTAATAGATACTCCAGGATTAGTAGATAGTGGATCAATACTTAATTATGTTAATGAAGGAATGGTTAAAAAGATTTCTGCTAAAAAAGAAATTAAACCTCGTACTTATCAATTGAGAAAGAATCAATCTATCATAATTGAAGATTTAGTTAGAATTGATTATGTCAGTGGAGAGAAAAATAGTTTTACTTTGTTTGTTTCTAATGATTTAAAAGTAAAGAGATTACTTAATTTGTTTAATAATGATGAGTTAAAAAATCAAAATAAAATTACTTATGAGATGAAATACGATGAAGATTTAGTTATTAATGGTCTTGGTTTTGTAAAGATTGTTAATAAAGGAACAATTGATGTTTATATAAATAAAGATGTAGAAACATTTACTAGAAGAAGTTTGATATAAGAAGAAGCAAATTTCTGAGATAGGAATTTGTTTCTTTTGTGTTATATTATAGGTAATTGTGTGAAAAGAGATTGGTTATGAAAAAATGGAAAATAATTAGACTTGTTACTTTAGTTATACTTGTTTGTTTTATAATACTTGTTGGATATATGATGATAGCAAGTCTTCTTGCGGGTAATTTTTATAGTGATTTCTGGGGAGTTACAGTATTTTATTGGTATGAACGATTTATGATGGCAATGGCATTGTATTTGTATTTTCTTTGGTTACCATTACTTTTAGATTTAATACTTTTTATAATTTCTTTGGTAAAAATTAAAAGATATTATAAGAATAATAAATAATTAATCTTATTTATTTTAGGAAGAATTTCTTCCTTTTTCTTTTTTTTTATTCAAATGTATGTTAGAATAGGGACATTTAAAAAACAGGTGATTTGAATGAAATATGCAATACTATATAACAAAATGTTAATGTTACCTCTTAAAGAGGCAAATGAATTATTTGCAGAGTATCATAAGGATGTTGGTTTTAAGGATTTGGCTTCGCAACAAATGATCTTAGATTTGTTATATCAAAAACTTAATGTTGTAGAAAGACTTAAAGAAGAGATTATTCAAGAGATGGCATTTGCTTATGCTTTTATGTCATTAGATAAGAATCCTTTGGCTGATAGTGCATTTGAGACTGTGAAGAAATATCCAATGATTGTCTGGATAGAAGCTTTACGTTTTTTGGATTCTAATGGAATATATAATTTGCTTAATAATTATCATAAGGAATTTACTCCAACTTTAATAGAAACTTTTATTTCTAATTTAGATGAATTTTATCAACTAAAAGCAATTGATAAATATATAAAAGAGATTGATGTTAATGATAAGATGTTTTTAAGTTTTTACTATGCTGTTAGTGATAAAGCAAGAAAAAAACTTCAAGGATATTTTCCAGATGATTTGGGAGAGGATATATTACTTAGAGTAAAAGATATGGATGAGAAAGAAGCCATGGACTTTTTACTTAATAATAAAGAAAAAGTATTAGAAATAGACGCTGATTCTTATATGGAACTTATTCTTTTAAAAATTACAAAGGCAAGTAATATAGAAAAGATAATTTCTAATTTTGAAGAAATGATTAATGAATGTTCCACTGAAAAATTTGAATTATTTTTTACTAGATATAGGTATTTGGATAGATATAAAAGATATGATGATTATGATGATTTTTTAGATAATCAAAATAGAAATGGTTTAACAGATTTAGAGTTATTTGAATTATTTAAAAATAAATTTCATCAGATGGGAGTTTATAGAACACTTTTATTGTTTGATAATAAAGAATATTATAAAATTAATGACTTTAGTATTACTATTATTATGAATCTTTTAGATGTAGCTTATAGAGATTGTGATATATCAGATTATGTTAGTGAAACAACATTTGAAGAATTAATTAAAAGATTTACTAGTGAGTGTAGGGAAAAAGATTATTCTTTGAAAGACTTTGAAAGATTAGTTAAAAAAGCTGGTTGTGAAGAGAAGTTTATTTTTGATGATTTTATAGAAGCTATTATCGCTTGTGGTAAGTTAATGAAAGATAAAATTATTGACGATAAGAATCCTTTATTTATTGAACTGAGAGAGAAGTTTAGTAGTGATTTGTTTGATAGAGTGGAAAGAGATGGCACTTATGATGAAAGTATATCTTTAAATGGTATATTCTATAGACTAGCTAAAGGTTCAATGCCATTTGAAAAAGTTTATATGACTAAGAATTTTAGGGGGCTTGTTTATCTAACTAAATGTGGTCAATTAGTTGATAATGCTGATTACATTACTAATTTCTTGACTGATGAGCAGCTTGTAAAATTAAATATTAATCCTGTTTTGAAATGGAAGAATGCAATTAATAGGAAAAACACTGATGCGGATAATTTATCTTTTATGGAAAGAATGGGTTTACAGTTACTTTGTTATTTTGGTAGAGATAGAGGTAAATACTTATTAGAATCAGAAATGCAGGGTAATTTAATGGAAAACTTATTTGATGGATTAAATTATAAAGATATTTCTATAAATGCTGATGGCACTGCAAATGTTAATGAGGAACTTATTAATTTCTTATTTGGGTATGGAAAAATTAGTGAATTTAATTCAATTATTAATAAAATGATTAGAGGAGAATTATCAGAGTTTAAAAAGTATTTTCCAGAATTTTGTAATGAGTATTTTAATATTAAAGAAGCTTGTAATGGTGTTTTAAGTGTTAAAAGAATTGTGAGACATTTTGAAGATGTAGAATTACCAATTAATCTTAAACCTGATGAAATTGAATTTAAGAGTGCCTTAATTGAGATGAATACTACTAGTGAAGATAAGCTAAGAGAAGCTATTGGTTTGTGTAAGGATGCAAGAGATAGAGAATATTCAACTATCCCGAAGGTTTCTGGTGAACGAGGTAAATTTAAATATGAAATTCTTGATTTAGATAATCCTTTGGCGGTAGCTGTTGGTAACTTATCACATTGTTGTTTTGTAGTAAGAGGAATATCTTATTCAGCTTTGAAACATTCAATGCAATCAAGAAATGGTAGAACTTTTGTAGTTTATTATGATGATAATTTTTTAACACAAAGTTGGGTATGGCGAAATGGTGATGTTGTTTGTTTTGACAGTGTTGAAGCTGGTAGTCCAATACATGGTGTTTATAAAGATGACATAAAACTTGTTGATGTTTATCAGGAGGTGGCTGAAAAACTGATTGATATTTCGAATAAAAGTGAAGATGAAATTCAGAAAGTAAAGCTTGTTACAGTTGGAAAGAGTGATTACACATTTGATGATTTAGTTTCTTTTGAAGGAAATGTGCCAAGACCTTTAGAGGGAAATGTTTATGTTTATGATTCAAGTTCTCAGAGGATATTAGCTGGTAGTATTCCCAAAAATATTAGATATGGTGAAGTTGGTATACAGTATTATGATGAGAGAAGTAAACCAATACTTATTGAAGATATTAGTAAAACAGATCTTGATAAGGTTGATGAGGCAATTCTTAACATAAATGCTTTAAGATACAGAAATCTAGGAATTGAAGAGACAGTTGATTTTAGTGAATATTCAAAGATTTATTCTGGTGATGGTTGGTATATTTTAGTTGATTCTAATGGAAATATTGAAAAGGCTATGATTAAGAAGGATAGAGAAACAGAAGCAGAGTTTAATAAGTATTTAAAGCGAATTGTTGATACTAGTAAGAAGGAAATTCAACTTGTAAAGAAAAATAATTTTAATAATAGAGGATAGGGGATAATTTTATGTTATATATGGAAGATGCAAGAAGAGCTTTTTCAGAAGCTTGTGGTACATTTAATAGATATAATTCTGAAAGTGAGTTTTATCATCGACTTGCGCAAATGATTCCTAATCGAGTTGATGTTGATACATTGATTTTGGCTATAAAAATTGCTTTAGCTGATGAAAATAGGGAAGGTAGAAATACTTTAGGATTTATTGGAATAATTCCACATTATGTTAGACAGTGTGCTTCATATGAATTTACTCATGAATTTAGAAAAAAATTTAATTTTGAAGTATTAGGTCTTACTCAAGAAGAGTTACCTGATGTTGATTATGGTTATGTAGAAGTTGAGAAGGATGTAATTGATATATCTAATAAAGACCGTTATGAAGTACTTGCTGCTTTATATAATGCTAGTACACCAGTAGGTAAAGGATTTATGGATTATAATCCTGAACCTTGGGATAGGTCCATGGCTGCTATGTATTATGAAAATTATGGTACAGTTGACGAACATGATGGTACTGTTAATTTTAAATGGATTTTAGGACGACCTGTTTCATGCACCTTTTGTGGTAATTTAGTTTACGTTTTTTCCTATAATCAGGATAATGAAGAAGGTTTAGCTCAAAGAGCAATTTCAACAGTACCAAATATTGAAAATGAGAAGAAGTCGGTAAGATAGTTTTTAGATAGTAATTGAGAAGAGAAAATATTTATTAAAAATATCACTAGTATTGAGGTGATATTTTTTTGTAAAGAAATGTAAAACTGTTAAGAAAAATATTTTTTGATATTTACATTTAAAATGTATTTTTGTAATATAATAATAGGTAGTGGTTGATTGTGGTGAAAAGTGGGGGATAAAATGTTTATTGGAGAATACCATCATACAATTGATGATAAGGGAAGAATTATAATTCCTTCTAAGTTTAGAGAAGAACTAGGGGATTCTTTTATTATCACTAGAGGTATTGAAAATTGTCTATTTGTTTATTCACTAGACAATTTTAAAGCAATTACTAATAAACTTATGTCTTTACCTTTTACTAGAAAAGATGCGAGAAATTTTAATCGTTTCTTTATGTCAGGTGCTACAAGCGTAGAATTGGATAAACAAGGTCGTGTTAATGTGGCTACTCCTTTGATTGATTACGCACATTTAAAGAAAGAATGTGTTATAATTGGTACAGGAGACAGATTAGAAATCTGGTCACAGGAAGATTGGAATAGTTTCTTCGATTCTAGCAAAGACAATATGTCAGACATAGCTGAGAATTTATTTAATGAAAGTGTGGATTTATGATGGAAAAACATGTAAGCGTACTACTTAATGAATCTATTTCCTCCCTAAATTTAAAAGAAAATAGCATTATAGTTGACGCTACTTTAGGCTATGGAGGACACAGTAGTAACATCTTAGATAGAATAAATAAGGGGTATTTATTCGCCTTTGACCAGGATAGTGAAGCAATTCGGCATAGTACCAGTCGTCTTAGTATGATTGGTACTAACTTCACTATCATTAAAAGTAATTTTGTTTATATGAAAGAAAAACTTTTAGAACTTGGTGTCAAAGAAGTAGATGGAATATTGTTTGATTTAGGTGTTTCATCACCACAACTTGATGAGGAAGAGAGAGGGTTTTCTTACCATAATGACGCAAGACTTGACATGCGTATGGATAGGGAGCAAAAACTTTCAGCTTATGAGGTTGTTAATGAATATTCAAAGGAAGAACTTTCACGTATTTTTTATAAATATGGTGAAGATAAATTTGCAAATAATATTGCAAAAAAGATATGTGAAGCACGAGAAGTAAAACCAATTGAGACAACATTAGAGTTGGTAGAGATAATTAAAACTGCTGTACCTATGAAATTTAGAAAAGATAAACATCCAGCTCGTCAGATTTTTCAAGCAATTAGGATTGAAGTTAATCATGAATTAGATGTAATTGAACCTGCAATAGAACAGGCTTTATCTTTATTAAAAGTTGGAGGAAGAGTGGCAGTTATTACATTTCATTCTCTAGAGGATAGATTGGTTAAAAATATATTTAAAGAAAAATGTAAGGTTGATGATAAAGTTAAGGGAATGCCTAATATACCTGATGAGTATTTACCTGATTTTAAATTAGTAGTTAATAAGGCGATAGTTCCAAGTGATGAGGAAATAGAAAAAAATCCTAGGGCTAGAAGTTCTAAGTTAAGGGTAATTGAAAGAATAAAATAGGAGATGATGATAATGAGAAAGGTTAAAAAGAAATTAAAAATGTCTAAATTTGAAAAGTTAATATATTCTTTAGCACTTTTCTTATTAGTAGTGTCACCAATGTTGACAGTTTTTTCTAAGGCGACATTAGCGGAGATTAATTTTGAAGTAGAAAAACAAAAGAAAGAGATAGATAAACAAAAAAAGACTAATGAATCACTAGCAATGACAATTGATGAACTTGCTTCCTTAACTAAGATACAAGAAGTTGCAGAACAACAGGGTTTGAGTTATAATAATAATAATATAAAGACTGTTGAAGAAGATAATTAATAGGAAGTGATACCTTGAAAAAGAAAAAGAAGAGAAATAATATTAGATATTCAATAATAATTATATTAGTTTCTCTTTTTTTATTTTGCCTGATGATATTTAGAGTTATTCAACTTGGGACTGCTAAAGAAATTGATGGAATTAATTTAAAAGAGCTTGCCAGTAAAAGAACTACTAGAACAGATACTGTTTCGGCTAAGCGTGGCTCAATTTATTCTACTAATGGAGATGCTTTGGCTCAAAATGTTTCTTCATATAAGCTTATTGCTTATTTAGATGAAAAACGTACGACTAATAAGAAAAAGCCACAGCATGTTGTTAATAAGGAAGAAACGGCTGAAAAGTTAGCTCCAGTACTTGAAATGGAAAAAGATGAAGTGTTGAAGTATTTAAATAGAGAAAATGTTTATCAAACGGAGTTTGGTAGTAAGGGTAAAGGACTTAATGAGCTTACTAAAAAGAAAATAGAAGATTTGAATTTACCAGGACTTGATTTTATAGAAAGCTTTAAAAGATATTATCCAAAGGGACAATTTTCATCATATACAATTGGGTATGCGAAAAATGAGGATGATGAGAATTTAACTATTAAGGGTGAAATGGGAATTGAGAAGCAATATGATTCAATTTTAAAGGGTGAGGATGGTTATACGACTTACCAAAAAGATTTAAAGGGATATAAGATTGCGAATACTCCAGTTATTAAAAAAGAAGCAGTACAAGGAAAAGATATTTATTTGACAATTGATTCTAATATTCAATTCTTTGTAGAACAAGCTCTTAATAATTCTGATAAGGATTTTGATTGGGATTGGTTTCATATAACGATTTTGGATGCTAAGAGTGGGGCCGTTCTTGGAACAGCAACTTCTCCTTCATTTGATCCTAATAAACGAAATATTTCCAATTATTTAGACATGTTAGTGGCTTCTCCTTATGAGCCTGGGTCAACAATGAAGACATTCACTTATATGGCAGCTATGGAAAATGGTGTTTATAATGGCTCTGAAACTTATAAGTCTGGTGTTTATGTGACAAGTGATGGTACAGAAATTGGTGACTGGAACCGTGGTGGTTGGGGAGTTATTTCCTATGATAAAGGTTATGCAATGAGTAGTAACGTTGGTGTAATCAATATAATTAATAAGCATATGTCTAGTGTAATGTTAAGACAATATT
This sequence comes from uncultured bacterium, assembly GCA_946560065.1. GTDB lineage: Bacteria > Bacillota_I > Bacilli_A > RF39 > UBA660 > UBA3789. The sequence goes on along the minus strand of CAMNUE010000006.1, from coordinate 30,840 downwards.
TTAAGAAATTGGGATTTGGTAAGAAGACAGGAATAGAACTTCCTAATGAATCACGTGGTAATTTAGAATTTAAATATGAGACAGAAATTTATAATGCTGGATTTGGTCAAGGAATTACGACAACGCCAATTCAAAATGTTAAGGCAATGACACCACTCACTAATGATGGAATGTTATTAGAACCATATATAATTTCAAAAATAGTAAATTCTGATACTGGCGAAGTTGATTTAGAAAATAAAAGAGAAGAAATTGAGCGTGTGGCCTCAACTAGTACAGTTAGTAAGATGATTCAATTAATGGATGATTGTGTTAATGGAATTGGTAATACGGGAAGTGGTTATAGAATTCCTGGTGGAGAACTTGTTGGAAAAACAGGTACTGCTCAGATTGCTAATGAAAGAGGCGGAGGATATATGAATGGAAAAGAAGATATTATTTCTTCTTTCTCAGGAGTTTATCCAAAGAGTAATCCACAAGTAATTATATATGCATCTGTTAAAAGACCTTCTGCTGGTAGTCAAAAGCCTATTAGTAATGCAGTTAAAGAAATAGTAACTAATATTTCTAAATACTTTGGAAATAGCGATACGGAGACTCCTGCAATAGAGATTAATGATTATGAAGTACCTAATTTTATCAATAAGAAGCTTGATAATGTTAAAACTACTTTAGAAGCTAATAAAATTAATTATGTTGTACTTGGTGGTGGAAATAAAGTAATTAAACAAACACCTAACAAAAAAGATGTAATTACAACTAATGATACAATATATTTGATTACAAACGATACGGGAATAACTGTTCCAAACGTAGTTGGTCTTTCAGCAAAGGTTGCTAAAGATTTACTACAAAAATTAGGGTTAAAAGTTAACTTAGATGGAGTTGGTTATGTTACAGAGCAATCTGTATCTGAAGGAACGACTATTACAGATGGAATGGAAGTAATATTGAAATTATCACCAAAATATACAGTGGATGAACAAGGGTAGCTTATGGAGAAAAAAATATTTGTAGTGTTTGAAATAGTTCTAATTATAGGAGCTTCCCTTTATTACGTCTTTAAAGAAGTTATACCTGAATATAAAAGTAGTATGGGGTCGAGTGATAGATTTATAAAGACAAGTGAATATAAAAATATGTTTGAATTTAATATTGATAATAATGTTAATTTTGCTTTGGTTATTAATGAAGCAAAAAATATTTATCATATTATGTTTTTTAATGATAAATCCTCATGTCTTTATAATAAAAATGTTGAAAACAGCAGTGTTTCATCTGGACTTGATAAAGTGATGACATTACTTATTGAGAATAATTATTTGAAGAGTAGTTCAATAATTAATTTAACTGATTATGGTGATTATTATAGGGATGAATTTAAAAGTGAATTACTTAAGGTACTTACAAAGTATAAGTTAAATACAAATGTTGTTACGGAGAGTAGTACTTTGAATGTAAAAGCTAATACTTTAAAATTAAATGTTAGTTTAGAAGACGATGATGAAAGTATTTTAAGAGTTCTTGATAATTATTCTAAAGAGTTTCCTAGGATTAAGAAAAACAGTAAAGATAAGAATCAAGATGATGATCAAGCATTAGATGATGGTAGTAGTAAAAAGTATATTAACAATGTTTATAAGAAAATAGAAGATTATATAAGTAAAAATAATATAAGTTTTTTAGAGAAAGGTAATACTGAACTTGTAATTAGTATGATTCCTGCTGATAATAAGCAAAAATATTATCCTTCTAATAATAGTTGGTATTATGTTCGTGAAGGTAAAGTATTTGCATATATTGAAATTATAGATAATGATAAAAGTTACAGTTATTGTTATAATGGTAGTGCTGATTTAAGTAAAAAAGGGGAGTGTTAATGTGAAGACAATGATTAATATTAGAAATAGTGTAATCATAGTTCTTTGTGTAACTATTGTATTTATGGGAATTGGTTTTATAGTACTTTCAATGAAATTAGAGGATAAAATAAATGACGTTGGAAAGTTTGATGTGTCTTTTACCAATGTTACAAAGGATTCTTCGACTAAAGGAGGAACTATTAATCCTAGTGGAAATGTAGAAATCAGTGAAGAAGGAAAAGAACTGGATATGAGTTTTATTCTTAATACTGCGCATGATGAAATTAGTTACAGTGTTACTATAAAGAATGAAGGAACTCTTGATGCTGTAATAGTTGATTTAATGGAAAGTCCAGATTATGATGATAGTAAATTTAATAGTATGATTGATCCAGTTACAATTACTTATAATGATGTTATCGGAAAAGAATTGAAACCTGGTGAAGAAGTTGTTTTAAAACTAACAGTATTTTATAATCCATCTACTATTGTAGGAACAAGAAACTTTAATTATAAATTGGGACTTGTTACTAAATCAGTTGAGTAGATAATTGAGCAACAAAGTTGTAAACTTTGTTGTTTTTTGTTAGAATTATTTAGAGGTGTAATTATGAAGGTTGGGATACCTAGAGGCTTTTTGTATTATAGATATCATATATTGTGGGAGACTTTTTTTGATGAGTTAGGAATTGAATATATCGTTAGTCCAGATACAAATAAAGAAATAATAAAAAGAGGAACAGAACATGCGATTGATGAGTCTTGTTTATCAAGTAAGATTTTTACAGGACATGTTGATTATTTAATAGATAAATGTGATTATATATTTATTCCTAGAGTAGCAACTTTTGGAGACAAGAAAGAATTTGTTTGTTCAAAGTTTCAAGCAATATATGATGTTATTAATAATACTTATCGTGAGAAAAAACTTAAAATTTTATATTATAGTATTGATGTACATAATAAAGATACGGAACTTAAGGCTTTTATGAAGATGGGAAAATTTCTTGGTAAGAATAAGGCACTTGTATTAAAAGCTTATTATGTTGCAAAGCAGGCTGAGAAGACTTCTAAGTTGATTGAGATAAATAATCAAAAACAATTACTTGAAAAGGATGGATTAAAAATTTTAATTGTTTCACATCCTTATAATATTTATGATAAATATGTTGGAGAACCTATTTTAAAAACTCTTAAGGAACTTGGATGTATTCCAATCTTAGGATGTGTTGTTGATGAGAAAAGAGCTTTGGAAAAAGCTAAAATGATTAGTTCAACACTCCCTTGGACTTTTAATAAGGAACTAGTTGGTTCAATTGCAATTTATAAAGAAAAAGTGGATGGAATTATTTTAGTTACTTCTTTTCCTTGTGGTCCAGATTCTTTGGTTAATGAGATGATAATTAGAAGATTTAAGGAGAAACCTACTATTAGCTTGGTGTTAGACGGTCAAGAGGGTACTGCTGGAATGGAGACAAGACTTGAAAGTTTTGTTGATATTATAAAACTTAGAAAGGATAATGATTATGATGAGTAAGGCAAAAGTAAATTTTCCTCGTTTTGGTTCTTATAATGTAGCAGCTAGACATATTATAAAAAATGGTCTTGATTGTGATTATATTGATGCTCCTCCAACTACTAAGAAAACTTTAGAACTTGGTACTAAGAATTCTCCTGATTTTGTTTGTACACCTTTTAAATATCAACTTGGTGGTTATATTGAGGCAATAGAGGCTGGAGCAGATGTTTTAATTCAAGTAGGTGGTTTATGTAGACTTGGTTATTATGGGGAGTTGCATGAACAAATATTAAGGGACTTAGGGTATAAAGTTAAGTTTGTTAATATGGCTAATGCAGATTTTTCAAAACCTATGACTTTTTATGATGAATTTAAGAAACTAAATCCTAAACTTAGTATAAAGAAAATTACTAGTGCTTGTTTAGTAGCAGTTAAAATGGTAGAAGTTATTGATAAAATAGAAGATTTTATTCGTGAAAATGTAGGCTTTGAAAAGGAAGAGGGAAGCTTTGATAAATTGCATACAGAATTTTTAGATGATTTAAGTGATGTTAATGATAAGAAAGAACTTAATATAATATATAAATTGTATATGAAGAAGTTTAAGAAATTAGAAGTTAATAAACCAAAGAAACCATTAAAAGTTGGTTTTGTTGGAGAATATTACACGATTATGGATCCTTATAGTAATCATTATATGGAAAAAGAGCTTGCTAAGAAAGGAATTGTTATTGAACGTTGGATGAATGTTTCTAATACTATTTTAAATTGTCCTGTGAAAGAGATTAGACAAAGTATTAAAAATTATGCTAAGTACGATATGGGTGCAACTGCGATGTATACAATTAAAAAGGCGATTGATTATGCAAAAGATGGTTGCGATGGAATAATTCATGTTAAAAGTTTTGGTTGTACACCGGAAATTGATGCGATGCCTGTTTTACAAAGGATATCAGAAGATTTTAAGATACCAATAATTTATTTTAGTTTTGATACGCAGACAAGTGATGTAGGGATTAACACTAGAATAGAAGCATTTTATGATATGATTATGATGCGAAAGGAGCAAAAAAAGTAAATGAAAAAAGCTTATTTAGGAGTAGATATTGGCTCTATTTCAACAAAGGGAATAATTATTGATGAAAACAACAAAGTACTTGCTAGTGAGTATATTTGGACTGAGGGAGATCCAATTGGAGCAGTAAAGAGATTGATGAGTATTTTAAAAGTTCAATTTAATCCTAAAAAATACAAGATTGTTGGTGTCGGAACAACTGGTTCAGCAAGAAAATTAATTGGAGTTATTTTAGGTGCTAATATTGTTAAAAATGAAATTACAGCTCATGCAATTGGAACACTTTCTTTGTATCCTGATGTTAGAACAATTTTTGAAATTGGAGGACAAGATTCAAAAATTATAATAATTGATAATGGAATTGTAACGGATTACGCGATGAATACTTTATGTGCGGCTGGAACAGGTTCTTTTTTATCTAGTCAATCAAAGCGTTTAGGTCTTGAAGTTGAGGAGTTTGGAGAGATTGCACTTAAGAGTAAAAATCCAACTAATATAGCTGCTAGATGTACTGTTTTTGCTGAAAGCGATTTGGTTCATAAAGCACAGATTGGGCATAAAAAGGAAGATATAGTTGCTGGGTTATGTAAAGCAGTAGTTACAAACTATTTAAACAACGTTGGTAAGGGAAAAAAGATAAAGGCACCAATTGTATTTCAAGGTGGAGTTTCTAAAAACATAGGAGTTGTTAAGGCTTTTGAAGATGCAACGGGAGAAGAAGTTACGGTTGATCAAAATTCTCATTTAATGGGAGCCTTAGGAGTTGCAATTTTATCACAAAAAGCAGAAGAGACTGAATTTAGTTTTGATATAGAAGAAATTGTGTTTGAAACTAAAGGATTAGAATGCAAAGGATGTGCTAATAATTGTGAACGAATTTGTATTTATAAAGATGGAGAATTAATTGATGCTTGGGGTAACAAATGTGATAAAGGAAGTATCAAGATTCAAAAAAAGTAAATGGTATTTAGTTATTAAAAGGAGGAAATTGACATACCTCTCTTTTTTTTTTATAATTAAGATAGTAGGATGTGGACGTTATGAAAGATGAAAATAAGAGAAGAAAATTTTATTGTATTTTAATAATTACATTTGCATTTATAATTGCGATAGTTTTAATTGGGATAGGTGTTTATTTTAATATGATTACAAGTAATAATTATATTATGGGGACTGCTATTGATAAGAGTGATAGTTTGCTTAAAAATTATTTAGAAAATAATAGTCATCAAATTAAAGATAATTATACATTAAACAGTAAGATTAATTTTAATTTAGATAGTGAAGAGGCTCGAAATAAAAGTATTACTGATTTAGAAGCATTAAAAAGAGTTAATTATTTAAAAAACTTAAGTCTGATGAATATAGAGATTAATTTAAAAAAAGATGCAAAAAAGAAAAGATTATTATTCGAACTTGATGAAAAGATTTTAGAAGAAGAAATTGTAAATTATAAATATTTAATAGAAAATTCTACAGAATACTATTTTCTTAATAACTTTTTGAATAATTATGTTAATGATGGAAGTTGTAATTATTTTGAAAGTCTTAATTCGGAAAATACTTCAGAAGATAATATTATATATCTACATGATTTTTTGATTGAATCTTTAAAGAAAAATTTAAAAGATGAATATTTTGAAAGATATGATGTTACTGAGAATATAAGTGGTAAAGATACTGATGTAAAGCAAATTTCACTTAGATTGACTGATTCTGTTATAAGAGATATTTTAAGGAATATTTTGAATGATTTGAAAAGTGATGAACAAAGTAAAAAGATATTAACTAGTATTGATAAGAACTTTTCTAAGTGGAAGGTTAAAGATAGTACGGAGTTTTTAAAGGGAAATGAATCGTATACGATTAATGTGTATACAACTAGTTTTATGTGTCAGTTTTTGAAGTTAGAAGTAATTCATTTAGATGGAAATGACAAAAGCGTAGTTACTTATGAAGGTGATGAGACTAAAGGTGAAGTTTATTATATAGAAAATGATAAGATAAAGTATATTATTAATTGTACTTTTAAAAATGGAAAATATGTTATTAAGATACAAGATGAGCTTAATAAAAATTTAGGAGAATTTAGTTTAGAATTTGATAAGAAAAGAACTAATTTTATTTTTAATTTTGATGATGCTAGTAAGAAAATAGATATAATTTATTCATCTAAATATCGAAAAAAGAGTGGGGGTAAATCTATTAATGAGATGGATATAACGTTTAAATATTTAGAGAATAGGGTTAGTAAATTAAGTGGAGAGGTTCAGGCAATTACAGAGATTTCTGATGATGTAAAAATAGATGAGGATGTCTCTAATGCAGTTTTAAAAGCTTCACTTACAAATGAACAAAAGGCTAATTTAGATACTAGAAGAGAGTTTGTAAAAACTAGATTAGAAAGGTGATTTTAGTGATAGAAAAATTATTGAAGGAAGCTGCTCGTGAAGGTGTTATAGGAGCAGAGAAGAAAGATGGTGGACCTTTTGGTGCTGTTATTGTATCAGAAAGTGGTGAGATAATAAGCAGGGGACATAACAAGGTTTTAAGTAGTCATGATCCAACTAATCATGCTGAGATTGTGGCAATCAGAGAAGCGTGTTCAAAACTTGGAACAGAAGATTTGTCAGGTTATGTGATGTATAGCAGTTGTGAACCATGTCCGATGTGTTTATCGGCAATTATTTGGTCAAATATAAAAACATTATACTATGGTGCAACAAGAGATGATGCTGCTAGGGCAGGATTTAGAGATGATGCAATATATAAATTTATTGCAGGAGAAAATAATATTTTGGATAGAAAGTTTATGGATAATTGGGATTGTAAGGAAATCTTGGATAATTATGAAGGAGAAATATATTAATATGGATAAAGATAAAAAGAAGGCTTCTAATAAAGGAGTAAAAGGTAAGAAAACGAATAATAAAGCAACTAGTAGTGCTAAGGTAAGTAAGACAAAGAAAAATAGTAAAGATACAAATAAATTAAAAGATAAGATTACAACAGAAAAGATTTTACTTATAGTGTTTATTTTATTATTAATTTTGGTTATTTGTTTGTCTGTAATGGTTTTTAAGAAGAAAAAGGAAAATGATGAGAAGTTAGCTGCTAACTTAGTGATTCCAGTTTTAAAGGCAGGTACAGAAGAAAATATTACTTTGAATGTTGATTCACTTGTTAATGAGGAGGAATATATTTTAAAACTTACTAATTATCGAAAAAATGAAGTTAATAAAGAAGAAATTCCTTATACGATTACAGTTGAAAACAATTCTGATTCAGAAATCGAAGTTACGAAGGACTATAGTGACTATAATTTGATGATAGATCAGGAGTCAATTATTATTGAAGATCAAAAACTTAGAGGTGATGCTAAGCAGGATGTTTTTTATCATATAAAAGTTACTAAGAAAAGTGATATAAATGAAGAAGATAAAATTAATATAAAGATTGCCAGTTAATGAAATAGTACTTGATATATAAATGTAGTTAAGAAAGGTCTTAAAAGCTTTGTCTTAATTGACTTTTTTAGGTTCTGATGATAAACTATAGTTGTGATAATAGTAGTGTGGAGGATTGATTATGGAAGATACAAATTTTGATGTTAATAAAGAAAAAATTAAGATGGAAAAAGATGGTAAAACAATAGAATGCGATGTTTTATTTACTTTTGAATGTGAAGAAACTATGAAAGCTTATGTTGGTTATACGGACAATAGTATTGCTTCTAATGGAAGAAAGAATATTTATGTATCTGCCTTTGATCCTTTTAAAGAAGAAATGGAATTAGAAAATATTACTGATAAGAGAGAACTTGAGATGATCGGTGAAGTTTTAGAAAAGATAGACAAAGAAAGTAAGAATTAAGAGAGGTCGTTTTATGGATAACATTGAATATACTGAAGAAGAAAAGAGAGTTGTCATTGCTACTGGTGCTTTGTCACTAGATGATAAACTTAGTGAAGAAGAAAAACGTAATAGAGTTTTTTCAAAACTTGAAGCAGAAGGTTATGAGTTTGAAGATAGGGATAAACTTGAGATTAAGTTTGAAGTAGTAGATGATGAGTCTACTAATTTTGAGGTTATTAGAGTTTCTAGAGAAATGGTTCCTTATAATGATGAAATGGAAAGATTATACTCTAATAGCTTTATTTTAGAACCTTCAATGGATGAAATTGAGCAAAAAAGAAAAATATTTACAATGATGCAAGAGGCTGGTATTGAAATTGATCCAAAAGCTGACTATGAGATTTCTTACGAAGAAGGAGAAGATTACGAAAAAAATCACCAGGTTTTATTTACAGTTTATAAGCACAGTAGAGAAAGAATTGATGCTGAGGCTAAAGAAAATGCAGCAACAGATGAACTTATGAATGCTGTTGATGGTATTTTTTATGAAGAAGAAAGTGAAATCGAAGAAATATTTTCTGGTTCCTTTATTTTAGATGGTTTAAGAATGACAGAAGAAGAGCAAAAAAAGAAAGTCATGAAGATGATGGAAGATGCTGGTGTTGTTGTTGAAGATGATGCAAATATTGATATTGGATATGAAGGCGCAGAAGATTTTGAAGATGGTATGAGTACCAAATTTGTAGTTATCAAGGAAACAAAAAAGACAGTTCCATATAGAGTTGTAAGCGAAAAAGTTTATTCTGGAGAATATATATTAGATGAGTTTAGGATTTCCCCAGCAGAACAACGTGAAAAGGTATTTGATATGATGCGTGCTGATGGTATTTCTATTGATAATAAATCAGAATTAGATATTCGTTATGAAGGTGCAGAAGATTCTGAAGATAGTATGAGTACTAAATTTGATGTTTATAGAATGAAGAAGGTTCGTGTAGATGAAAATGGTAAGGCAATCGAAGAAAGTACAGATTTGATGGCTTTAGATACTAGTCCTGAATTGAAATCAGAAGTAATTGAAGTTGAAGAAATTGAAATGGAAGAAATTGTTAATGGTACTCTTGATTTAGATGGTTTAGAAACTCAAGAAGATATTGATAATAAGGTATTTGAAATATTAAGAGTTTCTGGAATGGAGACTTTAAATGTTGGTGAAGTAAAAATTTCTTATGGAGAGGAGACTCCTGATAGAAAACTACCTTTTGCTGTATCAAGAATTATAGTAGAAAAAGTTAAATATAATGTTGATAAGGAAAAGGTTGGAGCTGGTTTCAAGAAGGAAAAGGAAGATATTTTTGCTGCTGTTCAGAGAAATCAAGGACTTGATATAAGACTAGATCCTAATTATGAAATTGTTTATGGTCAAAATAATGAACTAGGTAGGGAGTATACTCTTATCAAGACTAAGAGAACTAAGTTAGAATCAAAGGTAGTTGATTCTACTACTAAGGATAATGAGATTATTGCTGCAAAGTTAGATGATTCTCTTAATAAAGAAAGTACTGATATAATTACTACTGTAGATGAATTGTATGATAAAGCAAAGGCTGAACTTGATGAAGAGAGGGGAAAAGTTGAGGCTGATCAGCTTAGAAAATCATTGGAGACTATTGGTGATATAGTAGATGATGGTAGTGTTGATGAACTTTTCGAAATGTTAGATTCTTTGGAAAATGCTACATTAACAGCAAGTGAAATGACAGATGATTTTAGAAAGATGTTTGATGATATTGATTCTAAAGTTAAAAAGGTTCGTAAGGAGTTAAAACAGGCGGAAAAAGATTATGAGTCAGCTTTTATTAGGATGCAGGAATTAGCTAAGCAAGAGTTAGAAGAGTTTGAAAATTCTGGATTATTGAGTGAAGAAGAAATTCGGGAAATACGTGAAAAATATAATCAAGAAAAGATGGCTACTAATGAGATTGCTCTTGAAGTGTCTAAGCAAGTTGAACAAGGTAAGAGACAATTAACTTCTTTAGTTAGAAGAAAAAATAAGTTAGAAAAAGAAATATCAAAGGCTCATGACTTAGGTTTAAGTGTTAGTGAATATCGTGATACAGTTAAAACCGATAATAAGAAGAAGGTTTTAGTAAAAAAAGAACTTCCTGATAAACCTTTAACTGATATGATTGAGGCTTTATATATAACTGATAAGGAAAAAGTTATTGCTGCTGATGCTAGAAGTCTAAAAACACAAAAAGATGTAATAGAGGCGGTTGCCACTAATTCTGCAATTTTACCTGAGAAGATTGTTAAAGATACCACTACATCAAAAAGTAATTATATCCCTGGTGAAGCTCCAGAAGATATGGTTGAAGTGAGTGAAATTAATGCTACTAAAGATGAGGTTATTGATAACAGGCAGTTAGAAAAGATTCGTATTTATGTAGATGATAATAATTCAAAATATGTTAGAAAACATGTTGCAGATAGATTTAATATAAAAAAAGGTGAAGAAGTAAAAATTAATAATGCAAGCTTCTATAAGATAAATGATCTTGATGAAGACTTCTTAATTGAAAATTCTACAAATGATCATTCTCCTTATGATGTAGGCTACGAAAGTGTAAGCGTTGAAAATATTGAATCTAATGCTAAAAAGAAAAGTAGAAGGAGAAGAAGAAGGAAGAATAGAGAGCAGACTATTAATGAAAATCTTAATAGTGTAGAGGTTAATAATAGTGATATTAATAATGCACTAGAAAAGATTGTTGTGTATGTGGATTTGGATAATAGTAAAAATTACGTTAAAAAGAATGTTATGAAACGTTTTAATTTGAAAGCATTTAGTCCAGAAACAAGAATTCAAAATGCTCTTTGTTATGAAATTGCTTCTGATGATTTAGATTTTATTGTTGGAAATGCAAATAATGATTATTCACCATATTTGATTGAATATAGAGAAGTTCATTTAGGAAAAGAGGAAGTAAGTTCAAATGAAAATGTAGAAGAAGAAAATATAAATGATGCTTCAGAAAATCCTAATGAAGAAAGATTTATTGAAGATAATGATGTGGATAATCTTGACAGCAACAGTGAAGAAGCATCAAATAATGATAACGATAGTGAGAAAGATTCAGAGTCTGCAGAAAAGGATAATGAAGAAGATATCGAAGAGATAATAATTAAACTTTATAAAGATTTAAATGATAATGATCAGATTTATGCTGGTAGTAGTACTTTAAAAATGTTTGGAATTGTTCCTACAGAGAGTGGTCAAAAGATTAATGATGAAGATTGCTATAAAATAAACCCTGATGCTGATAGGATGATTAATTATCTTGCTAAGACTAGTGTTAATCCTAAATATATTGTTGAATATGAAAATGTTAAGTTAAAGAAAAAAGTTAAACCACATGTTGAATCAATTTTAGATAAGATTACTACTGGTTTAGAGATAAAGGCAAAAGATGCTAAAAAGTTTAATGCTAGTAAAATTCAGGTTGCTGAGAACTTTAAGAATGAACTAAAATCTGGAAATGTTCTTTATAATATTGTTCATTTAGGACCTGCAGTTGCTAAAGCAAGTATTAGTTTCCTTAAAAAAATGACTGGTAAATTAATGGCTAGAGGAAGAGTTAAAACTGTTATGACTGAGTTAAATCGTCGCCTAGATGAGGATTTATCAGAAGAAGAGCTAGAGGTTTTATTTGAAGAGTATAGAGGCAGTCAGTTGAAGACTGATATGAATAATCAAATCAATGATTCAATCTTACAAAGATTAAGAAAGTATGGTTTGGAAAAGGCTGCTAAGCTTAATGATAAAATTAAATATAGTTATACAAATATATTTAGTTTGTTAGGACAAATTAAAATTATTGATCAAAGTTTACTTGATGAAGAATTAGAAGAAGAGGCGGAAGAAGCTTTAATGAATGAAAGAACTAATCTAGTAAATCTGGCTTCAGGGTTTGTTAAAGATATATTAGTTTGTCGTAAAGATGTCAACAATTTATTGTCTGGTGGTGTTCATGGACTAGAAGAGGATTTCAAGGCTGTTGCTACTAAACTTTCTTATGTAGGTATGAGATTTGCTAAAACAAATGATTTTGATAATGAGCTTCAACATAAATTAGGTGAGTATGGAGAAAACTTAAATGAAGCATTATCTGAAGGTGATAATGAGGCAATACTTGATAATTTTATGGGATTAGAAAGTTGTTATTATAAGAATACAGAAGTGGCTAGAAGTGCTTTGGGTAGAAGAAGTGTTGGAAGTAAATATTATTCTCCTTTGGCAGAACAATTTGATTATCGTGATGATCCATTTATCAGAGATATGATTACAACTGTTGTGTTTGCAAGTGCTGTAACTAGTGCTATAAATGCTTCTTTAGTTCATCAATTTAAGTCTCAAGAGTTATTGAAACAACAAAATGCAGATGCTGCGAATATTAATGCTGCTAATGATAATATTATTGATTATGTTCATCAGACTGGTGCTGATATTGAAGGAAAACGTGGAGTATTTCAAGATGGTATGGAAGCACAGGCTCATCAAGATGTATTATCTTCTGCTAACATGATTGAAAGATCAAGTTTGGATATGTCTAATTGGAGTTTTACCGATGCATATCATGCTGCTGATGAAGCAGGTCATACATTCTTTAATGGCTTTAGTCAAGATGTTACTTCTAAAATTAATGATATAACAGCACGATATGGAAGTGGTGCTATCAACCAAGTTGAGGCTATTCATCAAATGGCCAAGGTTGCCAATAGTGCTCAAAATACACTAGTTAATGTTTCTAATGAATGTACTAATATTTTGAAAACTTATGCAGAGTCTCATCCGCAATTTGATTTAAGTGGAATTCAAGATTCTATAGATTATGTAGTTGCTCATCCAAATGCTATTTCAGATATGAATCAAGCAATGTTAGATGCTACTAATTTAGCTGGTGGTTTAGAAGGATTAGCTATAAATCATGTGGAGGCTTTATCAAGTTTACCAAGTGATATGGCATCAACTTTAGTTTGTGCAGCCTCAGCTGCTGGACTTGCATTACAAGTTTCTAAATCATTGAATGCTAACTATGGTAAAAAAGGCGTATATGGAAATGAAATTACTGAAATGATGGATGAATATATAAATGATTCTGAAGAAGTAAAAGAAGAAAATAAAAGAAAAAAGTAAACTAATTGTTTACTTTTTTTATGAGTTAAATAAAACTTTTTCGTTTTTATATTGTTTAATTATATAAAATAGTATTATTCCTGTATATGTGATGGTTGATATAAACATTAGGCTGATATTTAATATACTTGTATGATTGCTATTAATGTCATTGAATATTTGAGTATAATTTAAGAATGGAATAATTGAAATTAAAGTTGTTGTTTTGATGTTAGTCATAAGTGCTACAAGTCCAGGAATTGTACTTAAAAGGGTAATTGGAGTTAGTGCACTTTGTGCTTCCTTAAATGTTTTAGAGAGGCTAGCTATAGCAATACAAAGGCCACTTATTAAAAGTGAATAACTAATAATGATTAAAATTGTTATTAATATTGTTGAGACTGAAGGAATTAAATTTATTCCTTTAAATAATGTGAATGTCTTAGAAATATAAGTTAATGATATAAGTGATAGACCGAATCCTAATAATCCTGTAATGATTGAAGATATTGAAACACTTAGATATTTGCCAATAATTATATCTCTACTTTTAATTGGGAATGTTAGAAGAGTCTCTAGTGTTCCTCTTTCTTTTTCTCCAGCTGTTGTATCTGTTGCAGGATAGGTTGCAGATACTGTGATTGACATTATAATAAAGATAAAGGCATAGGTAGTTATATAATTTACATAGAAGTTATCTTCTTTTGAGCCAATTTTGTTATAAGAAATGGTCATTATATTAAAGACTTCATTACTGTCTATTTTGTTTTCTCTAAGATACGAGTCTTGAAGTGATAGTTTATATTGTTCTAGATATTCTTGAGCAATAAGAGATGCTGTCGCACTTTCTTCATTATTTTCATCGTAATTAATTATGTAGTTATTGTCTTTTTTTTCTATATAGACATCTATTTTATCTTCTTGATACATTTTCTTTATTTCTTTTTGATTTCCGATTTTTGGATTTATTTTTAAAGAATGTGTAAGTTTTTGTTCTATCTCTGTTAGATTATAAGAAAAACCAATATTATCATAAGTGTCTATTTCTTTATTAATGTTACTATCAAATAAAGCGCTTACTCCTATTAAAACTAATGGTATCATCAAAGGTGTTAGTAACATCATTGAAAGAGATTTTTTATCTCTGAATACTTCACGTATTTCTTTTTTTAAAATACTAAATATTTTATTCTTCATTTTTTAGACCTCCAATTAGTTTAAAGAAACTATCTCTTAAGTTTGTAGTTTTTGTTTCGCTTTTGATTTCTTTAGGTGTTCCAGTTGCGATTATTTTTCCTTTATTGACCATATAGACAGTATCACAGATATTTTCTGCTTCTTCCATGTAATGAGTAGAGTAAATTACTGTTTTTCCGCGTTCTTTTTCGGATTTTATGAAGTCTAGAATTATTTGACTAGAAATAATATCTAAGCCACTTGTTGCTTCATCTAGGATGTAATATTTGGGGTCATGAATTAGGCAACGAGCAATGTTTACTCTTTGTGTTTGCCCAGTAGAAAGATTTTCTATTTTATTATAAAGAAAATTATCTAATTCAAGTACTTTAGATATTTCTTTGATTCTCTTTTCATAGTCTTCTGGGTAGTCATAAAATTCTAAACACATTTTTAATAGTTCATAAGGAGAAATACTTTTATAGATTTTTGTGTTTCCAGATAAGTAAGCTATTTCTTTTTTAATTTCTAATTCATTGATTTTAAATGATTTATTATCATAAGTTATTTTACCAGTAGTCGGCTCCATTATTCCACCAATCATACGCAGAAGAGTTGTTTTACCAGCGCCGTTTGGTCCTAAGATGCCAACTATTTCACCGTTTTTTATTTCTAGGGAAATGTCATTAACAGCGAAGAATTTATTCTTTTTCTTATTTTTATCTAATTTTTTAAATTCTTTTTTGACTTTTTCAATTTTAATCATATTTTTATTTTATCTCCTTTACTTAAAACTAAATTAATTATATCATAATCTAGGAGGTGTTAAAATGATATTGTATATTTATCCAAAGTGTTCTACTTGTAGGAGTGCTGTTAAGTATTTAGAAGAAAATAATATTGAATTTGAGGAAAGAGATATTGTTCTTAATAGACCTAATTATGAAGAATTAGAAGAGTATATTAAACTTAGTGGTAAGAAAATAGAAAAATTTTTTAATACTAGTGGAATGAAGTATCGTGAATTAGGTCTTAAAGATAAAATTCCGCAAATGTCAGATAAAGAAAAAATCGAATTACTTGCAAGTGATGGAATGCTTGTTAAAAGACCAATGCTTATTGGAAACGATTTCGTTCTTAATGGTTTCCGTTTAAAAGATTGGGAAGAAAGATTTAATAAATAGTAATAATAATGTTATAATTAAATAAATATTTTTAATTAGGAGGGATAAAATGAAGTTAATAGAATGTCAAGGCAGTCACAATATTTATAAGGTTATGAAAGAAGTTGTTGATGTTAGTGAGAAGGAAATTGTTGCGAATAGTGTTGATGCAGCGATTGAAAAGCATGTTCCACAATATGAAATAGATGGGGATAAGATAGTTGTTTCTGTTAATCATGTTATGGAAGAAGATCATTATATTGAATGGATTATGATTGAATATAATGATTCTGATATGACCAAGTATTTTAAGTCAGGAGATAAAGCAGAGGTTGAAGCTAAATATGTTGCAGGTATGAAATTATATGCATATTGTAATAAACATGGTTTATGGATGAAAGAGGTATAAAAGGACTTGTAATTTTAGATAAAATATAGTATAGTCAAATAGACGTTTTTGCAGAGAAGCTAGATATCGATATGTACTACATAGAGATATGTGGCTTTTTTGCGTTGTTGAAAGGAGTGTGATAAAAATGTCATTCATCGAGGTTAAACAGATATCTAAAGAATTCAAAGTTGCTTCTAAGAAGAGTGGTTTGAAGGAAGCGTTTAAATCTTTCTTTAAAAGAGAGTATTTAAACATAAAGGCAGTTTGCGATATTTCTTTTTCAATTGAAAAAGGAGAAATAGTTGGTTATATTGGACCAAATGGAGCGGGGAAATCGACTACTATTAAAATACTTAGTGGTATTTTGACCCCTGATAAAGGAAGATGCATGATTGATGGAATGGTTCCATGGCTTGATCGAAAAAAATATGTCAAAAAAATTGGTGTAGTATTTGGACAGAGAAGCCAATTATGGTGGGATATTCCAGCAGAAGATACTTTTGACTTATTAAAAAGCATGTATGATATCCCAGAAGAAGAGTATCAAGCAACAAAAAGTGATTTGATTGAAAAATTAAATCTAAAAGATATCATAAACATTCCAGTTAGGCAATTAAGTCTAGGTCAGAGAATGCGCTGTGAGATTGCGGCATCACTGTTACATAATCCAGAAATATTATTTTTGGATGAGCCAACTATTGGACTTGATGCAGTATCAAAACAGTTAGTCAGAGACTTTATTAAAAAGCTTAATAAAGAAAAAAAGACAACAATAATATTAACATCTCACGATATGTCTGATATAACTACACTCGCTAGGAGAATAATTCTCATTGGTAAAGGTCAAGTTTTATATGATGGGAGCTTGAAAAGGTTGAAAAATAAATATGGTACTTATAGATATATAGGTATTAAAAGTAATGAGAAATTAATTATTAGAAATAAGGGCGTAATTAAGAAAGAAAAAACTAAAGATGGTTATTATTTAACTATTGATACTAATGTGATTACAGTTTCTGAGCTGCTTAATATAGTTTCAAGGAAGATAAAAATTGATGATATTGAAATTGATAATGAAAGTATAGATAGTATAATTGTTAAGCTATATGAGGATTTTGCAATATGAGAGCTTATCTTACTTATTTTAAATTAAAATTTATTAGTGGATTACAGTATAGAAGTGCTGCTTATGCTGGAGCTGTAACTCAATTATTTTTTGGATTAGTTTATATTATGGTTTATGTTGCTTTTGCAGAATCTGGTAGTGGAAGCTTACCAATGCCAATTGGTTCTCTTACTACTTATATTTGGCTTAATCAAGCTTTTTTTGCACTTGTTTATCAGTTTTATAAAGATACAGAATTATATACAATAATTAGGAATGGAGATATTTCTTATGAATTGTCTAGACCTAAAAATATGTATTTTATGTGGTATTTTAAATGTTTAGGACAAAGACTTTCAAGTGTTTTGATGAGATTTTTGCCAGTAATTTTAATTACAGTATTTTTGCCATATCCTTATAATTTAGGTGGTGCAGCTTCACTTACTAATTTTATAGTCTTTCTTATTTCATTAATAATGGGAGCTTTTTTAGTTGTTACTCTAACTACACTTTATCCAATACTTACTTTAATGACTATGAATGAGAAAGGAATAATAAATGTTTTTATGATAATTGGAGATATATTGTCAGGATTAGTTATTCCGGTACCATTCTTTCCAGACTTTTTAAAGAAGATTTCTAGTCTTTTACCATTTCAATATATTAGTGATTTACCATTTAGAATATATGTTGGAGATTTATCGATTGCTTTTGGAATCAAAGGAATATTTGTTCAGTTTTTTTGGATTTTTATTTTAATTATTTTAGGAAATATTTTATTAAAAAGAAACCTTAAAAGGGTTGTTGTTCAAGGAGGTTAATATGAGTTTATATTTAAAAGCACTTTCTCTACATTTAAAAGCTGAACTGGAGTATAAAGCATCATTTATTTTTTCTTTTCTTTCCCAAGTATTAATCTTTTTTGCTTATTATTTTGTAATTTTAGCTTTGTTTAAGAGATTTGATAATATAAGAGGATTTACTTTATATGAAGTATTACTTTGTTTTGCAATAATACAGTTTGGTTATGCAGTTAATGAGGTGTTTGCGAGGGGAATAGATAAGTTTGATACTTTAATTATTCAGGGAGGGTTTGATAGGTTATTATTAAGACCTAAAAATTTAATTATACAAGTACTTTGTAATGATGCTGATTTTATTAAGGTCTCAAGAATTATTCAAGCTCTTATAATTTTAGTGATTGCTTTGATAAAATTAAATATAGAATGGAATTTAATGAGAGTTTTAACATTATTTTTAATGCTTATTTCAGCAATTGTTATTTTCTTTGGGATATTTTTATTAGCAGCTTCTTATTGCTTTATAACAGTGCAAGGGTTAGAAGTTAGAAATGTTTTTACTGATGGTGGTAAATACATGGCTCAATATCCAATTGGAATATTTAGTAAAGGATTTATTTTGTTTTTTACATTCATTATTCCTTATGGATTTGTAAATTATTATCCATTATTATATTTTGTGGGAAAGAAAGATAATTTACTATATGGCTTTTCTCCACTCTTGGTATTTTTCTATGTAATACCTTGTATTATTGTGTTTTATTTAGGAATAAAGAAATATAGTAGTACTGGTTCTTAAACTTAAAATAGTCGAAAGACTATTTTTTTCTTATAAAATTAGTTTATGGCATTTGACTTTTTTATAAAATTGCACTATAATATGCGCCATGGAGGTTGCCTATGAACACTGATTATAATTTATATAAAATCTTTTTGTATTTATTTGAAGAAAAGAGTATTTCAAGAACGGCTAACAGACTCTATGTTTCTCAACCAGCGATTAGTTATAGTTTAAAAGAATTAGAGAGTCAACTTGGATATACTTTATTTTATAGAAATTCTAAGGGAATAGAGCCAACGCTTGAAGCAAAAGAATTATATTCATATGTCTCAACAGCATTTAATATTTTAAATGATGCGGAAGAGCATATAAAGAATTTAAATAGTCTTAATATTGGATGTATCAGAATTGGTACACCATCTCATATTGGAATATTTTATTTATCGAGATTTATTGCAGATTTTAGAAAAATTTATCCAGGAATTAAATTTGAGATAGTAAGTAAATCTACATCCGATATGGTAGAAATGCTTGAGACTAGAAAGTTAGATGTTATTGTTGATACATTGCCTATTAATAGCCATAAAAATGTAACTAAAGTAGCACTTTCTAAGTTATATAATTGTTTTGCATATAATAAGAACATTATGGATGATGTTGAAATAAATAAAGTAGAAGATTTAAAGAATTATCCACTAATTTTACCTAGTGCTACTTCATCGATTAGATTAAAACTTGATGAGTATATGGAATCTCAAAATACGAAGCTTAATCCAATTTTGGAATCCTGGACTACAGAGATGATGATTGATATGGTAAGACGTGGGGTAGGAATAGGGTATTTTATTAAAAATGTAATAGACACACAGAGTGATAAAGATAATTTTGAAGTTATTTCTTTTGATAATGATTTACCAGCGGTAGATGTGTGCTGTGTATATATAGATGATTTTTTAACAACGGCAACAAGAAAGTTTGTTGAGATGTTGACAAGTGATAAAGTAGGGGAATAAGTATGAAATTTTTATTAAACGATGAGAAAGAGATTTCTCTAAAAGATTTAGAAATAAGAAAAAAATTATATAGTGAGTTTATGGAATTACCCGAGAACTTTGTTTCAAAAATGAGGCATTTGCAACCACAAATTGGATGTTTTAATAATTGTAGTTTTTGTAGTAAATTTTCAGTATGTAGAAGTGAATATTGGGGATTAGAATCTCTAAGAAATGTGATTAGTGCGCTTAAGTATACAGCGAAGAATTATACAAAGGATGATTTGCTTTTAGCTTGGGATAGAAAGGAACATCGTGTAGGTGTTATTTTTCCTTACTTAAATAATGATATTGCTGCATATCCGCATTTAGAAGAATTTATTGATTTGTGTTATAAGGAATTAGGCGTTAGAACTAGAATATCTACAGTTGGTTTTTCTAGGTTCAATAAAGAATTGAATAAAATGCATAAGAATATTTGTTCAAAGGAACTTATTTATGCTTTAGGAGGAGTAAGACTTTCTATTAGTCAGTATGGTAGAGTGTGGGAAGAAGCTAGTTTGAAGAACTCTTTAGAAGATTATGCAGCTGATTTAGGGAATTTTTTAAATATTTATAAACCATATTATGAGAAGTTCGGATCTGGTTCTAGAAAAATGTGTGTTGAACTTAGATATAATCCTTTAGTAGAAAATTCTATAGTACTTGATTTTGAATATAATAGAAAAAGGGTAATTGCAACTGCAAATTATTTGTTTATATCAGTTGATGATAATGTTGAAATTAAGGAATCTTTTATTGTTAATCCTTATAATCATTCTTTAGAATTAAGTAGAGACGAAGTTAAGTTTATTGAATATAACCTACCATTTAAGGTTAGCAGTCAAGAAGAATTAATAACTTATTTGGATAAGGAAGAATTAGTTCAAGAAAAGTATGCTGATGTATATCTATTTAGAAATAAAGATGGTATTTATTATTCAATTAATCCAAAACTTACTGGTACAGGAAATTATGGAATCAATATCTATCCAAAGACTGATGTTCGTAAGAATTCTGGATATTTGATTACTGAAAGATTCTTTTTAAATGCTTTATATAATTATAAAGAAAAGAGGGGTTTAGAGTTAAAAGATAATGTAAGTGGTACTGAGTATTCTGATTGTTATGAAGTTATTGAGATATTGAAAGAATATGTTAAGTATTATGAAGAAGTTGGTAAAAATGATAAAAGTGAATATATTAATAAGCATATTATTCCAATAATTGATGTTTATTTAAAAGCATTACAGATTGCAGGATATTCTTCAGATGTATTTTTCGATAAGAACTTTACGATTGATACAGGAATGATTTGTAATCTTGGTCGAGCAATTAATCTATTTAAAGGGCTTACAACTTTTATTAATGAACCATTAACTCCAATACATGAGAGAAATTATGGTAGACATTGTTCAACTATGAAACAAGAAAATTATGTTTGGTTATTAGGATGTGATTTTAAAGATACTATTTCAATTGAAAAATTAGATTTATTTAATACGGCTTCTGTTGAAGGACAAGTATCATTTAGAAAAAGAATTTTAATTGACGGTTTTAATAATAAAATAAGTGAAGATGAAAAATATTTGTATCCAGGAGAAGTAGAATAATGGCAATTGAATTTTATAAAGAATTCGGGGAGTTTGGTTATCTTGCAAATTATTCAGAGTATGGTTTTTATAAGAATGGTAAATATTTTAAGACAGCAGAACATTATTATCAGTCCGAAAAATTTGATGATTTAGAAATAAAAAATAAGATAATTAATGCCTCTACTGCTAAAGAAGCTGCTGCTATTGGTAGAGATAGAAAGAATAAAAGAATTGATAATTTTCGTGAAATTAAACTGGGTGTTATGTATGAAGGAGTACTGGAAAAGTTTAGACAGAATAGTGATATTAGAAGTAAGCTAATTGAAACTAGAAATGTAGAGATAAAAGAAATGACTGTAAAGGAATCTTTCTGGGGAATGGGACCCAATTTAGATGGTGAAAATCATATGGGAAAGATTTTAGAAGTTGTTAGAGAAAAGGTTAAGAGAGAGGTACTTTTAAAAATACTTTCTAATTGTAGAGATAAAAAAGTTTATGTGGTTGGACATAATAACCCTGATCCTGATACAGTATTTTCTAGTTTGATTATGACTAATATTCTTAGAAGTAAGGGGATTGAAGCTGTATTTTCAGTGCGAGATGAAAATTTTGTTTCTAAAGAATTAATTACTGATTACTTGAAGGAAGATTATGAAGTAATTGATGACTACAGTAATAAATATTTTCTATTAATTGATAATAATAGTTTGGATTTTATTGAGAGTAATCAAGTTCTTGGAAGTATTGATCATCATAAGATTACAGGAGAAGTTGAAGATTTAATTGAAATTGAGTATGCTTCTACTGGGTTACTTATTTATGACTTATTTAAAAATAGCTATAAATTTAGTGAAGAGGAGCTTAAGTTAATATTTTTGACTGTTCTTGCAGATACAGAGTATTTAGTTAGTAGTAGATTTAGTTTAGAGGATGAAAAGTTATTTAATGAACTTGGAGTAGAATTAGATGTTGTGAGTTTACAAAAAAAATATTTTAAGACTACTGATTTTTCTAATAGTATTCATAGTAATTTTAAAAATGATTATAAGGTTTATAATCGAGGAGATATTGCTATTCGAAGAAGTATGATTAGTAGTTATAGTTTAGAAAAAGATAAATATTATGATGAATATGTTGCGATGATGGATAAAAATGAAATTGATTTATTAATTTGGTGTGATTATTCTCTTAAGAAAACATATATTCATTATAAGAACTTAGATATAGAGTTTCCTTATTTTACCACTAGTAGTAATTTGATATTTGATTATCTAGAAAAAGAATCGTCTTTATGATGATTTTTCTTTTGGTATAAATAGTTTTTATTGTTTTATAGATATATAAATAACTTTTATACTATATATCTAAAATATTTGTTTGATTTATATATATAAATAATAGTATGATGGTATTAGAAAGAAAAGTGCTAATGGAAGGTGATTATATGAGAACAGTTTTATCTGATTTAGAAAAAGAGAATAAAAAGAATGTTTATACATATTATTCAGCTAAAAAAATTTTTTTTGCGATGACTCCTTCAAAGGCTATGCTTTTAGAGAAAAAAGAGGATAATGCAAGAGTTAAAGCAATTAGTTTAATTTCTCGTAATCCGGTTGTGATTAGTAAAGATACAGGAATGCTTATATTTCCAAAGAAAAAGTAAGAGGTTTTAAGAGATTTAGATCTCTTTTTTTGCTTTTTAATATAAAATATTATATCATTATAGTAGTGATAGTAGGTATGGAGAGCTTTTTAGAATTATAAAGAAAAGTAGAATATATGTTGCTTTGTTGGGTTTTGATTTTGATATAATATGTTATATAGGAGTAGTATGATGGTAAGAGATAGAAGAAAAATTGTGATTTGTTTAGGGGTAGTGTCTATAATAATTGGATTTTATTTTTGGTTCTAAAAGGGTAGTTATTAATTCAAGTAACATAGATATTAAAGCTGATGAAGTTGGTTCTATAATATATGTAAATGAAGATGATTTAGTTAATTGTGTTTCAACAACTCTTTCTACGAAGGGTTTTTGTTCTAAATCATATGTAGAAAGAACAATAGAGGATAGTTATGATGTTTTTAAAGATAAAAATAGTGGTAAATATTATGTCAATTTACTCGAAGATGAATACTGGGAGTCAATCAAAAAAATTGAAGAACTAGGTTATTATGGAGATTATTATGTTTCTAGAGATGACAGTATTTATTTTATTTATGAACATGGGATTTATAAATATGAGGAAGGACTTTCTATTGAGAAAGTTTTTGAAGATGATATTGTTCAAGGTATTGATTTAATAATTGCAGATAAATATGGATATGTTTTTAAAGTAAATAATCAATTGTATTCATATAGTCTACTTAATAAAAAATTGACTATATATGATAAGATTAATAATAATAAAATTACTGATTATAAATACATAGTTAGAATTCCTGATACAAGTAGGAATTATGCAGGTTATTATTTAATAGATTGGAAAAATAAAATAATTAAGATAAATAATGAATTTAATGACTCAAGTAAAGTTTTTATAATTAATGTCAATGGCCAAGGATTTTTTAATTCATTTAATTTAACAACGATTTTAACTATATTGATTATCTACTTATTCATAGTATTATTAACTAGTTATTTTACTTATAAAAATAAATTTAATTTTAAGAAAATTGCAATTTTTATTTTATTATTTCCATTGTCTTTTTGGACTATATTTTTAGTTTTAGGGATTTTCTTTTCTCTGATTACTTCTGGTTTTGGTAGTATAGGTGCTATTTTTGGAAGTATACTTACTGTTATTTTTCTTATATTTTTTAGTTATCTTGTTTTTTTACCAGGTATTTTATTTATATTAATTGTGTTTTTTGGAGTGTCTTTTTCATATAAGACATTGAAGAAAAAGTTTGAATGGTTTAATAGATTTTATCACTATGTTATTCTTTATCTTTTATATTATGGGATAATTATTGTACCACTACTTATGGTAATAAGCAGAGTGTTTGAGGTTATTACTGATAAGTATTTTAATGTTGTAGGATGACTTTTGTCATCTTTTTTTCTTTAGAACATATTTTTTAAGAAGAGGTGACTTATGTTTTTAAAGAATATTGATATTAGAATTAAAGTGCTTTTTTTAATAATGGTTTTATTATTATCTTTAGTAGTAGTTAGAGTTTTTTATATTCAAGTTTTTCAGTATAAAAAGCTTAATGGTTTAGCAAGTGATTTGTGGAGTAGAAATCTAGAGATAGAGGCTGATAGAGGGAAGATTCTAGATAGAAATGGGGTAGTTCTTGCGGATAATTTGACGACGACATCATTAGTTCTTATTCCCAATCAAATTACAGATAAAGAAGGAGCTGTTGAAGGCCTTGCAGGTATACTTGGAGTTAGTTATGATGAGATGAAAAAACATGTTTATAAAAAAACTTCTATTGAGAGAGTTCATCCTGAAGGGAGAAGGCTTTCTTATGAAGTGGCAGAGAAGATTAGTAATCTGCATTTAGATGGTGTTTATTTAGTAAAAGAGGCTAAGAGAAATTATCCTTATAAGAATTTACTTTCTCATACGCTTGGTTATGTTGGAATTGATAATCAAGGTTTATCAGGATTAGAACTGCAATATGATAAGTATTTGACTGGTAAGAATGGAGCAATTAAGTATTTTAGTGATGCACATGGAAATAAACTTAATCTTACTGATGTTTATGTTGCGCCTACCAGTGGGATGAATATTAATTTAACTATTGATATTAATATTCAGAAGTCATTAGAGAGAGAAATGGATAATATAGTTGATATGTTTGAACCAGAAATGGCTTTAGCGATTGTTGTAAATCCTAAGAGTGGAGAAATTTTGGGAATGACCTCGACACCTGATTTTGATCCAAATAATTATAAGAATTATGATAGTTCAGTTCTTAGTCGTAATCTACCAATATGGGCATCGTATGAACCAGGAAGTACATTTAAGATTATGACAATGGCTAGTTCTGTTGAAGAGAATGTAATAGATATTTTTAATGATCATTTTTATGACTCTGGTAAAGTCAATGTTGATGGAAGTATTTTAAAATGTTGGAAAGCTGGAGGTCATGGTGATCAAACATTTATGGAAGTCTTACAAAATTCATGTAACCCTGGTTTTGTTAGATTAGGTCAATTACTTGGAAAGGAACGCTTATTTTCTTATATTAATAAATTTGGTTTTGGGGAGAAAACAGGAGTTGATTTAAATGGAGAAGGAAAGGGAATTTTGTTTCCACTTTCAAGGGTTGGGAATGTGGAATTAGCAACTTCGGCTTTTGGTCAGGGAATAAGTGTGACACCACTTCAACAGGTGATGGCTGTTTCTAGTGTTGTGAATGGAGGTTATTTATATACACCTTATGTTGTGAAGAATATAAGTGATAATACTAATACAGTTGTGAAAGAGTATCATAAAATTTTAAAAAGAAAGGTTATTTCTTCTAAAACTTCAGCAATTATGAGAGTGGCTCTTGAAAATGTCGTAGCTAAAGGTGGTGGAAAGAGTGCCTTTATTGAAGGATATAGGATAGGTGGTAAGACAGGAACTGCTCAAAAAAGTCAGAATGGTGTTTATTTATCTAATAATTATATAATGTCATTTATGTCAGTTGTACCTGCGAATAATCCAGAAGCAGTACTTTATTTGGCAATTGATAATCCTAAACATACGGCAATGCTTTCTAGTTATACGACTACACCGATTGCGAGAAGAATACTTTTAGATATAATTGAGGCCTTAGATATAGAAAAACAAGACGGGGAGATAGAGAAAGATTTAGAATGGAATGATAAGATTACTTATGAGGTTCCAAATGTAGTTGGAAAGAGTTATAGTGAGTCTAAGAAATTACTTGTTAATTTTGAAATTGTGACAGAAGGAGATGGAGAAAAGGTTCTTGAACAATCTCCTAGTGCAGGAGAAGTAATTGAAGATAGAAGTAAAGTCAGATTATATTTAAAATAATATATGTTTAAATCTGGTGTTTTATCATGCTGAATTATGATATACTTGGTATATTAAGATTAGGATGAGGTGATAAGATGAAAGATTATTTTTGATATGAAGGAAAGGTTTGTGTTGTAACAGGAGCTGCGTCTGGTATTGGTTTGGCGACTGCTGAAATATTAGTTGATTTAGGAGCCAAGGTTTATGCATTAGATCGTAATGGAGCTAATATAAAAGGAATTGAGGAGTTTATTGAGGTCGATTTAGGTGATAAAAAATCAATAGATGCCGCTTTTAAAAAGTTGCCTGAAGAAATTGATTCATTCTTTGGTGTAGCAGGACTTTCTGGTGCGAGAACTAATTATTATACGACTTTTACGGTAAATTATATTGCTAATGTTTATATGACTGAGGAGTATTTGATTAAACGTATGAAATCTGGTGCTAGTATTTCTTACGTAACTTCTACTGGTGGAGCAAATTGGGAAAAGTATCGAAAGGAATATATGAAATTTATTGAGGCTAAAGGTTGGGATGAAATGGTTGATGTATTACATACGTTTGCTAAACCTGATAGTGTTGGAATGATGGCTTATGCTTTATCAAAAAGGGCAATGAATTATTATACTAATAAAATGGCTGTTGAGTTTGGAGAAAAGGGAATAAGGGTAAATGCTGTTTTACCAGGTAGTACTGATACAGGAATGAAGAGAGAATTCGAAGTTGAAGCTGGAGGGGAAGAGGCTTTGCTTTCTCATACTGGAGCAGCTAAGAGATTGGCAACTCCAGAGGAAATTGCTGAACCATTAGTATTTTTAAATAGTGCTATGGCAAAATTTATTTCAGGAGTAACATTGATTGTTGATTATGCTTGTACTTCGATGGTTACTGTTGGTGTTATAAAAGACCAAATGGATAGGAAAGTTGCTTCTAAATTTTATAATTCAAGTATGGTTCAGAATATGTTGAAAAAACAATTAGCACCACTTGAGGAAGACGATAAATAATTACTAATAGTTCTTTTAGAAAATATAATTATGATTTTATAGTTGGATTTTCTTTCTAGTAATAGGTGTAGTAAAAATACACCTTTTTTTATGATATTTTTTAAATTTATGATAAAATTATAGAAGGTGATACTATGAATGAAACAATTGGGGTAAAAGGTGGACATAATGATTCAAGAAGAACTTTGAAGATAAAAGAAAAACAGAAGAAAAAACTTCTTGATGAAATAGAAGAAAAAGAGTTAAAGGAGCTTGAAAAAAAAGTAAAAAAACAACAAAAATTTGTTCTTATAAAAACGCTTCCATTAATTATTGTTGGTCAGACATTAAAAACTTTATATGATACTTCGAGTGGGAAGAAAGATATAGATTTAGAGGATGAAAAATCTAAATGGAGAATAAAAGAATATGGTCTTGAACATACTACGGAGTCTTTACAAGAAAAGGATAGAAAAGAAAGGGAATCTTCTAAAAGACGTAAAATTATTGTTGATGAAACGGGTAGAAAAATCATTGTAGATATTCCTGTTGTTGAAGAAAAACAGTCAACAATAATTGATGGTATCAATATATTCCAGACACCACTTACTAAGGAAGAAGACTTAGAAAAGAAAAGAGAGGATTTGGAAGAGACTCAAGAAAAAAGTGTTGAGGGAGAAAAGAAGAAAGAGTCTCCAACAAAAGTAGAAGTTCAAAAAGAAATTCCTATTCGTAAGACAAAGGTAGGAATTGCAGATAGTGGCGATTATGAAGAGGAAAATAAGTTTTCTTTTGATAGTAGTGATTATAGTTATGATTATGATTTAGCTGATGAGAGAAGTTTGCCTGACAATATTAGAGAAAAAATTGGTAAATTAAAAGCTAGAAAAATAATTGATGAATATGAAAGACAATTAAAAGATATTAGATATGATCTTAGACAATTAATTTTTGAATATAATGTTTTAGTAGATGAGAAAAATGATGCGGTACTTAGTCAAGAAACAGAAGTGATTTTGGAAAGGTTATCTTTTATTATTAGTAAAGTTGAAGAATTAAAGAGAAAGATTAAAATAGAAGATTTAGACAAATACGATGATAATTATATTTATACGTTAGTTGAGGGATATTTGGAAGAGTTTAAGGATAAAAAACTAGTTGCAGAAATAAAGGATTCGCCACTTTATATATTAATTTCAGAAAAACTAGATGAATTAGACTCTAAGAAAGATGACTTGAATAAGAAGGTTGAAGAGAAGAAAGAAAGGTTTGAAATTAAAGAAGAGAAATTTGATAAACTTAAAGAAAAATATTTTAATATAGATAGAATTAACAAGGACTTATTGGCTTTTCAATATGATCAAGATTCTTTATTAAAAGAAGTTCGTGAAAAAGTTGCAAATGCAACTTCTGTCTCCGAAAAAGTTGAAGTCGAAGTAGAGGCAATGAATAAACAAAGTAGAAAATTACTTAAGCTACTTACATTATCAATGTTATTTCCGGGTTCTAGGGCAGGAAGAAGTATGGCAACAACAACAGCTGCTTATTTGTATTTCTTAAATCAATTACTGCATCCAAAGACAACAACTAAAAAATATCGCGTTATTACAGTAAAAGATTATAGTCGTGATATAGAAAAAAGTATAAGTTCTTTAAGTGATGCTATGGATTTACTTGATAAAACTGGTACACAAATAGATAAAATGATTGTTCAAATAAAGGATGAATTTAAAGATTATTTAGGAGTCTTACCAGAGGCAGACGAGCTTTTAGCTAATTTAAAAAAAATCAAAGAAGAGATTGATGAAAAAGAATATGAGATGGAAAAAATGAAGCAAGAGCAAGAAATTATTTTAGAGAAAAATAATGTCAAGGTTAAAACTATGGGAGAATATCCTATGTAAACTATTCTGTAAATTTGTCTAATTTGTCATATTATTTTAGTAATTGTGATATAATATTTCAAGAAATGGAGTGAGAACAAGATGTTATTGTTAACAAAAGCTATTTTTGCAATAATGATAGGATTTTTATCTTCAACAGTTTTAGGGTTGATAATGATTCCAATATTAAAAAAGTTACGTTTTGGTCAAAAAATATCAATATTTGTAGGAGAAGCACATCGAAAAAAAGAAGGAACTCCTACTATGGGTGGTTTGATTTTTATTTTGCCAACTATATTAGCAACACTTTTATTAATTATCACAGAGAAAGTTACCTATTCTTCTAGTTTAGGAATAGTATTACTTGTTTTTCTAGGGTATGCTTGTATAGGATTTTTAGATGATTTTTTATCGATTAGAAAAGGTAATAATGAAGGATTAACTACTTATCAAAAATTATTTATGCAGGTTTTGATTGCAATTGGCTTTTTCTATATTTATATGCGAAGTGGTGGACAAACAGCTTGGGTAGTTGGAACACTTGGAATTGATATAGAGTTCGGTTGGCTTTATGGTTTAGTAATATTATTTATTCTTGTTGGAGCAAGTAATGCAGTTAATCTTACTGATGGATTAGACGGTTTAGCTGGAGGTTTATCAGCAATTGCTTTTATTGCATTTTCCTTAATATCTTTATCAGTTGGATTTGAAGATATTGGAATATTCAGTTTAATTTTAGTAGGAAGTTTATTTGGTTATTTGATTTATAATACTCATCCAGCTAAGGTTATAATGGGAGATACAGGTTCTTTAGCTTTAGGTGCTGTGATGGGAGCAATTGCTATTCTTACACATAGAGAGTTAACGTTACTAGTTGTTGCAGGAATTTTTGTTATTGAAACACTTAGTGTTATTATTCAAACTTTTTGGGTTCAAGTATTTAAGAGAAAATTATTTTTAATGACACCAATTCATCATCATTTTGAAAAATTAGGGTGGATGGAAACTGACATTGTTAAGCTATTCTGGGTTGGAGGATTAATTTTAGCAATGGCAGGAATTATATTCGGAGTTTGGGTTTAAATCCAAACTTTTAATTTTTAATTTGTACGAAAATATTTGTTATGATAAGACATAAAGAGTTTAGTAAAGGAGTAGTATTGTATGAAATCATCTAATAAAATGAAAAATAAGAATTTAGATATATATTTTGATATACTTAGAATTATTGCTTGTTTTTTAGTGATTGTAAATCATACTAATAGTTCAGTGTTATTGTCTGAAAAATCATCTTTAATATGGTTTGTATCATTGACTTATTTTTTTGTGTGTAAAATTGCTGTGCCAATATATTTTATGATGTCAGGTGCACTTTTACTAAAAAAATCAGATGATTTTAAAAAGAGTTTAGAAAGAGTTTTAAGTGGAATGATAAAGTAAAAGTAGACACATAAAAAGAATGT